>JALHRS010000040.1 GCA_022841325.1 Lysobacterales bacterium | reverse complement strand
CTTCCGATCTCCGTTGTAGCCGGCATAGATCGAATCGCCGTAGGCGACGACCCGATACTTGGCGGTGGTGCCGGCTCGATCGACCGTCCACGACACGTTCTGGTTCAAGGTGTTTGCTGCTACCTGACCCCCCAGGGCCAGCAACAGAATGGCAGGCAGTGACCTGCGGACTAAGCCACAAGAAAATTTGTTCATGATCCTCCCCATGAATTGATGCACGCCGCAGAAACCGGATGGCTTCTGCCCCAGTGACGAACAACATAAAGACGGCCCGGAACCCGAAAACGGGCTTCCCACCCGAGCCGCCGCGCAGAGTACGCCTGCGTATGGTTTTGCGTCAATGAGTGTTACAGCGTGCTAGCACGACAAGATTTTTTGTGCATTGCATCAACAACTTGCCTTGCCATGATACGAAACTGAGCAGCGGCCCAGTTGTTCGTACAAATTGCCCACGCTGCGACGCCGCAAACTGGTTTTGCGCCCCGGACTTCATCAAGAAAAATATTCGGCGCAGGGAGTTGTCGGCAGCACCCGACGTCAGCAGCCTGCCGCTTGCGACGGTGTTGGCGGCGCCATTCGGTGTCTGCCAGGGCGACAGTCCGAAGGCCGCCTTCGAGCGTCAATCGAGGTCGAACTGGGTCGCATTGCGGCCCTTGATGTTGGCGTAGAAACGCTTGATCTTGGCCATGTCGGCCTGGACGTCTCCGGTCGGCTGAAACACCGGGCCAAGGCCGCTGACCTTGCGCTCGTAGTCCATGTAGGCCAGCACGATCGGCACCTGGGCGGCGATGGCAATGTGATAGAAGCCGGTTTTCCAGTGCCGGGTCTTGCCGCGCGTGCCCTCGGGCGGCACCGCCAGCTGCAGCGGACCATCCGCAGCCACGATGGCCTGGGCCGAGGCGGCCACCAGATTGTTGGACCTGGAGCGATCCACTGGGATGCCGCCGAGCCAGCGCATGACCGGGCCGAAGGGCCAGCGGAACAGGCTCTGCTTGCCCATCCAGTAGACCCGCAGATTCAGCACGAAAGCCACCATCAGCGTGTACGGCAAGTCCCAGTTGCTGGTGTGCGGTGCGGCGATCAGCACGCACTTGCCGGCCCGGTCAGGCAGTGCGCCTTGCACCTGCCAGCCGGCGATCCGCAGAAAACCGCGCGATGCCGCGCGCAGCAGGGTGTTGACCAGGGGCGTATCGAAAAGCGTGCGGTGCAATGTAGGGCCTGCAATGGCAATGGAGCGCACAGGCCGTCATCAGTGGCACGCTGGCAGCTCGGAGGGGCGGAGGATAGCGCCCCAAAGGTGTGCAATCCGGGAAGCCCGGCCGGCGCCTGCAGACGGCCAGGTTTTTTCGGACCAAGGCCCTTTTACAGCAGCGCGAATTCGTGCTCGCCGCGTTCATAGACCACGTGCGCACGACCCACCAACATCGGATCCACGCGACCGATGGTCTCCAGGCTCTTGTTGGCGTAGGGCAGCTTGTGCAGCACATAGCGCATGGCGTTGAGTCGGGCACGCTTCTTGTCGTTGGACTTGATCACGGTCCACGGCGCGTCGGCGGTGTCGGTGTTGAGGAACATGGCCTCCTTGGCACGGGTGTAGTCCTGCCATTTGTCGAGGGAAGCCAGGTCTACAGGCGACAGCTTCCATTGCTTGAGCGGGTGCACCTTGCGCTCCTTGAAGCGCCGCTTCTGCTCGTCGCGGCTGACCGAGAACCAGAACTTGATCAGATGAATGCCGCTGCGCACCAGGTTGCGCTCGAATTCGGGCGCCTGACGCATGAACTCCTGATATTCGGCATCGCTGCAGAAACCCATCACCCGCTCGACGCCGGCGCGGTTGTACCAGCTGCGGTCGAACAGCACGATCTCGCCGCGCGTGGGCAGATGCTGCACATAGCGCTGGAAATACCACTGCCCGCGCTCCACCTCGTTCGGCTTTTCCAGCGCGACGACATGCGCGCCGCGCGGGTTCAGATGCTCCATGAAGCGCTTGATCGTGCCGCCCTTGCCGGCGGCATCGCGGCCTTCGAACAGGATCATCACCCGTTGGCCGGTTTCCTTCACCCACGCCTGCAATTTCAGCAACTCGGTCTGCAGCAGGTACTTCTGCTTCTCGTAGGCCTTGCGGCTCATCAGATTCTTGTAGGGATAGGCGCCATCACGCCAGCCTGGCGCCAGTTCCATGTCCAGCACCGCCCGATCCCTGGTCTCGGCCACCGCACCTTCACGCTCCATCAGATGCTCCAGCAGGCGCCGGCGATCGTCAGGAGACTTGCCATCCAGCAGCGACTTGATGGTGGCGATCTCATTTTCCAGCGCCGCGTCTGCCCCGGCCTCGGTCTCGAATTCGAGAATGCCTTTCGCACTCAACCGGGGTGGCACGTCACCCTGCGAGGTTGGCCGGGGCGTCGCTGTCTTCGTTTTCAGTGCGGTCACGCTGCCGCTCTCGCGCTCACCTTTGGATTCGGACATGGGACCTCCAGACTGATTCAGGCAAACCCGCATTGGGCGCCGGATGTCACGTCCGGTACTTGATGAGGATCAAATCGGCGCAGCTCAGGTTCACCTGGCCTGCGTCGCAGCAGCAGGACCAGCAATCGAAGGGTGGTTCTGGACACGGCTGGACGTCCTCGGTGGGTGGATGCCCAATCTTTTGCCTTTGCGCTCCTGGCCGCCAATAGCCAAATGCTGAAATCTTCTGATAGCTTATGAACAGCCTAAAAAACAGGGACTTGCGCATGTTGCTCCCAGAGCAGCCCTGGCCGGATCCGGCGCTGACGAAGGGCGAGAGCCGCGGCTGGCGCATCAGCGACATCGAGATCGACAGGCATCTGGCGCAGGTGTCACGCGCGGGGCGCAAGCTGGCGCTCGAGCGCAGCGGGTTTGCCTTGCTCCGCCATCTGGTCGAGAACGCCGGCCGCACCCTGGGCAAGGACGAGCTGCTGCGGATCGGCTGGCCGGGTCGGGTGGTGTCCGAAAACTCCCTGGCCAAGGCCATCGGCAAGCTGCGGCAAGTGCTGGGCGACGAGCAGGCTGAACTGATCCAGTCGGTGCACGGCTATGGATATCGCCTCGCCGCGGTGCCTGAAGCGCTCTGGCAGCCGCCGGCAGGCCTCGCCAGCGCCGACTCCGGTGCCGCGGCGCTGCCTGACAGGCGCCGCTTCCCGTGGATGCCGGCCATGCTGTCGCTGTTGCTGGCCATGGTTGTGGTTCTTGCCTGGTCCGCCTCGCGCCCGATAGCGGACACGCCACCCGCCAGCACGCCCGCTGCCGCGCCGGGTGTGGATGTCATCGCCGTGCTGCCCTTGCGCGATCTCAGTCCTGCGGCTTCGCTCGGCCTGCTCGCCAACGGATACTCGAACTACCTGCGCGACCAGTTGCAGCGCATGCCTGCGCTGCGCATCGTCAATCGCGCCGAATCCCAGGCCTACCTCGGCGACCACCGCGATCCCGGCGAGATCGCACGCGAGCTCGGCGCCAACCTGATCGTCGACGGCGAGTTGTCGCATGTCGATGACCGCTTGCGGGTGGTGCTGCGTCTGCACGACAGCAGTGGCCGCATCGCCGGCTGGTCGAAGTCCTTCGAGCGCGCGCCCTACGATCAGTCCCTGCTGCTGCAGGATCTGGTGACTGCGCTGTTCGCCAGCATCGGCAACCAGCCGCAACGCTGGGGAGGCGATTCGCGGCGTGGTCTGGGCACCACCAACGAGGATGCCCATCGCACCTTCATGCGCGCGGCAACGCTGTTCGGTGGCAACAACGATCCCAACAGCCAGCGCCGCACCATCGCCGTGCTGGAGCAGGCGCTGGAACTGGATCCGGACTACGCCGACGCCTGGCTGATGCTGGGCGGCATCCTCGGCGGCAGCGGCTATTACGCCGACACGACTGAAGAACTGGTCGCCGGGCGCGTGCGTGCGATCGCCGGCATGGACCGCGGCATCGCCCTGGCGCCGGACGATCCCTTGAACTATCTGCTGCGCTCGGAAATGCGTTTCCTGTACTTCTTCGACACCGCCGGCGCCTGGGCCGACATCGAAGCGGCCGCTGCGCGCACGCCCGGAGGCGAGTCGCCCGCGCTGCTGGTCTGGAAGGCCCGTTTGCTGGCCTCGCTGGGCCGCATCGACGAGGCCATCGCCGTCGGCGCACGGGCGATCGCCCTCGATCCGGCATCCGGCGCCCGTCGCAATCAGGGTTGGCACTATCTGGCCAAGGGCGATACCCGGCGCGCACGAGCGGTGCTGATGCTGCAGCTGGAAGATCTGCCGGAGAATCCACACAGCAACTTCTATCTGGCGCTATGCGACATCTTCGAGCGCCAGCCCGACGCGGCCCTGCGCCGCCTCGAATTCTCGTCCACGCTGTTCCGTCTGCTCGGCACGGTGATCGCCCAGCATGAACGTGGCGACCGCGCGGCCTCGGATATCGCGCTGAACAAGCTCATCGACCAGTTTGCCATCGCCGATGGCTACTGGGTGGGCGCGGCCTATGCCTGGCGCGGCGAGCTCGACCAGGCCGTCCACTGGATCGAGCGCGCCATCCGCGGCGGCGACAGCAGTGCCGCCTATCTGAAATTCGATCCGCTGCTGGGCAAGCTGCGCGACGATCCGCGCTATCTGCAGCTTCTGACCGCCATCAACCTGCAGGACTGAGCCGGGCCCCGGGAACTCCCGGGAGCCAGCCTCAGCTCCTGGCATCGCCGTGCCGGTCGATCAGCAGCGCCTTCAACTCGCGGATTTCGGTCCGCATCGAGCGCACTTCCTCGTGCAGGTCCATTTCGATGTGGTCGCGGGCCTGCTCCACCACCTCGACCAGCGCCTCATGCTCGGTCTCGGTGTAGCTCTGCATGGCGTTGACGATGATGGCGATGAACAGGTTGAGCATGGTGAAGGTGGCGATCAGGATGAAGGGCACGAAAAAGGCCCAGGCATAGGGAAAGCTCTCCATGACCGGCCGGGAAATACCCATGGACCAGCTTTCCAGGGTCATGATCTGGAACAGCGTGTACAACGAGCGGCCGATGTGTCCGAACCAGTCCGGGTACTGGGCGGCAAAGAGATTGGTCGCGATCACGGCGAAGACGTAATAGATCACCCCCAGCATCAGCACGATCGACCCCAGTCCGGGAATGGCTGCCAGCAAGGCCCCGACCACCCGCCGCATCGAGGGCACGATGGTCAGCAGCCGCATCACCCGCAATACCCGCAGCGCGCGCAGCACCGCGAACGGGCCGGAAGCCGGCACCAGCGCAATGCCCACCACCAGAAAGTCGAAGACACTCCAGGGATCGCGCCAGAAAGCGCCGCGGAACACCCACAGGCGGATCACGATTTCCACCACGAACACGGCCAGAATGGCGCGGTCCAGCAGAATGATGAAAGTCCCCGCTGCGGCCATCACCGCCGGCGAGGTCTCCAGCCCCAGCAAAACGGCATTGACCAGAATCAGGACAATGATCAGCGCCTGGATGCGCGGATGGTTGATGAAGGCGCGCAGACGATCGCGCATCGGGGCTACGGGTGAGGATTGCGGCATGGAGACGTCGGAGGCGGCGGTTGAGGTCGCGCATTCTTCTTTGTTTTACCTGGAGTCAACAAGCTCCAGTCTCACCGGGTCTGCGCCAGCCACAGCAGCGGGGGGATCAGGCCCCGAAGCCATCAGCGCGGACCCTGGCGCAACGGCCGAAGAGCCGTGTTCGGCTGCGATCAGCCGCCGCTGCCAGAGCCCGGCTTCAACTCAACGAGCGGCCGCCACCGGACTCAATCGGCTTGCGCACGGGCGCGTCGTTGCCACGCCGCGCGCGCCGCGTGGCGGGCATCCTCCCAACCCAGCCTGGAATTGCCGCGCACCCCCGCGTAATCATCCTGCAGGCGCGATTCGGCGTCCTCGAAGGTCTTGCCCGGATGCTGTCCATAACCCTCGAAACCCAGACGGTAGGCCGGTCTATAGTCGTCCAGCGTGTAGCCTTCCATGACGTAGGGCTCGGTCGCAAAAGCCTCGCTCCAGAAGCGTTCTTCGGCAGAGGGATTCAAGGCTTCGCCCACGGCACTGCCGAGCAGGCCACCGGCGGCAGACTGCCGCGTCGCGGTGAATGCAGCCTATGCCGCGGCGGCGAATTGCTCCGTGCGCTGGCGCGCGCAGTCCGGGCGCCAGCGCTGGCCGAAACGGCGTCTGCGAAACCCATGTCCCGGGTGGGCTGCGCTGACCCGGGCTACTTGCTACTTGCTGGGAGACCCATGTCCCGGGTGCGCTGCGCTGACCCGGGCTACTCGCTACTCGCTGGCGCCCGCACATTTCAATAATCTGCCCGCGCTGCGCCTGCCGATTGCCCGCAGCGTAGGCCAGTCTGATGTCGTCGGCCGCAGTGGAACTGCCTCATGCACAACCCGAACTCAAAACGCTTCCACTCGATGATGGCCCTGCTGATGATGTCCGCATGGGGAACGGCCGTGGCCGGGTCTGCCGAGCGGTGGCTCAACGCCGACACCGGCCTGTTGCCGAACCCCGACGCGCAGGCCCTGCCGACGACGGCGCTCTTGCGCGGCACCGAAGTGGCGTTCAGGTGGCGAATGCCCGACTCGGACTACTGCCTGATCGAGAGCACGGGCCTCTTTGGCTACGTCCGCTGCGAGACCCTGGATGCAAAACCGCTGGCATCGGTACCCGCTGCCGAGTCCACCAGCAACGCCAGCAGCCGCTGGGTCAGTACCGCCAACCTGCGACTGCGCAGCCAGGCCCGGGCCGACGCCACCGTGCTTGGCCGCCTCGGCTTCAATACACCGGTGCAACTGCTGTCCGCAGACAGCACCGGTGACTACTGCGAGGTCCGCTCGGAACGGGTCGGGCGCGGATTCGTGGCTTGTCGCTATCTGGCCGAAGGCCCCGAGGACGAGAACGCCTTGGTCAGCCAATTCCAGGGGAATGGCGAGCCCAATCCGCGCTTCGATCCGGTGCGTGCCTTCTGGATACGACCCAGCTGGGAGCGACTGGAAATCCACGCCCAGGCGCTGGCCGATCGACATCGCGAGGCCCCGGTCGGTGAGCGCTGGCCGCGTGACCAAGACCTCGAGCAGATGAAAGCGGAACTGGCCAAGGGACTGTTTGCACCCGCGCCGCCGGCGCTGCCGGACTGGACAGAGATGAAGGCACTGGCCGCCGCGAGTCGGAACTCACCGACCTCGGCAGACGCCCCGGGAGCGGAAACGACCGTGGAGTTCGATCGCCTGCGACGACAGATCCTGACGTCCAACTGGCCCTCGTGGCTGGGACTATGGGGCGGATCTTTCGATGACCTGGAAGGCAAAGGCCCGGTGTACGGTCTGGTTGAAGCGCTGGAATTCCCGGCCGCCGTGCCTTCCTGGTTCAGGAGCGAGCAGGAAGTGGCGGCGCCGGATTCGGCCCAGGCCCTCAGTGGCCGCTTCGGCATCATCCACCGCTGGCTCACCAAGCCACGGCCCGTGCCGGGCGCTGACGAGGACTACGGCACGCCAGGCCTGTACGACATGCTCAGTCGCACCCAGGTACTGGTGCGTGCCGTGCAGAGGGTGCGTCTGTATCGCGATGGGCATCTGGACAGCGAAGCCACCCATGCCCGCAGCAGCGAAACCCTGTGGCGCGACACCGACGAGCCCATGTGCAACGGCTGGGAGCCAGGATTCCGCTTCGGTGCCTCCGACGCAGCGATCTGGGGCTATTTCGGTGATGCCGAATTCAGCGAACAAGCCCGCAGCTCGGCACCCCGCCGGCCCGGCAGCCTGTATGAGTTCATCGTACCGACCGCACTTCCGCACGACCGCGCGCTGGTCAGCCTGCGCGCATACCCGATGGATCGCTCAGCCACCGGTTTTGTCCACGGCAGCGAATTCGCCTTCGATGTCGACCACGATGGCCACCCCGACCTCCTGGTCTGGGAAGGCACCGGCCGTGGTCCCGGACATATGGACGAAACCACGACCGACGACGCCTGGTACCGGCTGGTGCTGGCCAACATCAACGGCCGCTGGAAAATTCTGGGCACCGACAGTTTCGGCTACGGCTGTGGATGTTGAGCAGGGCGATCAGGGCGCGTGTAGCCGGTCCGGGGGCGCTTGTCGGACGGAGATGGATTCGGGACACCCAGAAAATCGATGCCGCTCCCCCGCGCCCCGGGGGCGGCGCGGGTGTCCAGAAGTCCCCTACAGAATCGCCGACCCGGGGCACTCACTCGAAGCCGTTGCGAAAGATGCGGTCGTCGGCAATGACGCGCACGGCCAGGAAGTCGTAGTCGTTGCCGCCGTTGTCAGCTTGCCCCGCGGCCCACGCCGTGTAGCCCCAGGGTTCGCCGCTGACCCAGCTGAAGTTGCCCTCGTCGACCTCGTCGGTCGCCCCGATCCACGGGCCGAACGATTGCCCGCCGACAATCCTCCAGTAGCGTTCGTCAGCCAGCAAGCCGTGGACAAAGGTGTTTTCGCCGGCGCTGGTCAGTGTCGCCAGATTGCCAGCGAGGTCGGTAGCGGCGCTGCGCGCATCGGTCCAGCGGATGGCCGACGCAAACGGAACCACTCGATAAAAGTGTCCATTGCCGCCGTCCCCGGCGAGCCACGGGCAACCCATCGACGTAGATGCGTGCCCATGTCAGTTCCCCTCGAAGCCGTTGCTGAAGATCGATTCCGCCCGGCACAGCCCGGCCGCACCGGCGCGATGGAGCGCGGCGATCTCGGCCTCCGGCAGCGCGCGCGCATAGACCTGGACATCGTCAAGCTGGCCTTGCCAGTAGCAGCACAGCGGGCGATGGCCGATGGTGACTCCGTTGGCGTCCAGTACCGTATTCAGCGCGACTGCGCCTACACCGTCCTGCGCACCGTTGACGTAAAGCCGGATGGTGCTGCTGTCATAGCTGACTGCGAGGTGGTACCAGGTGTCCGGGGCAAGCACAGTGCTTCCCGCAACGTCGCGGGATGAGCCGTAGAAGTACAGGACACCCGGCGCATTCAGCGAGGTGATCAGACCGAACACGCGCCCGGTTTCAGTGCTCCCATACTGGAAAATGCCCGCGTCGGTAGTGACCAGCAGATTGCGCGGCGTTTTCGCCCACAGGGCGATCGTGCGTGCCTGATTTCCCAGTGGCAGCCCCAGCGGCGTCGGCACCGAAAGATGCTGGCTGGTGCCGTCCAGAGACACACCGCGACCGATACGGGCGGGGGTGAAACCCGGCGCGCCGACGGCCGTGAGCGGATTCAGTCCGGAGACGTCATTGGTGTCCGAGAGCCGCCAGTGCGAGACCAGACCAGCCGGTGGCGCAACGCAAGTCGCAGACAGGTCGAAGCTGATCGCATCGAAGGTCGCTGCCGGCGGCCCGGCAAAGCCGTGCAGCGCGAACAGCCCCGCATAGCGCGGCGCGGCGCTCGCCGTGACCGCCCAGAATGGTTGCCAGTACTCGCCGTCGGGACTCCAGCTGAACTGATAGTCGGCGCCGATGCGCTCGATGCGCTGCCAGTACGGCGTCTCCGCCGCGATGTCGACCAGCGGCCCATTCGGCACTGGGCCCGGTACGCCGGCGACGTCGTAGACGGCCTGGAAGCGGCGCGCCGGCTCGACCACATAGCTGTTGCGCACGTAGTTGTCCTGATCCGGCAAGCCCAGCGTCTCGTCCAGGATCAGCAGGCCGGCCTGTTGGGGGAAGGTATCCGGGGCGGCGTCGAAGCGGTACGCGGCGGTCACGGCGAAGTCGCCCGCAAGCACGGGCAGCCGCACCAGCGGCAGGTTGGCGATGTTGTTGGACGCGCCGGAGAGATCGGTCGGCGTCGTGGTCAGCCGCAGCTGGCCGCTGGCGACAAACAGTGGCGTCGGCACCTGCCGATTCAGGACCTTCCAGTTCTGGTCGAGCGTGCCGGCCATGTCCTGACGGTAGGGGAGCGGCACCGTCTGCGCCGCCAACGCCCCATGGCGCGCCCGGATCTCGGCAGCCGGCAGTGCGCGGTGGTAAACCACCGCTTCATCAATCTCGATCGGGCTGCAGACACTGTTGTAGCCGTCGCAGTTCAGCCGCAGTTCGTTGGCCACATCGGCCGGCAAGGTGGGGCCGATCGCCGCCGCGGCGCGTTCAATGCCGTCCACGTAGATGCGCGTGGCATTGCCGTCGTAGGTCCAGCCGAGATGGCTCCAGATGCCGACATCGGCCAGCCCCCCGGTGATCTGCGCCGACGGCCAGCCCTGCGCGGCGCTGCGGAATTGCGACTGTGCGTTACCGTCCGCATTGCCCGTGTTGACCAGAACGAACTGGTACGAAAGCCCGTCCGGAAACGGCGGTCCGGCCTTGCTGAAGATGCCCCACGCATTGCTCGGGTTCGACAGTCCGGCGCCGGGGCGCACCCAGGCCTCGAGAGTGAACTGCCCGGGCAGATCGGTGGTCGTGCCGTCCGGGATCGCGATGAAGTTGCTGCTGTTTCCGGTCATGCGGAAGGTCTGGCCGGACTTGCCGGGAGCGTACGACACGCTGCCGACGACGCTGCCCTCCGCCGTGCCGATGGCATCGTCCGCGGAATTCTCCGCCGGCCACCAGCCAACTGCCTGTTCCGGCGGCGCACTGGTGGCTGCGAGGCGCAGGTTGTCGAAGCGCTGACCAGGGCTGGCATTGTCGTAAACCCCGACGCGACCGACGCGGTACTCAGCTCCGTTGGGCATGGTCACCGCCGACAAGTCGAGCGTGGTGGCCGCTGTCGCGCTGCCGCCCAGGTAGGCTTGCAGCACCAGTCCGGTGCCCACCACGCGAACGCGCGTCGCACCGGTCGGCGGCAGGGTCACCGCGACCTGCCCGTATTGGGTGTACGGGCCGGCGACGGGGTCGGCGATCACATGCCAGTACAGGGTATCGGGCTTCACGACCAGCAGCACGCCGCGGGTCGCGCCGGCGCCGGCGCGCAGCCAGATGCCACCGTCCACCGGATCGATCACGTCGACGGTGAGCTCGAAGTCGCCAACCACCCAGGGTAGCAGGGCGGCTGTCGGCGGCAGGTTCTGCGGCTGCGACGCCGAATACTGGCCGTCGACCACCGTCCACGCGCCGCGCTCGTTGCCCCACGGCAGGCGCGCGCCATTGCCGAAGTCGTCGAAGAAGTCGATGCCTGCGACCGCCGTCAGCGGCAGCGCGAACACGGCAAGAAGCACTGCTCGCAGGCCCCCGGGCACTCGTGCGGGGACTGCTGAAGGCGAGGGTGTGAGGGTTGCGCCAGGTTGGTGTGTCATGGCTGTGCGGCCTGTCGAAACGACCTGATTCAAGCGTAGGCCTGCCCGCGCGAGGCGCGTTGATCCTGGTCAAATCGCGGGGTTGACGAGTGCTCGCAATTCCCGCTGGCGACTGGCGTCAACGCCGCTCATGGCGGCGCTCCTGCACTGACATTCCACCGCCGCGCCGGCGATGGCAATGGCGACGGCGACGGCATTGCCGATGTGGAGATCGCTGCGGCAAATGGCGGTCAGAGCGGCAGAGCCTATGTGGTTTTCGGATAGAGCCGAGGCTCTCTCGCACCGCAGGTGCTCGGCAGCCTCAATGGCCAGAACGGTTCAGGCTCGACCCGGCAGAAGACATCGGTCAGGTCCCGTCCGTCAGCGGCCTTGACCCACCTCAGACCATTGCCCTGATCGCCAACTACGCTGGTGACGACAGCCGGGAGAGTCTGGATGGCTCGCGCCAACCGCAACATCGTGGTGGCAGTCCGAGACGAGATCAGTGGACGCAGGGCTTGGCAACGTGCGTTGGCATCTGCCTGTGCGGAGACCGACAGCATTCATCTGGTGCACGCCCAGCGATTGGTGGATCTGACACGGGTCGTCGATCAATTGCAGCCCCGCCGGACGAGTGCCGATGATCAGCACTCGGGTGCTGATGACCCGTGGTTGGAGACACTAGCCGGCGACGCCCGTTCACAGGGGCGTGAGGTACCGTGCATCACCCTCTCAGGTAGGGCGGGGCCCGCGGCGGATGTGGAAACTGACAGGCTGGACTTCGCCACGCGGCTCAGACTGCACCCCTGCGCCCTGTTGCTGTTGAGCCCGCGTGTGCAGCGGTCGAGATCAAGCTCCGGTCTTGAATGCGGCAACGGGCCAGGTCGAGAATGTCGCATGGCAGAAGGACCCGTCACTCAGCTGCTCAAAGCCCGCGCTGCCGGCGATTCGTCGGCGGAAGCCCGGCTGGTCAGCCTGATCTATGCGGAACTGCACCAGCTGGCCGAACGGCAGATGCGTGGCGAGCGTATCGGACACACCCTGACCCCAACAGCACTGATACACGAGGCCTGGCTGCGCCTGGGCGCGAACGATGCCGAGGTGGCTCAGGACCGACGCCAGTTCTACGCGCTGGCGGCGCGACGCATGCGCCAGGTGCTGATTGATCACGCCCGCCGTCGCGACGCCGACAAACGCGGCGGCGGAGCGGTGGCGATCACGCTGTCCCGAGCCGAGGGCGAACCCGTCGCCGACCGGGGTATTGATGCGCTGGCTCTGGAGCAGGCACTTGCGCAACTGGAGGCCATGAATGAGCGCATGGCAAGGGTGGTGGAACTGCGCTACTACGCGGATCTGGAAATGTCCGAGATCGCCGCGCTGCTGGGGATCTCCAGGGCAACGGCGCAGCGCGACTGGGAAGTCGCTCGCGCCTTCCTGCACACGCAACTGCGCTGATGGATGCGCGTGCGCTGGGTTTGCTCGGCCAGGCACTCACGCTGCCGCCACCGGCACGGGAGAACTTCCTGCGCGAGGCGGCAGGCGATGAGCCGAGTCTGCTCGACGACGCTCTGGCCTTGCTGCAGGCTCACGCGCAAAGCGCAGGCTTGCTTGAGTCGCCCAGACTTCCGGACCACATGGGTTCCTGGCGCGTGCTGGAGCGTCTGGGCGCGGGCGGGATGGGTGAAGTCTTCCGCGTCGAACGCGACGACGCCGGCTACAGACAACAGGCGGCACTGAAGCTCACGGCACGCGGATGGGCCGGCCCTGAGGCCATGGCACGCTTCCATGCCGAGCGAGCGTTCCTGGCAAGACTGGAACACCCGAACGTCGCCCGCATCATTGATGGCGGGATGGCCCCGGACGGTCGACCCTGGGTGGCGATGGAGTACGTCGCCGGCGAACCGATCGATCGCTGGTGCGCGCTGCGACAACTGTCGATCCGCCAACGCATCCAGCTGTTCCTGCAGGTGCTCGGGGCGGTCGAGGCTGCGCATCGGGCGCTGATCCTCCACCGTGATCTCAAGCCCGCCAACATCATGGTGACCACTGAAGGTCGAGCCAAGCTTCTGGATTTCGGCATCGCCAAGAGCCTGGCCGACGAAGGCGGGCTTACCGCAACCGGAATGGCGCCATTGACCCCACAGTACGCGAGTCCGGAGCAACTGGCCGGCAAGCCACTGACCACCGCATCGGATGTGTATTCGCTGGGTCTGGTGCTCTACCTGCTGCTCACCGGCAGGGTACCCCACGAGTCCGGAGGGCGCTCTCCCGCCGAGATCGAGGCCCAGCTCAGAACCAGCGCACCGACACGGCCCAGCGCGGTGCTCGATCCAGCGGCATTGGCGCTATCGGCGCGCGAGGCTCTGTCCTGGCGGCGTCAGCTCGAAGGCGATCTGGATCGAGTGCTGCTGAAGGCGCTGGCGGTAGACGTCGAGCGCCGTTACGCCAGCGCCGCCGAGTACGCGGCGGACCTGGAGCGCTGGCTGGATCTGAGGCCAGTCGCGGCGCGGCAGGGGGATCGCGGCTATCGCTGGCGCCTGTTCCTTCGCCGCAACCGGTTGCCGGTGATTGCGGCCACTGCCGCCGGGCTGGCGCTGGCCTTCGGTCTGGCCATCGCCGCCCAGCAGGCGATGGTCGCACGGGCCGAAGCAGCCCGCGCCGCCAGTGCCAATGATTTTCTGCTGCGCCTGATCGCCGATGCCGATCCGGTGGCCAGCGGCCGCGAGCCCAGCCTCAAGGAAGCGCTGGACCAGGCGGTTGCCCGCATTCCCGAGCACTTTGCCGAGCAGCCGGAAAGCGAAGCGGATGTGCGCCTGGGTATCGGTCGCGCCTATACCAACCTGATGCAACTTGGGGCCGCCGCCGAGCAGTTCGAGCGCGCACTGGCACTGCGCAAGCCGGGAACCGCCGGACACGCTGACGTACTCCAGGGCCAGGCCCTGCTCGACTGGACGCGAGGCCGAACCGACAGCGCGGAGCGCAACTATCGCGCGGCGCTGGCCATCTATTCGGCTGACCCTGCGCTGCGCCGGGAGGCGGGCGCGGTCCGCAATGATCTGGCCGCGCTGATGAGCGACATCGGCCATTATGGAGAAGCCATCGCCTTTGCCGAAGCGGCGGTGGCCGATGCCCGCTCACTGGCGCTCGAAGCCGGCGCGCTCGGTGCGCGCCTGGAAAACCTCGGCAGCGCCCTGCAGGGGGCCGGACGCCTGGAAGAGGCTGACCAGGTCTATCGCGAAGCGATCGCCGCGCTGAAGCAGGCATTGCCGCAGCGGACAGTGGCGCTGGCCGTCGCCCTCAACAACTACGCGCTGGTGCACCGTGATGCCGGGCGTGCGGCCGAAGCGCTGGCCTTGTTCGACGAGTCGGTCAGGGTACGCGAACAAGCCTTCGGTCCTGATCACGCTGAGCTTGCCGGTCCGTTGACCAACGCGGCGCGGATGCGGCTGCAGCTCGGGGATCCAGACGCGGCCGCCCGCGATATCGCCAGGGCCCTGACTCTGGCCGAACGCGCCTATGCGCCGGACTATGTCGGCCGCGGACACGTGGCGCTGGCCGCCGCCGAGATCGCCGCGGCGCGCGGGCAGTCCACGGAGGCTGTCCGCCAGGCAACCACAGCGATGGCCGTGTTCGAACGCGCGGACGACGCCGATCCCGCCTGGCTCGAACGGGCGCGGGCCGTCCTCGCCAGGTTCCAGCCGGTCGATGAGACACCGGGACGCGATCCTGCGCCTTGAGGGTCAAGACGCGGCCCCTCGCCCGCGCCCAGGAGCTCTCCAATGCCGTCGCTGCTCTCTTCAGACGCGCGCCGAAGCGGCGCGAAATCCGCTTCGCTGTTGCTCGCCCTGGCCATGCTCATGCCTAGCGCCGAGGCCAGCACGACCGGAGCAGGTGGGGTGGCCTTCTGGGCCACCGAAGTCAACGACTCCTGGTTCAACCCCTTCCGCTGGGGCGGCATCCTGCCCTGGCAGGGCGGCGTTCCAGATCAGAGTGTCAGCTGCCGAATCGAGCTGGCGGTGCGGGTCGACGTGCTCGGGCAGGGTCAGGCGGCGTCATGCCTGCACCTGCAGTTCAACCACGTCGGTGCGGTGGTGCGCGTGGCCGGCTCCTCCATGCGCGCCGAGCTGAACGTGCACGGCACGCAGATGGACAACAACGCCGTGATCCTGATCGGCGGCCAGGACGCGCTGCAGGACTCCAGTCTGATCATCCACAACCACACCAACGCCAACGGCGCCAATGGGCGGATCCGCCTGTCCGCGCCGCCGAATCACGGCGCCTTCCTCTCGCCGATCTCCAATCTGGGCTGGCTGCTGGTGAACTGGCCCAGCCACACCATCGAGGGCAATGGCACGATCCGCGTGCGCCTGCAGAACGACGGCCTGGTCGACGCCAATGTGGCGGGGCGTGCACTGACCTTCGAGAGCACCCACAACATCGACAATCATGGCCTGGTGCGCGCCCGGGACGGCGGCTCGCTCGTGCTCTCGATGGGTAATGGCAACCACGGCTTCCGCCAGTTCGGCGCGGGCCGAATCGTGATCGAGAACGGGTCCGCGTTGGCCCTGATCGGCGCCGGCAACGAGGGTTTGCGCGGCGGGCGACTGCAGACCATCGGCAGTGGCCTGGCCACCGTGTTCAGCCAGGGATTCCCGATCGAGGATGTGTCGCTCGAAACGGGTACACGGCTGACCTTTTCCGGCAATGCCGGCATATTCATCGGCCCGCTTGGCCTGCAGAACGACGGGCTGATCTACACCGGCCCCAGCGGCTTCGTCACCTCGCGCTTCGGCGATAGCACGACCATGACCGGCAGCGGTCGACTCCAGCTCGAAGGCGGCGCGCTGGCAGCGCTGTTCGGTGGCGGCGGGCAGGCGATGGTCAATGCTCAGAGCCACAGCATCGGCGGCCATGGCACCATCGCGCTCGCACTGACCAACCTCGGCACTGTGCTGGCCGATCGCAACGGTCTGACCAGCGGCCCCGGCCAGTTGACCCTGCAGACCTCGGCGCAGATCAACGAGGGCACCATGGTGGCCCGTAACGGCGGCACCCTCAGCCTGCAGGCTCCCACCCTGACCCAGGGCCCGCTCGGGGTGGTGCGAGCCGAACAGAACTCGGCCTTGGTGCTCGAGGGCAGCACCACGGTCAGCGGTGGCACGCTGGCGACCAGCGGCAATGGCGTGATCTACCCGAACACTTCGAGCGCGCGCCTGGAGAACCTCTCGCTCGCCAGCGGCGCCAACCTCATCGTGCCCTGCTCACGCGAGCTGACCCTTGCCGGCACCATCAACAACCGCGGCACGATCACGCTGGACAACGCGGGCTGCGGCCCGAACTTCGCCGTTCTGCGCGGTGCCGGGCCGACCTCGCTGGCCCACAGCGGTGAGGTACGCCTGCGCGCGGACAGTCCCTCTGTCAACGTCACGCTGGAGGGTTCCGCAGGCGTGTTGACCTTGGGACCGGGTCAGGTGCTGACCGGATCGGGCCGTGTCGTGGGCGCGGTGCGGGTGGACGGCGTGATCGCACCCGACCAGCCATGGTCACCGGCAGGGCCGATCGGGACGCTGAGCGTGTCGGGAGGTGCCACGCTGACCTTGGGCAGTACCGCAACAACACTGTTCGGGTTGGCCAGCCCCTCCAGCTTCGATCGCATCGGCGGCAACGGCACGATTCAGCTGGGCGGACGACTGGCCATCGAAGCTGTCGGTGGCTATCTGCCAACCCCGGGCTCCAGTTTTGATCTGGTCGTCGGCGCCGCCGTCTCGGGCCAGTTCCAGAGCGTGGAATTTCCGCCCGAGTACAACCAACTCGACGCGCGCGTCCAGGTACTGGCTGATCGAGCACGCCTCGACATCATCGCACCCATGTTCGTCGATGGATTCGAGCAGCCCTGACCGCCGAATTCGGGCGACGGCCAGCCGCACCGCTTCCTGCGGCCAGTCCTGCGCTTTCGCGAACAGCGCCGGTGGTTCGAGCGCCGTGTCCAGCCTGAGCTCGTGATTTCGATCTTCCAGTCAGTCCCGGAACAATCCACCCGGGTGGAACTGAGAAGCTCATGCGCACGTTGACTGTTCTACTGTGCTTGTTTCCCCATGAATCCTTGCGCCAGATGGGTGAATCTACTGGCTTGCAGCCCGGCTTTGGTTCCTGCTCCCCCGCTGGCCGGGAGCGGGTGGGTCCGCAGGACCCGGATGAGGGGAGTTACCATGGTGGGCATGCTCGGTTCGACGGAAAAGGGCTCTGGCGCCGCTACGCGGCAGCTACGGCCTGCGGCCGCGAGTGGATTCATGGCCCGCGTGCAGTTCCGGGCCGGCAGCGGAGATTCGCAATGTGCGCGAACACTGGGTGGCTCATGTGCAGGATGGGGCTGTTGGCGCTCTGGCTGTCGTCCGCAGCAATCACTTCCGGATCGGCGCATGCCGATTCGGTGACGAGCGCGTTGCAGGGCAATCTCGACGTGCGCGTCAATGCGCGCGAGCAGTTCCAGCAGGTGCTGGCCGCACAGCCCGCCCTGGCGACGAGCGCCACGGCCAAACTGGCTGATGCCCGCTCGGAGATCGACTTCGCCATCAGCGCGCTGCTGCAAGCGAGCCCCGCGCTGCGAGTGCGGCGCACCCAAAGCACCGGCGGCATCGATGCGCTCTTCAGCGAAGCGGGAGCCCTGAGTGAGTCCGCACCCGGACGCAGCAGTGTGCAGATCGCGCGCGCCTTTCTGAGCGAACACCGCGCTGTTTATGGATTGTCGGCGGCCGACGTCGAGGCCCTGGTCGTGCTTGGCGACAGCCCCGGCGGACCCAGTGGTTTGCGCATGGTGCGCCTGGAACAACAGATCGATGGAATGCCGGTATTCGAGAGCGAGACGCGAGTGCTGATCGATCGCGATGGTCGGGTCTGGCGCGTGCTCGGCGCGCTGATGCCGATGGCACTGATGGCCAGCTCCAAGCTTGATCGCGCCCAATGGATGGCACCAACGACGGCCTTGCGACATCTGTACGGCTGGAGCGGCCAGGTGCTGGATGAGCGCACCTTGAGCGTCAAGCGGGCTGTCGATCAGCCCTTTGCCACGCTGACCGGCGCTGGCCTCAGTGCTCCGGCATCGGCGCGGCTGGTGTGGTTTCCGCTGGCGCCCGGCGTGCTGGTGCCGGCGTGGTCGCTGACGGTCTACACCGAGGGCAATGAGGACTGGTACGGGCTGATCGACGCCCGCAGCGGCCATCTGCTGTGGCGCAAGAACATGCGCGAGTACGCGTCCACGCAACAGGCGCGCTTCGGCGTTTATGTGCAGGCCGATGGCATCACGCCGGCCGATAGTCCGGCGCCGCAATCGCCCAGCCCGGCGCTACCGGGAAGCAACGCACAGTTTCCGGGTATCTCCCGAACCACCGTGAACATGTTCGTGGCCCAGCAGATTCAGGCCAGCCCGAATGGCTGGATCGATGACTGCCCCAGCGCTGCCAACGGTTGCGACAGCACGCGCGGCAACAATGTCGAGGCCTGTCTTGATCGCGATGGCACGGCCAATGTCTGCGATACCGGCGCACTGGATGCCAACGGACGTGCCGTCGGCAATCCCGATCAGTCGGCGCGTAACCGTGACTTCTTCGGCAGCGCACCGCGCGACTTCGAGTACGCGCCAGCGCCGGTGGCGGGCAATCCAGACGTCGGCGACAGCCCGCTCAACAACGATGCCCAACGCGGCGCACTGGTGCAGGCCTTCTACACCATCAACTGGTTTCACGATCGCATGGCGGCGCTCGGCTTCGATGAAGCCTCGGGCAACTTCCAGCAGTTGAATCTGCTGGGGCAGGGCGGCCTGGGCGGCGACCGCATCGCCGCCGACGTGCAGAACACCGGAGCCAACACCGCCAGCTTTTCAACCCCTGCCGACGGCGCCGGTCCCGGGCGCCTGGAAATGTCCATCTTCACTTTTCCCTCGCCCAATCGCGACAGCGCCCTGGACGCCGGCATCGTGATTCACGAACTGACGCACGGCATGAGCCATCGCCTGATCGGCAACAGCCAGGGCCTGCTCTGGGATGTAGCCCGCAGCATGGGTGAAGGCTGGAGCGACTTCTATGCGATGGCGCTGTTGAACACCAGCAATGCCGATGATCCCGGCGCGCGCTATCCCTTCGCGCCCTGGATCACCTACCGGCTCGGCGCAGTGCCCGACAACTATGTGTACGGATTTCGGCGCTTTCCCTACGCCACGGAAGCCCAGTTCAATCCGCTGAGTTTTGCCGACGTCGATGCGGTCACCGCCAACGAATCGGGTGGCATTGCGCCGAGTCCGCTGAACCTCGGTGCCAATGGTGCGCTGGAAGTCCACAACGCCGGTACCGTCTGGGCACAAACGCTGTGGCGGATGCGCGCCGGCATCATCGTCAACGCCGGCGGCAACGTCACTGCCGGCAACGAAATCACGCTGCGACTGGTCACTGACGCGCTGAAGCTGACGCCGGTGCATCCAAGCTTCATCGACGGCCGCGACGCCCTGATTGCCGCCGATTGCGCCACCAACGCCTGCGCCAATGAGCGCGAAATCTGGGAGGCCTTCGCCGACATGGAGCTGGGCTACAAGGCGCTGGCGCCGCTGGCCGTCGGTGGTCGCTTTGCCCGCGCCCACATGGGCATTGGTGTCAGCCGCGCGCTGCCACATCTGGATGTGCTCGACGTGGCCACCGATGTGGTGGTGATCGACAACGTCATCGGCAATGGCGACGGCGCGCTCGATCCGGGCGAGAGCGTGCAGCTGGTGGTCAAGCTCAGCAATCCACTGCACCTGACCGATCTGAACGCGACCGCGGTCAGCGCCACCTTGATCAGTAACGCGCCGCAGGTGCAGATCACTGGCGCCATCGCAGCCTATCCCGATATTGCCGTGCAGAGCTCGGCCAGCAATGCCGCCATGCCATTCACGCTGAACGTGGACGGAGGTGCGCCTTGCGGCAGCACTGTCGAGTTCGAGTTGCAGACCAGCTCCAGCCTGGGCACTCGCAGCGCGCGCTTCAGCCTGCGCATCGGCTCTCGCATCGGCGTGGGCGCCGCCATGGTCTTCTCAAGCACACCGAATCTGACTATTCCGGTCAATAGAGTCGATGGGGTGGTCGCCAACATGGATCTGGTCGAGGACCTGGAAATCGCCGATCTGAATCTGCGCATCGATCAACTGACGCACCCGGTCACCGGTCATCTGAGCGTGATGCTGCGCGCACCCAATGGCTACGGCACCGACCTGATCTTCAAGCGCGGCGGGTTCATGGTGCCCAATCAGGGGGGTGGCGCCAATTTCACCAACCTGGTGATCGACGACGATCTGCCGAACATCGCCAGCGAAGATCTGAACCAGAGCATGAGCACGCAGGCGCCATTCACTGGCGACTGGTTGCCGGCCTTCAACAGCCCGTTCTGGAACAGCTACCGGCCGACGCCGCCAACCCCGGCGGCGAATGTCAGCGCCGACGCAACGGGACAGCTTTCCAGACTCGATGGCACCCGCACCCAGGGGCGCTGGTCCCTGAGCATCGCCAATGGCAGCACCACGCTGGCAGGCAGCCTGGAAGGCTGGTCGCTGATCGTGCAGCCGCGCAGTTTCGGTTGCACCATCTACGTGCCCGGCGATCCGCTGTTCAGCAATGGCTTCGAGTGAGCCGCTTGGCGCAGCCAATCGCCAACGGGTGGGGATGCCGTCGGAGCGCTCCGATGAAGCCGGCTTCGAGCCGGCCATGACCGAGGGAACTGCCGGAAAGCTGAAGGGTCAGCACCTGATTTCAGGGCTGCTGCATGGCGCCCGCGTCCGCCGTGCACAGCGCGTCGACGCGTGCTATGAGGGCAGCACGATCAGCCGGCGAAACGGAATCTCGCTCCGCAAACCATGCGCGCACGCCTTCGCGCAATGCTTCATTGGCGTCAGCATCGCCGCAATAGCGCGTTGCGGCATGGCGTTCGAGCATCTCGAGCAACCGGTAACGCAGCGCAGGCGCAGCCGGGTCTGCGAGCAGCACGTCGACAGAATCGTCGGCGTGGTCGTCCCAGACCAGCTTTGCGTGCAGCGCGCTGGAGTAGGTTTCGCGATCTGCCAGCAGACGTTCGGCGGCTGCACGGTCGTCCTCGTTCAGCGGGGTCGCGTCGCGCAAGAGCGGTGAATACGGCAGTGCCGCCATGAAGTCGCGGAACTCAAAGGTGCACAACTCGCCGGTCGACCGCCCACCGACGGTGGCGGCAAGATCTCCGCTGCGTGCCTCGCGGCCGCGGCGCTCGATTTCTCTGCGCGCCTGAGCGAACTGCGCCTGCTGGGACGAATGCGCGACCCATGCCGCCAACGGCAGGCACAATTCCAGCGCCGCCAGCACCAGGACCAGGGCCGAGAGCGCCCGCCATCGCTCGCGCGCTGCGCGGTATTGCAGCCACGGCGCGATGACCCCGAAAGCCAGCACGGCCGCGACACCCAGCAGAAAGGCGCTGCTGCCGGAGCCTGGCGGTATCTGGACTGACATCAACGCCACCCAGGTCAAGGCGATGGCCAGCATGCTGCAGATGGTATTTGCGATCACCCACCCGCGTCGTCTGAACACGCGAAAAAGCAACAGCACCGCCACTGCAGCGAAATAGATCGCTACCGGAAGCAGGAACACCGCGAGCACCATGCCCTCCGCACCGGGCGCACCGCTCGCTGCAACCGGCTGGGAGCAACCGCAGGCAGCAAGCGCCCCGACGCAACGCCTGCCCCAGCCGTCGCGCCGGTGTCGCCAGCGGCCGTCAACGACCGGCAATTGCAGCAAGCAGGACATAGAAGAATGGCGGCGTCAGCAGGTCGAGACAGGCAAGCGCGGCAGTGATGGAGGTTCTACGGACTCGAAATGATGCAGCGCCTGTCCAGACCCGATGCAATATCGCGACGAGTGCAAGAGCGCCCACGGCGGGAGAAAGCCACATGCAGGCTTCAAAAGCATCCTTGAACAATTGCGCGCCTGGCAGCCGGTAGATCATCGGGATCAACAGAAGTGGGGGCAGGCAAGCCGCCATGATCGTCGCCACCAATAGGCCGTTCGGGAAGTGCTTCATGACTTGATCACGGCCTTTCATCATCCGGTTCTCGCGCACGCTGTTCACAGGATCCTCGCCCAGCTCTTGCCATCAAAATACGCCGCGTGTCGGCTCCCGGCCATCCGCAGCACAGGGTCTTTCGCTGCCAGCAAGCGCCCTGCCCTGCGCACCGCGCAATCGATGAACTCGAGATCGTGCAGCTGGACATCTGGATCGAACGGGCCGCCGACAGTTTTGTCCACGCCTGAGGCGATCAAGGGCACACTCCTTCCACACACGCTGGTAGCCCATCAACACGAAAAACGCCGTTCCGCCTGGACATGCTCCCGTCGGGTGAGCGCACCAGTCTTCACTGAACCAGGACTTTCATCGCGAGCGCGGCGAGGTGCGCGCGATGGTTCAAGGTCAACGCTGCGAGTGCGCGCTCAGCGCCCACGGCCGGTCGCAGGCCTGCACCCGTCGCCCGGCGGTGGATGCATGTCCAGGCAGGTCATGCCTTATCGATAGACGGATCAGAACGCGAGGATGCCCATGCACGCCACGACCCTAGCCCCAATCGCGGATGTCCGGCGCGGGCGTCGGGCTGGATGGTGGGTGACGTGGAACGGCGTGGGGCCATCGCGTGAGTTTGTTTCGCATCCAGGGAGGAGCCGTGAGAATGCGGGCCTGGTCTGCGGCGGCGGCCGTGTCGCTACACATGGGAGTCAGTTCTTCTTGCGTAGCGGCAGCCGATCTGGCCGTGGCCGTCACACGGCCGGCGGCCAGTCACGGCCATTTCCTGGACCCGGACGCCGCATTGCCACGTCTGCGGCCACCTCGTTCAGATCGTGGTTCTGCAACTGCAAGAAAGACCGGTCATGACATGGGCGAAATCACCAGGCTTGCTCTGAAGAAGGAAAGGGTGGCTATCGTCAGGGCGCGCGAGCAGGGGGCGGCGGCCGTGCCAGAGCTACTGTTGCTCGCCGCACACGCCGAAAGCGAAGTCCGGGAAATTGCGCTCTATGGACTCGACGAGGTAGGCGATTCGGTCATCAACCCGGTCTTTGTCGCGGCCTTGCTGGATCCGGAAACGATGGTGCGCGGAGTGGCCATGCGCGCCCTGCAAAAGCGCCCCGACCCGGTGCTGATCCCCGCTTTGCTTGACACCTATGTTCGCAGCCGGGAGCCGCTTGTTCGCCACAATGTGGCGCTCATGCTGGGCCGGCTGGGTCCATCAACGTTCGCATCCGCCGCCCTGACGAGGCAACTCCAGAGTGAGGCGGATCCACTCGCGCAAGAGGGATTGGTGGTTGCGCTGGCAAAGCTCGGAGATGAGAGCGTTCGACGTCGCTTCATCGATGCGCTGCAAGCGTCGCGCGGTCGCGACCGCGTGCGATTCGTCCAGCACGCGACCTATCTCGGCGAGTCCTGGCTGTTGCCAGCGCTGGCTCCCTGGCTTGATGACCTGGGTCCCGTTCTTCGCGTCGGTGTCGATGGACTGCCCGGCCCCGAGTATTTGCGTGCGTGCGACGCCGCCGTAAATCTTGTCGTCGCCATTTCAGGCCACCGCTTTTCATTTCCCGTTGGCGACCGCATCAACTATCGTCCGACGGATCTGGCCGAGGTTCGCCGCCTGCTGGACGCCATCTCTCGGTGAAGTCAGCTATCCGCGTAGCGGCAAATCGGCACGGATCGATTGCACATCGACCACCAGTTCCATGACGCTGCGATAACGGTCGCGCAGGTCCTTTTCCATCGCGCGCCGAATCACCAGATCAAGGTCGCGATCGAGCGCGCCGCCAGCTTTGTCAGCCTCGCGTACGGCGCCGCGCGGGCAGGTTGCGGCAGTGGGAGTTGCCGTTTCCCACGCCCGTCATCGCTCATCGAAGCGGTGAACCCAGCCATTCCGGAACTCCTCGGTCCCGTAGAAGAGGACCTTCCTGGCGATTCGCAGCGGCTTCGTGAGGCGCGCCACCTCGCGGACCGGGTCGAGATCGAGCGCCTGCCCGTTGCTGTCGCCGATCGGAGGCCGCTCGCCCGCCTGGAGGAGCAACCCGCCCGAGATGCGGCGCACCGTCACCGCCGGCGAGAGCGCCGCAATGATGGCGCTGTCGCCACCGAGCTTGTCGATCACCCTCTCTCCGAGAAAATTGAGCCAGGCGCAATTGGGCACCATACCCCGCGCCGCGCGGGCGAGCCCCGGTTCGAGGATGTCGAATCCACGAAAGCGCATGGCGACCTCGCCCACGAACTCGTCGGCCTGTGCCGTCCACGTGCGCTGGAGCTGGTTGAAGGAATAGCCGAGCTGGCCGGTCTCGAACGGGTGGATTTCGGCAACGCGGATCGCCCATTCCACGAGGCGATCCACCCCCACCCGATCGATCTCCTCGGGCGGGAGCTCGTGATACACAACGTTGGTGTCGTCCGGCCGTAGCTCCGGGTTGGAGAGGTTCCCGCCGTTCAAGTGCCAGCCATAGGCGCCCTCGCTCGCGAGCAGCGAGCCCGAGCTCATATCGATGTTTGTGTAGTTCACCACCTTGCTCTGAAGCTTCTTGAGCTTGCTCTCCAGGCCTCGCCGGCTGTACGGACCCCAGGTGTCCATACCGCACAGTGCGGTGATCACGTTCGGGGGGACGAGCTCCAGGTAGGCGTCGGCCATTCGCCGCACCGCGTCGGCCATCTTGTGGAGCGGATCGGCGTAGTACATCGCGAGGGCGAGGCCGGGGCGGACGACAACGTAGGTCTCTGCGCTGCTTGCAATGGTCACCCGGTGGGTCAGCTGCTGGCGCAACGGTTCGGGGAACATCACGGCGCCTCCAATCAGCGCGACTCAGCAGTCACGTTGGGTGATCAAGGTCGCAGCCGCCTCTTCGGCGATGCGGCCGGGGTCGTTCTTCTTCAGCGCGTCGCGGTTGAAGCCCCGTTGAGCGCATGTGACCGTGGATGGTCATGCGACCGTCGTCGTGCGCCAAGGCAAGATGATTCCACGGGTCGTCTTGCTGCCACCGACGCAGACCTACCCAGGAACGCAGCTGCCACAATCCATGCGGCCAGCAACCGACGTGACCCGGGCTCAGTCGTCAACATCACCACTCATCGCGACCCCGTGGATCAAACGCTGACCGCGGCGTATGCGCGGCAGCAACTGGACGCTGGCATCGAATTCGCTCGCATCACCCACTACAATCTCTGGATCGAGCAGCGACAATCCGTCCTCCATATCCAGACCATCGTCCGCATCGTCGTCAAAAAATGGCGGCTGCACCGCGCCTCGAACAACCGTGTCGTGGTCGAAGTTCAGCAGCATCGGCGCGTCCAGACCGTCGATGAAGCGCAGAATCCCGTCGTTGTAGACGCCGATGACCGCATCTTCGAAATGCGCGCGCTTCTCGAATCTGATTTCCGCACCGCCGGCATAGAGCGCCCGCGCCCGAGTTTCTCCCAGCACCAACAGGAACGGGCCTTCGTCGAGGCTGGCATTGATGATGGCGCCATCGACATGGAGGTTTCCGGTAACCACCAGCCCGACACTGCCGCTCAACGTCGTGGCGATGCGATCACCCGCACTGCGCGCCCGAATTTTCTCGACACGCAAACGCGCCGCCAACTCATCGAGCAGCAGGTCGCCAGCAACATGCAGGTCACCTTCGATCACTTCAACCCGGTGATTGGGACTGACCTCGCGTACACCGACACCGTAGTCGTATCTTTCCAGGCGGATCCGCAGATTGAAACGCTCGATCGCCGCGGCTTCAGTGATGGCCACCGGGTCCATCTCACCGGATGGAGCCTTGGCTTGCGCAGTTTCGCAGGTTGTCATGCTGATGATCTCGATAAGGAAAATGCTGACCAGACCCATCACGGCCGATCTGGCTGACGCGACTCCATGGCGCTGACGAGCTCTTACAGGAAGGCGCTTCGGTCTTGATGCACTAAACGAGATTTCTCGGCCAGGCTCGACATTCCATTCGGGGGCGGTGAGCAACGCGGTGGCTGGGCGGCCGCGTTCGACGCTGACCAGGGTCGTTCCATCGACATCCACGATCACGGACGCCTGCGCGTGTGCAGACATGACGACCGCTGCAGCCAGCGTGAAGCCAGTTTTCGCGTGTATTTCCGGCCGTCCGGCAGCCATGCGGTGGTATGTGCGCATTCGGGGAGCCCTCGAGCCTCAGCTGGAGACCGTTGACACCCGGCACGCGGCCGATAGCAACTCGTGATTCTGCAGCAGCCCGTGATGCCCCGGCGCCAGCTGCAGCGCCTGCTTGATCAACAGCAATCCAGCGGCGCTCTCGCCCTCATAGTGGCGCGTCAGCCTCAAATCGCCCGGCTCTTGGCTCTTGATCTTCACCGATTGCGGTTAGGCCCCTCCGACTACGAGAACCAGAACCAGAACCTGGTCTGGTAAGCCGAAACCTACCGACGCGAATCGACTTCAACATCGCGTCGACGTCGCCGCTCGCCCGCGAAATGGCGCAAACGTCAGGAAGCCAGCTGGCGAGGGGCGCGGCGTGGGTGCAAAGGGCCCCGCGAGCGCCACCGCGCCCCGGAACGACGCAGTAGAGACACGCGCGCGAGACGCTTGACGGCATGAGATCGAGGGTGTCGGTTTTGTCACCCTTCTTCGTGAGGTAGGCGAAATAGTCCAAGCGCGCCGTTCGCTCCCGGGCGTTCGCGCGACCCATGGTCGAAGCGAACAGTTCGCGTGTGGATGGGTTCATTGCGGGCACTGCGCCTCGGCCAGCGTCTTCGGGGTGATGCTGGTGATCGCGTCGTTGCTCATGGTGGTGCTTATTGTCTGGTTGGCTTGTCAAGCACCCGGCACGCCTGGCGGGTGCTCGATGAACCATGTTCGCACGGGTCACGTCGGACGTTGTACGCCTGCCAGGCCGATCAATCCAAACAGGAGCGCGATCAGGACCAAGCCAGATCGACCGAGACTCGGCACATTGGCGGTGGTTGTGCCGACGGTCGTCGTAATCGTCGCCGTATTATTCGATAAGTCGGGATCTGGCTGTGGTATTGGCGGTATGAACAGAATTGCCAGCTCCGCCGACGCCGACGCCGTGATGGCCGCAGTATCTACACTGGACACGGACACCACGATCGTTGCGGTGCGCGGCGTTGCGGCCGTCGTCGCACCGACACCGAAAAACGAGAAGCATTGGACGACGCCAGCGGCCAGATTGCAGGCGCGCGCGCCACTCAGTGTATCGAGTTCGGCAGACACCAGCGTCGTGCCGGCCGGCAACGGCATCGCGATATACACCTCCGCAGCGGGACTCGGCCCGAGATTGGTCAGCACTGCCGTGTAGGTCAGTAACGACCCGACCCGAACCGGGTTGGGCGACGCGGTCAGCGTGATCGCCAGATCGGAAATTGCGCCTGGCGGCACGACGCCCGCATTCCCGGACGCTGCCCAACAGGGCAGTGCAAGACCCAGAGTTGCCGCGACTCCGAAAAATTTCAGCTTGTTCAAGCGATCCGTCCCTTGATCGTCCACCGTGCACTTCTTGCGCCGGGCCCCTCTCGAAACCGGGCGATGTAACGCAGGGCTTGCCCTGCGGCCTTGGCTTGGCTTTGCTTGTCTGTAAAACGCTGCGTCGACCGCCAAACGAACATGGTCAGCAACGAATGTCGATTTGCGCCCTGCGCATTCGTCAGGCTGTCGCACCCAGCACGGGTGGTCGAAGCGAACAGTTCGCGTGTGGCTGGGTTCATTGCGGGCAAATCCCTGCTCGAACAGGCGCGTTGTCCGTCCAAACGAGAAGTGCCGCTTCGTCTGGACATATGTGCCGTTCCGCCTGGACATGCTGCCGTCAGGTGAGCGCCCCCGTCTGCACTGAGCTAGATTTGCGGTGCGCTCAGATCGCTGAGCGGGCAGGGTCAGGACGCATGGGAACTCCGACGGAATCTGAATTGACCGAACTGCTCAATCTCGGCATGCGCGGCGACAGCCACGCGCGTGATCGCGCGTTCACGCTGGTCTATGACGAACTCAAGCGCACTGCCAGCGCGCAGCTGGGCCGCAAGCGCGATGGCATGACCTTCACGCCCACCGCCCTGGTCAACGAGGCCTATCTGAAGCTGGCCTCAGGCGCGCAACTGGCTTTGCACGACCGCGGCCATTTCTTCGCGCTGGCCGCTCGCGCCATGCGCCAGCTGCTGGTCGACCGGCAACGCCAAAAGGCAGCGGGCAAATATGGCGGCGACCTGCAGCGCGTCGAATTGAGTGACGAGTTGCTCGATCGGTCCAATCGGCCGCTCGACTATCTTGATCTCGATCGCGCACTGACCGAACTGGAACGGGTCGATGAACGCGCGGCTCGGGTGGTCGAACTGCTGTTCTTTGCCGGCCTGAATTTCATGGAGATCGCCGAACTGATGGCGCTCAGCGACAAGACCGTGCGGCGCGACTGGGTCAGTGCGCGCGCATTTCTGTTGCTGCATCTGGCGCCCTGAGCACGTCATGCCAGGCATCGAAGCCGCGCAATGGCTGCGACTCAAGGGACCGCTGGCCGATCTCGCCGAACTGGCGGTGACCGAGCGAGACCAGGCCCTGCGCCTGATGCCGCTGGAGGTCGACGATCGACGCGTACTCGAAGCGCTGGTGAACCAGCTCGCCGGGAGCGAGTCGCGCCTGCCCGTGCCGAGCCCGGCGGCCGAGCGCGATTCTCTGCTGCGCTGGCAGATCGGCGACGTGGTCGGCAGCTATGTCATCGACGGCTTGCTCGGCCGGGGCGGCATGGGCGAGGTCTATGCGGCGCACGCGCGGACCGGCGAGCCGGTTGCGCTGAAAGTGCTGCGCCAGGGTCTGGAACAGGGCCACTTTGCGCATTTCGCGAACAACGAACAACGCGCCTTGCAGCGCCTGGACGATCCGCGCATCGCCCGCTTCATCGAGGCCTTCGCCCTCCCCGAGGGCGACCTGTGCCTGGTACTGGAGCAGGTCGACGGGGAATCGCTGATGACCTGGTGCGAGCGCCAGCGGCTGGATGCGAACGCGCGCCTGGACCTGTTTGTCCAGATCTGCCAGGCGGTGGCCAGCGCCCATCAACAGCTCGTGGTGCATCGCGATCTGAAGCCCGGCAATGTGCTGGTGACCAGCGCCAGCCAGATCAAGCTGCTCGACTTCGGCATCGCCAAACTGCTCGATGAGGAAACCACCCCGACGCAGACGCACGGCGGTTTGTATACGCTGGAATACGCCGCACCCGAGCAGGTGCTGCGCAATCCGGTGTCCGCCGCAACCGATGTCTATGCACTCGGCGCGCTACTGTTCCATCTGCTGGCCGGCGCATCACCGTATGTGGTGGGCGCCAACGAATCCCTGGTCAAGGCGGTGCTCAGCGACAGGCCGCGCAGCCTGAGCAGCGCAGCGCGCGAGGCCGGCCGGACACAGCGACTGGATCGCGATCTCGACCGCGTGATCGCACGTGCGATGGAGAAGGACCCGCGCGATCGCTATCGCAGTGCGATCGAACTGGCTGCCGATGTTCAAGCCGTGCGCTCGGGTGCACCCATCAGCGCTGGCGGCAGCCGCTGGTATCGCTTCTCCAAATTCGTGCGTCGCCATCCTGCAGGGGTGGCCATGGCAACTCTGTTGCTCGCCACGCTGCTGGTCGCCACCGGCGTGAGCCTGCACTGGGCGCGGCGTGCCGAAGCCCATACCCGCATCGCCGAGGAAGCTGCGCGGCGTGCCGAAGCGAGCAACCGCTTCATGCAGACGGTGCTCGATCTCAACGATAGCTACAGCATGCACAACAAGGGCGACCTGACGCTGGCACAGGTCATCGACCGCGCCGTTGAGTTGGCCGCGACCGAGCTCTCCGACGAGCCTGAAGTGCGCGCCGATGTACTCGGCAATCTCAGCACGACCCTGCAAAAGCGCGGCAATGTCGACCGGGCAAGGCTTGCAGCAACCGAGGCTGTGCGCATTCTCGCGGAATTGCCGCAGCGCGAGCCCGGACACTGCGCGGCCAGCTTGCTGCGCCTGGCATTCATCGAGTTCGAACTCAATGAGCTCGATTCCGCCGAGTCCAGATTGCGCGAAGCCTTGCGTCTGGTCGAAGGCATGGCGGTGGTTCCGATCGACATGCAGATCATTGCATTGTCTGGTTTGGCGCGTATCAGCAACCTGCGCGGCGAAACGCCGGGCGCACTGGAGTTCGATCAGAAGATCGTCGCCCTGCGCACCGGCATGCAAGGCGACCAGCGCGCGGAACTGGCCATGGATTACTTCAATCTTGGGTCCACGCTGCTCAAGCTCTCGCGCCTGGAAGACGCCATTGTCGCCCTGGAGAAAGCGATAGGACTTCTGCAGGAGAGTGTCGGCGACGCCCATCCACGCATGGGCATCGTGCGCAGCGCGCGCGCCGCGGTACTGATCGCGCTGGGCCGGATCGATGCTGCGCAGATCGATATCGCCAGATCGGCCGAACTGCTGCCCAAAGGCCGGCACGCCGCGAATAACAGCCTGCTGCTTGCGACCTCTCAATGGCACGCACGACAGTTCGAGGCGGCGCTGGCAACTCTAGACACGCTGGAGCCGGATTTGCCGGCAACGATGCAGGCGAATGTCCAGTACCTGCGCGGTCGAATCAGACTGGAACAGGGTGACAATGCGAGCGCGGCGACCTACTTTGCCCAGGCCGAGCAGAGCCATGCAAGCTCCAGCGGTGAGGCACATCCCCGTCGCTGGTTGGCGCAGGGACTGAGACTTGTCGCAGAGGCCACGCCAGACGCGTCCAGACTGGACGCACCGGCCCTGGAGCAGACGCTGTCGGAGTTCGCGCGCACCTCAGTGCCGAACAGCATCGAGTATGCCGAGTTGCTGCTCGTGGCCGGAACCACGCTCCGTCGTCATGGCGATGCTGATCGCGCCCTGTACTTGCACCGCGCCTGCGACGCGATCCAGCGGCGCACCGGCTGGCTTGGCGAGTACGGGCAACGCCGGATCGAAAGCGAAATCGCGCTCGACCAGGCTTCGATCAGGAATGCCGCAAACGCCCCCGATCAGTCCGCCGGCTCGTGAAGCAAAAGAAATCCAAAGCCCCTTTCTTGCGCCATTCACGCGGCGCGGGCCGATGATCAGGGCCACTGCAAACACGAGGGCAGCTACGAGAACATCGTCCCCGTCATACGCGCCGATTGCCGCGATGGCGAGATCGGGGCCAGCAGCCAGCGCTTTTTCGAATACCTGGCGCTGTGCGTGATGGCGCGCAACGGCGATGCCCACCTGAAGAACTTCGACCTGCCCAACGAGCACCCGGATGCCGCAAGCTCACCCACACTCGCGCCCCTGTACGACGTGGTGACCATCACCGTTGATGCCTACCGCGACTACCGCAGCGAACCCACCCTGCTCGACCGCACACTGGCGCTGAAACTCAACAAGGACATGGCATTCTCGCTTTACGGCCACCAGTTTCGGCGAGGCGGTCCGCATATCGCAAACTATTCAATTTTCTCGGCTGAAACCAACCAAAAGGCCTGAACACCACCTACCCAGATTGCATCCCACCCGCAAACCCCTGAAACTCAATCCACTTCGAACCACCCGCGCCACCCCTGTGCTCAATCTGTTCGACACCCTTGGCCCCAGCGCCCGCGACCCCTCGATCACCGCCGCGGTCTCGGTGCTGGCCGGCAATGACGAAACCGAACGCGGTGCGGTGTACACACGGCCAGACGTGGTCGCTGCCATCCTGGATTTGTCGGGTTATTCCGCGACCCAGCCGCTGCACCGCATGCGCCTGCTTGAACCCTCATTCGGCGGCGGCGAGTTCCTGCTGGCTGCGGTGGATCGCTTGCTGACCGCCTATCGACACGCCGGAAGGCGACTGGCCGATGCCGGTCGCGAACTGGTCGATGCGATCCGCGCGGTGGAACTGCATCGCGACAGTTTCGAGACCACCGGCGCACAGCTGCGCGCACGCCTCATTGCGCAGGGCGTGACGCCCGCCGATGCCGGTGAGCTGTGCCGACATTGGCTGCTGTGTGACGACTTCCTGCTTTGCGGGCTAACCGGCGAGTTCGATTTCGTCGTCGGCAACCCGCCCTACGTGCGCCAGGAGCGCATCCCCGAGGCGCTGCTGCGCGAGTACCGCGCGCGCTTTCGCACCATGTTCGATCGCGCAGACATCTACATCGCTTTTTACGAGTGTGCCCTCGATCTGCTTGCACCCGGCGGCCGGCTCGGTTTCATCTGCGCCAACCGATGGTTGAAGAACAAATACGGCGGCCCGCTGCGCGCCAAGATCGTCAGTGGCTTCGCGCTGCAGCACTACATCGACATGGAAGGCATCGACGCCTTCCATTCCGAGGTCATCGCCTATCCCGCGATTACGGTGATTCAACGACCGGCCATCAACTCCGAAAGCCCCGCATCCACGCGCGTCGCCCGTCCGGGGGTGATCAGCGATGAGCACAGCCTGCCGCAATTGGTAGCGGCGATGCTCGGCGCGCATGCTGACACTGCCGTTGTCGGCGAGATCTCGCTGGCCGGAACAGGCGAGGCCCCTTGGCTACTCGATGATCTGACGCGCCTGGATCTGGTGCGCCGACTGGAACAGCAGTTCCCGACGCTGGAACAGGTCGGCTGCAAGGTCGGCATCGGCGTCGCCACCGGCTGCGACCGCGTCTACATCGGCGAACTTGAGGCACTCCCGGTCGAGGCCAGCCGCAAGCTGCCGCTGGTGATGGCGCGCGATCTGGTCGACGGACAGATCCGCTGGGGCGGCAAAGGTGTGGTCAATCCGTTTCAAGCGGAAGGCGGCGTGGTCGATCTGGCCGACTACCCAAAGCTGTCCGCCTATCTCTACCAACACTATGAGGCCGTCGCCGGTCGCCACGTGGCGACCAAGAATGGCGACGCCTGGTACCGCACGATTGATCGCATCTATCCCGAGTTGCAGCAGCAACCGAAGCTGTTGGTGCCGGACATCAAGGGCGAAGCCACCTTCGTGCTCGACGAAGGCCACTACTACCCGCACCACAACCTGTACTTCGTGACCTCGACCCAATGGGACCTGCGCGCGCTGCAAGCGGTGCTGCGCTCCTCAGTCACCGTGCTGCTGGTCGCCACCTACTGCACCCGCATGGCCGGCGGCTTCCTGCGCTTCCAGGCACAGTACCTCCGCCGCATCCGCATCCCGCGCTGGAAAGACGTGCCGCCTGCATTGCGCGGCGAGCTGACGCAAGTCGCCTGCGCCAAGGATCAGCGGTTGATTGACGCACCGGTCTTTAGGCTCTACGGGCTATCAGCAGACGATGCGGAGCGCACGCGACAGATGGCAGCGGACGCGCAAGTCACTTCCAAACGCAGGAATCGACGCGAATGAGCGTGAGTTTGCTACCTGCGGATTTCGACGACCGCGTCATCGCCGCCGTACGCGCGTTCTGGGCCGGACGTTCAAGCACCGTAGCCGAACGCAAACAAGGCGGAACGCGCGACAGCGTAGTCGGCGGTCAGAACATGAACGGCTTCATCAATTTGGTCGATCGCGTCGCCGTACATTGCGGCCTGCCGGCCGATGCAGTTCATCGCAACAAGGGCAAAGTGGCTTTGCCGGGGTTCTTTCGAGCGACGAAGGACTGGGATGCCGTAGTCATCCACAAGCAGCGCCTGCTCGGCGTGTTCGAATTCAAATCGCAGGTCGGTTCCTTCGGCAACAACTTCAACAACCGCAGCGAGGAAGTCATCGGCTCCGCCGCTGATCTCTGGGTCGCCCATCACCAAGGCGCCTACGGCCACCGCCCAACACCACGAGCAGACATTGCCGACGAGTCACCGGCGCTGCTCAACCCGATCTACCAAGCCGACCCACGCCCGCCATTCGTCGGCTGGCTGATGCTGCTAGAAGAAAGCGAGAAATCCCTGACACCGGTCCGATGCGCCGAACCGCACTTCCCCGTCTTCCCCGAGTTCAACGGCGCGTCTTATGCGCGCCGTTATCAACTACTGTGCGAACGTCTGGTCGAGCGCCGCCTTTACAGCGCAGCTGCGCTCGAATTAAGCGTCATGGGCACCGAGACGTGTCGACCGCTGTCGGCGGCGACCAGCATTCGGAACTTGTTCGCGGAGTTTGCGGGGAGAGTGTTGGCGGCGGGGGAGACCTGACGTCGAGTGTGCAAGCCGATCTGCGGAAGTCGATTAAACCATAGGAACAGGCTGCCACTTGCACATCAACTAGACCCACATTGCGCGGGTCCAGCTAAGACAACGGAGAAACTGCAATGGCGAGAGACCTTTCAGTCGCCGATCGCGTAAAGAATCCTCGGCTTTTGGAGGCCGTTCTTGATCAATGCCTCACGAACTGTTCGAGGCCATTATTCTAGCTGGCATGTCGAATAAAGTCCGGACGACATGGGGGCACCATTGGTTTTCCGGCCCCCCTTTCACCGTATCCGTCCGACAGCCCCCATTCTTCCGCTGGCTTTGATCCTCGGCGAGTCTGAGACGATGTTCGCTTCTGGTCTTGCCCGGTGGCTGGTTCTTCCCTCGGTTCTGTCGTCTGGTTCATTCGCATCACCGCTGCGGCGAGCAGTCGGCTGAGTGCGCGCTCGTATTGCCGGGCGCAGGGGTGGTCGTATGCCACGTTCATGGCCTGGCGTCGGCGGCTGTTGCGTGAGCTGGTCGGCAGCCCTTTGCGTTTCGAGCGACGGCGCTGATGGTCGGTGGCTTGCCGGTGTGGGTATGCGCCGAGGCGGTGGATTTTCGCCTCGGCATTGATGGCCTGGCGCTGCGGGTGCAGGCCAGCCTCGGTCCGCAGCGAGCGCTGTCCTCGGCGCATGTGTTCTTCAATCGCGGCCGCGACAAGGTCAAGATCCTCTGGTACGACCGCCATGGCTGGTGGCTGATGTACAAGCGTCTGGAGCGCGGGCGCTTCTCGTCGGTGACGGCCGGTTCGCTGTCGGAGAGCGATCTGCGATTGGTGCTGGAGGGGATCGATCTGTCGGTGCGGCGGCTACGTCCGGTGACGGCGCTGCGAGTGGCTTGATCGATCTGGCTTTTTGACGGCAGATCAACAGCTTGCATTGATTTTCTGGCGCCTTTGGCTAGCCTCTGGGCATGCACTTGGCAAGCACTCACTTCGTTCCCCGCGCCGATTACGAGGCGGCTCTGGCCGATCGCGAGCTTGCCCTGTCGGATCGTGAGACTGCGCTGGCTGACTACCGAGCTGCGCTCGTCCGTGCCGAAAGCGCCGAAGCGCGCCTGGCTGCCTTGGAACAACAACTGGCCTCGCTCAAGCGCCAGCGCTTTGGGGCCTCGTCGGAGAACGCCGATCAGCTGACGATGTTCGGCAGCGCCGATATCGAACTGATCGAGCAGGAGATCAAGTCTGAGGTGCCGGTGGCGCCGAAGCAGCCGGCGGTCGAGCGTCAGCGCCTGGTGCTGCCCAAGGGGCTGCCGGAGGAGCGCATCGAGATCGATCTGCCGGAGTCTGAGAAAGTGGCCGCCGATGGCACCCCGCTCAAGCGCTTCGGCGAAGAGATCACGACCAAGCTGTGCTTCAAGCCGGCGGTGTTCTTCAAGAAGCTGATCGTTCGCCCCAAGTATGTGGATCCGCGGCAGTCGCAGGCGGGCGTTCGCTGCGCCAAGCTCCCAGCGCAGTTGATCGATGGCTCGCATCTGGACGCCAGCCTGGGTGCGCACTTGCTGGTCTCCAAGTACGCCGATCATTTGCCGCTGTTCCGGATCGAGGAGATCTATCGGCGCGGCGGTGTCGCCGTTCCCCGCAGCACCCTGTCGGACTGGGTGATCGCCTTGTCGGAGTGGCTGAAGCCGCTGGTGTTTCATTTGCAGGCGGCGCTGCTCACCCAATCGGTGATCCATGTCGACGAAACCGTACTTCCCCTGCAATCGGTGGGCCGCACGATCAACGCGCGTGCCTGGGCCTATGTCGGTCGCGATCCGGCGATCGTGGTCTACGACTTCACCGCCGACAAGGCCGGTCAGCATGTGCGCAGCTTCCTCCGGTCGTGGGCCGGCGGCTGGCTGCAGGCGGATGCGGCGAGCAACTACGACGAGCTGTACCGGCAGCGGCCGGACATTCGGGAAGTGGGTTGTTGGGCGCATGCCCGGCGCAAGTTCTTCGAGATCGCCGCGCTGGCGGACAAGGCCGGCCAACGCGTGCTGGCGCACGAGGCGCTGGAGCAGATCGGCGAGTTGTTCGCCATCGAGCGGCAAGCAAGCGAGGCCGGAGACAGCCCGCCCGAGCGCGGCAAGCGACGGCGGCAGGACGCAGCTCCTATCCTCGACAGGCTGCGCACCTGGTGCGAGGACAAGCTGCGCGAACTGCTACCGAAATCACCGACCGCCGTGGCGATCGGCTACACGATCAAGCACTGGGCGGCCCTCAACCGGTACCTCGACGATAGCGCCATCGCCATCGACAACAACGCCGCCGAGCGCGCCCTGCGGGAAATCGCCGTTGGTCGCAAGAACTGGCTGTTCGCCGGCAGCGAGCGCGGCGGCGAAGCCTGCGCCATCGTCACCAGTCTGATCGAGACCGCCAAGGCCCACGGCCACGATCCGCTGGCCTACCTGACCGATGTCCTGGAGCGCCTGCCGACGACGCTCAATCGCGACATTGAGAGCCTGCTGCCGATGAACTGGCGGGCGACAAGCGCCTAGCAAATCTGCTGCAGTGGTGCATTGATGGAGGCGGTCGGACGGTTACCTTTCACCGCAATACGAAGGGTAACAGTACAATCGGCAGGCGAGAGGGCGCCTCCTCGAAACAGAGAGCTCTCGCAGCAAGAATTCGCAAAGTCACAAAAGTATGTGCCAAGGCGTGCGATTAGGATAGATAAACGATGAAAGTACGCTGAGAATCGCGACGGACTTGGCTTCCGTGTCAACTTTCAAGAGATTTGCCGGGAGCCCGGCGATTAGCTCGTCTACTGTGAAAAAGTCATGCCCGATCTTTCGGGTAAGATTTACTCCGGAGTTAATTAACGCATCGCCGTAGGAGGAATACGTCTCCGGCACAAACAAATTTATTGATCGATGATCCAATAAGGCCAGCGATTCATCGAAAGTATCCTTGAGTTGCAGCCTGTCTGCTAGAAGCAATAGCACCGCAACGAGCTCAGTTGGGTTAGCCACCACTCCTCGCTCCATATTGGCCGTGTCTGCCAGAGCGCGACGCAACAGGAAGCCTGGGATTGCTTCAAATGAAAGATCCCACTGGGCTACGCAACAACCACTTTCTGCAACGGAATTAAAATATAAGCTCGCCCATGTTTCGGCAGCGTCGGGATCAAGCTTGGCGAGTGCGACAAGTCCGGTTAGGATAAATGGTGCCTGCAGGTCAGAAACGGCAATGGCTATGCCTGCGTACCGGTTAAAGACGCGGTGCAACAAACCACATATAGAGGCAGCTTCCTTCTGGTCCGGATTTCCAAACAATAAGAACACCCCTGCCCATCCGAGAATTTTCGAAATCCGGATTGGAAGAAAATACAGTTCTGAAAGACCGAGACCGCCAACAAGCTCCAAGTCATTCTCGCGTAGTCGTTCACTCAGTTCCTGTAGCCGCAACTTCACGTCATCGAGAATTTCCTCGCATTCTCTTAGCGCGTACTCGTCCGCTATTGCGCTGGTTGGGATTTCCCCGAGCAAGGAAGATAGGCATGCAACGCGAATCTCGATTTCACGGAAGCTATCGGTTGCGCGCTTGGCACGATCACAAAGGGAAGTTCTTATTCTGTGGATAAAAGCGATATAGGAAGGCAACGGCGAGACTGCGTCTTCAAGTAGTGTGCGCAGTAATCCGCGCAACTTCTCCGGCACGAATCCTTCGTCGGCTTCGGAGTAAATCTGCCAAAGCCCCTCGCGTATGGCGGGCGTAATATTTAGGCCGGGCGCTGCTGCGAGAGTCTCGCGGAGGCCAGATTGTGGAACAAAATGTGGGTTCTTCACGAACCCCGTATTCGCCGAGAGATTCAGCCCCCAATAGATAGGCGATTGTCTTGCATCGGTCGCGAAATGTGCAGAAATCCGTTTTCCTATTTCATTTAGGTCAATCGTTGGCGTGAGATCTTGCACAAAATCCGTCCCGTTAATACATGCGAGGAGCTTGTTTGTGAATCGACCGCCATTCTGGTCTTCAAAAGCACTCTGATCCTCAGCACAGGCAGCCAAGAGAGTAATCTCGGCGCTTCCAGCTTGGCCGATGAGGTTTGGCTTTAATGCCGTAATAACATCCCCGGAAACTCCGCCACTTTCGCAGGCATCTAAAATTATATGAACGTGCCTCGCACCAAGTTCATTAACCGAATTGAAAAGCGTCCCCAGAGAAAACCCGGTGGTTGTGAGCGCGTCGGGGTGCGTGTCTCTGGTGCACAAGACAAGAGTCCCGACTTTTAGGATGCCGTGACCTGCAAAGAAGAATGTGAACGAGCCGACTGGACGGCCATTCTTGAGTATGGATGCAAGTGCGTCGTTGATTTCAAAAACAGTCGGCGACAAGAGAACGCGACTTATTGGCGTATTATAGTGCGCATACTTTGGATTGCCAAGGTGCTCAGCGATGTTTTTGGCATCCTTCTCGCCACAAGCTAGTCCGCCGAGATGGTCGTACGAATCACACCCGATCGCGAGAAATAAATTATTCATTAAAAGGCGCTTTTCGGAATTTTGCCCTGCGTTCAAACTCAGATCTACGGGCTTCTTCTTTTTTCTCCTCGACTAACTCTTGCAGTTTCGCATGAAACTCCGGAGGTTGCGACTGCAGCACTCTGACCAACGGATTCCCGGGACCGATATGTACTTGAGGTAATGACGGCTCGCCGTTCTCGTCGATGCCAAAGCTAATCTTTCGAAGCATAGTCATGAATTGATCGGGAAGCGACTCTTCAGTGGCTTGAACAGTCTGACCGTTCTGATTGCAACTTTCGGTAATCGTTGCAAAAATACTCGTTTTGAAGGCAGTGTCGATTTGTGTTCTTAGTGCTTCGATAGTTTCAACTAGGAGCGAGAAATCCCCGTCGGCAAGTCTGGCCTGGGAAATATGGACTTCGGCGGTTTGTCTCTTGAGTTCGGACGTGTCATTAAGATCGCCATGCGTCCAAGCCTTTCCATGATTCAAGCGCAGCATATTCCTGTGATCGACAAGTTCACTCACGGACCGATCAAGAGCCCTGCCCAGCATCTCGGCAAACTTGCTCATTAGAATCTTGTGTTGATTCCTGCTTGGCACGAACGGCGGCGTCGGTTCAGTACTCATGAATAGTGGATCCTGCTCCTAACACGGGAATTTGTGCGGGGCTCGCGGCAAAGATCTCCGCGGGGTTGAGCTTACCCTACTTCCGCGCCCCGGCATGTTCGGAGCCAGCGCCCCAGTCTCGCTTTAAACTCATTGTCACGCAGTTTAGAAATCTCACCTACAACACCACCATCCCCGTCTCGCCAAGAAGATCGTAGGTCGGGTCATAAAGCTCGGGTCGGCGAGTGGGGTCACTGGGGTCCCCCTCAGGCACAACAATGACCATCCCTTGCCGCGCCCGCGTCAGCAGCACGCGGTAGGCGTTTTCGAGGTAGCGCTGGCGCGGGGCTTTGCGGATGCGGTTCCAGCGGGTGCCGACGAACTCGCCGTGGTGCCAGCCGGTCGGGCCATGACGCAGATCGGCGTCCCAGACGACGCAGGCCCAATCCAGTTCCAGGCCTTGAACCAGGAACTCGGTGCCGACGTCCTCCAGGTGGTAGGACGAGCGAACGTCGTCTTTGTCGTGCAGGAACCAATGCACGGGGTCGACTTTCGGGCGGACGTCGATGGCGTGGGGTTTGAGTCGTTGGGCCTGGGAGGACACGACTATCCCGTAGCGCTCCTGTCCGCGGGCGTGCTCGCGCAGCCATTGCTTGGCGCGTGGCAGGCTGCGTGTGAGGGCGATGGGATAGCGGCTTGCGAACTCGCGATGGACTTCGCGTGCAGCGATGACTTCGCGTTCCAGCACCAGTCGCACGAACTCGCTGAGGCGCTCGGCGCGGAAGGAGCGCATCGAGGTGGACAGGTGCAGCGCCTCGTGATCGATCACGGTGTGGCTTGCGCGTAGCTGGGCGATGCCGGCCTCCGCCCGGTACTCGCTGCCGTGCAGTTTCGGCGAGAGGTGTACCTCCCAGTTGGGGAAACTGCGCAGCAACGCGGCGATCCATTCGCTGACGCCGGCCTCGCCGGTGTTGATTTCCTGACCGCCGCCGACCAGACAGACGACTACCGCCCAATCCGGGTGGCGGTCGAGGCAGGAGATCAGGAATTCGGGTTCGGACTGGTCGAAATCCGGCTGGTTCTTCTTGCGGCGCATGAAAAAGCTGGTTTGCGCGCGATCCCAAGCGCGTTGCGCTTCGTCGAACAACGTCACGTGATCGACCGGCGGCTGGCTCAGATCGATCAGACACTCGTCGCGGAAGTGGTGGACGTTCTGGATGAATGCGCTGACCAATCGACGCGCTTCGCCCTTGGTGACCTTGCGGCCTGCGGCGAGTTCGCGCTGCACGTGATCGCGCGCCAGGGCTTCGCGCAGCACGGCGACGAGCGGCCCGTTGCCGGACAGAAACATGCTGTGCAAGGCGTTCTTGTCGCGATGCTTGGTGGCGACATCCAGACCGACCAAGGTCTTGCCGGCGCCCGGCACGCCGGTGACGAAGCAGATCGCCTTGCGGCCTTCGACACGCGCGTCGCGGATGATGCGATCGATCACCGCCGAGGTGCGCGTCAGGTTGACCGCGCCGGCGTCGCTGCGGGAAATATCGTCCACCGAATGACCCGCGTAGAGCGCGCGAGCGGCTTCGATGATCGTCGGCGTCGGCTGATAGCGCCCGCGCTCCCAAGCATCGGGATCGAGTCTGGGGCCGGCCAGCAGTTCGAGGATGTGCGTGATGACTGCGCGGATCTGCGTGACGCCCGCACGCACAGGCTCCGGCATCAGCGGATCGTTGGCGCGCAGGACCACGCCGAGGATTACCGGTTCGGCACTGGTGGCGACCACTATCGGCGCGATTGGAATGGCATGACTGGTCTCGTGGAAGTTGCGCAGATCGAGCGCGTAGTCCCAGACCTGATCGATGGCGCCGCGTTTGAACTGCGTTTCGCCCACCTTGAACTCGATGACGAAGACGACGTGATCCAGCACCAGCAGCACATCGATCCACTTGCCCAGGCGCGGAATCGCGTACTCGAAATAGATTCGCCCGCGTCCTTCAAGCCCGCTCAGCGCGTCACGCAGGAGTTCGATCTGCTCTTTCCAAGCGAAGCGCTGCTCAAGCGTAACGGGAAAGCCGGTTGCTCCGGCGAGGACACCGAGGACGGATTCAGGTGGGCGCCCCAAGAAATGGGTGAGATCGTCGGCATAGAGGCTGCGCAGACGGCGATGGTAGTAGCCACTGCTGTCACGAATACCGTTGCCAGTTTCAGTCATTGCTTTCCGGCCGCTGGAACAGTTGGGTGCCTCAATTGGCGGTGAAGGTCCGATTTCGGGCACTGCCCGCAAGACGTTCCCAGTATCGCGTGGTTCTTGGCTCTCCAGGGTCCGCGGGAAACGAGAGTACCGCGGATCAATGCACAGTTCTCGGGCTCTCGGGGGTCTGGTGGTGTGGAGCCAGGTCCGCTGGCCTAGCGGGAGCCCGCAGCGCAGTGAGACAGTACGTGACATCCGCAACACAGTCGGCGCGTCCAGAAACCTGGTCGATGGCGCCGCGTCCATGAGCCCATGTCGACAGTTCTTGATGCGTCATTGCGAGGAGCGAAGCGACGAAGCAATCCAGGGCCCGTGTGGATATGCTTCTGGATTGCTTCGCTACGCTCGCAATGACGCCGGAGGGGGTTCATGGCCCTTGTGCAGTGGCGGACCGATACACGCGGCTCGCAATGACGCCGGGGGTTCATGGACCATGGGCAGTGTCGAACGGGCTTGGTGAGGACTTCGTCGGTCTGGCACCGATGTCCCACGAGAGTTTGTTCATGCTGCGGCCCTCATCTCGTGGGCGCCGTCGCCGCGCTCGGGCAATAGGGCGCCCTGCAGGGCGCTGTCCTCCTCGGCTTCGAGTTGCGCGGTGCTGGCGGCGCGGAATTTCCGGGCCAGATCATCGTTGCCGAGTGCAGTGGCGCAGCGTGCCAGCCAGCCCAGGCTCCACACCGACTGTTTGTTCGGATCGACCACGCGGCTGATCGCGTCCTGGTGCAGCAGGCGCGCGGCGGCGGGTTGGTCGAGCGCGGCGACGATGTCGCCCTTCAGCACCAGGTGCGCCGGCTGGGGATCGCGCGCCAGCACCTGATCGATGGCTTCCAGCGCGGCCTGGTGGCGCTTGTTGCGGTGCAGGAACAACGCCAGGTTGAATCCCGCCGTGGGCCATTCGGCGGCTTGCCGGTAGACCGATTCGGCGCGCGCCAGATCGCCCAGTTCTTCCAGATAGATGGCCCGCAGGTTGAGCAGATTGAAGGTGGGGCCATCGCGCTGCACGGCGCAGGAAATGTAGTGCAGCGCGCGTTCGCGCTGACCGATGCGGGCGGCATCGCGGGCCATCTGCTCGAACATGCGACCGAGCTGCGCGTCGGGAAAGTTGCCGCAGCGAACCAGTTCCTCGGCTTCCAGCAGGCGGCAGCGGGCGATCTGTCCCTGATCGGTGTGCGTCAGCGGCGCATCGAAGCGCTGCTCGAAGTCGCAGTCGCCGTCGTCTTCGCCCTGGAGGCGACGGAGCTTCAGCGTGATGCACTGGTTCTCATCGAGCGACCAGACCACTTCCAGCGGCTCACCCTGCACCACCGGCGCCTCCAGCTGCCAGATCGAGCGACCGACCACGCGGCTGCCGTCGGCGATCACTTCGATGGCCAGATCCATGGGGCGGTCGGCGACGGTGGCCGGCGCGTACACGCGCACCGGCTGATCCGCTTTGACCGGCAGCGCGGCGCCGGCCTTCACCAGAGAGACGAGTCCCTGACGCGTGCGCAGGCCGAGTTCGGCGCTGCTCGCCGGGGCGATCAGCGGCTTGCCGGTAGCGGCGATGGCCAGCGCCTGCAGGGCCGCGCCGCGGGCGATGGCGCCCTGCACATCGAGATCATCGCCCAGTTCGACCACAGCGGCTTCGGCGAAGTAGTTCTGCAAGGCCTGCTGCACCTGCGGAATGCGGCTGCTGGATCCGGCCAGCACTACCAGATCGATGGCCTCGGGCAGCAGCCCAGCCCGCGCCAGCACCTGATGAATGGGTCGGAACACCGAATCGCGCTCGACATACTCGTCAGACACGGTCTTGTCGGGATGCGCGTCGAGAAAGGGGCGCAACAGCTTCTCGAAGGTTGCTTGGTCGAGGCGCGCGTCGCTGAGGAACAGTTCGCGGCCATCCCACTCGATGCAGTGATCGCCGGCCGACACCACCTCGATCGCGCCGGTAGCGTCGCCGTCCTCGATCTGCGCGCGCAAGCGCTGGCACAGGGCGCGCTTCAGTTGCTCGGCCACCGGCAGCAGCACCGGCTCGAAGCGGCGGCGCTTGTCGGCGAAGGACACCGCGGTGCGCGACAGCCGGTAGCGCTCCAGCAGCGTCGGAATCAGGTGGCCGTGGACGATGGCGCGGTCGATATCGCCGCCGCCAATGCGGTGGTAGCGGCTGGTCGCCAGCAGACGCGGCGCCAGGGCCGCGGTCTCCGAGGCCTGCAAGGTGAACAAGGCGACATCGCAAGTGCCGCCGCCGAAGTCGAACACCAGCCAGGTCGCGCCGGCCGCCAGATGCTCGCCGGCCATGTCGGGATCGCGGTGCAGCAGATCGAGCACCGCGGCATAAGGCTCATCCAGCAGACGGACGTCCGGATATTCACCGAACACCAGCGCAGCAGCCTCCAGCGTCGCGGTGCGCTGCGCGCCATGGAAAGAGGCCGGCACCGTGATCACCATGGGGTTGGCGACCGGCTCGGAACCGAGTCCAGCTGCCTCAAACAGATGGCCGATAAGGTGGCCGGCAATCGCCGTGGCCGATCGGAAGCCTTCCGGGGCACGCGCATAGGTGTGGCGCAGCCCGATCTCGTTCTTGCACTCGGAGAACGAACCCCGGTGCTGGAAGAAGCGCGGCGTACGCGCCAGTCGTTTGGCGGCATGACCGACGATGGCCTCGCCGTCCTTCACCGCGACCACCGAGGGCACGGCAATCTGGCCCTCGGGCTGCCCCGGCTCATCGATGGTCTGACACTCGCACAGCAGCTCCCCGTCCTCGAAGCGCGCCACCGCGATGCAGCTCTTGGTGGTGCCAAGATCGATGCCGACGGCAGCGCCGTCGAACTCCATTTGCACCAGCACATCGCGCAGTTCGTCAAACACGGTGGTTGCAGTCATCACACGGCTCCTGGCCTGATGGGTTATTGCAAGCCCAGCGTGCGTGCAGCCGGTATCAGCAGCTGAGACTGGCCGGCAGGCGCGGCCGTCACGTAGCCCCTTCGGGTCAACGTGACCTACTTCCAATGGCTTGATTCATGGGTAGGCGCGCCGCCATGGGCGACCGAGACTTCCACAGGCCTGGCGACACGCAGTCCGACGCACGCGCTGACACGCCGGAACCCGCAGCGGTGCGCAGGGGTTGCGGTTTTGGGCTTGCGAAGAGAGTCGGTTTGCTTCGAGAGATGGTGGGCAGCGCGGCACACAGGGCAAACGGTGAGGGCTGGGTCGGGGATAACGGATGCGGGTGCTATCCGATGATCATCGAAAAGCACTTGCAGACAGCTTTTGCATGTGCAGATCGCTACTCTTCGACTCTCGCGGAAAAATTGCCGCCACTGCTGACGTTTGGCGGCTTTGGTCCGCAGGAACTCGTCGCGATCCAGATCTCCGCATTTGAAGTCGGCCCGATCGTGGGCAGACTTGTCGCGCGCGCAAACGATCAGCGCCACTGGATGCCAACGGCTTCGTAGCCGCGCATGGCCAGGATCAAAGCAGCGGTCGGTTGCGGCGGATTTGCAAGCGCGTCGAGCACGTCACGGTGTGCCTTCGACGTGACCGCCAACTGCTCGGCCTCAGCAATCACCTTACGCGCGCGCTCGAGAGCTGGCTCCAGAACAAACTGGCTCACCTTCACTCCTTGCAACCGCGCAGCACGAGCCAGCAGCCGCTTCTCGTCGGGCGGCAATCGGATATCCAGGCGGTCAGTCGCGGCTTTCATCGGCGTGCTCGGAGTGTCCTCCCTACAGTGTGCGGGGGTCGGACGGTTGCAACAACGGGCGCAACCAGCAGGTCCATTCCTGGGGGCACAAGAGCTGGTGTTGCGCGACCTGGGTATTCACGTTGACGACCCCAATACGATGTATATACTCTTACATATACTATGCGCCACTTGCGAAGGGACGTTGCCATGACCGAGACCCGCACTGCCAAGTTGTTCAAGAACGGCGCGAGCCAGGCGGTTCGATTGCCGGCGGAGTTCCGCTTCGAGGGCGACGAGGTGTTCGTCACCCGTGATGACGCGACGGGCGATGTCGTCCTGTCCACCCGACCGGGCGCCAGAGCCTGGGGCGAGTTCTTTGAACTGTTGCGCGCCATCGACGTGCCTGCCGACTTCATGGCCGAGCGCCCATTGAACGTGCTGCCACCCGAGCGCGGCGTGTTCGATGACGAGTGCCTTGCGCACGCCGCGGCAGAGCGTTGACGATGCTGCACATGCTGGATACCGACACGGCCAGCTATCTGATCAAGGGCAGGTCGCCCGCGATCGAGGCCAAACTGGCATCACTGATCCCCTCGTCAGTCTGCATCTCGGTAATCACGCGGGCGGAGTTGCAGTACGGCTTGAAGCGCCTACCCACGGAGCATCGGCTCCATCTCGCCGTGCACCAGTTCCTCAGAATCGTCCGCACTTTGCCCTGGGATGCCGACGCCGCCGATTGGTACGCCGAGATTCGCCACCAGTTGGTTGGCAGCGGCCAGCCAATCGGCGAAATGGACATGATGATCGCCGCACATGCGCTTGCGGCGGGCGCGGTTCTGGTCACCAACAACAGTCGCCACCTCCAGCGGATCAACGCGCCGCTGATCCTGGACAATTGGACCTGATCTTGATGCAACATCTGATCCTGCGCCCCGGCCCGCAACTGGTCATTCGGGACTACGCCCGGAGCCCGACGATATCGATGCCCGGCCGCATGAGGTCGACGTCACTGACCGTGCCCATGAGTTTCTGTTCGAACTCATCACTGTCCACACCGAGACCAGGCTGGCCGACATTTTCGGTCTGATGGACGCCAGCCCGCTGCTACAGACGATCTATCGCCGGGACCTGGCAGCCGAACTCTGCAAGGAGGCGCGCAAGGACGCCATTGCGACTACCGATGGTGAGCGTGCTGCGCACGACGGCATAGAGTTTCTCGAGCTCTACCAGCAATGGGGCCTGGACACGAGCACGGGCCAGTACTCCGGCGCTGCGCACCTGCAACTGCACGGCATCGGACATCAGCTTGCTGAAGATCTGCCGGAACATCACAAGAAGAAGGGCGAGCGCATCGAGTGGTCGGTCGCACTCACGCCGCTGCGCGAACTTCTCGCGTTACCGATCAGAGTCAATCCGGAAGTTCGGATCACCGAGGAAGATTCCGCGGCGAAGGCGTGGATGAATGAAATCAGGCGTGTCCAAAACAGCGACGTAACGCTGGGTCAAGTGATCCAGGGCCTGCTCTGGGAGTTATCGTTTCATGGCGGTCCCCAAGAGAAGCAGGGAGTTTTGGAAGGTCTCAAGCGGCAGGTAGCCGAGATCGACGCCGGCACGGCCAAGCTCGTATCCCACGACGATGTCTTCAGCGACCTCGACAAGCCGGGATGCGACGCATTGTTCGATGACCTCGGCGGCCGATCGCCGCGCGAAATTGCAAAGGCCGTACGCGACATCGAAGACGACGAAAACGCGGCCGCATCGCTGCTGCGAGCCTTTGCAGGCGCCGTCGTGGTCAAGGCGCCGTTTCGCGACCACACCGGGCGCGAGTTTCGCAGAGCCTTCCGGGACGCCAGGCGTTGAGTTGCCCGGCAACATGTTCGAGTGCGAAACGGACGCATCGAAAACATCGCTGCGGCCATCGGCACCGAACCCAACTTCGTGTCGAAATCCACGGTGGTTTCTTAGACCGGACGGGATTCTTGTTGCCCAAGAGCGGGTCGAAGGATTCACACCGGACCCGACTGACGAGACTGTCGCGGATACGCTGAGCCAATCCAGCGAGTTCAGGCGCGACTTGCATTTTTGCCACATACAGCAAACAATGCCTCTCAAGTCCAAACTCTTGCCGTATATAACAAATGCAGACCCTCCAGGAATTGGGCGCTGCCGTCGCGGAAAGGCGCCGTGCACTCGGCCTGCAGCAAGGTGAAGTGGCGGCGCGTACGGGCCTGAGCCAAGCGTCGCTGTCGCGCTTCGAGCGCGGCAAAGTCGCCGAATTCGGATCCCGAAAGCTGTTGTCCGTGCTCGCAGTGCTTGGCATGGAATTGAGCTTTGCCGAAATCGGCGCAGCTGGCTCCCTCGATGAACTGCGGCGCGAACGGAGCGGCGCGTGAGCCTGTCGGTCTATGTGCAGGGCCGCGAAGTCGCCAGTCTGCAGGCCATCGGCGACTTCAAGAGCTCGTTGATCTACCACGAAGCTACCGCCCTCGACGACTTCGTGTCGCTGACCATGCGAGTACGGCGCGACCCTTACCTTTGGGACGACGTTCTCCACCCGATCTTCCAGATGAATCTGCCGGAAGGCTATCTGCTGCAGGTGCTGCAGGAGCAGTTCGGCCCACACATTGGCGCCAGTCCGATGGCGCTGCTGTCGGTCATCGGGCGAAACATGATCGGGCGCGTCCAGGTTGCACCGCCTGGCGCGAAGGTCGACCAAGCACCGCAGCCGGTCGACGTCGCGGCGCTGCTGCAGGGCGACAATGCCGAAGAGGCTTTTGCCGAGTTGGTTCGCCAGCACGCCACCAGCGGCGTGTCCGGTGTGGTGCCCAAATTTCTTGACAGCAGTGATCAGGCGATCAGCGCACCTCGCTTCAAGAAGTCCACGCTGTTGACCCACCGGCACATCATCAAAGGCTCATCCCGGCTGCTGCCTTTCGTGTCGCTCAATGAGCATCTGTGCATGCAGGTGGTGCGCCGGGTGATGCCGGCCGCGGTCACCGAGGTATCGCAGGACGGCCAGGCGCTGGTCGTTCACCGCTTCGATGTCGATGCGCAGGGCGCCCGCCATTGGGGCCTGGAAGATTTCTGCGCGCTGCTCGGAATGCGCCCGTCGGCGAAGTACGAGACGACGTGGGAGCGCATCGCCAAAGCCGTGCGCGATCATGTGCCGATCAGTCAGCGGCCTCAGACTTTGCGCCAGATGGCGACGCTGTTGCTGTTGACCTACGCACTGCGCAATGCCGACTGCCACGCCAAGAATCTGGCGCTGCGCTACACCAATCAAACCGACGTGCACCTGGCTCCAGCATTTGACGTGATCACCACGGCAGCTTATCCGACCTATCAGAACAACCCGCCCGGCATCTCATTCATGGGCAAGAAGACCTGGGCGCCCGGCAAGCACCTTGGCACCTTCATCACCGCCACTTTTGGCGTGCCTGCGCGTGATCAGATCAGCATCGTTGGCGCCATCGGCGACGCCATGGCGACTGTTGCCCCGTTGGTTCGCGATGCGATGAGCACGCATGCGGGCTTTCACGACATCGGGAAGCGGATGCTGCTCGCCTGGCGCCAGGGCATCGACGGTCTTCACGACCGGCGCGTCTATTCCTTGCCCGCTCCCGACCTGAGCACCGGCTTCGACGGCATCTCCGATCCGTCGCCGGTCAAGGCGGAACGAGTGGTCGTTGGTCGCTCCGACTTGCTGGGACGGCGCAAGTAGCGCGGCGATTATCCCTGCCAGGTCACCTTTCTGCCCATTCGGTTCATGATCGCGCTCTCGCGCAGCCTGCAGGAAACAACCCTTGGAAATGATCGTCCTTTGCGGCATCCAGGCCTCCGGCAAGAGTAGTTTCGCCAGGGAACGATGGTACGAGTAGCACCTTCGCATCAACCTCGACATGCTGCGGACGCCCAATCGCGAGGACATCACCGGATGCCATCGTATCGGCCGCCGCGCGAAGCTGTCGAGAGGAGACCAGCAAGCATGGTCGTAGGCGCTGGGTGGCTTGTTGCGGGTTCCTGGCGGCGAATGCGTACTGCCGTCAGCTCGGGCGGGTCGTGCAGAGCAATCTACAGCCCACGCCAGGCGAAGGAGGCCATTGCAGGTAAACGCAAGATGGTGGTGCAACCGTTCCTCGCAGCAAACCTCACAGTTTAGGCCCGTGATAACAGATGCGGGTCGGTGCGGATTCCGCAGTTCCCCATGACCATCACCCCGTCGGTCGAGGTGATCCGCTATCGATGATTTCGTCAGGTTCGCTAAGCCCGGCGAGAACTGGCACGCTTAATCAGTTGAAACTTTCCATGTCCAGTTGCAGTCTACGGCCCAATGCGCCGAACCCTACTCCAGCTTCTGCTCTCGCTAACGCTCATCGTGAACAGCGTTTGGGCGCCGTGGACGATGGCTGGGATGTCACACGGCGATCATGGATCTCATTCCATGGGCGACCATCATCACCCCCACGGAAGCGACGCTCCGTCGGAGCCTGCTCCGCCAGATGATGGGAGTTGCTGCGATGGCGCATCGTGCCAGTGCGGCTGTGTGCTTCCGCCAGCGTTGTCTTTCCAGGCAACCGTTATGTCGGTGATTGAAGCGAACCGCACAGCGCATTCGCCGTTGATTGCGCAGCTCGTTTTGCATCGCGCCTCTCCCCCTCTACGCCCACCCGCGGCCTGAACGCGTAACGACTGTCCGTGTGGCGTCTTCCGGCGCCCGCACGCCCGTTGCCGCGTCTGCGCGTCCGTTCAGGACAGCGCCTGTCGCCTGTGAGGATGAGTTCATGCCTTTGCTTTTTCGTTCCGCCGCGAGCGTCGCGGCGGCGCTGGCGTTGGTTGGCTGCGCCAGTCTGCCGCGCGAGCGCGGCTATTCCGAATCCCGCGACCTGATCGCGGATCGGCGCTCGGTGCCACCCGATTGGTCGCCGCTCGGCGCCGATCCCGCTCCGCAGGTTCCGACCGCGCCGATCGGCGTCGAGGACGCCGTCCGGCTTGCGTTTTTCAACAATCCACGGCTGCGCGAAGAGTACGTGCGACTCGGCCTCGGTCGCGCAGATCTGGAGGATGCGCGTCGCCTGGCGAACCCGAGTTTTGGCTTTCTTCGACTCTCGCCGGACGGCGGCGAGGGTACGCAGATCACGCGCAGCCTGTCGCTCGGCTTGACCGATCTACTCCTCCTTCCAGT
>JALHRS010000039.1:32941-52136 GCA_022841325.1 Lysobacterales bacterium | reverse complement strand
GGAACTGCGGCGGAGTGCGGTCAGAAGCGGAACGCCGAGAACGCAGAGGGGCGCCGAGAACGCAAAGAAGGCAGAGAAGCGGGATCGATCAGAACGGCTTCTCTCTGCGTTCTCTGCGGGTCTCAGCGTTCTCTGCGTTTAGGTCTTGGGTCCGGCCAGCCTCAAAGACAGATCTTCGCCATCGCGACGATCGGGAACTGCGGCGGAGTGCGGTCAGAAGCCGAACGCGGAGAACGCAGAGGGGCGCTGAGAACGCAGAGAAAGCAGAATCGTTCAGAACGGCTTTTCTCAGCGTTCTCTGCGGCTCTCAGCGTTCTCTGCGTTTAGCTTTTGGGTCCGGCCAGCCTCAAAGACAGGTCTTCGCCATCGCGACGACCGGGAACTGCGGCGGAGTGCGGTCAGAAGCGGAACGCCGAGAACGCAGAGGGGCGCCGAGAACGCAAAGAAGGCAGAGAAGCGGGATCGATCAGAACGGCTTCTCTCTGCGTTCTCTGCGGCTCTCAGCGTTCTCTGCGTTTAGCTCTTGGGTCCGGCCAGCCTCAAAGACAGGTCTTCGCCATCGCGACGGTCGGGAACTGCGGCGGAGTGCGGTCAGAAGCGGAACGCGGAGAACGCAGAGGGGCGCTGAGAACGCGGAGAAAGCAGAATCAATCAGAACGGCTTTACTCAGCGTTCTCTGCGGCCCTCAGCGTTCTCTGCGTTTAGCTTTTGGGTCCGGCCAGCCTCAAAGACAGGTCTTCGCCATCGCGACGATCGGGAACTGCGGCGGAGTGCGGTCAGAAGCGGAACGCCGAGAACACAGAGGGGCGCTGAGAACGCAAAGAAGGCAGAGAAGCGGGATCGATCAGAACGGCTTCTCTCTGCGTTCTCTGCGGACCTCAGCGTTCTCCGCGTTGAGCTCTTGGGTACGGCCTGCCTCAGACAGAGTCGCGATGGTCGCGATCATCGGGAACTGCGGCGGAGCGGGGTCAGAAGCGGAACGCCGAGAACCCAGAGAAAGCAGAATCGTTCACAACGGCTTTTCTCGGCGTTCTCTGCGGCCCTCAGCGTTCTCTGCGTTGAGCTCTTGGGTACGGCCTGCCTAGCAGACAGGTCTGCCCGGCCTGCCTCAGAGACAGGTCTGCGCTGGTCGCGACGCAAGGTCGCTCCTACCCGGATCACAAGGTCTCGAACTGCGCCCAGAACTGGCAACGGTCACCGTGGTAATCGTTGATGAGGTGGCTGATGCCGCCGTTGATCTCCAGCGACTGGCGACTGCCGGCCTGGTAGGGCGGCCACAGCAGGCGTTCATTGAGGCCGGGCTCGCGGCCGTAGGCGAAATCCACCCAGGCGCCGCGCAGACGCTCGCCGGCGCGGAATTCGGATTCGGGCGGCTGGTTGCGCGCGGCGAACAGCAGCAGCACATCCAGGCCGTGGAATGATTCCAGCGCGGGCATGTCCGGCAGGATCTCGCTCAGCACATAGTGATAGACGGCGTTGCCGTGGGCGGCGTGATCAGCCGCGGCGCGGCGTGCCGTGCAGGTGAACCAGCGGTCGTCGAGCAGATCCAGCCAGGCGCGCTGCGGGCTCGGGTAATTGGCCAGCGGATACTGCTGCAGCACCTGCGCGCTGATCGTCGGAAACAGTGTTTCGATCGCGCTCTGGTACGCGGCGGCGGTGGTGGGCTGCTGGCTGACGGGCACCAGTGAGGTGCTTTCATCATCGGTGACCCCGATCAGCAGCGGCAACGGTGCTGCGCTGCCGTCGGCGAGCGCACGTCCCGGCGACTGGGTCAGCACGAAACCGTCCTGCACCGGTCCCCAGGCCTCGCCGAAAACCAGATCGGTGGCGGCAAGCCCTCGCAGGCAGTTCGCGCGATCGGCGGCCGCTGCACAACCGAGGCTGGAAACGACCAGGTCGCCCTGCTGCAAGCCCTGCTCCAGCGTGCGCAGCTGCCAGTCGCAGATGCCGCTCTGAACGATGGCGCGGTGGAACAGACCGCGCGCGGCCGGCGCCGACAGCAGTGCGCAGGTGCTGATGCCGCCGGCGGACTCACCAAACAGCGTCACCCGGTTTGGATCGCCGCCGAAGGCAGCGATATTGTCCTGCACCCATTGCAGCGCCGCGATCTGATCCAGCAGCCCGTAGTTGCCGCTCTGCGGCTGATCCGGCGCTTCGCCGACGAGGTTGCGCTGGGCCAGGAAGCCCAGTGCACCCAATCGGTAATTGAGACTGACGACGACGGTATTCTTCGCCGCCAGAACGGCGCCGTCATAGAGCGCCCTGCCCTCGTACTGCTGCACCGCCGAACCTTCGATGAAGCCGCCGCCATGGATCCAGACCATGACCGGATGCGGACCCGGCGCAGGCGGCCGCCAGACGTTGAGCTGCAGGCAGTCTTCGCTCTGATGTTCCGGCGCCAGATTGCGCTGCGGGCAGGCCAGGCCGAAAGACTGCGCCGAGCGCAGTTCGTCACGCGGCGCCAGGGATTGCGGCGCACGCCAGCGCAGCGCACCGATCGGCGGCCGGGCATAGGGAAGGTTGCGGAAGACCTCGATGCCGTCGGCCAGAATCTCGCCAGCCACCGGACCTTGCCGCGTCGCCGCACCCGCGCGCACGCGCAGCGGATCAGACAGCAACGACAGCGTGCGCTCCCGCTGAAACGGCGCCGAGGTTTCAAACTGCACCGACACATTGATGCGATTGCGCGCGGGATCGGCCAGCGCGAGCGGCTGCGTGAGCGTCAGCGTGGAGGTCCCGATCGCGTGGGTCAGCGGCGGCGAGATCGGACAACCGGTGCACTCGACAAAAGCCAGATACCAGGTCTGGTTCTGGGTCAGGGCGTCACCGTTGTCCAGGGCAAAGCTCCAGCGTGGATTGCCGTCGCCATCGTAGGCGTAGAGCAGCCGGAACTGGGTCGTCACGTTGTTGGCGCCGCGAAAGGCGTGGGTGGCGATGCCCCAACCGGAATCATCGGGGGCATACCAGACCCCGGACACCACATCCATGGCTGGACCATCGGCTGGCAGCAGCGGCTCCAGGCACCAGGACGCCGCGTAGTTGCCGATATTGAAATCCATGCGCAGCAATGTCTGCGCCCCCTCGCGGGGCAGACCATCGGTGCAGCTGGTCGTGGGTGTCAATGAAATCTGGCCGGCAGGACTACCAACCACGCCGCCTGGCGCCTGCCGGAATCGCGTCAGTGTGCTGCTGGGCGCATCCAGATCTTCCGATTGCAGCCACAGCCACTCGGAAGCACCGGTGCCGGCGAAGGTATAGAAGGTGCCGAACAGCAAGGGCCCGGCGCGATGCAGATCCAGCCCATGCCCGTTGCGGTAGCGGTCGTACCACAAGCCAGCCTCGATCCCGGCGCGCGCGGGAGAACTCAGCGCGATCAACAACAGGGGCATCAACCATCGGCGCATTGCGGCTCTCGGGTTGGATTTGGGATCTGGGCGGTCGGTCCTGCAAGCCGGCAGCCCTGAACCACGACGCCTGCCAGTTTATCGCGCGCGCCGAGGAATTGACGCGCACCATCCTTCGACCGGCGCTTCCTACTTTGGAAGCTGGCAGGCGAACTCGTAGCGATGCTGCACGTCGACCATGTCGATCCGCAGCTCGCCACTGAGGCCAGTCAGCTCACCGGTGCCGGAGTCGGATTGCGGCGTGAGTTCAACTTCGGAACTGCCTTTGGCGATCTGGAACCTGGCGAGACCATTTCCGACCAGTGCCACGAACTTATGCGACCCGGATCGCAGGCGCGGAACGTCGCCAGGGAAAATCCGCCCGGGCATGGCTTTGATAAAGGCTTGCGAAGTGGACCGATCAACCCGAGTAGCGCTGGTAAACCGCCTGATTCCTGCCACCCTGCTTGGCCGCGTACATGAGCTCGTCGGCCATTGCGATCATCGCCTGGATGTTGTCCGGCAACTGTGGGCAGACCAGCACGCCGATACTCAGTGTCACCGGCCAGTCCCGGGCCTGCATGGCTGCCAGCAGTGCAGCCTGCATGCGGCCGATCACGGTCCTTGCATATTCCTCGTTGGCATCCACCAGTATCAGCGCGAATTCGTCGCCACAGCAGCGTCACGACTCGCAGCTCCGCATCGATGTCAAAGCACAGTCCATGACTACCCCGGCCTTCGCCCCCCGATTGTCATCCAGCCTGCGCCGCATTGCCAACGCATGCAATCGACGGCACTTGCTCAGTACGATGAATTGCTGCGCCACCAAGGTCGCAGGCTTCAGCTCAGGCAGGACCAGCCCGCCACCAGCGGGCGGACCTGTCATACGGACGTTATCCGGAAATCAGCCGCTGCTGAAAACACGCTCAGCCAGTACCAGGCTGAACCGGCAAGCAATCCCGATGCCGTGGCAGCAGCGCCACTTCCGGCGACACCAAGCCCAGCCGCGGTCGCCCACGCCCGCACGGCGCACCGACATCGGTTGCCTTCGCGGCAGCGACGTCCAGACGCTTGGCACCATCGTCCCGCAACCGGGCGAGGATCTCCGCATCGGTGCCACGCAGATCCAGATCCATCAGCCGACCCATGCTTGAGATCACGGCTGGCGCTGCCTGGCAATCTGGTCCTCTGGTCCCCTGCCCCGTCAGCAAGGCCGCTCAGACACCGTCAAAGAACTCGACCTCACCGCTCTCCAGCGAATACTCGGCGCCCACCACGCGCAGGCCCTCGACTTCGATCAGGCGCTCCAGCACCTGCGAGCCGTGCCGCAGATGATCGGCCGAGGCCCGCACATTGGCGCGCACGGCGTGGTGGACCAGTTCGTCGTAGTGATGGCGCAGCTCGGTTTCGAGCAAGGGCTGCACCGAGGGCCGTACCCGATCGACAATCGAGCGCAGATTGGGCGACTGGTTCTCTGCCGGTCGGCGCAACTCGTCCACCGTGGCCCGCACGGCGCCGCAGCGCGAGTGTCCCAGCACGACGATCAGCCGGGTTCCGAAGCGCTCTGCCGCGAACTCGGCGCTGCCGATCTGCGAAGCCGCAACGATATTGCCGGCCACCCGGATCACGAACAGATCACCCATGCCCTGATCAAAGACGAACTCGGCGGGCACCCGCGAATCGGAGCAACCCAGAATGATCGCAAAAGGCTCCTGGCCTTCCGCCAGCTCCTCGCGTCGGGTGCGACTGGCCAGGGGCCGGCCCTGGGCGCCCAGAACGAAGCGGGCGTTGCCGTCACGCAGGCGCTGGAGGGCTTCGGCTGCCGGGATCACGCCAGGGCTCCAGACGCTGCGCAGTTCGCGAAAAAGGCGGTCTTGTCCATCCTCTACATACTCCTGTGGGCGAGCGTTGCCGCTGCTGTGCTGTTCGCGATGACAGCCTCCAAGCATGACCGCGTCGCGCACGCGCGCCAATGGCTTGCCGATGGCAACCGCGAGCCCATCAGCCGCATCAACAGGCAACTGACCCGAAACACCCACGACCCCGGATCAGCGGCGGCAGCGACCCGAAACCGGCGTCGCCGTCGAGCCGGCGTCAATCCTGACGCAGCGCCGCCGATGGCGCTGTCGCCGCTGCACTTCGCGCCGGCCCAATGCAAGCGGCGACGGCGATCAGCAGCATGATCGACACCGACAGCACGATCGCGGTCAGATCTACTGCGCTGACGCCGACGATCACGCTCGCCAGCAGATTCAGCGCCAGCAGGGCCGGAACCAGTGCCAGCGCCAGACCGATCAGGACCAGGCGCAGACCGCGCCAGCGAATGCTGCGGGAGATCTGCGCTGGCGCGGCGCCCAGGGCCAGGCGCACACCGATCTCGCGCAGATGCGAGTGCACGAACTGCGCGAGCAGGCCGTACAGACCCACCGCCACCAGCACCAGACCCAGCAGGCCCAGCACTGACATCACGCTGCTGGCGATGCGTTGCGGCAACAAAGCGATGGCCGCCAGCTCGGCCAGACGGAACACTTGCGGCGGCGGCAGGTTCGGATCCAGCTGAGAGAGCACGGTACGCAGCGCAGCGCCGGCCTGGCCGACGCCCATGTCGGTGTGCATCAGCAGGCCCATACCGGCCCGCGGTTGCTGATTGAAGGGCAGCAGCAGATAACTCTCCGGGGACTCTCCGAGCGAGGTGTACTGACCGTCGCCAATCACGCCGACGACCTGCATCTGCTCGCGATCGTCACCGCTGCCATAGGCGAAGGTGCGGCCTATCGCGTCGTCCTCGCCAAACAGCAACCGCGCAAGATGCTGATTGACGATGACCACCCGGGTGCTGTCCAGGTTGTCTGCAGTCGTGAAATCCCGTCCGTGCAGCGACATGCCCAGCGTCTCCACGAAACCCGGGCTGACGATGTTGGCCCCCGGGAACAGGCCCTCTTCAGGCAGGCCCGGGCCAACGATGTTTCCCAGACTCATCGAGGACAGGGTCAGCGGCACCACCGCAGCCAGGGCAGCCCGGGTTCGATCACTGGTTGCGCGCAGACGCCGCCCAACGTCTGACCAGAACCGCCAGCATCCATGTCGCCAGGACGGTCGCGGTGATCAGTGCAAACAGCTCAAGGGAGACGGGTTCCAGGCCCAACGCGACTCTCAGTTCGGGCACCAGTACGGTGGCCAGCTGCAGCACCACTGTGGCCAGGATCACCAGATTCAGCACCCAGTTTCGCGCCGGCCGCTGATGCAGACTGCGCGAGGGATAGGCAAACACCAGTTGCGCCAGCGACTCGAACAGGAACACGGCCGTGCGTGTGGTGCCAGGTGTATGCCCGGCCATTGGCAAGCCCACCAGCAGACCCGCGCCAGCGACGGCCTTGACCGCACCGCTGGCGACCACGAAACGTGCCGAGGCCGGATCCAGCAGCGGCGAACCGGGCGCCCGCGGTGGCCGCGACATCACATCCAGATTGCGATCCATGGTCAGGGCCAGCGCCGGAGGTCCGTCGGCGATCAGGTTGATCCACAGCAGTTGCAGGGCAGTCAGCGGCAACAGCAACATGCCGTTGGCTTCGCGCAGGTCATAGATGAAGGCAATTCCGGCGCCGAAGACGACCAGCAGCACCAGCGCCAGATTGGTCGAGAACAGGAAGCGGATGAAACTCTGGATGTTGGCGTAGATGCCGCGCCCTTCCTCGATGGCGCCGACGATGGTCGCGAAATTGTCGTCCAGCAGCACCAGATCGGCCACTTCACGCGATACATCGCTGCCCCGCAGTCCCATGGCAATGCCAACATTGGCCTGTTTCAGTGCCGGCGCATCGTTGACGCCGTCGCCGGTCATGGCCACGAACTCGCCTGCGGCCTGCAGCGCCTGAACCAGACGCAGCTTGTGCTCTGGCCGTACCCGTGCGAATACGTTCACCCGCGCCGCCGCCTGTTGCAGGCTGGCAGGATCGAGCTGATCCAGCTCGGCCCCGGTCATGACCTCGTCGGCATCGATGCCGATTTCCCGCGCGATCGCCGCCGCGGTGCCCGGATGGTCGCCGGTGATCATGATCACACGCACACCGGCTTTCCTGACCTCGGCGATTGCACCGGGGACTTCCGGTCGCGGTGGATCCCAAAGGTGGACCAGGCCGAGGAATTCCAGCGCCTCTTCGCTCTCGTCCTTGCCGCAGGCCAGGGCCAGTACCCGGTGGCCCTCGAATGCCGAGCGCTCCGCGGCCTGTTCCCAATGGGCGCGATCGTCGGCACCGAGTTCGCACCGGGCGAGGATGGACTCCGGCGCACCCTTGAGATAGCTGCGCACACCGCCGTCGCCGCGCACGCTGACCCGGGTGTACTTCCAGATGCTGTCGAAGGGACGACTGGAGCAGCGCGGATGGTCCTGGCGCAGCTTCAATGGGTCCAGATGCTGCTCGGTCGCGTAGTCGAGCAGTCCGCGATCCAGCGGATCGCCAGCGGCCGAGGCCGGATCGGCCTCGTTGGCAAACACCATCGCCAGCAGCGCCTCGCCGGGATTGAGTGCATCCAGACGGGCCACACGCATGCGGTTTTCGGTGAGGGTACCGGTCTTGTCGGTGGCGATCACCGTCACCGAGCCCAGGGCTTCCACGGCACTCAAACGACGCACGACCGCCTTGCGTTTGGCCATGCGCTGCACACCCAGGGCCAGCACCAGCGTCACCACTGCCGGCATGCCTTCAGGCACCGCAGCCACCGCCAGGGCCACCGCAAAGATGATGATTTCCGGGGCGCGTTCCAGGCCTTCGAGGAACACCCCGACCAGCGCCAGGGCCACCGCCAGGCCACCGACCCAGCGGGCGATCTGCATGCCGAGATGGCGCAGACGCTGTTCCAGTGGCGTAGGCTCTGCCCTTACGTTTTCAAGCAGACTTGCGAGCTTGCCCATGGAACTGCGGGAGCCCGTGTCGCTGACCACGAGCTGCCCGTGCCCGCGCACCAGCAGGGTACCGCTGTACAGTCTCGTGCCGGGTACCTTCTCCACCGGCAGCGATTCGCCGGTCAGTACCGCTTCGTCGACCAGAACCTCACCCACCGAGATCTGACCATCGGCAGGCACGCGCTCGCCGGAGCTGACTCGGACGAGGTCCCCCGGGACGATCTCGCTGCTGGCCATCCGCTGGAATTTGCCGTCGCGACATATCCAGACCATCGGCGCCGCCAGGGATTTCAACTTGCTCAGGGCCTGCTCGGAGCGATACTCCTGGAAAGTCCCGAGTGCCGCGTTCAGCGCCAGAATCGCAAAGATCGCGATCGCCTCCACCGGCCAGTGATCGGCGCCCTGCATCCACCAGACGGCGAGGTCGAAGACCAGGGCAAAGATCAGGATGTAGATCAGCGGGCTGCGCAGCTGCGCCAGCACTCGCCACCACAACCCGGGAGGCGGCGAGTCGGGAAGGACATTGCGGCCGCATTGCGCCAGGATCGCCTCGGCCTGGGCGCTTCCCAGACCACGATAGTCCGCAGGGGGACCTTGCGCATCTGCGCTCGAACTGGGCGACTGGGGCTCGGTCATCGACTCCTCTGGGAATGAGGCCCGATTCAAATCCGGGCGCAGCAGGATTCAGTTTCGCAGGGATGCGATTGCAACGGCGGCCAATTGCCCACCGCCAGCTCCGTCGCCGCAAGCCTGCCTCAGTCACGCATCGCCGGCTGGCACTGCACTGGTGAGCAGTCTAACCAGCGCGGCGCGGGCCGTGTTGAGCCGCATCAAGCGCGACTCAGGGCCGGCCGGGCGAGACAGCACGAGGGTTCAGGTGGTCGAACCAGCGGCGGTCGATGACGGTCCGCTCGCCCTGCTGCGGCCGCACTTCGATGACCATCGCCCGCTGCCGCCGGGTCGGGTCGATGGGGCCGCGAAAACCACGGCCATGCGCACCAATCGCGCCGAAGATCCCGGACAGCTCGGTGCGCGCATACAGTTCCAGCGGCTGCCGATGGCCATCGGCGTAGACCACGTCGATCCCTTCGATGCCCCGCGGGTCCAGCGCCCAGCCCTGCAGCAGGGTCGATTCGGCTGCCGCCTCGGTCGCCGGCTGTTCCAGAATCCCGAAACCGAGACTCTGCTTGCCGATCCACCACTGCAGTGCCAGCAGTGGCAGTGCGAATGCCACACTCACCCCCAGCAATCCTGGCAAGGCCGCCGAATGATCGCGCCGCAGGCCCGCCATGGCGGTCATTAGCGCCAACACGACGGCGACCAGGGCCGCGTTGGCCGCCAGGTGCAGATGCCGGGCCAACTCGCTGTAACCGTCGCCAACCAGGGACGAGGCCCAGCCCAGCACTACGATCGACAGCAACAGCGGTGACAGCCATAAGCCGGCACGGCGGTGAGCGATCACTGCATCTGGCGCCGATGGCGCCCTGTGGTCGACCATTGGGTGCCGTTGCAGCAGCACCAACAGCACGGGCGCCAGCCAGAGCAGCATCAGCCCTCGAAACGGCAGCCTCGTCACGAGATCAGCCAGACTGGCCCCCTGCCCCAGTTGCCCTGCCGGCATGCGCTGGAACTCGGCCCCGGCGACTTCACCCAGGTAGCTCGGCCGCCATTGACCCGACAGCGCCACCCCGCGCCCGACCAGGCGCGCCAGGGCCGCGGGTTCGGCCGCCAGTTGCAGCGCCCAGGCCAGACGCGAGAGCTCGAAGGCCTGCGGACACTCCACCCGGGCATCGCGACCGCGCTGCAGATACCAGGTGCTGTGGACCAGTTCGGCGCAGGCCGCCGGCAGGCGCAGCCGATGGACGAACTCGGCCGGATCCGAAGCCGCCGGCAAGGCCGCGCCGAAGAAACTGTTCCAGCGATTGGCATCGGCGATGGTCTGATACCGACCCTGCAAGCTGAGCTGCAGTGCCAGGGCCGGGATCAGCAGCAACAGCGGCCAGCCGATCAGGCGCGCCAACTGCCAGTGCTGGGTGCGGCCGAGTACAGTCAGCCAAGCCAGCAGCAGCAGCGGTATGGCGGCATGCTGGAAGCGCGACAGCGCCAGCGCCGCCAGCACCAGCCCCCAGACCAGCAGTGCAGCGACCGAGGGCGGACGCGCCGACAGCAACCAGGGCAAGGGCAGCATCAAGGCCAGATAGGCGCTGAGCAGGGCCGCGAATTCGGTATAGAAACCGGCCAGATACAGACTGTTGAAGGGATCGACCAGAATCAGCGCCGCCACCCAGGCATGAACCAGACGCAAGGAAGGCCAGATGCGCAATCCGCGGTCGACCGTAGCCAGTGCCAGCAACAGCAGCAAGGCCTTGGTCCATCCCACGAGCCGCAGCGGCATGCTGCCTGGCTGCCCCATACCCAGCGTATCGCCGAGCTGATCCAGACCCACGGCCAGACCGGCGATCAGTACTTCGGTGCCGAACAGACAACTCGGATCGCGCGGCGCGTCGGTCCGGTAGCGGCTGACCGGCGCCTGCGGCGTAGCGGCGCCAGGCGCGGCGTCGACCAGCGGCTGCAGTCCCAGGCAACCGGTGTTGCGCAGCATGTCGAATTGATTGGCGAATCCAGCCAGTGGTTGCTGGGTCAGCACAAAGCCCAGGCGGGCGCACAGCACCAGCAGCGCCAGCCACCAGAGCCAACGCTGCACTGACCTAGACCTGTTGGCGGTGGTGGCGGCCGACATCGATCAGGACGCCAGCCAGACGCAGGCCAGCAAGGCCAGTCCAGCGAGCCAGCTGCCGCCGTCGCGCAGCGCATACAGCACCGGATCGCCCGGCAACTGGCCGCGATGGGCCAGCGTCCACATCCGCGCCAGCCAGGTCAGCAGTATCGGACCCAGCGCCCACAGCACCGCCGGCCGGCTGTACAGCGTGGTCACGTCCCCGGCATTGACGTACAGGGCCAGAACCACCGTGGCGGCGACAGCGGCGGCAGCGCCAAAGGCCAGAACGATGGCACTGTCGGCGCGCAGATAGGCGCGACCCGGCAACTGCTCGTAGACGCAGCGGGTCAGCTCGGCATAGCGCTTCAGCGCCGCCAGACTGAGAAACACGAACAGCGAGAATCCGACCAGCCAGGGACTAGGCTCGATGCTGGCCGCCAGCGCACCGGCGATGACCCGCAGCGCATACAGCGCGGCCAGCAGGGTCACATCCAGCCACAGCGTGCGTTTGATGCCGAGGTTGTAGAGCAGCGCACCACTGGCATAGGCGGCCAGCGCCCATTGCGCTGGCAGCGGCAGGCGCCAGGCCAGCGCCACGGCACCCGCAAGCAACACGGGAATCAGCCCCAGGGCCAGCCGCAGCGGCACGGTACCGGCCGCCAGAGGACGCTCACGCTTTTCCGGGTCGAGCCGGTCGCTGCTGACATCGAGGGCGTCGTTGAGGATGTAGACCGCGCTGGCGACCAGCGACAGCGCCGCAAACATCAGCCCAGCCGCCTGCCAGGCCGCAGCATCGCTCCAGCGGTGAGCAGCGAGCAGGCCGACAAAGGCCAGCGCATTCTTGGCCCACTGATGCGGGCGTAACAATTTGAGGATCGGTGACATGGATTGGATTATCCTGGAAACCTCAGTTGGACGGGGCGCAGTGTGCGGTAATGGGGGTGCAAGGCAAGGCGCAACGAGGCGGAATAGCACGGCTATTCCAACGAGTTGGAACGCAGCCTTGCGCCGTCAGAACCGTGCAATGTGCCGCGTAGCGGCCCTCACCCACAAGCTGTGTCGGGTCAGCCGCCGGACAATCGAGGGAATCAAAGTTCTCCCAGACCCAAGAAGCGGTCAACTGAGGTTTCCAGGATTAGCCCTGCGCCCCTCGACGGCCGCGCCCCCCTGCGGCAACATCCGCATACACGACCGACACTCGGAGAGCGCCATGATCGACATCACCGATCGCGACACCGGCACCTTGATCACGCAGATATCCGAGGAGCAACTGGCCTTGCTCATGCAGGAACTGGAAGAAGAAAGCAGTGACGACCAGGATTACTACATCGACATGGGTACGCTGAGCCTGCTCGGGGCCGCCGGCATGGACAAGGCCTTGCTGCACACGCTGGGCGCGGCCCTCGGCGAGCGCGAAGGCATGGAAATCGTCTGGAGGCGCCGCCCATGAGGGCAGTCACCGGCTCCGCACTGACTGGCATTGCCGCACTGCTGATCTTCGGCGCGGCCGCACCGGCACAGGCCGGCGCTCCCAGCGGCTGTGATGACATTTCCGCAATCGCGCCGTTCACCCAGTTCCGCTACACCCAGATCCAGACCATCTTCGATACGCTGACCGACCCTAACAACCCGTTCTCCCAGCTTTGCAGCAACTGCCACCCCGGCAATGTCGGCGCCGCCGGCCTGGGATTGGGGGATGGCTTCAGCTACGCCAATCTGGTCGGCGTCGCCAGCGCCCAGAACCCGATGATCCTGCGGGTATCGCCCGGCAATCCACTGAGCAGCCTGCTGTTCCAGAAGCTCAACTGTGATGTGCCTGAAGTCGGCGGCCGGATGCCGCCGGGGGGCATGATCTCCACCACCCAGCAGGCTTTCTTCTACGACTGGATTCGCCTCGGCGCGCCGCTGTCGCGACTGGGATTCGAAGACCGCTGAGCCTGGCCGTGCGCCGAATCCTCATCGAACGACCCGGCGGCTACGATCAGCTGCGGCTGGTTGAAGACGCCGATCCGGCACCAGCGGCCGATCAGATTGCCATCGAGGTCGCCGCCTGCGGCGTCAATTACGCCGATGGCATCATCCGCATGGGCCTGTATGAATCGGCGAAGAAGCTGCATGGCTATCCGATCACGCCAGGCTTCGAGATTGCCGGCCGCGTCACTGCCGTTGGCGATGCGGTGCAGGATTTCGCCGTCGGCGACAAGGTGCTGGCACTGACCCTGTTCGGCGGCTACGCCAGCCGCGTGCTGCTGACCGCCGATCGGGTGTTCGCCCGGCCGGCCAATCTCAGCGCCGAAGCCGGCGCCGCCATCCCCACCGTGTTTCTCACCGCCTGGTGGATGGCCCACCAGCAGCTGCGCCCCAGGCCCGGCGACTGTTGGCTGGTGCATTCGGCCGCAGGCGGCGTCGGCAGCGCGCTGGCACAGCTGGGCAAGCTCGCCGGCTGCCGGGTCATCGGCGTGGTCGGCGCCGCCCACAAGGTCGACAGCGCCCGGGCGGCCGGTTGCGCCGAGGTCATCGACAAGTCGTCGACAGAACTCTGGCCACGCCTGCGGAGACTGGCGCCACAGGGTGTGCAAGCGGTGTTTGACGCCAATGGCGTGTCCACGCTGGCGCAGAGCTATGCCCATCTGGCGGCGACCGGTTCGCTGCTGATCTACGGCTTCGCCTCCATGCTGCCGCGCAACGGACGCCTGAACTGGCTCAGCCTGGCCTGGGACTGGCTGCGCACGCCGCGCTTCAATCCCCTGTCCATGACCCGCGACAACCGCAGTGTGCTGGCCTGCAACCTGAGTTTTCTGTCCAGCGAATCCACCCGCCTGCGCGAAGGCATGCAATGGCTGCTGGAACGTTTCGCCGACGGTCGGCTGCAGCCGCCGCCGATCACCCGCTTCCCGCTGGAACGCGCCGCCGACGCCCAGCGCGCCATCGAAAGCGGGCGCACGGTGGGCAAGCTGGTGCTTTTGCCCTAGAGGCGGGAAAAAGGAAAAAGGAAAAAGGAAAAGGGAAGATCAAGAGCCGTCTTCGGGCAGCCGGCTTTCTGTGGGAGCGGCCTTCGGCCGCGATAGCCGGTTGTGGAAGGAGCCTGCTGTCACCAAACATACCGCAAGTTATTGATTTTACTTTAGGTCACCTTGGACGCGCAGCGACCTGGGTGACTGACGCAGCCGTCACGTAGACCCTTCGGGTCAACGTGACCTACCTCCACGGTTTGATGCGCGAACAAGCGCATCGCCAGGGGCAAGCGCGACTCCCGCAGATCGGGAGCTCGCGAACAAGCGCTCTTGATCTCCTTTTTCCTTTTTCCCTTTCCCTTTTTCCTTTTTCCGCCTCCCCAGCCATGCGCTATCTTCACCGGCCCGCCCGGCAGACTGCACATGACCGAATCCACCCCCAGCTATGCCGCCCGCGAGCGTCCGGTGCTGACGCCAACCCAGCTCAACAAACTGGCGCGGCAGCTGCTGGAGGACGCTTTCGCGCAGGTCTGGGTCGAGGGCGAAATCTCGAACTACACCCGCGCGGCCTCCGGGCATTGGTACTTCACGCTCAAGGATCGCGACGCCCAGATCCGCTGCGCGATGTTCAAGTCGAACAATCTGTACGTGCGCAACAAACCGGTGGACGGCGCCCAGGTGCTGGTCCGTGGTCGGATCAGTCTGTACGAGGCGCGCGGCGACTATCAGCTGATCTGCGAGCACATGGAGGACGCCGGTCATGGTCGTCTGATGCGCGAGTTCGAGCGGCTCAAGGCGCTGCTGCAGGCGGAAGGCCTCACCGATCCCGCCCGCAAGCGCCCGCTGCCGCGGATGCCCATGCGCATCGCCGTCATCAGTTCCGCCCAGGGTGCGGCCATCCGCGACGTCTTGTCGGTGTGCGCCCGACGCTGGCCACTGCTGCAGATCGACCTGTTCCCGGCGCAGGTTCAAGGCAGCGAGGCCCCCGCGCAGTTGCGCGCAGCGCTGGCGGCCGTCCTGGCAGCCCCTGAAGCCTATGAACTGGTGCTGCTGACCCGCGGTGGTGGATCGCTTGAGGATCTGGCGGCCTTCAATGACGAGGCGCTGGCGCGGATGATCGCGGCCTCGCCGATCCCGACCGTCTCGGCGGTGGGCCACGAAACCGATTTCACCATCGCCGATCTGGTGGCCGATGTACGCGCGCCTACCCCGTCGGCAGCCGCCGAACTGATCACACCCAGTGCCGACGCCCTGCGCCAGCAGATGGACCGCCGCGCCCAGGAACTGCGTGAGCATTTCCGCCGCCGCATGCAGCGCTGGCAGCAGCGCAACGACGGCTGTGAGCGCCTGCTGCGTGCCCATGACCCCAGACGCGCGCTACGCCTGGCCCAGTTGCGACTGCAGGCTCTGCGGCAGCGTGCCGATTCGACCGCACATGCGCGCGTGCAGCGGCGTCGCAACGAACTCGGACTTCTGCTCGAAGCCATCCGCCTGCGCGCGCCGCAGCGGCGCATCAGCGATACCCGGCAGCAGGCCGGTCAACTGCAATCCAGACTGAAGACCATCGCCGCCCGCTGGCTGCAGCAACCACGCACCACGCTGGATCACCAGCGCCATGCTCTGCTGCAGAGCATCCCCGATCTGGCACTGCTGCGCGCACGTTGTCGTCAGGCGGTCGACAGCCTGCGTCAGCTCGGGCCCGACGCCACCCTGCAGCGCGGCTATGTGCTGCTGAAACGGGCCAGCGACGGCCAGTTGCTGCTGCGCGCCAGCGCTGTGAAGCCCAACGAGTCGCTGATTGCGCGCTTTGCCGACGGCGAACGGCGGCTGCACAGCGACGACATGTCCGGAATGGACGAAGCCTGACTTCGCTTCGCGATAGCCGCTGCCACCCCACCCGCGACGACGGCAAGCTGATCTGCGGCAGCGACTACCCTGGAGGTCGGCGGTGGGTCGACGACCGGCTACTTGCGCCGCAGCGATCCTTCCGCCGACGGCAGGGTTTGCGGCTCGAGGCCAGCCAGCTCGCGTATCGAGGCAGCCCGCACCGTTGCCGCACTATGCGCCACTGGCGGCGGCGTCAACCGCAACTTGTCCAGCCGCAGCGACTGGGTGACCGAGGGCTGCTCATCTTCCGCTGGCCGCTCCACGGTCAGCAGGAACTCCGGACCATTGAGGCCCAGGCGCACATAATCGCCGCTCGTCAGGGCCACGGTTCCGATCACCCGCTCGCCATTCAGGTAAGTGCCATTGCTGCTGAGCAGATCGGTCAGCGTGTAGTGGCGCTCACCTTCCTCCAGCTCAATCCACTCGATCACCGCATGACTGCGTGAAACCATGGTGTCCCTGTCGGCATCGACACGCACATCGCACTGCGGACCACGGCCCAGATACAGCGAGGTGAAACGGCTCAAGGGATACACCTCGGTATGTCCGCTGCGCGCGCCGCTGATGAAGTTGACGATGATCCGATCCACACCGGCCCCGATTGAGAATTCAGGTTTGTATCGTAACGCGTCATCGTCAGCCGGGCGAAGTAGGACAAGGGATGACGGGTGGGTAAAGGCCGACCAAGGGTGTCGGGCCGACGCGGCGGACTGGCGCTCAGCGATCCTGCTGGATCGTTGCGGCCTTGAGGAGGGCCGCGCGCCTGCGCGGCCGCTCTTGATCTTCCGCCCGTGAAAAGCGGCGCCGCAGCGCGGCGCCCTCCAGGGCAACAGCTCGAATGAGTCCTGCACTGTGCCCTCCCTTTTTCCTTTTTCCTTTTCCCCTTTTCCCCTTTTCCTGCACAGCAAACCCCATTCGCCGCCCCGGCGCGTTGATCAGGACATGAAGCTCTCACCAAACCATGCGCTTGGGCTATCGTCGTCGGGTGAAATCGCCCGGGCCAGCCGTGGAACACGACGACAGCGACGAAAACCTGATGCTGCGCTATGCCGCTGGCGAGGCTGCGGCCTTCGATCAGCTGTATGGGCGCTATCGGGTGCGGCTGTTGCGCTATCTGGTGCGCCTGACCGGGCAGACTGCCGTGGCTGAAGAGCTCTATCAGGACACCTGGGGCCGGGTCATTGACGCCCGCGCCCGCTATGAGCCCAGCGCGCGCTTCGCCGCCTGGTTGTTCCGTATCGCCCACCATCTGGCGATCGACCATCTGCGGCGATCCCGGCCCACGGTGAGTGCAGACGAGGTCCTGATCGCCTTTCCCGGCCTGCCGGAAGACGATCCGGCGCTGGCACTGGACCAGTCGCAACAGATGCAGCGGCTCTCGGATCTGGTGGATGCACTGCCTGAAGAGCAACGGGCGGTGCTGTTGATGCGCGCCGAGGGCGACCTCACTCTGGAGGAGATCGCCAGCAGTGTCGGCACCGGACGTGAGACGATCAAATCGCGCCTGCGCTACGCGCTGGCCAAGCTGCGGGAAGGATTGAAAGGGTCATGAGCGGGAATACGCGCTTCGAGCGCCTGGAAAACGAGATCGTCGATGCGCTGCGCCGGGCACCCGGAGCGGAGCCCTCGGCTGATCTCGACGCCCGCATCCTGGCCCGCGCCCATGCCGCTGTCGCCAGGGCGCCGCTACGGCGCAGCCAACCCCGCTGGATGAGCCTGGCAGCTGGCGTCGTGGTGCTGGTCGGCAGCGGATTGGCCCTGCGGATCTGGCAGCAGCTGGAGCACGAACCCAGCCGTCTGGATGCGCCGTCTGCGGTTTCCGCGCCGGCGCCGATGGAAGCCGACCAGGCCGCCGACGACAACTTCATGCGCAGCGCCGAAAAGCGGGCTGCCGACAACGCCGCTCTCACCGAGGGATCAACGGCGGATTCAGAGGCGCTGGCCGATCAAGCCGCTGCAGCCAAGCCGGCTGCGTTGCAGGCTCAGCCGAGGTCGCCGGCACCAGCGCCGCAGACATCGTCAACAGCGGCTTCGGAGCCAGCGCCCGCAACCGAATCCGATGATCGTGCGCGTCGTGATGCCCAGCCCTTCCCGGCCGAAGTGTCGGCCAATGTGGCGCCCATGCGCCAACAGGAAACAGTGGGCCAGATCGTCGTGACAGCGCCGCCGCCGGAAGCTCGGAGTGAACCGGTGACGATCCAGAAGTTGGCGCCGGCCGCCGCACCGCCCGTGCCCTACCCCGTGGCAGAAGAAGCCACGGCGCACGAAACCAAGCGTGAGCTCTTGAGCAAGGAAATGCCGTCGGAACCGGACGCAGGCGCCGCGCCGGCCGGATTGCGCATGCCTGCGGCGCTCAGTGGCGGCCGCGACAATGATTCCAGCAGCAAACTCTCGGGCGCCGCTGATGCACCTGCAGCCATGGCGGATGAGGCCATCGACGCTTTCGGTCGCATCGTCGACGAGGCACGCGAGGCCCTGAAGCACGGCGACAGGGATCGCGCCCGCCGCCTGATCCAGACGCTGCGCCAGGACTATCCGCAACGCGAACTGCCGCAGGATCTGCGCTTTGCGGACGACGCCGATCATTGATGCCATGCCCCGAGGCGGCAGCGGAACCGGCCCATGAGCGCTACCCTGGCCGAGTACGCAACGCACGAGCAACTGATCCAGAAAAGCCGTTTTCTGGCCCGCGCCTGGCCGGTAGACCACGTTGACGAGGCCCAGGCCCACGTCGAGCGCTGCGCACATGAGGACGCCAGTCACCACTGCTACGCCTGGCGCGCCGGTCAGCAATACCGTTTCCATGATGCCAATGAACCCTCCGGAACCGCAGGGCGGCCGATCCTGCAGGCCATCGACGGTCAGGATCTGGATTACGTGGTGGTGGTCGTGACCCGCTGGTTTGGCGGCATCAAGCTCGGCGCCGGCGGCCTGGTTCGCGCCTACGGCGGTGTGGCCGCCGAATGTCTGCGCCAGGCGGCGCGTCGCGAGCTGATCGAGATGCAGACGCTGCAGATCGCCCTGCCCTTTGCCCAGGAAAACGTACTGCGGCAGATCGCCGGCGAATGCGCCGGACAGCTCGGCGCCGAGCACTACGACAGTCAGGGTTTCTCCTGCCAGCTCACGCTACCCGCCAGCCGCGCGGCCGAATGCCGACAGCGCCTGCAGGACGCCACCCGCGGTCAGGCCCGGATCAAACCGCTTCCATAGGAGCGAACTCGCGTCGCGCGGCGGTGGCGAAGATCGGGAACCGCGGTGTGCTGTTGCCGGAAGCGGATCGCAGAGAACGCAGAGAAACGCTGAGAACGCAGAGAGAAGCAGAGCGGTCGTTGATCAAAGCCCTTCTCTG
>JALHRS010000039.1:0-32931 GCA_022841325.1 Lysobacterales bacterium | reverse complement strand
GCGGTGGCGAAGATCGGGAACCGCGGTGTGCTGTTGCCGGAAGCGGATCGCAGAGAACGCAGAGAAACGCTGAGAACGCAGAGAGAAGCAGAGCGGTCGTTGATCAAAGCCCTTCTCTGCGTTCTCCGCGGCCCTCAGCGTTCTCCGCGTTGAAGCTTCTGCCCTCCAGTCAGGGCGAAGGTCCGCTGGTGACGGATGCCGATGGTGACGGTCGCGCCGCGGTGGCGAAGATCGGGAACCGCGGTGTGCTGTTGCCGGAAGCGGATCGCAGAGAACGCAGAGAAACGCTGAGAACGCAGAGAGAAGCAGAGCGGTCGTTGATCAAAGCCCTTCTCTGCGTTCTCCGCGGCCCTCAGCGTTCTCCGCGTTGGAGCTTCTGCCCGGCAGTCAGGGCGAGGGCCTGAACATGACGAACACAGCATCTTGAAATCCGCCCGCGCCGGCCCATCTCACAGGCCATCACCCTCTCTGGTCCGTGTATGAAACTGCCCACCTGGCTGTCGAAGATTCTGGTGACCGTGCTCAGCGCCTCGCTGGTGCTCGGATTGGCGGTCGGCGGTACCTGGCTCACGCGTCATCCGATGCCGCAGGTCAACCTGATGCCGGTGGCAATGGTGGTGGGACTGGCCAGTCTGGTTTACGGGGCGCGCAACAAGAGCTGACAGGGCATCATCTGCCGATGAAGATCGGCACTTACTATCAGGCAACCCGCCGCGAACCCGCGGAACACTCACCCCTGCAGGGACAGTCACGCGCGCGCGTCGTCGTCGTTGGCGGCGGCTATGCCGGACTGGCCACCACGCTGGGACTGGCCGAGCGCGGCGTCAGCGACGTGCTGCTGCTGGAAGCCGAGTCCATCGGCTTTGGCGCCAGTGGCCGCAATGGCGGTTTCGTTTTCGGCGGATACTCACTCGGCGAAGCGGCGCTGCGGGCAGAAGTCGGCCCGGAGACTGCCCGGTGGATGTATCAGCTGACCCAGACTGCGGTCAGCACCATCCGCACGCGAATTGATCGCTATGCGATCCAGTGCGATCCGGTCGACGCCGGCGTGATCTGGGCAAACTGGTTCAAGGACCCGTCGCTACTGAGCGAGCGCCAGGCGCTGCTGCGCGAACATTACGGCGTGAACTGGACCACGCTGACCCCGGAGCAGATGCGCACCCAGCTGAATACCGGGCGCTACCACGGCGGCCTGTTCGAGGCCGAGGCCTTTCATGTGCACCCGCTCAATCTGGCACTGGGCCTGGCCCGCGCTGCCCAGAGCCATGGCGTGCGTGTACGCAGCGCCAGCCCAGTGACCCGAATCGAAAAAAGCGGTGCGGGCTGGCGCGTGCATTGCAAGAGTGGAACGATCGATGCCGATACCGTGGTCGTCGCCGGCGGTGGCTATTTGCAAGGCTTGGTGCCAGCTCTCCAGCGAGCGCTGCTGCCGATTGCCACCTATGTGGCCGTGACCGAGCCCCTGGGCAGTCGGCTGAGCGACGCCATCCGCACGCGCGCCGCCATCTACGACACCCGCTTCGCCTTCGACTACTACCGCGCCCTGCCCGACACGCGCCTGCTCTGGGGCGGACGCATCTCGATCCTGAATCGATCACCGCAGGCCGTGGCGCGTTTGCTCAAAGCCGATATCAAACGGGTCTATCCGCAGCTGGGTGAGTTCGAGATCGACTACGCCTGGAGCGGTTTGATGAGCTATGCCCGCCATGAAATGCCGCAGCTCGGCCAGCTCGAATCCGGCCTCTGGTACGCCCAGGCCTTCGGCGGTCATGGCGTCGCCACCACGACCGCGATCGGTGAAGTGCTGGCGCAGGGCATCGCCGGCGAGAACGAGGACTGGCGACGCTTCAGCCCCTTCGGCCTCAGCCGCACCTGGCGCCCCTTCGGTTTTCTCGGCGCCCAGGCCACCTACAGCTGGCTGCAGGCGCGGGATGCGTGGAAGGATCGGCGAGAGCGCGGCTTGTAGCGGGTTGTCGGTTGCTGGTTGTCGGTTGCTGGCAAAAGCCGATGAGGCCCGGAGTCGACAGAGACCTACGGTGGGAGCGGGCTCTGCCCGCGATCGCGGTTGGCGTTGCTATTGCCGACGTAAAGCGGAGCTTGCTCCGCTGCTCTGGCTGGGCTTTGGTAGGTCCAGACTTGTCTGGACCTACAAGAGCCGCAATCCCTGCCGAGCAAGCTCGGCACTACCAAAGCCTCGAACACCGTCGCTCTCGTAGAGCCGCACACCCTGCCGAGCAAGCTCGGCACTACCAAAGCCTCGAACACCGTCGCTCTCGTAGAGCCGCACACCCTGCCGAGCAAGCTCGGCACTACCAAAGCCTCGAACACCGTCGCTTTTGTAGAGCGGAGCTTGCTCCGCTGCTTCTACCGACAACCGACAACCGACAACCAATTACCGGCCGCGCTGCCTTACGGCCTCGAACAGGAACACGCCGGCGGCTACGCTGACGTTGAGGCTTTCCACGCCCGGCGCGATCGGGATTTTCCAGAGGAAATCACAGGTCTTGCGGGTCAGCTCGCGCAGACCATCGCCCTCGCTGCCCATGACGATGGCCAGTGGCCCCGTCAGGTCGGACTGATAGACGGTGTCGGTTGCCTCACCAGCCGCACCGGCCAGCCAGACGCCGGCTTTCTTGAGGCGCTCCAGCGCTCGTGCCAGGTTGGTGACGCGCACGAAGGGCAAGCGCGCGGCCATGCCGGCGGAGGCGCGCATGACGGTGGGCGTCAGGCCCACGGCGCGATCCTTGGGCACGACCACGGCGAGCGCCCCGGCCGCCGCCGCGGTGCGGATACAGGCACCCAGATTGTGCGGGTCCTGCACGCCGTCCAGCACCAGGATCAGGGCCGGCGTGGCCGATTTTTCGACCAGCGCGATCAGATCCGATTCGTCCAGCGCTTCCGGCAGGCGCCAGCGCGCGGCGATGCCCTGGTGGCGGTCGCTGGCCACGCGCTTGTCCAGCTGCGCCCGAGGGCTGCTCTGTACCGCAATGTCGAGCTTGCGCAGCCGCGCCACCAGCGCCTCGACCCGCGCACTGCGCTTGCCGTCCTCGACCAGCGCTTCCAGGATGCGCGTGGGATCAGCATCCAGCTGCGCCTCCAGCGCATTGGGTCCGAGCAGCCAATCCGTTTCAACCGACATGGGGATCTCCTTGTGAATCACATCGACCGTGAACCTCCGCAAGCATCGAGCGGCGCGAGGAGGGCCGCGCGCCTGCGCGGCCGCTCTTGATCTTCGAGCTGACGACAGCGGCGCCGCAGCGCGGCGCCCTCCAAAGCGACGGCTCGATCCACCCTCGGGCCAGTGCCCGATTGACGTTCACGGAGAGCGTAGCGACGACGCAATCCAGGGTATCGCCACACGCCCCTGGATTGCTTCCCCCGGATCAAGTCCGGGGTCGCAATGACGCTGGTGAGTTCATGGCCCGTGCGCAGTGTCGGGCCGACTCTGCGTACCTTTGCGTTCTCCGTGTTCCGCTCTCTCCCGCAACTCTCGACAGGACAGCGGCGATCACCGCCGCCGCCCGCGCTTGCCACCGCCTCCGCTCTTGCCGCGGGGTTTGTCAGGCTTGGGTCCGCGTGAACTGCCGTCGCGCTGGGTCTGTTGCTCGGCGCGGGTGGGCAGGTCACCGGCCAGGCGGAAATCGATCTTGCGATCCATGGCGTCCACGCGCAGCACCTTGATGCGGACCTTGTCGGCCAGCTGGAAGCCGACGCCGGTGCGCTCGCCGACCAGTCGGCGGTGGCGCTGATCGTAGTGGTAGTAATCGTTCGGCAGCTGGGTGACGTGGACCATGCCGGTGATCCGGGTTTCCAGGATCTCGACAAACAATCCGAAACTGGCCACGCCGGTAACCACGCCTTCGAATTCCTCGCCCAGATGGCGTTCCATGTAGGCACATTTCAATCGATCGGCGACATCGCGCGTGGCCTCATCGGCGCGGCGCTCGGTGGCCGAACAGTGACGCCCGAGTTCGGACATCTGGGTCGGGTTGTACTGGTAATCCGAGGGCGTGCCCTGCCCCAGCGCGTAATGGATGGCGCGGTGCACCAGCAGATCGGGATAGCGACGGATCGGCGAGGTGAAGTGCGCATAGGCTCCCAGCGCCAGACCAAAATGGCCGTCGCAGGCCGCTGTATAGGTGGCCAGACTTTGCGAGCGCAGCACCACGGCCTCGATCAGCGCGGCATCGGGCCGGCTCTTGGCCTTCTTCAGCACCACCATCAGATCCTCGGGCTTGAGGTCTTCATAGGCCGGAATGAGCATGCCGACGGTGCCCAGAAAGTCGGCCAGTTCCTCGTACTTGTGCGTCGGCGGCCGCGGATGCACCCGGTACAGCGCCGGGATGCGGCTGCGCTTGAGGAATTTGGCCGCAGCGACATTGGCCGCGATCATGCATTCCTCGATCAGCTTGTGGGCATCGTTGCGCTCGTACATCTTGACCGCGTCGATATTGCCGTCTTCATCGTAGTCGAAGCGCACTTCCTGGCCTTCGAAATCCAGCGCTCCGCGCTCGGCACGGCGCGCCGACAGAATCTTGTACAGCCCATACAGATTCTCCAGCTGCGGCAGCACCGCCTTGACCCGCTCCAGCGCTTCCGGGCGCCGCAAGCCCACCGCTGACCAGACCTGGTTGTAGGTCAGGCGCGCTGCCGAGCGCATCACGCCGGCGAAGAAGCGCGAACGGGTGGTTTCGCCCTTGGCATCGATGCGCAGCTCGCAAGCCAGGCACAGACGTTCGACTTCCGGCTTCAGCGAGCAGATGCCGTTGGACAGTTTCTCCGGCAGCATCGGCACCACCCGATTGGGGAAATACACCGAGGTGCCGCGCAGCTGGGCCTCGTCATCCAGCGCCGTGCCCGGATAGACATAGCTGGCAACATCGGCAATGGCCACATAGAGCTTGTAGCCGCCACCGCGAGTGGGCTCGCACCAGACTGCGTCGTCGAAATCGCGGGCGTCCTCGCCGTCGATGGTGACCAGCGGCAACTCACGCAGATCCTCACGATCACGCCGTTGCGCGGGGCGCACGGCATCGGGAATGCGGGCGGTCTCGGCAATGACCTTGTCGGACCATTCGTGCGGGATGCCGTGGGTCTCGATGGCCATGTCGATGGCCAGCGAGGTACCGACTTCCTCACCCAGCACGCGCACGATTTTCGCCACCGGCTGGCGATGCTGCGCCGGCGGCTCGGTGATTTCGGCGACCACCACGTCGCCCGGTTTGGCATCGCCTTCCTGGCCCTTGGGAATCAGCAGATCCTGATGGATGCGGGTGTCATCGGGCGCCACCACGCCGAAACCGGCTTCCTCCAGATAGCGGCCGACGATGCGCGGCGAGCGCCGCGACAGGATCGAGACGATGGCGCCCTCGGGCCGGTCCTTCTTGTCGCGACCGACCACGCTGACCAGGGCGCGGTCGCCGTGCAGCACCTGTTTCATCTGGAAGGGTGGCAGGTAGATGTCACCGACGCCTTCATCAGGCTTGAGAAAGCCGAAACCCTCGCTGTTGGCGATGATCGAACCGGCAATCAGATCCATCTTGTCGGCGAGGCCATAGCCGCCACGGCGATTGCGCAGCAAACGGCCCTGCTGCATCAGCTGATCGAGCAGCGCACGCACCGCCTCGATCCCTTCAGCGGTCTTGTAGCCGAGCTCGTCGGCGATCTCCTCGGCCTTCATCAGCTTGGCGCTGGTCTGCAGGAATCCGAGCAGTTGGGGGGCGCCAGGCGCCTTGAGTTTGGTAGTTTTAGGCATCCGACAAGGTTACGACAAAGATCGCGGGATTGCTCCCCTCCGGCGGCGCTGACGGAGGCTGACGCAGCCGCAAGGCCAGCGGCTTGCGCCAGAATTGACGCATTCGGTAGAACGCGGCCCAGAACTGGACACAGAGAACGCCAAGCAAGCGTAGAGAGAAGGCGGAGAAGGTCGAGAGCGATCCTGGATTGGCTGTGCTGCGTTTCCCATGAACCACCACCAGGCAAAAGCCTCACGACAGAGCCGGGCGCGGCTGTGGGGGGCGCCGCGCTGCGGCGCCGCGCTTGTGCTTCAAGCAGATCAACAGCGGCCGCGCAGGCGCGCGTCCCTCCTCAAAGCCGCTTCGAAGCAGCCACGTCGTTCATGGTCCCTGCGCAGTGTGGGGCCGACCCACGCGGCTCTCTGCTTTTTTCCTTTGTCTACTCTGCGTCGCACTTCTTGCTGCGACCTGCATCAGGACCGGATCGTCGCGTAACCAGTCGCGCCGCGAGGGCCCTTGCCCGGAGCGCACCGGAATCTCGCCTGTGGGTGTCAACCTGCTGCGCCTTGACGCGTTTTCCCGAACTCCCCACCCGAGGGACTGCTGATGTCTAGACGCCTGCTGTTTGCGCTGATCCTTCTGCTCGGATCTGCGCCCATCGCCGCGCAGACGACGCCCACCCATCCGGATCTGGTCTATGCCGAAATCGGGGGACGGCCACTGCAACTGGACCTGTATCTGCCCAGTTCGGGCCCGACTCCCGTTCCGCTGGTGGTGTGGATACACGGCGGTGGCTGGAGTGGTGGCTCGCGCTTTCCGCCACCGGGCTTTGCCGCTCAGCTGGTCAACCGCGGCGTCGCGCTGGCTTCGGTCAGCTACCGCCTGACCAGCCAGGCCGGCCAGTGGGGCGGCGCCCCGGTGATCTTTCCGGCGCAGATCCACGACGTCAAGGCGGCGATCCGCTGGCTGCGGGCTCAGGCGGGCAGTTTCCAGCTCGATCCGACCCGTTTTGGGGTGTGGGGTTCGTCTGCTGGCGGCCATCTGGCGGCGCTGGTGGGTACTTCAGGCAATGCGGCGGCGCTGGAGGGCAGCATCGGCAACCATCTGTCCGAATCCAGCGCAGTTCAGGCAGTGGTCGATTATTACGGTCCCACCGACATCATCATGATGAATCTGGACGTCACCACGCCGCCCGGCAGCAGCATCAACCACGATGCACCGGAATCGCCCGAGTCGCGTCTGATCGGCTTCGACCAACCGGGCCAGGGCGTGGGCGTGCTGCGCGCCAATCTGGGCAATCCGACGCCGCCCTTTCCGGCACTGGCCGAACTGGCGGCCAGTCTCAGTCCGCAGACCTGGGTGGATCCGACCGATCCGCCTTTTCTGATCGTTCACGGCGATGCCGACATGTCGGTGCCCTTTGCGCAGAGTGTTCGTCTGTACGCGGCGCTTCAGGCCGCGGGCCACCAACCGCGCTGGCGCACCGTCGTCGGTGGCGGGCACGGCGGCTTTCCGGCGGAGGTCAACATTCAGGCGCGAGAATTTCTGGTCGATCAGCTGCTGCCCCTGGGGCGTAGCGGATTCGAGGATTAATGGCAGTCCAGCAGTGGACGCAGCGCGGCCAGTGGGCCTTCGTGGGGCAGTATCCATGGCGCGACAAAGAAGAACACGCCGAACAGGGCCAGGGCGCTGCCGATCTGGCGCTTGCGGCCTTGACTGAGGCCGCGCGGGGTGCTGGCGCCGGCGGCTACGCCCAGGCCCAGCAACGCCGGCAGTGTACCCAGCCCAAATGCGCCCATGAACAGCGCGCCCTGGATCGGGCTGGCAAAGCCGATGCTCAGCGTCAGCATGCCGTAGACCAGACCGCAGGGCAGCAGACCCCAGAGGGCGCCGAAGGCCAGTCCCTTGGCGGCGCTGTCGATGGGCAGCAGGCGTCGGGTCAGCGGCTGCAGCCGTCGCCACAGCGGCGCGCCGATGACCGCCAGGCGATCGAGCAGACTGATCCAGCCGGCCAACTGCAGGCCCATCAACACCAGCACCAGCGCGGCCATGGCGCGCAGCACCCAGATGCCCGACGGCTGCTGCAACCAGCTGGCGATGCCGAGCCCGAACAGACCGAACAGTGCGCCCAGCCCGGCGTAGCCGAGAATGCGTCCCAGACTGGCCGCGAGCGGCACGATGATGGGTGCCCGGCCAGCGCTGGAAACGCCAAAGGCGCCGGCAATGGCGCCGCACATCAACACGCAATGGACGCTGCCGGCGGCGCCGAGCAACAGGGCTGCGCCCAGGCTCAGTTCAGCGATCACGATCGCCGGCGCGGGGCGCCTCGTCGTCGCTGAGGATGTCGATGGCCGGGGTTTCCAGGTCTTCGAACTGGTCATTGTCCACCGCCCAGAAGAAGGCGTAGACGGCGGCGATCACCAGCATCAGCGACAGCGGTATCAGCACCAGCAGGATGTTCATGCGCGCTCCGAGCCTGTGACCGCCAACGGACGGGGCAGCGACATCGGGTCGTGTTCCCCGGCGCCGGATGCGGCCCGCGCGGGTTTGAGCAATCGCATCGAATTGACCACCACAATCAGGGAACTCAGGGACATCCCGATTGCCGCCAGCCAGGGCGGAACCCAGCCCAGTGCGGCCACCGGTATGGCCACGGCATTGTAGCCATAGGCCCAGCGGATGTTGTGGCGGATGGTGATCATGGTCCGCTGCGCCAGGGCCAGCGCCTCGGGCAGCACCGCCAGACGCGATCCCAGCAGCACCAGATCGGCATGCGCCTTGGCCAGATCGGCGCCGCGACCCATGGCCATCGAGACCGCGGCCCGCCCCAGCACCGGAGCGTCATTGACGCCGTCGCCCACCATCAGGGCCGGGCCATCCTGCAGCTGCAACCGGTCCAGCACCTCGATCTTGGCCTGCGGTGACTGCGCGGCGAAACAGGCGTCCATCTGCAGCCGTTCGGACAGGGCCGCCACCCGCGGCGCGCTGTCGCCGCTGAGCAAGGTGCTGCGCAGGCCCCGCCCGCGCAACTCGCGCACGCTCGCGGGGGCATCGGCGCGAAGTTGATCCTGCAGCCGGAATCCGGTAATCGCCAGGCCATCGGCGCTGAGCAGGATGTCGCCATCAAGCATGGGAATCGAAGCATCGGGGCAGGCGAAGTCGGGTCGGCCCAGTCGGTAACGCACGCCGTCGATCTGCCCCTCCACGCCGAAGCCGGCGATCTGTCGTCGCGCCGTGACCGCCAGGCCCTCAGCCCTGGCCGCAAAGGCGCGGGCAATCGGATGCGTGGCTTCCTGCTCCAGCGCTGCCGCCAGCGCCAGCGCCCGCTCATCGGACCAACCTGGCGCTAGCGCCGTCCGGGCAATGCGAATCTGACCGTCGGTCAGGGTACCGGTCTTGTCGAACACCACCTGGCGCACCTGCGCCAGCGTTTCCAGTGCAGCCGGACGGACCACCAGGATGCCCAGGCGTCCCAGGCCCTGACTGCCGGCGGCCAGCGCGGTCGGCAGTGCCAGCGACAATGCGCAGGGGCAGGACACCACCAGCACCGCCAGGGCCACCTCGAAGGCGCGATCCGGGGCGTACCAGCTCCAGGCCAGCGCCACCAGCACGGTCAGGATCAGAATCCGGGCAACGAAAATCTGGGCCACGCGTTCGGCCATCTGCAGGCTGGCGGGCTTCTCTGCCTGGGCGCTGTCGGCCAGGCGCGACAGGGACGACCACACCGTCGCCGCGCCGGTCTGCTGCACCCGCAGCCGCAGGGGTCTGGACACCGCCACGCTGCCGGCCAATACCTGATCGCCAGCGAGTTTCTCCACCGGCATCGACTCACCGCTGAGCATGGCTTCATCGACCTCGGCGGCCTCGATCAACTCGCCATCCACCGGGATGGTGCAGCCAGCCGCCACCTGCACCAGGTCACCCGGCTGCAGCTCCAGCGTGGCCACTTCCTGCTCGACCTCGCCCTCGACCCGGCGCGCCAGCGGCGGCAGTCCCGAGGACAGCACGCCCAGACTGATCTGGGCCCTGTGCCGCACGCTCTGCTCGGCAAAGCGGCCGAGCAGCAGAAAGAACACGAACATGGTCAGCGAATCGAAATAGACATCAACGCCGCCACGCCAGGACTGATAGACGCTGGCGACAAAGGCCAGCCCCAGCGCCAGCGCGACCGGCGTGTCCATGCCCAGCCGCCGCGCCCGCAGCTCGCGCCAGGCACCGCTGAAGAAGGGCTGGCCGGAATAGAAGATCACCGGCGCGGCCACGCTCAGACTGACCCAGCGGAAGAAATCGCGCACCGTAGGATCCATGCCTTCGAAGGCACCGGCATACAGGGCCACGCCGTACATCATCGCCTGCATCATGCCGACGCCGGCGACCACCAGGCGCTTGAGCGCATCGCGGCGCTCGCGCTTGATGCGCTCCAGGGCGTGGGTGGGATCGCTCAGCTGCGGCCGATAGCCCAGCGCTGCAAGGCGCTCGGCCAGCACCGAGAGCTGGACCGCGCCCACGCGCCAGCGCAGGAATACCCGCTGCGTCAGCGGCTGCACGCGCACACGCAGCACGCCGGGCTCTGCCGACAGCGCCCGCTCGATCAGCCAGGTGCAGGCAACGCAGCGCATGCCTTCCAGCGACAGCGTGATCTCGGCCACGCCGTCGACCGCCTCACCGGCGTAATAGCGCAGCACCGCCGGCCGATCGAAGACCGCAAAATCGGTCTCGACGGCGCGACCCGGGCCGGCGCCCTCGGCGCGCAGACGGTAGTAGTCACCGAGACCCTGACCATGAATCCACTCGACTGCAGCACGACAGCCACCACAGCAGAGAGGCTGCTGCACGCCAGCCACGGCCAACCAGTGCACGCCGCTGGCCGGCAAGGGTTCATGGCAATGGAAGCAGTGCGTTGCCGCCATGGAAGAATCGTCAGGGCTGGAAGCGCAGCGTATTGCTGGCAGCGTCTGTAGCACCGGGTATTTCCCAACCCTGCTCTGCGGAGGACAGCAACGGCAGCAAACCCTGAGCGTTGGCCGGCCACACGCCCCGGTAACGCCCGTCGTCCGAGCGCGTCAGCGTCAGCACCTGGTCAAGACCGGCTTCGGTGGGATGCCACAGCCGAAGACTGAGTTGCTGGGGAAGATCGCGACTGGCCAGTTCCAGCACGATGCCACGTGCGGCCGGTGTTAGCTGTGCGCTGGCGGAAATCCCCAAGCTTCGCGCCAGCAGATGCGGTTGGCTCAGGCCATATTGCACCGGACCGGTACGCATGACCGACTCGGGCAGCGGTTTGTCGCCGTAGCGGATGGCAATGCCCAACGTGGTCAGACCGGCAATCACCGAGGCCAGTACCGGCAGGAAGATCAACCAGTGCCAGGGCAGACCGGCTTTTTCAGGAATCTGGGGTTCAGCCACCAATTGCACCACGCTCATGCCGGATTCGTCGTTGATCAAGTGCGTGCAGTCTGACAGAGACGCTTCGGAGCGGTTTTGATCGGCGTCAGTCCGGAGGGTCCCCCGCCGCACAAACTGACTTTGCAGCGAGCTTGGCCCCTGCCCCCTGCCCCCTGCCCCTTGTTTGTAGCCCGAGCCAGCACACCGCCGGGGGCGACCGGGACGCTCACCAGGCATCGCGACCCATGAACCCTAACCCCGCGCCGGATACAGCGGCGCCAGCGGCGAGGCGGCGTCTTCCGTACCGCTCTGGCGCAGGATCGGCCCGGACTTGAAGGCTGCGCGCAGGCGTTCGCGCACGGCGGAGCGGTCCTCGGCTGCCGGTCTTGCCGCCCACAGGGTCTGCTCCAGCGCCACGATGGCCGCCTGCTGTTCGGCATCGCCCAGGCGCACACGCAGCTGTCCCAGATTCAGGCAGGGCGTCGGCGTCGACGCGCGCAGGGCGTCGGCAATCTCGTGCAGATCGCCTTCGGCCAGGGCCCGGCGCAGCACGGTGGGGTCGGCCAGACGCTCAGGCGCGCGCTGCGGCGCCGGCGGTTCCAGCACCGCTGCCTGCCGGCGCCAGCCCCACAACAAGGAGGCCAACAAGCCGCAGCCCAACAACAGACTGATCCAGCGCCAGCGCGTCAACTCGGCGCGCAGAGCCTCATCGCCGGCGCTGATCGCGGTCGGTGTCACCGGCGCGGATGCATCGGGCGCGGGACTGAGCATGGGCACGGGATTGATCGGCGCAGCACTGCCCACGCCGATGTCCAGCGTGACCCCGGCGACCTCGGCCACATCGGCGCGATCGCTGGCGGTATTCCAGTAGCGCACCCGCAGCGCTGGCAGATCGAGCTTGCCGGACTGCGCCGGCACGATGGCAAAGCGGCGCTTGAGCACGGCCACCGGTGCGCCGGCCACCACGCCATCCTGACGCTGGGCCGGCTCCGGGAACACCTGCGCGCCGGCGATGGGCGGCAGTTCCAGATCGGGCAACTGGCTGGACAGCGCGCCGTCCGCGGTCAGCGTGTACTCGATCAGTATCGGCTCGCCGGCCCGTGGCGTATCCGGCATCTCGCCGCGGACCAGTCCCAGTTGACGCGCCGCCAGCCACGGCTGCGGCGCACCCGCCGGCTGCGGCCGCACGTCCAGCTGATAGCTCTGGCCCACCGCACTGACGCTCTGCACGCGGCTGAAGAAACTGTTGGCATCGCTGGTCTGGGCACCGCCGCGGAACTGCGCGGCCGGCAGTTCCATGGGGCCGGATTGCTCGGGAATCAGCAGGTAGCGACGTTCGAACACGCCGTAGCGGCGGCCGTTGATTTCGGTCTGCGACTGCTGATCCTCACCCAGCTGCTGCAGGCTGGCATGTTCGGGCGCACGCGCCGTGACCTCGCCGCTGGACAGCGGCACCGAGTAGTACAGACGCACGGTGAAAGGTACCGCCTGCTGCACATAGGGCGAGGTGGTGCCGAGCTCAGTCTCAAGAAAGATCAGATCGCCCTTCGCCGCCGAACCCGGTTCGGCCGGGACCACCGTCAGCGTCATCGGATCGGTGGCCGAATTGCCGACGGGAATGGCCGGGATCGTCAACACCCCGGCGGCCTTGGGCTGGATCTCGACCGAATACTGGATCGAACTGCTGCGACGTCCATTGACGATGGACATCTGGGTACTGCTGGATTGACCACCGAGATCGAAGTCCTGCTGCAGCACACTGAAATCCGGCGCCGATGAGCCCTCGTCGGAATCCACCGTCAGGGTGGTGGTCTCACCGAGCTTGATGCGGTCGGAACCCAGGCTGGCCCGCACCGCCGCGTAGCTCTGCGAGACGCACAGCAGCAGCGCGGCGCAGAGCACGATGCCCTGCCCGATCCAGCATCTGCTGCCGATGTGTGTGGCCTTCATCAATGATCTCCCTCGGCCGCCCGGCGCCGATATTCCAGCTCGAATTTGCGTCGCAGCAAGCCGCCAGGATCGTCTGGCACCCGACGCAGCCACTGCTGGGTGGCCTGCTGCTGTTCGGCCGCCGCGCGCTCCTCGGGCGTCAGTGCCCGCGCCTCGCTCTGCTCGCCGTCTTCCTGCGCCTGCTGCGCCTCCAGCGCCTGCTGCATCTCGCGTTTGGCGGCCTCTTCCGCGGCCTGCTGCTGTTCCCGCTCGGCAGCACCGGGCTGCTGCGACTCGTCCTTCCCGTCCTGCTGATCCCGGCCCTGCTGGTCCTGAGCCTGCTGGTCCTCGCCTTGCTGATCCTGACCTTGCTGATCCTGACCTTGCTGATCCTGACCTTGCTGATCCTGACCTTGCTGATCCTGACCTTGCTGGTCCTGACCTTGCTGATCCTGACCTTGCTGATCCTGGCCTTGCTGATCCTGGCCTTGCTGATCCTGACCTTGCTGGTCCTGACCTTGCTGGTCCTGGCCTTGCTGATCCTGACCTTGCTGGTCCTGGCCTTGCTGATCCTGATCCTTCTGGTCCTGGCCGTCCTGCTGCTGCGATTGCTGCGATTGCTGCGATTGCTGCTGCTTCAGCGCGTCCTCGACGATCTTGCGATTGGCCCGCGCGTCTTCCATGTCCGGCTGCTGCGCCAGCGCCGCATCGTAGGCTTTGAGCGCACCGGGCAGATCGCCGGATCTGGCCAGCGCATTGCCGCGGTTGTAGTGGGCGTCGGCCTGATCCAGACCCGACCAGGATTCGGCCGCAGCCTGGTAGTCATCGCCTCGATAGGCCGCGGCGCCCTGCAGTGCCGGATCCTGCGCCAGCTCGCGGGCCCTCGCCGCATCGCCCTGCTCCAGCGCGGCATAGGCGCGCTGGTCCGGACGCCGCCACAGCGAATCCCAGAAGCTCTGCAGACGACCCGGCGTTGCGGTTGCAGTGTCCGCAGCCGCTGCTTCTTCGGCGGCGTAAACCTGCGATCCCGGCGCCGACAGCCCGAGCACCAACAGCAGCGGCAGCAGGGCCAGCCAGCCGCGACGGAATCCGATCAGGGCCAGCGGCAGCAAGGCCAGCAGCAGCCAGTAGCCATCGTCACTGCGTGCCAGCGCCTGCTGATCGCTGCTGCCGCCGGCCGCGCCAGCCTGATCGACTCCCGCCTGGAGCACACCCAGGGCGCGCAGATCGGCGTCATCGGCGGTCAGCGTGGCATAGCTGCCGCCGCCGCGCCCGGCCAGCGCCTGCAGGCTGGCGGGATTGAGCTTGGCCAGGCGCGGCTTGCCATCGGCGCCGGTGATGAATCCCTGGGCATTGCTCATCGGCGCACCAGCCAGCGTGCCCACGCCCAGCACCGACAGTCTGTAGCCCTCGGCACGCGCCTGCTCGGCGGCAGCCTGGGCATAGTTGTCGACCTGATCGGTCACCAGCAGGATCTCGCCACGCTCGGCACCGCTGTCGCGCATCAGCTGCACCGCGCGCTGGATGGCGCGATCGGCACGCTGGCCGTCCACCGGCATCAGACTCGGATCCAGACTGTCGAGCAGGGCCTTGACGGTGCGGGCGTCGACGGTGATCGGGGCCACGGTGAAGGCGTCGCCGGCGTAGGCCATCAGGCCAACCTGCCCGGTCTTTCGCTGCTGCAGCAGCCGTGCCAGCTTGGCCCGCGCCTGAATCATGCGCGAGGGCGGCAGATCGGTGGCGCGCATGGCCGATGACAGATCCAGCGCAATCACCAGCGGCGATTGCTGCTGCCACAGCGGCATCGGCAGTTCGCGCCAGGACGGACCCGCCAGCGCCAGTATCGTCAACAGCGCTGCGGCCAGCCACAGCGGCGATGCGCCACCGCTGCCGCGGGCTTCGGCGCCCTGCAACAGATGCGGCAGCAGATGCGGATCCACGGCGCGTTGCCAGACGCTCTGTTGCGCGCGGCGATGACGCTGCAGCCACAACAGCAGCGGCAGCAAGGCCAGCGCCAGCAGCCACCAGGGGCGCAGGAACTGCAGACTGGTCAGACTCAGTTCCATGGCCGCACCTTCGCGCCACCACGGCGTGTTCCACGGCTGGCAGAGCTGCGGATCATGCCGGCACCCCGCGACGCCCGGGCAACCACGGCAGCAACATCGACAGCAGCGCCAGCACGGCCGCCAGGCTCAAGGGCAGCACATAGCGCTCGATTCGAGGCTGCAGGGTCTCGCCGGGCAGCGCCGTGGGTTCGATCCGGTCCAGCTCGGCATAGATGCCAGCCAGCTCCGAGGTATCGCGGGCCCGGAAATAGCGTCCGCCGGTGGTGTCGGCCACGCGTCGCAGGGTGGCTTCGTCGATCTGCGCGCGGCTGGGCATGCGCATGCCGAAGAAGCTATCACCGCCCTCACCGCCAAAACCGATGGTGTGTACCCGCACGCCGGCCGATCTGGCCAGTTCCGTGGCGCGCAGCGGGTCAATGGAACCGGCGGTGTTGACGCCATCGGTCAGCAGGATCAGCACGCGCTGACCGGGCTCGGCCACCTCCTCATCGGGGTCGCTGAGGCGTTTGACGGCGAGCGCGATGGCATCGCCGATGGCGGTCTCCTGTCCAGCCAGACCGACCACGCTGTCGAACAGTTGCTGGCGCACGCTGTTGCGATCCAGGGTCAGCGGCGTCACCCCGTAGGCGCGCTCGCCGAACAGCAGCAGGCCCACGCGATCACCGGCGCGGCGTTCCAGAAAATCACCCAATACCGCCTTCACCGCAGTCAGGCGGTCGACGATACGGCCACCCAGGCGCATATCCTCGGCAGCCATGCTCCCCGACAGATCCACCGCCAGCAGCAGATCGCGACCCGCCTGCGGCGGCTTGATGGCCTCGCCGAGTATCTGCGGGCGCGCCGCCGCCACACACAGCAACACCCAGGCCAGCAGCATCCACGGGCTGATATGCGATTTGCGCGCCCGCGCCGCAGCACCGGCCAGCGTTTCCAGCTCGCCGAAGAAGGGCGTGCGCAGGGCGCCACCCTGCCCCACCCGCGTCGGCGGCAGCAGCCGCGCCGCCAGCCACGGCAGCGGCAGCGCCAGCAGCATCCAGGGCCAGGCAAATTCCCAGATCAGCAGTTCGGCGATCATGGCGTCCGCACCAGATTCAGAAAACACTGCCGAGCCGGCGCCAGCAGCGCGCGCAGGGCGTCGGCATCGATCTCCCGGCGATAGGCGCCATCCAGCAACAACTGCCCGAGCCCGGAAGAAAACACCGCGGCAGAGTCGGCGCCCAGCTGGCGATCGAGGAAGTCAGTCCAGGCGCTGCCGGTGAGCGTCGCGGCGGCCGGGTGGCGTGCGCGAGCCGCGCGCCGCAACAGTTCCGACACCGCCATCAGGCAGGCGCGTGGATCACTGATCGCCGCCGCCCGGTCGAATTCAGACTGCAGGGCCCGCAGGCGCTGGCGGGCGCGCCATTGCCGCAGCCCCCAGCGCAGGGCCAGAAACAGCAATAGCAGCAGCAGCGCGGCCAGTACCCACCAGCCCGGCGCCGGCGGCCACCACGAGGGATCGCCGGGCAGATGGATGTCGCGCAAGGGCAGCTCCGGCTTCATGCGGCTTCCCGCCGATACGGCAGCAGCGCCGCCAGCACCTGATCCGGCGCCTGATCGGTACTCAGCGACATCGCCCGCCAGCCCAGACTGCGCAGGCGCGAGCGTGCCTGCTCGAAGCGCTCGGCAAAAGCGTGCTTCCAGGCCGCCTGGGTGGAGCCCAGCTCCAGATCCAGCTCCACCCGGCGACTGCCACCGGCGAAAGCCAGTCGCGCCTGCGGCGGCGACAGTTCCAGCGGATCGACCAGCAACACCGCGACCGCATCGTGATGCGCCGACAGCGCCGTCCAGCGGGCGTTGTCGACGCCATCGACGCTGCGCGGATCGATCAGCGCAATCATGCGTGAACCCGGCTTGGACACCCGCGCCGCCGCCTGCAGGGCGAAGTCCAGGCCCTGGTCGTCCTCCGGCGGCTGTTGATACCAGCGGTTCAGCGCATCGAGCACGCGCAGCGCGCCACGCACGCCGCCGGCCGGCGGCAGCGGCGCCTCGCTGGCACTGCCGCGCAGCGCGCTGATGCGATCACCGCTGCGCTGCCCTGCCCAGGCCGCGAGTGCCCCGGCATAGGCCGCCTGCACCGACTTGAAGCAGACACGGGTGCCGAAATACAGACGCGGCGAGGTGTCGGCGATGATCAGACTGACCCGATCACGCTCGGCATGAAAGACCTTGGTATGGGTGCGCCCGGTGCGTGCGGTCACCCGCCAATCGATGTGGCGGGCATCGTCGCCCTGCGCATACAGTCGCGACTCGGCGTAATCCATGCCCCGACCGCGCAGCGGCGACGTCGCCGGCCCGGCCGAACTGCCCTGCGCCCGCTGCGGCGGCGGCCACGCCTGCACCCGCGCCCGAAGCGCGATCAGCTCGGCCAGCGTCGGGCGAATACCTTGGGAGTTCGAGGTGGTTTGCGGCATCTGGGTGGTGGGTTGGTTGGTTTGGGGTGGATGGTTGGGAGTGAGTAGCGAATGGCGAATGGCAAATAGCCATTAGCGATTAGCAACTAGCGATTAGCGATTGGGGCGTGGGAATCGACCTTGCTGATGGTCTGGATCTGGCGAAGAGGCCGCTGGATTGCTTCGCTGGGCTCTCATTGAATCCATATCGTAAATTATTGATTTTCCGTCCGCTTGACCGCAGCGCCGCCCCCGTTCCCCTGTAGGAGCGCCCTTGCGGCGCGACCACTGCTGCGGACGTCCGGCTTGCCGGTCGCGACGCGAGGTCGCTCCTACAGGCAGCTTGTGGCTCATCGTGCGTGGGCGGCGTCGGGCCGATACAGGTGGCTCGCAATGACGCCAGGACTTACGGCCCGCCCGTGGAGTCGAGACCAAGCAGTCGACTCGCAACAACACCAACTCCACCTTCACAGGAACACTCATCACCACGCCCTAATCGCCAATTGCTAATTGCTAGTCGCTAATTGCCAGTTGCTGATGGACCCAGAGCGGCGCAACGCCTCGCCTCAAGGCAACGGCACCCGCTGCAGCAACTCGGCGACCAGTCGGCCGCCGTCCCAGCCTTCGGCCGTGGCCTCGTAGCTGGGCAGGACCCGGTGGCGCAATACGTCCGGGGCTACTGCGTGGACGTCTTCCGGGGTGACGTAGTCGCGACCGGCCAGCCAGGCGCGGGCGCGGGCGCAGCGTTCCAGCGCGATCGAGCCACGCGGGCTGGCACCCCAGGCGATGCGGCGGGCCAGATTCTTGTCGTAGCCGCTGGCATCTCGGGTGGCCAGCACCAGTTCGACCAGATAACGCTCCAGCGACTCCGAGAAATGCAGATCCAGCACCGCCGAACGGGCAGCAAAGACTTCCGCCTGTGACAGCTGATCGACCGTTTCGCTGCGGGAATGCAGCGCGTTGCGGGCCTGATCGCGTACCAGTCGCAGGATCTCGGTTTCAGCACCGGCCTGCGGATAACCCACGCGCACGTGCATCAGAAAGCGATCCAGCTGCGCTTCCGGCAGCGGATAGGTGCCTTCCTGTTCGATCGGGTTCTGCGTGGCCATCACCAGGAACAGCTTGGGCAGGGCATAGGTCTTGCCGCCGACGGTGATCTGGCGCTCGCCCATGGCTTCGAGCAGCGCCGACTGCACCTTGGCCGGCGCCCGATTGATCTCGTCGGCCAGCAGCAGGTTGTGGAACAGCGGACCGGGCTGGAACTCGAAACGCCCGTCCTGCTGGCGCCAGATGTCGGTACCGGTCAGATCCGAAGGCAGCAGATCCGGGGTGAACTGCACCCGCTGAAAATTGGCCTCGACCCGCGCCGCCAGGGCCTTGACCGCCGTGGTCTTGGCCAGTCCGGGCGCGCCTTCCACCAGCAGATGGCCATCGGACAGCAGCGAAATCAGCAGGGACTCCACCAATTCGGCCTGACCGATGACCTGGGCCGACAGGGTTTCACGCAATTGCCTGAATCTGGAATGCAGATCGGCGAGGTCGATGTGCTCTGGAACTTCGTTGACTGCAGCAGATCCTTCCATGCCTGGATGCGTACCGAATAGGAGACTGGGTCTCTGACAGCGGATTAGGTAAAAAGTTCTGTGCGAGAGTCATGGACCGCGACAAAGGCGCGGAAGTTGCAGCGGTTGGCTCGCAATGATGGGGCCAGACACGAAAGAGCCCCGCTGAGCCGCTGCGCGGCACAACGGGCTACGCAAAGCGGCGTCCGAGCGACGAAGTAGGCCGGGGCCAGTGGTTCTTGCCGCTGCCGTGGAGGGCGCCGCGCTGCGGCGCCGCTTTGCCCTACCTGAAGATCCAGAGCGGCCGCGCAGCGCGCGGCCCTCCTCAAAGCCGCCAGGCGCTCGGCAGGGTTCAGGGCCCGTGTACTGTGTCGGACCGAAGTACGTGGCTCGCAATGAGGCCACGCGTCCCAGACATCGCCCCCTCAAGCCTGCGCAAACCCGAAAGGCATCACCGCCTCGATGCTGTCGGCGCCAACCAGCCACTGGTGCAGGCGCTCCACGCCCAGGGCCACGCCGGCGCAATCGGGCATCTGCGGCAAGGCCTGCAGCAGCAACTCGTCCAGCGCCGGCAGGACCGCGCCGCGCCGGGTCCTTTCGACCAGATCGCGTTCGAATCGCTGGCGCTGCTCGGTGGCATCGTTGAGTTCGTGATAGCCGTTGGCGAGTTCGACCCGGCCGAGGTACAGCTCGAAGCGCTCGGCAACGCGCGGATCACTCGAATGGATGCGTGCCAGTGCCGCCTGGCTGGCCGGGAAATCATGGATGAACAGGAACTGCTGATCGCTCCACTGCGCTTCGATCAGATGGGTGCGCAGCAGATCGAGCAGGTCGTCGCGGCTCAGACCCTCGGGGTCAATGGAGCAGTCAGCCAGGGCCTGCAGCAGTTCCTCGCGACTGGCCGCCAGCGGGTCGATGCCCGCATAACGCTGGTAGCACTGCTGATAGCTGAGGCGCTCGGCACCCCCCAAATGACGACCGAAGGCCGCCGCCAGCGCGCGCAGCAGGGATTCGACCTCGTCCATCAGCCGATGGTGATCGAAACCGACCCGGTACCACTCCAGCAGCGTGAACTCGGGATTGTGGCGTGCCCCGCACTCGCCGTCGCGAAAAACCGGCGCGATCTCGAACAGATCACCGCAACCGGCTGCCAGCAGTCGCTTGTGGAAGAACTCGGGGGAGGTCCGCAGCCAGCGCGTTGCCGGACCACCACGCAGCGGACCGTGATAGCGGGTGCTGAAGCTGTCGATATTGGGATCGCTGTTGCCGGCCTGCGACAACACCGGCGTGCAGACCTCGAGTACGCCACGCGCGGCGAAGAACTCGCGCAAACACGAGTTCAGCTGGGCCCGCTGCCGCATCAGCCCCGGCAGCGTCATCGGCCGGGGCCCATGCTGATCGGACCATTCACGTGTGCCCTACTCCGCCGATTCATGACGACTCAGCAATTCCAGCAGCGCGGCTTCATCCAGCACCGGCACGCCCAGCTCCTGGGCCTTGGTGAGCTTGGAGCCGGCATCCGATCCGGCCACCACGAAGCTGGTCTTCTTCGACACGCTGCCCGAGACCTTGGCGCCCAGCGCTTCCAGGCGCGCGCCAGCCACATCCCGGGTCATTCCCGTCAGCGTGCCGGTCAATACCGCGGTCTGCCCCGCCAGCGGCCCTTCGGCCGCTGCGGCGGGTTCATGCTCAGGCCAGTGCACGCCGGCGGCGCGCATCTGCTCGACGATTCGGGTGTTGCGCTCATCAGCGAAGAATTCCCACAGCCGCTGTGCCACGACGGGGCCAACATCGGGCACCTGGATCAACGGCTCCGCGGCCAGCGCCTTCTTCACCGCGCTCTGTTTCAGCGCCTCGGGATCACCGAAATAAGGCTGCATGCGCGCACTGGCCTCGATGATCCGGTCCAGACTGCCGAAATGCCGCGCCAGCGCCTTGGCCGTGGATTCACCGACATCGCGGATGCCGAGCGCGAACAGAAAACGTTCCAGCGTGGTGCTCTTGCTGCGCTCCAGCTCTTCGAGAATATTCGCCGCCGAACGCTCGCCCATGCGATCAAGGCCTGAGAGCGTGGCCAGATCCAGCCGGTACAGATCATCGATGCTGTGCACCAGACCGGCATCGACCAACTGTTCGGCCAGCTTGTCACCGATGCCCTCGATATTCATGACCCGGCGCGAAGCGAAATGGCGGATGGCCTCCTTGCGCTGGGCCGGACAGACCAGTCCGCCGGTGCAGCGGATCACCGCCTCGCCCTCGACCCGCTCCAGCGCTGAGCCGCATTGGGGGCAGACTGTGGGCAGTTCCGGCGGCCGCGCGCCCTCCGGCCGGCGCTCCAGCACCGGGCCCACGACTTCGGGAATCACATCACCGGCGCGGCGCACGATCACGCAGTCGCCGACCCGCAGATCCTTGCGCGCCACCTCGTCGAAGTTGTGCAGCGTGGCGTTCGACACGGTGGCGCCACCGACAAACACCGGCTCCAGGCGGGCCACCGGCGTGATCGCCCCGGTACGGCCCACCTGCAGATCTATGGCCAGCAAATGCGTCAGCGCCTCTTCGGCGGGAAACTTGTGCGCAATCGCCCAGCGCGGCGCCCGCGACACATAGCCAAGCTCCGCCTGCCAATCCAGGCGGTCGACCTTGTAGACCACGCCGTCGATGTCGTACGGGAGCTGCTGGCGGCGCTTGCCCATCCGCTGGAAATAGTCCAGACAACCCTGCGCACCGATGGCCCTGCCGGCCTCGGGCGACACCGGCAGACCAAAGTCCCGCAGACGCTGCAGGATGCCGGTGTGGCGGTCGGCCAGCGGCGCTCCGCTGACTTCGCCCAGACCATAGGCGTAGAAGGCCAAGGGCCGGGCCGCCGCCATGCGCGGGTCCTGCTGGCGCACGCTGCCGGCGGCAGCATTGCGCGGATTGACCAGTTCCTTCTCGCCGCGTTCGCGGGCGCGACGATTGAATTCCACAAACCCGGCACGTGGCATGTAGACCTCACCGCGCACTTCCAGCGTTTGCGGCCAGCCGCTGCCGACCGTCAGCGACAAGGGTACGGCGCGGATGGTGCGCACGCTGTGGGTCACATCCTCACCGGTCACGCCATCGCCGCGGGTGGCCGCCTGCACCAGTTGGCCATCCTGATAGAGCAGGGAAATCGCCAGCCCGTCGAGCTTGGGTTCGACCGAGAACTCGACCTCGCTGCGCCCCAGCATCTGCTCGATGCGGGCGACGAATTCCTGCACTTCCTCGGCGCTGAAAGCATTGCCCAGCGACAGCATCGGTACCCGATGCATCACCGCCGCGAATTCACCGACCGGGGTCGCGCCCACCCGCTGCGTGGGCGAATCGGGCGTCAGCAGTTCCGGATGCGCCTCCTCCAGCCGCCGCAGTTCATGAAACAGGCGATCGTACTCGGCATCGGGAATGCTGGGGGCATCCAGCACGTGGTAGCGATAGTCATGCTGGCGGATCTCGGCGCGCAGTTGCGCCACGCGATCGGCAATCTCGGAAGAAGACATGCGCTGGCTCGTCGGGCTCGGTGGAGCGGGAAAATGGAAAATGGAAAATGGAAAAAGGGGAAGAGAAGAGGAACACAGTCGCCGTAGCTTGCTCGCCTGGACAGCGTCCAGACAAGTCTGGGCCCGCGAAAGCCCGAGTTATCTGCCTTTACCCGTGCCCCCTGCCCCGTTTCCCCTGCCCCGCAACCTCTACCAGCCCGGCTTGATCTGCATCTGCTCGCGTTTGCGGTCAAAGGCGCGCAATTCGTCGCGCAGGGCGGCAATGCGCTGGCGACCCAGCGGGGTGCGCTGGTCGTCCAGCAACTGCGCGCCCAGCAGGTCGGAGAAGCGCTGGGCGGCGGGCAGCATGGTGTCCCAGGCATCCAGCGCCGACAGCGGGCCGGGCAAGGTCAGGAACACGACCACGCCGGGGGTGCTGAACTGATCCATCTCGGCCAGATCAAACACACCCGGCCGCACCATGTTGGCCATGCTGAAGATGGGGCCGAGTTCAGGCTTGCTGTCCACCAGCCGATGGAAGATACCCAGATCGCCGTAGACCAGACCGGCCTTCTCCGCCGCCACGACCAGTTCCGGGCCGTTCAGCGTGTAGCCGTCCTGCGCCACCACGTAGAGCGTGATGATGCGTTCGTGGTGGTTCGATTCACGCTGACCCGTGCGCTGCGTCGCCGACGGCTCTGCATCATCGCGCACACTCAGACCTTCGATCCGCAACGAGGGCAGGTCGTCGGCCTCGCCATCGCTGGCAAACCAGGGAGCATCACGCGATGCGGTGTAGGGCGAATCGGCATCGGCATCCTCTTCGCCGAGGACAGGTTCGCGACGCATGCCCGCGCGACGCCTGTCGTTGCTCTGGCGCCGATCCGGTCGCCCGTACCAATAGATGACGCCGAGTACGATCAGACCCAGGAACAGCAGAAGCAGGCGCAACTCGGTGGCAGACATGGCGATTTTCGATCCGTTTCCAGCCTGCAGCATACGCAAGGAGCCGCCGAGGGCGAAACGTCACAATGACCGAGGGCAATTGCATGTTGCGGCTGCGGGCTGTGCCGTTATCATCGGAGCGGGCCATCATCCGGTAAGCGCGTGTCCTTTCTAGACCGTCTCAAGCGCGAAGCAGACCAGCAGCGGGCACAGGCCGAGGCAGTCGCGCGCGAGAAAGAGGAGCGCGATTCCCGCTATCTGGGTCAGATAGAGCCGCGCATGAAGGCACTGACCACTTACCTTGAGGGCCTTGCGGAAACGCTCCGCGAGGTGAGACCGCCGATACTGGTCCCCCTGACCATGCAGGGCTACGGTGATCTGGCCGGGGTACCGGTGTGGGATTACAAGGTCGAGCACGAACGACGCTACCGCGGTTTTCTGCTCGACATGAGCTGGACCCTGCGCATCGATCCAGAACGCTCCCCTGAGGTCCGGGCTGAAGGCGCCGGACGCATACAAACCCTGACCAGCCTGTTCCGGCAGCATCACCTGGGAGGCGTCAAGGAAGTCCAACGCACCGCCAAGGGCGAAGTGTCGATCGCGATGTTCCATGCCCGTGGCCACATCAAGGCGCGGATGCAGGCGCAGATCAGCGCCGAGGACCCGGTCCTGCGCATGAGCTTCGAGAACGTCAATTGGCTGGGATCGAGCCGGCGCCAGGTTGCCTGGAACGAAATCGACGACGGGCTGTTTGACCGCATTGCGCGCTTCATCGTTCGCGAAGACGACTCGCTGTTCACCGAAGAACTGCCGGAAGCCCTGCGCCAGAAGCTGGGCAGGGATCCGGAACCAGTGCGGCGTCCCCTGCCGGGCGAGTCGCTGGCCCAGACTTCCAGACCGGCGCCAGCGGCGACTCCACGTCCGGCAGCACCTGCGGTGACGCCTGAGCCACCGCGTACACAATCAGCGCCGCGACCCGCGGAGAAAGCGCACCCGGCCGATGAAGCCGATCGCAGGGCCTCGGTACCTGGAACCATTCGGGCACCGGCGCCCGTGGAGCCGGGCGAAGTCATCCAGATCGACGAGAGCCGGCTCGGCCTGTGGGGTGATCCTGATGCCCCGGTGGTTGGTCTGGATCGCGAAGGCGATTTCGCCCGTCAGGCCAAGGCGGCCGCCGCCACCGCGGCCGCACCGCCAACGCCGAAAACCCAGCGACCGCCGGCACCGCCTCCGGAAGAGGGGGGCATGATTCCGATCGACGAAAGCAAGCTTGGTCTGGACCAGTTTGTCGCGGACGATGAATTCGGCGCGCTTGCCAGACCGTTGCAACCTAAACCCATCGGTGCTGCACCTGCGGCATCTCCGGCTCCCGCTGTTCAAGCCGTGCCAGCTGCGCGTTCGGCACAGCCTGCACCATCGCCTGCGCCGCCGACGACTGCAGCGCCGACCGTGCCGCAGCAGCGCGACAAGATCGCTCCACCCGCTCCCACCACGGCCGCGCCGCCCGCCAGGGCTGAGGCTCCGGTCGCTCCCGAGGCCAAACGGCTGGCCGCCAACGAGACCAAAACTGCGCCCGCCGCACCGGAACCGGCCGAGAGCACGGACGAAGCCAAGGAAAGGGAGGCCGCGCTGTTCCGACTGCGCATGCGCGCCATGATGGCGCGACTGCGCAGCGAAGAATCGGACGGCGACAAGCCCGCCTGATGCGGGCTGGCATGGGCTTCCAGCGCGCTCAGATCAGACGAATTTCGCGCAGGCGTTCCATCAGGTAATCGTGGGCGCTGATCGGCTGCGGATAACGGCTGGGGTTGTCGGCGCTGACGCACTGCGGCAGGACGTCGATCATGAAATCCGGATTGGGGTGCAGGAAGAAGGGCACCGAAAAACGCGGTTGCCGCGACTTCTCACCCGGCGGATTGACCACCCGATGCGTCGTCGACGGATACACATGATTGGTCAGGCGCTGCAGCATGTCGCCGATGTTGACCACGATCGCATCCCCCTGCGTGGTGATCGGCAGCCATTCACCCTGGCGGGTCAGCACCTGCAAACCCTCGGCGCTGGCACCCACCAGCAGGGTGATGAAATTGATGTCCTCGTGGGCACCGGCGCGCACATTGGGCACTTCGGCCTGGGTGATCGGCGGGTAGTGGATCGGGCGCAGGATCGAGTTGCCGAAATTGGTCTTGTCCTCGAAATAGGACTCGGGCAGATCGATATGCAGCGCCAGCGCCCGCAATACCCGCGTACCCAGATCATCCAGCGCCTGATAGAGGCCGTAGCCCAGCTCCCGGAAATCCGCCACTTCCTCCGGCCACAGGTTCTCCGGCATCACCTCGGCGTAATGGGAGTCACGCGGTATCTCAAGGCCCACGTGCCAGAACTCCTTCAGGTCCGGGTATTGCGAGTCCTTGGCGGTCTCGACCATGAAGGGCGTGTAGCCGCGGGCGCCACCGCCACCCTTGATGTGATAACGGCGCTTGACCTCGTCGGGCAGGGCGAAGAAGCGCTGGAAGGCATCGTAGGCGCCGTCGATCAACGCGGCCGGGATGCCGTGGCCACTGATGCCGCAGAAGCCATATTCGCGATAGGCCCGTCCCAACTCGGCGACAAAATTGGCACGGTCGCTGTCATAGCGACTGATATCCAGGGTAGGAACGGCCATCGTCAGCAACCTCGCAGAATCATGGAACCCGCAAGTCTACGCCGCGGCCGGATTCCAATGCACGCAATGCGAGCACCAGGCTGCTAGTCGATGTGGTCGGCGCCCACCGGGATCTCGCCGTCGACGTCGATCAGTTCGCGGATGAAGGCGGTGGCATAGGCGCCCGGCGGCAGCGCAAAACGCAGACGCAGCAACAAAGGCTCGGCAGAGTCATCCGGATCGGCGGCGTCCTCCCAATCCCAGGACAGCTGTGTCGGGATCACCCGCAGCGCTCGGCGCTCCGATTCCAGCCCGGCTGCCGCCAGCCCTGCGCAAAGTTCGCGCCAGTCCTCAGCCACCTGCGTTTCGATAGCCGCACATTCACCGGCGACCGGCGCCGGCGGCGTGCCCCACATCGGCCCCGTGGGATGGATGTCGCCTTCCGCGCAACGCTGACGCAGGATCTCATCGACCTCCACCGGGCCAAACCAGGCGCGGCGACCCGCCAGATTGCACAGATCGCCGTCGATGACCTGATTCCAGTTGCCCAGCCGCACACGCGCATCCAGCACGCTGTTGAAGATTGCGCTGCGCGCCGCCGACAGCGCGAAGCTGCGCTCGCTGCGATCCAGCGACTCGCCGGCAAACAGACGCCGCGCCAGGTCCAGATTGCCGCCGTCGATGCCAAAGCGCTGAACGCCGAAGTAATTGGGCGCCCCACCCTGCTTGAGCGCCTGCAGCCGTTGCTCGGCCTGCGTCCGGTCACCCTGTATGCGGCGCAGCCCGAGAATGAATCCGTTACCGGTCAAGGCCCCGCGCTTGAGCTTGCGCGAGTGCCTGGCCACGCCGATCAGGCGCACGCCGGGCAGCGACAGCGCCGACCAGTCCACCTGTCGACCGGGCAGTTGCACGGTGAAGTGCTGGCGCGCCACCGCATGTCGGTCCTTGAGCCCGGCAAAGCCCACGGCCACCTTGGCAACTCCGGCAAAACGGGCCAGACCGCGCGCCACCCATTCGGTATTGGCACCGCGCTTCTCGATGCACAGCAGATCGTGCTCGCCCTGCCCGTCGGCGCCGAAGCTCAGGGTCTCCTCCACCACAAAGTCCTCAGGCGTGGTCTTGAGCACGCCGCGCAGCACCGGCCCACCGTAGGCATGGGCCAGATTCACGAGCCTTGATCCGCCGGATGCAGCAGCACCACGGCCTGGGCGGCGATGCCCTCCTCGCGACCGGTGAATCCAAGTTTCTCGGTGGTGGTGGCCTTGACGCTGACCGCATCCACCGCGCATTGCAGATCGGCTGCGATGCGCTCACGCATCAGCGGCACATGCGGTGTCAGGCGCGGGCGTTCGCAAACGATCACCAGATCGCAATTGCCGACGACATAGCCACGCTCGCCGATCAGATGACGACAGTGACGCAGCAGATCGCGGCTGTCGGCACCGGCCCAACGCGCATCGGAGGGCGGAAAATGCACGCCGATATCGCCCAGCGCCAGGGCACCAAGCAGCGCATCGCAGAGTGCGTGCAAAGCCACATCACCGTCGGAGTGAGCCAGCAGCCCGCGCCGGTGGGGAATGGCTACGCCGCCCAGCATCACCTGATCGCCAGGTCCGAAGGCATGCACGTCATAGCCGGTACCGATGCGCGGCCAGCGACTCATTCGCGTTCCTGGGCCCGCAACAGGAATTGCGCCAGCAGCAGATCGTGGCTGGTGGTGACCTTGATGTTGTCGTCGGCTGCCTCGATCAGCAAGGGATGCACGCCCTGCATCTCCATGGCCTGCGCCTCATCGGTGGGCCGCAAGCCCTGCGCGTGCGCCGACTCCAGCGCCAGCGTCAGTCCGCCGCGTCTGAACATCTGCGGCGTCAATGCCCGCCACAGCCCGGAGCGGGTCACGGTATGCGCTACCCGCACCTGATCCAGCTCCTGATCCGGCTCGGCTTCGCGCTTGAGCGTGTCGCGCACCGGCGCGGCCAGCAGTCCGCCGGTGGTTCCATGCACCTGATCGATCAGGCGCTCGATATCGGCCGTGCGCACACAGGGTCGCGCCGCATCGTGCACCAGCACGTAGTCGGTCAAGGCCACCGTTCCAGGCAGCGCTCGCAGGCCCGCCAGCACCGAGTCGGCCCGCTCGGCACCGCCCACGGCGGTGAGCACCGGCTTGCCGCCCACCTGCTGCAATCCCGGCCAATCCCGATCGGAAGCGGCGAGCACCACCAGCATCCCGCGGATACGCGGCACCTCGGCCAGTCGTCTGAGTGTTCGTTCCAGCACCGAGCAGCCATCGATCTGCGCGTACTGCTTGGGCTTGACCGCTCCGAATCGGCGACCGCTGCCAGCTGCCGGAACGACCGCCCAGATCACTCTCGGGGCTCCTCGGCGTGGGCTGCCGCTGCAGCGGCGGCGCGCTTGGGCTCGGCCACCTGGATCAGCTTCTCGCCCTCCTTGATCATGCCGAGTTCCGAGCGCGCCCGCTCCTCGATGGCGTCCTGACCGCTCTTGAGATCGTCCACTTCAGCCGCCAGGGCGTCGTTGCGCTGGCGCAACTCGTCATTCTCGGCACGCTGCACCTCCAGCGCCTTCTCGAGCTCCCAAACATCGTTCATGCCGCCACGAAACCACAGTTGGTACTGCAGGGTGACCAGCAACAGCAGCAGCAGGAGCAGCAACCAACGCATGCGGGCGATCAGGCCTCAGCGACTGAAACGGAAGGCGGAGCGACCGGCGTAGCGGGCATCGGCACCCAGGGCCTCCTCGATACGCAGCAACTGGTTGTACTTGGCAACCCGATCAGTGCGCGACAGCGATCCGGTCTTGATCTGGGTGGCGCTGGTGGCGACGGCCAGATCGGCAATCGTGGTGTCCTCGGTCTCGCCCGAACGATGCGAAACCACCGCCGCGTAGCCCACGCGGTCAGCCAGTTCGATGGCGGCCAGCGTCTCGGTCAGCGTGCCGATCTGGTTGAGCTTGATCAGGATCGCGTTGGCAATGCCCTGATCGATGCCCTGCTGGAAGATCCGGGTATTGGTGACGTAGAGATCGTCGCCGACCAGCTGCACGCGCTGACCGATGCGCTCGGTCAGCAACTTCCAGCCGGCCCAGTCGTCTTCGGCCATGCCGTCCTCGATGGTCACGATCGGGAACTGGCGCGACCACGAATCCAGATAGTCGACCAGTTGCTCGCTGGTCATCCAGCGGTCTTCCGAGGCCAGATGATAACGACCGTCCTTGTAGAACTCGCTGCTGGCCACGTCCAGACCCAGCAGCACGTCTTCGCCCGCGCGATACCCGGCCTTGTCGATGGCTTCCAGAATGACATCTATGGCCTCTTCATTGGAGCGCAGGTCGGGGGCAAAGCCACCCTCGTCACCGACCGCCGTGGCCATGCCACGCCCGCGAAGCACGCCCTTGAGCGCGTGGAAGATCTCGGTGCCGGCACGCAGCGCCTCGGAAAAACTCTCGACACCGACCGGCAGGATCATGAATTCCTGCATGTCGACATTGTTGTCGGCATGGGCGCCGCCGTTGATGATGTTCATCATCGGCACCGGCAACTGCGGCGTGCGCCCAGTGGCCAGAGACTGCCACAGACCCTGGCCGCGGCTGTTGGCCAGGGCATGGGCACTGGCCAGAGACACCCCGAGCAGCGCGTTGGCGCCGAGGCGCGCCTTGTTTTCGGTACCGTCCAGCTCGATCAGCCGCTGATCCAGCCCGGCCTGATCGGCGGCATCGAAGCCTGCCACGGCCTCGGCGATGGCGCCGTTGACGTTGGCGACGGCCTTGCGCACGCCTTTGCCCAGATAGCGGGTCTTGTCGCCATCACGCAGTTCGATGGCCTCACGCGAACCGGTGGAGGCGCCGCTGGGCACCGCAGCGCGGCCCCGGTGTCCGCCGGCCAGCGTGACTTCGGCTTCAAGCGTCGGGTTACCGCGCGAATCCAGGATCTCGCGGGCGTGGACTTTGGTAATCGTGGTCATGAGTAGGCAGGATCAGGCTGAGAAGGGACAGGCAAGCATCGCCAGAGGCGCAAGGATAGCGGTATGCGGGCCCCGCGCGGCACGGGCAATCTGCGGGCGACTACAGCACGCCGCTGAAATGAGGACTCCGCGGCACTCAAAGGCGACGACGCAGGGCCTGAATCATCACGGCGTCGACCGCCAGGTTGACGATCAGTACCAGAGTCACCACCCAGCCCGGCTCCCGCAGCAGTTCGTAGACCTCGAGGGGAATGTGGACCGCCGCGGCGGCACCGGCAGAGCCAGCGGCGATCGCAATGCGCCCGGGAATGCCCGCACGGACGTAGGCCGAGGGTGCCGCGCAGCGGCTCCCCGGCGCTCTTCGCATCCCTTGCTGGATCAGAGCGGCTTCGAGGAGGGACGCGCGCCTCTTGACCTCCGGGCAAGGCAAAGCGGCGCCGCAGCACGGCGCCCTCCACAGCAACGGCACATTCGCAGCATTCGGCATGAACACCCGCGTGCGACAGGGGTTCATGGAGCACATCTGTGTCGGCCCGAGACTGCGTACGGCCATGAACCCGCCTGCTGCGTGTAGCCTGGGATGACCCGCGCAGTTGACGCTCAGTCTCGAATCGGGCAAGTGGCAGGCCCATGCGAATATCCCGATCACCACGGTCAGCTGCAGCAGCAGCCCTCAAGCTCAGGTGCGGCCTCTGCTACGCCCGTCATGACGCCCTCAGCCGTCAGTCGGCGAAAGAATAGGGGCCGCCGCGCTCCAGCGCCCGCCGGTAGGCCGGCCGAGCCTGAAAGCGCCGCACCCAGGCATCGATGGCCGGATATCCGGCGCGCAAACCGCGCGCGGCCTCGCCGACGAAACTCATCTGGATGTCGGCACCACTGAGCTGGTCGCCCAGCAACCAGTCCTTACCCTGCAGCGCCTGCTCCAGATACCCGAGGTGATTGGCCAGCTCACTGGCAATCCGCGGCTCCAGCGGCGCAGCGGCCTCGCCCAGACGGGAAACGTAAAGCTTGAGCATCAGCGGCAGCATGGCCGAGCCCTCGGCATAGTGCAGCCACTGCTGATAGACCTCGAAATCAGCACTGGACGGCTCCGGCCGCAGGCGACCTCCACCGTGATGGCGCAGCAGATAGTCGACGATGGCCCCGGATTCGATCACCGTCCTGCCACCATCCTCGATCACTGGCGACTTGCCCAGTGGATGCACCGCAGTCAGTTCCGGCGGTGCCAGACGGGTCTTCGCATCGCGCTGATAGCGGCGAATCTCGTAGCCCAGCTGCAGTTCCTCCAGCAACCACAGAATGCGCTGCGAGCGCGAGTCGTTGAGATGATGCACGATGATCATGGAGGTCCTTTTCATACCGGAAGACTGCCAGGCGGTTCTTGCCGGCGACTACGACTTCGCTCGCAAGATCATTCAGAGATGTCGCAGGTGGCCGCGGTCTCGGCCGTTGCCGGCGCCTCGAGCATACCGGCCTTCAGCGCATCGCGACGATTACGCAGGGCCTGGTTGTCAGGCTGCAGCGCGATCACCGCTTCCAGATACTCCAGCCGCAATCCATCGTCTGCTGGTATCGGCAGACTGCCACCAGGATAGCCGGCGACCATCCCCCTGGGCGTCACTTCCAGCCACCCGATCTGACCCCCGTAGGCGGGCCCGATGCCGGTATCGATCATGATGACGCGCGCATCGAGGCGCGGCCAGATCACACCCCCGGTGTTGGTGTGACCAATGACGATATGGCGGGCTTCGTGGCGCTCCAGAATGGCGTCGACCGTCGCCACGCTCGCCGCCGGCGCCACACCGGCCAGACCCCGATACCAGAGCGGGCCGAGTGGGTCCGCAAGAATCCCGAGCTCGCCCTGCTCGCTGCTGCGCAGCGCCGCATGCGCCATGGTGCTCAGCGATTCCAGGCTGTACCGGCAGTAGGCGCCGCTGATGCCGCCGTGCAGGAAAACCAGATCGTTGAGCTGGATCGCCACCTTGGTCCGCATCACCCACAGGTACAGCTCACCCTCGGGATTCCAGCGTGGATCCCAGGCGGAGCGATGTTCCACCCAGCCGAGCGGGTGCTCGCGCTCCCACTGCACGCGGAAATCAGCCGGCAGCCGGGCATGGCGCTGTGGATCCCTGCTTTCAAGATCCTTGATCAACGCGTCGAAGTAATGCTGCCTGAGCGCCGCAGAACGGCCATCCACAAAAGCCTCGAACTCGCCGACGTGGAGATAGCGCAGGTCGCCGTAGACATTCATCGCCTCGTGATTGCCCATCAGGTTGTGCACCCGACCACCCTTTCGAGCGGCCTGCTTCGCCAGCCCCGCCATGTGCGCGATGATGCGGCGGGTGTCCGGGCCGCGGTCGGGGATATCCCCGGTCTGCACCAGGTGGGTCTCGCCCGCGATCCAGCGACCACGCTGGTCAATGACGCCGGCGGACTGCAGCGCGGCCAGATAACTGTCGTAGCCGCCGTGCAGGTCGCCGATGGCGAGGATGCGCTCGACATCGGTCCAGCGATAGGCATCGAGCTGACGCGGCGCCGCCCACAGACTTTCACCGATCAGCAACAGTCCCAGCAACAGATGACGCACGCCGATCTCCTCATCGCCTGGGCTGCATGTTCCCGAAATGCCGCTGAAGCCGCAATGGCGACTGTGCCGTCAGCCCATTGTGGCTATGGGAGCGGCTTCAGCCGCGACAGCTGTTGCTGACATCATCCAGCCAGCTACAGCAAATCTCGGCTGAAGCCGCTCCCACAGGCAA
>JALHRS010000038.1 GCA_022841325.1 Lysobacterales bacterium | reverse complement strand
GCTTGCCGTCGCGGCGCTCTGCCCGGACGGGCGGGCGCGCGGACCCGGCCTACGAATCCTCTGGCATTACCCGCGCCGTGATCTTGAACCGGCGTCATTGCGAGCCCGGATTTGATCCGGGGGAAGCAATCCAGGCGCTCTGTTTCAAACGGCCCTGGATTGCTTCGTCGCTGCGCTCCTCGCAATGACGCATCAACACCTTGAAGCTGGAACCCGGGGCCGGGAGTCACGGGTCACGACAAGATCGCCCCGTGCCCCGTGCCCCGTGCTCCGCCCCTTTACCGCAACTCGCGGGCGAAAAAGGTCATGGCCAGTGCGGTCATGAAGGCGCGCTGGGCGTTGTTGGCGGCGCCGCCGTGGCCGCCTTCGATGTTCTCGTAATAGAGCACGTCGTGGCCCTGTTGCTTCATCTTCGCCACCATCTTGCGGGCGTGGCCCGGATGCACGCGATCGTCGCGGGTCGAGGTGGTGAACAGGGTGCGCGGATACTGCACATCCGCCTTGACGTTGTGGTACGGCGAGAAGGTCTGGATGAATTTCCATTCCTCCGGGTCATCCGGATTGCCGTATTCGCCCATCCACGAGGCTCCGGCCAGCAGCTGGTGGTAGCGCTGCATGTCGAGCAGCGGTACCTGGCAGACGATGGCGCCGAACAGATCGGGGCGCAGGGTGAGCATATTGCCCATCAGCAATCCGCCGTTGGAGCCGCCCATGGTGCCGAGGTGCTCGGTGGACGTGACCTTGCGCTGGATCAGGTCTTCGGCCACGGCGATGAAGTCCTCATAGGCCTTGTGCCGATTGGCCTTGAGCGCGGCCTGATGCCACTTCGGACCGAATTCACCGCCACCACGGATATTGGCCAGCACCCAGACACCGCCCTTGGAAAGCCAGGCATCTCCGATGTTGGCGCTGTAGTTCGGGGTCATCGAGACCTCGAATCCGCCATAGCCATAGAGGATGGTCGGGTTCTTGCCATCGAGATCCAGATCCTTCGCCGCCACCTGGAAATAGGGTACGCGGGTACCGTCGGCCGAGATCGCTTCGTGCTGGCTCACGGCCATCCCCGAAGCATCGAAGAAGGCCGGCAGCGACTTCAGCAACTGCGGCGTGCCCTGGCCGATCTCGCCGTAGTGCAGGCTGGTCGGCGTCAGGAAGTCGGTGACCGTGGCCCAATAGGCATCGGAATCCTGCGAGTCCACCGCACTGACACTGACCTCACCGAACTCCGGCAGTCCCGCCAGTGGCTGGCGGCTCCAGCCGGCGTCTCCAGGCGTCCATACGTAGACCCGGTTCTTCACGTTGTCGAGTTCATTGACGATGATGTGATGGCGCGTGGGTGTATAGCCGGCCATCGATGAGCGCTCGGTCGGCGTGAACAGCGATTCGAACTCGCGCTTGCCAGCCATGAAATCGTCCAGCCGGGTGACCAGCAACGAACCCGCCGGCCAGGTCTTGCCGCCGACGCTCCAGTCATCGCGCAGCTCCAGCATCAGCCATTCGCGGTGGAAATTGGCATTGGCGCTGTCGGGCTTGTCGATCTTGACCAGCTGATCGCCCTGCAGCAGAAAGGCCTCGTTGGTGTAGAAGGTGATGCCGCGATAGACGCCCTGACGCTCGAATCCGGGCGTGGTGTCGGCAAAGGCGAATGCCCAGACGTCATCGACCTTGGCTTCGTAGACGGTCTGCGCGGCACTGAGCGGGGTGCCACGGGTCCAGCGCTTGGCAATGCGGGAGTAGCCCGAGGTGGTCATCGATCCGGGGCCGAAATCGGTGCCGACAAAGACCTGATCGATGTCGATCCAGCTCATGCCGCTCTTGGCCTCGGGCAGCTCGAAACCGCCCTTGACGAAGGCCTTGTCGACCACATCGTATTCGCGCACCACATTGGCGTCGGCGCCGCCGCGGGAGAGCTGGATCAGGCAGCGCCGATACTCGGGCTGCAGGCAGTCAGCACCCGCATACACCCAGTTCTCGTCCTCGGCCTTGGCCAGCGCGTCGATATCGAGCACGGTTTCCCAAACCGGCTCGGCCTTGCGGAATTCGTCCAGACTGGTGCGGCGCCAGATGCCGCGCACGTGTTTGGCGTCGCGCCAGAAGTTGTAGTAGTGCTCACCCATCTTGTTGACGTAGGGAATCTTCTCGTTGGAATCGAGAATCTCCAGCGTGCGCGCCTGGATGCGCTTGAAATCGCCCGAGCGGGTCAGCTCGGCCACGGTTTGCGCGTTCAGGCCTTCCACCCATTCCAGCGCCTTGGCGTCTTCGACGCCTTCCAGCCATTGGTTGGGGTCCTTTTCCGGCGTCGCCGCCAGGGCCAGTGCATTCATGCTCAACATCAGGGGCATCAGATACCAGTTCGGGCGCACGGCGCACCTCGTTCTATGGGAAACAGCGCGCACCCTAAACGCGGACGTCGTCCGCGTCCATGGGCTGCAAGTCAAGATCAGCCGCCGCGGCTCAATGGGCGGGGGCCGAAGACCATTCCGACTCGGCTGCGACGGCGCGCAGGCGCTCGCGGTCCTCGTCCAGCTGCAGTGCCAGCTCGGCGCGTTTCATGGCCAGCAGTGAATGTGATCGCGCCGCCTTGCGGACCTCGTCGCCGCCCATGCGCGCCAGAGCCAGCAGTGCCTTCTGCAGGCGCACGCCCACTTCAACCGATCCGGCGCCGTCGCGGGCAATGGCGCCGAAGGCGTCGTCAAACAGATCGGCGGCCACCAGTTCGGCGATGTAGACACGATCGAACTCGGGCTCTGCAGATGCGCCGTCGGGGTCAGGGCCGATCCAGATCGAGAACAGCCGCACCAGCGTGCCGATGGTGTCGATGGCAGTCCCGGGGTCATTGACCGCCGGTGACAGAGCGCGGCCCGCGATCTCAGACAGCACTACCAGTCCGAAGCGCGGATCGTCTTCAAAGACGCGATCGCCATGGATGGCAAAAGCCCCGACGATGGCATCGGTGGAGCCCTGCGGAGGCTCACCCTGCTCAGTATTGATCAAGGCCAGCGGTCGATCCGGCGTGACAAAAGTACCGGGCTGGGCTTCCACCACCACCCAGGCCTGATGCTGCTCGGCCCAGGCTTGCAGGGCGCTGACATCGACGTGCTGTACATAGCCGATGCTGCGCGTGTGCACGGCCTGCCCCTCAACCTGGCCGGCGCGACGCCTGGCGCACAGGGTCGGCGCGCGGCGGCGGCGGCTCAGCGCTGCGGCGCAGGCGGTCTCGACCTTGTCGATGGTGCTGCCCAGGCGCCCGAGCCGGGCAATGCCGTCACTCCAGCGCACGAAGGTCACGACCACCGCTGCAAACACCAGGGCGGTGATCAGAAACAGTACAAACACGCCAGCGGTGCCGAAATAGTGGTTCTTGGTGGCGACCAGCGCGACGATGCTGAAGATGAAGGCGCCGATGAAGGTCGACAGGGCGTTCTTTGAGCCGTCGTCTGCCAGCACCAGCGGGAATGACCGTGGCGTCGCGGTAGCCGCCGCCGAGGCATAGGCAGAGACCATCGACGACAGCGCAAAGGTGGCGATCACCAGCATGCTCGAGGCCATGATCGACAGCAGACTCTGGACCGATTCGACCGAGACCTCCGGAAACAGATCGGACAGGCCCAGACCATCGGCCAGCCTGGCGCCGAAGGCCGCGACTATCGACAGCACGCAGATCAGCAACGGTCGTACCCACAGGCGTTCGCGCATCCGATTGAACAGAAACCGGAGTCGATCGAGGGAGATCACCGCATTCATTCCGCCACTCCTGTCTGGCCCTGGATCTGACCGCAATGCGGCGTTCTCGCGGCCATTGTGTTGTTCCTGGGTGGGCGCTGTCGAGCCCCGCAACCCGAGACCAGTCCTCAGCGCGGTCGCCTCCCTGCTCGCCGGCGCACGGCGTCTTGCGATAGGACACTTGCACTGTCGATCTGATCGATATAAATTACTGACCAGTCAGTTATTAAGAAATCACGGCCATGCCCCGTTCTTCCGCCCTGAACAAAGCCACCGAGGGCAAAGACCCCTCGCCGCCCAGGCGCAGGCGCAAGGAGGCGCGACCGGCCGAGATTGTCGACGCGGCCCTGAGCCTGTTCGTCGAGCGTGGATTCTCCGCCACCCGCCTGGACGACGTGGCCGAGCGCGCAGGTGTCAGCAAGGGCACGGTGTACCTCTATTTCGACAGCAAGGAAGCGCTGCTGGCCGAAGCCGTGGGCCGCAACATCGGCCCGCTGCTGGCCGAGTTCTCGCAAGCGATCGGCGATCCCGGGATCAGTGCCAGCAGCCTGATCGAGCGTTTCGTCAGGCGCTGGTGGCAGGTGTTGAGCGCATCACCGATGCAGGGTGTGCCCAAGCTGATGATGTCCGAATCCGGCAATTTTCCGGAGTTGGCGCGGCACTTCGTCGTCAACTTCATTGCCCGCATGCAGGATGGTGTGTTGGCCACGGTGCTGCGCAAGGGCGTGGCCTCGGGCGAATTCGCGGCCATGGACGTCGAATATGCCGTGCGCGTGCTGATTCATGGACTGGTGTTCATGCCGATCTGGATGCACTCGCTGGGACGCGTCGATGAGCGTCCCTTCGAACCGGATCGCTACCTCGACTGCTGGCTGGATTTGAGTTTGCGGGCGCTGCGGGCGCCGGCTGGAGACCAACGATGAAGCCGATTGTGATGACCCACCCCGGCAACAGCTTCGGGCCGTGGTGGTGGCGCTCAGCGCCAGTGCTGATGCTGCTGGCGCTGGCCGGTTGTCAGAACGAGGCACCCGAAGGCTATCAGGGCTATCTGGAAGCGGACTACGCCTATATCGCGGCGCCGGTGGCCGGGCGCCTTATCGAGTTGCCGCTGGCACGCGGCGCAGCCGTCGCCACCGGGGCAACCCTGTTCGTGCTTGACGACGAGTTGCAGCAACAACAGTTGTTGCAGGCTCAGAGCCAGGTGCGTCAGGCCCAGGCGCAACGGGACGATCTCAGCACCGGCCGCCGGCCGGAAGAGATCCGGGTGATTGCCGCGCAGGTCCGCGAAGCGCGCTCGGCGCTGGATCTGGCGGAGCGCGAACTGAAGCGCATCAGCGAACTCAAGGCCCGCGGTCTGACCTCGGCCGATGCCCTGGATCAGGCCAGCGCCGCCCAGGCCCAGGCCCAGGCGCGCGTGGCCTCGGCGCTGGCACAACAGCGCAGCGCCGAACTGGCCGGTCGGCCCGATGCGATAGCCGCCGCCGATGCCGCCGTCAGCGCCGCCGAGGCCGCGCTGGGACAGGTGCAATGGAGCATCGATCAGACCCGGATACGGGCCCTGCAGGAGGGACGCATCGAAGACACGCTGTATCAGCTCGGCGAATGGGTACCGGCCGGCGCGCCAGTGCTCAAGCTGCTGCCGGCCAGCGGTCCTTTCATCCGCTTCTTCGTGCCCATGAATGAACTGTCGCAGTGGTCGCCCGGCCAGGCCGTCGCCATCAGCTGCAGCGCGTGCACCCAGGAATTGACCGGCAGCGTCAGCTTCATCGCCGCCAGCCCCGAATACACCCCACCGGTGATCTTCAGTGAGTCGCGCAGCGAGGATCTGGTCTATCGCGTCGAGGCCCGCTTCGACAACCCGGCGCCGCTGGCACCGGGGCTGCCGGTGGCGGTGAGGCGCCGATGATGAACGGGGCACGGGGCAAGGGGCACGGGGCAGCGGAAGTACAGCGGGATCTTGCCGCCGACCTGGCTCGCAAGCCTCCCTTCGCTGCCACACGCCTCAACCGCTCTTCCCGTGCCCCCTGCCCCCTCCCCCTTGCCCCCTTCCTGCCATGACCGACCTCGTCATCGACGTAAAAGGCCTCACCAAGCGCTTCGACGGCAGGACCGTGGTCGACGGCCTCGACCTGCAGGTGGAACGCGGCGCGATCTACGGCTTTCTCGGGCCCAATGGCAGCGGCAAGACCACCTCGATCCGCATGATCTGCGGGCTGCTCACGGCTGATGCCGGCAGCGGCACCTGCCTCGGTCTGGATGTGCTGCGCGACAGCGCCACCATCAAGCAGCAGGTCGGCTACATGACCCAGCGCTTCAGCTGGTGGGAAGACCTGACCATCGAAGAAAACCTGCGTTTCGCGGCGCGCATGCACCAGCTGCGCCAACCGCGCCAGGTGGTCACCGAAACCCTGGAAAGACTGGGCCTGACCAGCCGCAGACGGCAGCTGGCCGGTTCGCTCTCGGGCGGCTGGAAACAGCGTCTGGCGCTGGCCGCCTGCCTGCTGCACCAGCCGCGCCTGCTGCTGCTGGACGAGCCTACGGCGGGTGTGGATCCCAAGGCCAGACGCGACTTCTGGGCCGAGATCCACGCGCTGGCGCGCGACGGCCTGACCGTGCTGGTGTCAACTCACTACATGGACGAAGCCGAGCGCTGCCACCGTCTGGCTTACATCGCCTATGGCAAGTTGCTGGCCGAAGGCACGCCGGACGAGATCCTGACGCAGGTCGGCCTGAACACCTATGCGCTGACCGGCGCACCGCCCGATGCGGTGGCCGAATTGAGTGCCCTGTCCGGCGTCGAGCAGGTGGTGCCCTTCGGCCTGCGACTGCATGTATCGGGCAGCAACAGCGAGTTGCTGAAAAACAGCCTGCGCGACTATGCCGGCGCGCATCGAATCAGCTTCGAACCGGTGGAATCCTCTCTGGAAGATGCATTCATCGCGCTGATGCGCGGCGGGGAACGCCCATGAACCGATTTTCGATGCGCCGGCTGCTGGCCGTGCTCGGCAAGGAATTCATCCAGATGCGTCGGGACCGGCTGACCTTCGCCATGATGGTGGGCATTCCGCTCATGCAGTTGCTGCTGTTCGGTTTCGCCATCAACACCGATCCCAAGCATCTGCCGACCACGGTCGTCAGCGCCGAATCGAGCGAGTTCTCGCGGCGCCTGATCTCGGCCATGGAGAACTCCGACTATTTCGATCTGCGACCTGCGGCGCCGACCATCGAGGGCTCGCGGGCCATGCTGGAGCGCGGCGAAGTGCTGTTCCTGCTGCGGATCCCGGCCAATTTCTCGCGCGACCTGGTCCGCGGCCAGCGGCCCGAGCTGCTGATGGAGATCGATGCCACCGATCCGGTCGCCAGCGGCAATGCCATCGCCGCGCTGAGCGGTCTGATCGATCAGGCCGTGGCCACCGAGCTGACCGGGCCCCTGGCCAGTCTGGCGGCCAGACCCGGGCCCATCGATCTGCGCATCCAGCGCCGCTACAACCCGGAAGGCATCACCCAGTTCAATATCGTCCCCGGCCTGATGGGCGTGATCCTGACCATGACCCTGATCATGCAGACCGGTCTCGCCATCGCCCGCGAGCGCGAGCGCGGCACCATGGAAAATCTGCTGGCGATGCCAGTGCGGCCGATCGAAATCATGATCGGCAAGCTGGTGCCCTACATCCTGGTGGCCTACATCCAGGTGACGGTGATCCTGAGCGCCGCCCATTTCATCTTCGGCGTGCCGATCCTGGGCTCCATCCCCTTCCTGCTGCTGTGCGTGCTGGCCTTCGTGATTGCCAATCTGTCAGTCGGGCTGCTGTTCTCGACCCTGGCACGCAACCAGATGCAGGCCATGCAGATGACCTTCTTCTTCTTTCTGCCGTCGATCCTGCTGTCCGGTTTCATGTTTCCCTTCCGCGGCATGCCCGCCTGGGCCCAGAACCTCGGCGAAGTGCTGCCGCTGACCCATTTCTTGCGCATCGTTCGCGGCGTCTTGCTCAAGGTCAATGGCCCCGCCGAAGTCTGGCCTAACCTGTGGCCCTTGCTGGTGTTCACCCTGGTGGTGGTGGCCCTGGGGGCGAAGCGCTTCCGGAAGACGCTGGATTGAGGAGGAGCGGTTGTTGGTTGTTGGTTGCTGGTTGCTGGTTGCTGGTTGCTGGTTGCTGGAAGGAGCTGGCTCACGCGGAGACGCGGAGGCCGCGGAGAAGAGCGCGAGCTGCTTTTGCTTCCTGTGGGAGCGGTCTCTGTCCGCGATTGCCGCCCGACGCGTCACGAAGGCCGACTGCTCCGATGCGGGAGAAGCGTCCAGACCAGTCTCCTGACCCACCACGGCCAAGGCCTGCTCTTCTCCGCGCCCTCCGCGTCTCCGCGTGAGACCGCTCCTACCGACAACCGACAACCAACAACCGCCAACCAGCCACGCGGTGACCTCTGGCACTTATGAACATGGCCCGCCGAAACCGAAGCTTCGCCCTTGAGCAACCCGGTCGTGGACCGCTACCCTTGTCGTCTTGCCTTTTCAACTCGGATTTGTAGACAAAGCCATGGCCGGATCGCTCAATTTTGAACGTGCTCGCTTCAATATGGTGGAACAGCAGGTGCGCCCGTGGGAGGTGCTGGACACGCGCGTGCTGGATGTCCTCAGCGAGATCAAGCGCGAGGATTTCGTGCCGCCGCGTCACCGCAAGCTGGCTTTTGCCGATCTGTCGATTCCGCTGGAACACGGCGAGTTCATGATGAAACCGGTGGTCGAAGGCCGTTTGCTCCAGGCCCTGGAGCTGACCGGCGACGAAGAGGTGCTCGAAATCGGCACCGGCAGCGGATTTCTGTCGGCCTGCCTGTCGCGCCTGGCGCGCCAGGTGCTCAGCATCGAAATACACCTTGACCTCGCCGAACGCGCGCGCGCCCGGATCGGTTCCAGCGGCATTCGCAACTGCCAGGTGCAAGCCGGCGATGCTTTCGACTTCCACCCGGCGCAGACCTTTGACGCGATTGCCGTCACCGGCGCGGTGGCCGTCATCCCCGAGTCCTTCCAGCGCTGGCTCAAGCCCGGTGGCCGGCTGTTCGTGGTCCACGGCAAGTCGCCGGTGATGAATGCCGCGGTATTGACACGCCAGGGGCCAGACTACATCGAAGCCAAGAGCCTGTTCGAGACCGACCTACCCTATTTGCAGGGCGCGCAGCCCGCGTCCCGCTTCGAATTCTGACGATTATCCCAAGAGGTTTTCCATGCGTCGCCATACCCTGACCATTGCCCTGATCACCGGCCTGTCGGCCCTCGCCGGCAGCGCCAGCGCTGCCGACCTGGCCCAGATCTACGAAATGGCCCGCGCCAGTGATCCGCAACTGGCCGCTGCCGAGTCGGCCATGTACGCCGCTGGCGAGGGTGTGGTGCAGGCGCGGTCCTCGCTGCTGCCCAATCTCAGTGGCAGCGCCGGCCTGGGGGATTCCAGCAGCAGCAGTTCGCAGATCACCTCGATCCCGCAGCCGGATGGCAGCGTCCGCTTCGGCCGTGCCAACGGCAATGGCGATACCAGTTCGCGCACTTATCGTCTGCAGCTCAGCCAGACCATTTACAGTCAGGCGAACTACACCCGGCTGCGCGGCGCCCGTGCCGGCGAATCCAGCCTGGCGGCCAACTACGATGCCGCTCTCGACAACCTGATCGTGCGCGTCGCCGAGGCCTATTTCAGCGCGCTGACCGCGACCACCAATCTGGAAGCGGCCAAGGCCGAGGAAACCGCGGTCAATCGCCAGCTGGAGCAGGCCCAGCAGCGCTTCGAAGTGGGGCTGTCGGCGATTACCGACGTGCATGAGGCACAGGCCCGCTACGATGGCGCGCGCGCTGCGGCAATTCTGGCGCAGAACCAGCTGGACGATAGCTACGAAGCCCTGGCAGAGCTCACCGGCAAGCCGGTCAGTGATGTGCGTCCGCTGGCAGAGAACATCACGCTGAGCCGTCCCAGCCCGGACAAGACCGAGGACTGGGTCGCCACCGCCGAGACCGAGAGTCCGCTGCTGGCCATCCGCCGTTTCGACCTCAAGCAGGCCGAGGAAAACGTCAACACCGCCAAGGCCGCCCATCTGCCGACGCTGAGCGCTGACTACACCTGGGTCGATCAGACCTCCTGGGGCTCACGCACATCCAACGGTCTGGGCTTCCCGGCCGGTTCGGATTTCCGTGACCATGGCTTCGGCATCACCTTGAACGTGCCGATCTTCGAGGGCTTCGCCACCCAGTCGCGGGTGCGCCAGGAATCCCACAACCGCGATGCGGCGGCCGATCGCTACGAGCAGGAAAAACGCGCCGTCACCCGCAGTACCCGCAACGCCTTCCGTGCCGTCGCCGCGGGCATCAGCGAAGTCGAAGCCCGCAAGCAGGCGCAGATCTCGGCGCAGAGCGCACTGGATGCCACCCAGGCCGGATTCGAAGTCGGTACCCGCACCATTGTCGACGTGCTGATCAGTCAGCAGGTACTGTTCCAGGCCCAGCGCGACTATGCCCGCGCCCGCCACGACTATCTGCTGAACTCGCTGCGACTGAAGCAGGCCGCCGGCACCATCACGGTGGCCGACCTGCAAGCCGTCAACGCGCTGCTGAAGTAGGCAGTTCCTGCCGGGCAAGCTCGGCACTACCAAAGCCTCGAACACCGAAGCTCTGGTAGAGCGGCGCTTGCTCCGCTGCTCTGGCTGGGCTTTGTCTTGGCTGTGGTGGGTCCAGACTTGTCTGGATGCTTTTGGGCACGGTGCAGGAAGAGCGTCCAGACAAGTCTGGACCTACAGGAGCTGAACATCCTGGCGGGCAAGCTCGGCGCTTCTATTGCCTTGAACGCTGCGCCGTGGCGGCGAGGATGTCCTCGATCGCCGCTATCGTGCGCGGCACTGCGCCGCGCTCGCGTTCGACCACCGCCACAGCGGCATCGCCCATGGCCGCGGCCCGGGCCGGATCACTGAGGATGCGGACGATCTGAGCACCCAACGCGGCCCCGTTGGCAACGCGCAGCGCCGCGTTCTCGCGTATCAGCGTGTCGGTGATTTCGGCAAAGTTGAAGGTGTGCGGGCCTATCAGTATCGGTTTGCGCAGGGCCGCCGGCTCCAGCACATTGTGGCCCCCGATATGGTCCAGGCTGCCGCCCACGAAGCAGGCATCGGCGCAGGCATAGAACTTCAGCAGCTCACCCATGCTGTCGACCACGAAGCACTGCGAATCCAGTGAAGCAACCGAATCCTCGCTGCGACAGCTGGTGCGGAATCCGTAGGAACGGCACAGCGATATCGCCGCCCGGAAGCGTTCGGGGTGACGCGGCACCAGTATCAGCAGCGCGTCGGGAAATCGTCCGAGAATGCGGGCGTGGGCCTGCAGCACCGCCGCCTCTTCGCCTTCGTGGGTACTGGCCGCGATCCAGACCGGTCGCAGCGCGCCCCACAGCTCGCGCCATTCACGGGCGTTTTCGTCGAGCCCCGAGGGTACTGCCATGTCGAACTTGATGTTGCCGACCACACGCACCCGTTCCGGCGGCGCACCCAGCTGCAGAAAGCGCTGGCTGTCGACCTGCGACTGCGCCGCCACCAGCGTGGCGCACTGCACCGCCTCGGTGATCAGCGAGATGGCCGGGCCATAGCCCCGCAGGCTGCGCTCGCTGAGGCGGGCATTGGCGATGAAGATCGGAATCTCGCGCTCGCGGCAGGCGAAGTACAGATTCGGCCAGATTTCGGTTTCCATCACCAGTGCGATACGCGGCTTCACGCGCTTGAAGAAGCGCTCGATGGCAGCTGGCAGGTCGTAGGGGAGATAGACGTGAAACACCCGCTCGCCGAACTGCTTCAGCACCCGATCCGAGCCGGTGGGCGTGATCGTGGTCACCACCAGCGGCGCGTCCGGGTGACGCTGCATCAGCGCCTCGATCAGCGGAATGGCGGCATTGAACTCACCCACCGATACCGCGTGCACCCAGATCGAGGACTCGAAGCCGGGATTCCGAAACCAGCCGAAGCGCTCCAGCCAGCGCGAGAAATAGCCTCGATTGCGCAAGCCACGGAATGCCAGGCGATACAGGATCACCGGCATGGCCAGGTACATCGCGAGCGTATAGAGGCGGCGCGAAAGACGCATGAGCCAAGCGAATCAGGTCGGGCGCGCAGTATCGCGCAGGTTGAGCGATGACGGGGCACGGGGCACGGGGCACGGGGCACGGGGCACGGGGCACGGGGCACGGGAAAAGGCTACGAGCTCTGGGCCTTTGTAGGTCCAGACTTGTCTGGACGCCTTTCGGGCAGCGGATAAAGAGCGTCCAGACAAGTCGGGACCTACAGAAACTTGCGCTGCGCCAGCCTTTCCCCTGCCCCGTGCCCCTTTCCCCCTGCCCCATCTATGATCCCCCCATGCGCAAAGTCAAAACTGCCGCCAGGCCACTCTGGCATCCCTATTGCTGGCCGGGCTGGATCGGCGTGGCCTTGCTGTGGCTGATCGCGCGGATTCCGCATCGATGGGCCCTGGCCATGGGTGCTGCGGCCGGGCCGCTGGTGCTGGCCCTGCTGCCGCGACGCCGGCACATCCTTGAGCGCAATCTGGCCCTGTGTTTCCCGGAATGGACGCCCGCTGAGCGCGAACGCGTGGCCGCCGAGAACGCGCGCGAATCGGGGCGCATGCTGGTGGCCTTTGCCTGGGGCTGGTTCGGCTCGATTGGCCGGGTGGCTCGCCTGAAGGTGAAGGTCGAAGGACTGGAACACATCGAGACCGCACGCAAGGCTGGCCGCGGGGTGTTGCTGGTCGGTGCCCATTTCAGCCATCTGGAACTCGCCGGCCGATTGCTGTGTCGCTTCATGGCGCTGGCCGGGATGTATCGCGAGCATCACGATCCAGCTTTCGAATGGGCGGTGAAGACCGCCAGACTGCGCTACGCCGATGCCATGTACCGCCGCGACGAACTGCGCGGCGTGCTGCGCTATCTCAAGAGCGGTGGCGCGCTCTGGTATGCGCCCGATCAGGAATACCGACGCGGCGAGCGCGTGTTTGCACCCTTTTTCGGCATACCCGCATCCACCATCACCGCCACCCATCAACTGGCGCGACTCAGTGGCGCGGCGGTGATCGGCTTCGAGCACCGGCGACTGGCCGACGGCAGCTACAGCCTGCGCCTGCATCCGCCATTGGCCGATTTCCCCAGTGAGGACGCGCTGGCGGACACCAGCCGGGTCAATGCGCTGATGGAACAACTGATTCGCGCCTGTCCCGAGCAGTACCTGTGGCTGCATGCGCGCTTCAAGACCCGCCCGGATCAGGCCGATCCGCCGCTCTACGGCTGAGCCGCACATCCTGCCGAGCAAGCTCGGCACTACAAGGGCCTCGTACACCGACGCTCTCGTAGAGCGGAGCACATCCTGCCGAGCAAGCGCGGCACTACCAAGGCCTCGTACACCGACGCTCTCGTAGAGCGGAGCACATCCTGCCGAGCAAGCTCGGCACTACAAGGGCCTCGTACACCGACGCTCTCGTAGAGCGGAGCACATCCTGCCGAGCAAGCTCGGCACTACAAGGGCCTCGTACACCGACGCTCTCGTAGAGCGGAGCTTGCTTCACCGCCCTGTTGCCCTTCCGCTTCGGACCGACTCCCTGCAATCGCGCCCCGTTGCGGGCCGGGCTGTTGTAACTTTGCGCATCTGCCGCTGCGACGGAATGCCGCCATCGAACTGGTCAATGCCACCGAACTGCTGCGAACGCTGGCCGACACCAGTCGGGTGCGCCTGCTGGCCTTGCTGGTCGATGAAGAACTGACCGTGGCCGAGTTGTCGGCCATCACCCGGCTCAAGCAACCACGGGTGTCCACGCATCTGTCCAAGCTCAAGGAAGCCGGTCTGGTTGCCGATCGCCGTTCGGGGGTGGCGGCCTACTATCGGGCGACGGCCGAGGATTGGCCGGCCGCCACGCAGTCGCTGTGGGACAGCCTGCGCGCGCACACGCGCGATGCCGTACTGGTCGAGGATCACGCCCGCCGCCGACAGGTCCTGGATGCGCGCCTGGGCGCGTCCAGCTGGGCGGATACGGTGGCCGGCGACATGGAGCGCCATTACTCGCCGGGGCGCAGCTGGGAAGCCTCGATGCGCGCCTGTCTGGAACTGCTGGAGCTTGGCGACGTACTCGACGTGGCCTCGGGCGACGGCGCCCTGGCACAGTTGCTGGCGCCCCGCACCCGCACGCTGACCTGCGTGGATTTGAGCGAGAGGGTGGTGGCTGCCGGCAAGGCGCGCCTGGCCGATCAGCCGCAGGCGCGGGTCGTGCAGGGCGACATGCATGCCCTGCCCCTGCCCGATGCCAGCGTCGATCTGGTGCTGCTGCTGCAGGCGCTGCCCTATTCCGACCGTCCGGCCCGGGTACTGTCTGAAGCTGCGCGGGTACTGCGCGCCGGTGGACGCCTGTTGTTGACGTGCCTGGATCAACACCCGCATCGCACGGTCGTGGCACCCTTCGGGCATCGCAATCTGGGTTTCGGCGCTGATGAACTGGCCGCATCGCTCGCACAGGCAGGATTTGCCCAGCCGCGCATCAGGGTGGGCGGCGTCGAATCACGTCCGCCGCATTTCAAGGTCTGGGTGGCGACCGCCGGAATCGGCGCGCCTTCCATCCAGCGCGCGCGCAACTAATGCTCGGGGGATTCGTTGAAAGCGTCTGCCCAGGATGGAAATCAGGTATCGCGACGCTCCAAGGCGCCGCCGGCGGTGCGCGCGCCCTTGTATGCGCTGGACAGTTCCCAGGGACTGGCGAGCAACCAGATTCACCGCCTGGCGCTGGATCGATACTCGCGGCTGTGGGTGGCGTCGCCAACGGGCGCAGCGCGCTACGACGGCAGCCGGGTCGATCTGATCGACAAGCGCCAGGGACTGCACTGCAATGGCTTGCGCTGTATCGCCGTCGATGCGAGCGGCACGGTATGGGCTGGCACCGATCTGAGCCTGGATCGATTCAACGAACAGGGTCAGGCCTTGCCTGGTGTCGATCAGGCCGGGTGGCGCTACGGATTGTGCCAATGTCTGGAAGTGAGCGGCCACGAACCCTGGGCAGGCACGGCCTTGGGCTTGTTGCGGCTGGTGCAGGACGATGGCGGGCGTGGCCTGAAGATCGCGTTCAGTGCCGACATCGGCTTTGTCAGCGACGTGCTGCGGCTGGACGAGACATTGGTACTGGCAGCCTCCGCGGGCGAGGGTCTGATTCAGAGTGATGGTCGATCCTGGTGGAACTTCCGCTGTGAAGCACTAGAAGGCCTCAGCGTTTCGCGCCTCGCTTTCGGCACCGATGGTGAACTTCTGGTGGGCACCGACGCCGGGCTGATCCTGATCGATCTTGACGACACCACCATCAGCACCCGCATCGGCAGCCGCCGCTCGGACCCACAGGTGACGGCGATGTGCTTTGCCGGAGGCCGTTACTGGATCGCTTTTGGCGCCGAACTGTGGGCATACGAGAAGCAGGACGGTGAATTCCTGCCGGTGGAGCATTATGTGCTCGACAGTCCCATCAACGATCTGCTGTGGGATGCGTTCGAGAACCTCTGGATCGCCACCAACAACAGCGGTCTGGCCACCGTCAGCTGTCTGCGCCAGGCCATCCTGCCCATGGACCTGGGTCGCAAGGGCGGCGTCTTCCTGATCAAACCGCGCGGCCCCCAGAACTTCTGGATCGGCGGCGAGAATCTGCTGACCCGGGTCCGCTTTGCGGACGATGCGCCAGCAACCGTCATCGATGCCACACGCGGCTTGCCGGAAACCACGGTCTGGGATTGCGCCGAGACCGAAGCCGGCGTCTGGGCTGCGACCCAGGCCGGACTGTTCCTCGCCGCCCCCGGGGAGCCCTTCACGCGCATGTACGGCGATCACACCGTACTCGGGGCGCCGTGTCGGGTGCTGATGCCCCGTGCGAACGGACTCTGGGTGGGCAGCTTGCGCGGGCTGGTCCGCATTCACGAACACGGTACCGAGGTCATCAAGGGCGGCGGCGGCGCGCTCGGCTACATCTACGGCCTGCAACTGGATCAGCGCGGCGCGCTGTGGATTGCGACGCTGGGCCGCGGCCTCTGGTGCGAGGATGGCCAACTGACCCAGATCACCGGGCCAGGCCTGAGCGACGACGGCAACACCTATGTCGTCAGTCCCGGTCAGAACGACACCCTGCTGGTCGTTCAGGACGAGAGGGTCATCGCCCTGGATGCCAATCGGCAACCGCGAACGGTGGTCAATCTGCCGCCGGTGGCCGGTTGGTGCGGCGCCTGGATCGATGAGACCACGACTGCGATTGGCGCCTCCGATGGATTGCGCATCGTCGACATGCAGGGCAACAAGGTGATTCGCCACATCCGCTCCTTGCTGCGCGTGCGCAACTGGGAGTTCACCAACAACCGCTCATTGCTGGTCTGCGACTCGGGAGCGCTGCTGTGTGGGTTGAACAGCGGGCTGATCAAGGTCAATCTGGACTTGTTGCGGGATTTTCTGACCCCACCGCGCTGCCGACTCGCCAATGTCAGCTGGCGCGGTGCCGAGCCCGAGCTGGATGCTGAGGGCTATCGCCTGCGCCCCGGACGCTGGACGCTCACGGCGCGAGCCTTTTCGGCCTGGTTCATCGAATTGAATGCGCTGCAGTTCCAGTTTCAGCTGGTCGGATTCGACGATGAGTGGACCGCGGCCGACGCCAGACCGGAGATCACCTACACCTCGCTGCCCATAGGCCGTTACCGTCTGCTGGTCAGAGCCAGCTCGCCACTGATCGGAGTCGGTCCGGAAACCGAGTTGTTGCGCATCGAGGTGACCCGGCCGTGGTGGGCGATGGGCTGGACCGCTGCCCTCGCCAGTTTCGATGCCATGTACACCCGACTGGTGCGCTCGCGCATGCGCAATCGGCAGATGCTCGAGCGCAATGCCGAACTGGAGCGCGCGGTCGGCGAGCGCACCGAGTCGCTCGATCGCGCCAATCGAGAACTGCAGCACATGCGCGATTCCTACAAGGCCTTGTCGGAAGTGGATGAGCTGACACAACTCGGAAACCGGCGCAGCTTCGACAAGGAAATGCAGCGGGCGCTGGCGTTGACGCGGCGCTTGCAGGCGCCGCTGGCTCTGCTGATCGTCGATGCCGACCACTTCAAGGCCGTCAATGACCGCTATGGCCACCCCGTGGGCGACGACTACTTGCGCGCAGTGGGCAAGGTATTGCGGCAGTCGGTGCGCCTGGGTGAAGACGTGGCCACCCGTTTTGGCGGCGAGGAGTTTGCCTTGCTGCTGGTCAATTCCGATCTGGCCGGCGCGCTGGCCAAGGCCGAACGCATCCGCGAGCAGATCCTTGCCCTGAAGCTGACCAACGAGGGCGCGCCGAGCGGCGTATTCTCGGTGTCCATTGGCGTTGCCATCGCCTCGCCGGACGAGACCATGACCCCGCCGGCCCTGATTGCCGCAGCCGACAAGGCGCTGTACGAGGCCAAGCGCGGCGGGCGCAACCAGGTCGTGGCCGCGCCACCCCGTCCGTCGGGGTAAGTGGGCAAGGGACAGAGAATCCACTCCGCCGCGCGATCTGACCCTGCGCCGAGGTCGATCCCCTGCCCCCTGTTCCCTGCCCCCGCTTCTCCCCCCGCCTGCGCCCAAGCTCCATGGCTTTGGGATACACTCCATCGCTCCATCGCGATAAAAGGATCGGCCGTCCAGACGGCTGAAGCAGGCTGATGATCGAACTGCCCTACAAGAACCCGTCCGAGGCGGCGCGCCTGGTGGCTGATGCGCAGCGGCGCATCCTGATCCTCGACGGCGCGATGGGCTCGATGCTGCAGCGCTACAAGCTGGAAGAATCCGATTTTCGCGGCGACCGTTTCGCCCATTTTGCCCATGAACTCAAGGGCAACAACGATCTGCTGGCCTTGACCCAGCCCAGGATCGTGCAGGCGGTGCATCAGGCCTATCTCGATGCCGGCGCCGATCTGATCGAGACCAACAGTTTCAATGCCACCCGCGTCAGTCAGGCCGATTACCATCTGGAAGCGGCCACCTACGATCTGAACGTGGCCGCGGCCAAACTGGTGCGCGAACTCTGCGACCGTCAAAGTGACCGTACGCCGGAGCAACCGCGCTATTGCGTGGGCGTGCTCGGGCCGACCAGCCGCACGCTGTCGATATCGCCGGACGTCAACAATCCAGGTTTTCGCGCCATCAGTTTCGACGAGCTGGCCGAGGCCTATCGCGAATCCACCGAAGGCCTGATCGACGGTGGCGCCCAGATCATCATGGTCGAGACCATCTTCGACACGCTCAATGCCAAGGCCGCGCTATACGCCATCGACCAGGTCTACGCCCGCCGCGGCTACCGCCTGCCGGTGATGATTTCCGGCACCATCACTGATCGCTCCGGACGCACGCTGTCGGGTCAGACCGCCGAGGCCTTTGCCTATTCGGTGGTGCATGCGCGGCCATTTTCGATCGGCCTCAACTGCGCGCTGGGCGCGCGCGACCTGCGGCCCTATGTGGAGGATCTGGCGCGCAGCGTCGATGCCCTGATCTCGGCTCATCCGAATGCCGGCCTGCCCAATGCCTTCGGCGAATACGACGAGTCGCCCGAAGACATGTCCGGCACCATCGGTGAATTTGCCGAATCTGGCCTCGTCAACATCGTCGGCGGCTGCTGCGGCACCACGCCCGAACATATCCGCGCCATTGCCGCCAGGGTGGCGGCGATGGCGCCGCGCGAACCCTCGCGTCCGGCCGCGCACACCCGTCTGGCCGGCCTCGAACCGCTGGTGATCACGCCGGAGCTGAACTTCGTCAATGTCGGCGAGCGCACCAACGTCACCGGCTCGGCGCAGTTCAAGAAACTGATCAAGGACGACCGCTACGATCAGGCCGTGGAAGTGGCCCGTCAGCAGGTACAGAACGGCGCCCAGATCATCGACGTCAACATGGACGAGGGTCTGCTCGATTCGGAAGCGGCGATGACCCGCTTCCTCAATCTGATCGCCGCCGAGCCCGACATCGCCCGGGTGCCGCTGATGATCGACAGCTCCAAATGGAGCGTGATCGAAGCCGGCCTCAAGTGCGTGCAGGGCAAGGCCATCGTCAATTCGATCAGCCTCAAGGAGGGCGAAGAGGCCTTTCTGAGCCAAGCCCGCAAGGTCCAGGAATACGGCGCTGCGGTGGTGGTCATGGCCTTCGACGAGCAGGGCCAGGCCGACACCGTCGAACGCAAGGTCAGCATCTGCAAGCGCGCCTACCACCTGCTGACCGACAAGGTCGGCATGGCGCCCGAAGACATCATCTTCGATCCCAACATCTTCGCCATCGCCACCGGCATCGACGAGCACAACGACTATGCCGTGGCTTTCATCGAGGCCTGCCGCCAGATCAAGGCGCAGATGCCCGGTGTGCACATCTCCGGCGGCGTATCCAACGTGTCCTTCGCCATGCGCGGCAACAACCCGGTGCGCGAGGCCATCCACTCGGTGTTCCTGTACCACGCCATCCGCGCCGGCATGGACATGGGCATCGTCAACGCCGGTGCCCTGGCCATCTACGACGATCTGCCCGAAGAACTGCGCGAGCGCGTCGAGGATGTGGTGCTGAACCGGCGCGCCGATGCCACGGAGCGGTTGCTGGAGATTGCGTCGAAGTACGCCGGGACCCGGGACCCGGGACCCGGGACCCGGGAGAGCGCGGAGTGGCGGGGCTGGGAGGTGGAGAAGCGCCTGGAACACGCGCTGGTGCATGGCATCGACGAGTTTGTCGAGGTCGACACCGAAGCCGCGCGGCAGCGCGCCGACAAGCCGCTGGAAGTGATCGAGGGGCCGCTGATGGCCGGCATGAACGTGGTCGGCGACCTGTTCGGCGCCGGCAAGATGTTCCTGCCGCAGGTGGTCAAGTCGGCACGCGTGATGAAGAAGGCGGTGGCCTATCTGATCCCCTACATCGAGGAAGAGAAGCGCCGCAGCGGCGATGTCGCCAGGAACAATGGCAAGATCCTGCTGGCCACGGTCAAGGGCGACGTCCACGACATCGGCAAGAACATCGTCGGCGTGGTCCTGGCCTGCAACAACTTCGAGGTGATCGATCTCGGCGTCATGGTGCCCACCCAGAAGATTCTCGACACCGCCCGCGCGGTCGGTGCCGACATCATCGGTCTGTCCGGACTGATCACGCCCTCGCTCGACGAGATGCACCATGTTGCCCGCGAGATGAAGCGCCAGGGTATGAATCAGCCACTACTGATCGGCGGCGCCACCACCAGCCGCGCGCACACCGCGCTGAAAATTGAACCGCATTACGACCAGCCAGTGGTCTGGGTCAAGGACGCCTCGCGCGCGGTCGGCGTCGCCCAGAACCTGGTCAGCGTGCTCGAGCGCGAGCGCTTCGTCGCCGAGATCAAGGCTGATTACGCCGACGTGCGCGAGCGCCACAAGGATCGCGGCCCCGGCAAGCGCCTGGTGTCGCTGGCCCATGCCCGCGGCAATCATTTCGACGGCGACTGGGCCAGCTACGAACCACCGGTACCGAAGAAGCTCGGCCTCACGGTGTTCGACAACTATCCGCTCGAAGAACTGCGCGAACTGATCGACTGGACCCCGTTCTTCTCCACCTGGGAACTGGCTGGCCGCTATCCGGCCATCCTCGACGACGCCGTGGTCGGCACCGAGGCCCGCAAGCTGCTCGCCGATGCCAACGCCATGCTCGATCGCATCCTCGCCGAACAATGGCTCACCGCCCGCGGCGTCATCGGCCTGTGGCCGGCGAACTCGGTGGGGGAGGAGGTGGAGGTGTATGGGGGTGACGCGTCGGGACCGGGGACGTCAAAGGAGCCGGGACCGGGGACCCGGGACCCGGGACCCGGGAAAGAGCAAAGCGCGCCCGACGCCGCCTTGCCGCAAAATACTGATTCAAGAGCCGGCAATTCCAATTCACCTCAAGCCGCCTCCCCGGGTCCCGGGTCCCGGGTCCCGGTTCCCGCGCTTGTTGCCTCCCCGGGTCCCGGGTCCCGGGTCCCCGGTCCCGGCTTTTCGGGGCCCCGAGTCCCGAGTCCCGGACTCTTGGCCTCCCTCTCCTTCCTGCGCCAACAGGCAGACAAGCCACCCGGTCGACCCAATCTGTGTCTGGCCGATTTCATTGCGCCGAAATCCTCGGGCAAGACCGATTACATTGGTGCTTTTGCGGTGACCGCCGGGATCGGCATCGAACAGCATGTGGCTGCCTTCGAAGCTGCGCATGACGACTACAGCGCGATTCTGCTGAAGGCCCTGGCAGATCGTCTGGCCGAGGCCTTTGCCGAGCGCATGCATCAGCGCGTGCGGCGCGAGTTCTGGGGCTATGCCCCGGATGAAGAACTGGCGAACGACGCCCTGATCGATGAGCGTTATCGCGGCATCCGCCCGGCTCCGGGCTACCCCGCCTGCCCCGACCACACCGAGAAGCGGGTGATCTTCGACCTGCTCGATGCCGAGTCCAATGCCGGCATCGAACTCACCGAAAGCTATGCCATGTATCCGGCCTCAGCCGTCAGCGGCCTCTATTTCGCCCACCCCGACAGCCAGTATTTCGTGGTCGGCCGGGTCAGCAAGGAACAGGTCGAGGACTACGCCCACCGCCGCGGCCAGTCGCTGCGCGAAGCCGAACGCTGGCTGGCACCGGTGCTGGATTACGATCCGGAGGAGTAGCGGGGCGCGGGGCGCGGGGCATGGGGCACGGGGCACGGGGCACGGGGCACGGGGCACGGGGCACGGGGCACGGGAGAGGCTACAGGCTTGAGGGTTCTGTAGGTCCAGTCTGGACGCTCTTGGCTCGGGGATGAGAAGCGTCCAGACAAGTCTGGACCTACTGAAACCGGTCTCGGAGCGGCTTTGAGGAGGGACGCGCGCCTGCGCGGCCGCTCTTGATCTGCTGACTGCGAAAAGCGGCGCCGCAGCGCGGCGCCCTCCAGAGCGGTGGCAGGCTCCGGGTTTGGCTTTCTGGATCACGCCGCGGATAGCGCCGCCCGCGCATCCATATCCTTGATCCAGCACATCGCGCTGACACGTCCTCTCTGCCAGCATGTTGCTTTGTCCACCTGGGCAGATCCATGAGCGCACCGGAAAGCTGGCTGGAAGAAACGCGATCGGCCTGGCTCTACGAGCAACTCGCCGGGATTGAGCCTGACGCCCGCGTCGCGGCACTGTTTCTGAAGCTGGGCGCCGAAGCCGGCAAGCAGCGTGAGACCTGGGCCGCCATCGCCGCTCGCGAGGGCCGGGCTCTGCCGACCTTTGAGCCGGGGCCGCGCGAACGCCTGACGCTGTCACTGGCTCGGCGCCTCGGCCCGCGGCGCGTCAAGCCCTTGCTGGCGGCGCTGAAGATCCGTGGGCTGTCGGCCTACGACGCGGTGGTTCCGGGTCACGCCATGCCCCTGCGGCTGGAAGATGTCGGTGGTCGCCACAAGAGCATGGGTGGCGGCAACCTGCGCGCCGCCATCTTCGGCGCCAATGATGGCCTGGTTTCCAATACCAGTCTGATCCTGGGCGTCATCGGCGCCTCGGCCAGCACCCAGGCCACCATCACCGCCGGCATCGCCGGGCTACTGGCCGGCGCGCTGTCGATGGCCGCAGGCGAGTACGTGTCGGTGCGCTCGCAGCGAGAGCTGTTCGAGTACCAGATCGAGCTGGAACGTCAGGAACTGGAGGAGTACCCGGAAGCCGAAGCGGCCGAACTGGCGCTGATCTATCAGGCGCGCGGGCTCTCGGAGGCCGAATCTCTGGCCTTGGCCAACCGACTGACGGCCGATCCCAAGGTCGCACTGGATGTGCTCGCGCGCGAGGAACTGGGCCTGAACCCGGATGACCTCGGCTCACCCTGGGGCGCGGCCGGCTTTTCCTTTGCATCCTTCACGCTGGGCGCGCTGGTGCCGCTGCTGCCCTTCTTCTTCGGCGGTCAATTGCCCGGCGCCGGTTATCTCGGTGCCGCGCTGGCCGGCATCGGCCTGTTCGCCACCGGCGCCAGCCTCAGCCTGTTCACGGGTCGCTCGGCCCTGGCCGGCGGCGCCCGCATGCTCGGCATCGGCGCCGGCGCTGGCGCCCTGACCTGGCTGATCGGCAGCCTGTTCGGGGCAGCGGTGGGCTGAGTCGCTTTGAAGGGAAATGCTATGGACGCGAAGCGGCGTAGGTCAGCTTGGTGCGTAGCGGGCCAAGTGACATCGACGGCCGAGTCGCGTCGTTGGGGGAAAAGCTTTGGACGCGAAGGACGCGAAGGAAGAGCAGAAAGGTCGCCAAGAGAAGCCCATCAAAGGTGGATTTGGGGCCGCGGCTGGCACCCGCTGTCCCCGCGCCGCAAGAGTGGTCGTCGAAATGCTCGCAGTAGCGCGGCTCCGACGCGCCGCAGTCCTCGGTCAGAGCAATGATCCGTTCGCGTCGGCGGCCGCGATCGCCGGAACCGACGGGCATGCCCTGGAAGACCGGCGTTTCACCGTGTCGTGTAGCGTCCCCATGCATTCCGATCAAGCCGCGCCGCAAACCCGATCCGTCCCTTCGCGACCTTTCCGCTCTTCCTTCGCGTCCTTCGCGTCCAGATCAAAAGACCACGACCCGCGACATGCCAGCTTCGCGACGAGCTACCAGACCAGATCGTCCGGCACCTGGAAGCGCGGATCGCTGTAGTCGTCATCCGGGTTGTTGGAGGCGCCGATGCCCTCGGGCACGAACAGGGCGACGTGCTGAGGTGCGATGCTCAGGGCCTCGCGGATGATCTCGGGGCTGAGGATCAGGAAACGGCCATCAACCTGGGCCACGCCCAGTTCGCCGGCGTTGAGCTGCTGGAACTGCTCCGGCGTGACGTTGACCTTGCGGATCTTCTTGCCATAGAAGAAGTTGCGCGCGTGCTCGCCGGCCGGGTTGTTCTGGGCCTTGCCGGCGACCAGTGCCGACAGCTTCTGACGCTGCTCGCGCTTGCGCTGGGCCTCTTCCTGGGCACGCTTCTGCGCTTCTTCGCGCTCGCGCTTCTCGGTCTCGGCTCTGATCTGGTAGGCGTGCGCCAGGGACGGCTCGCCGCCCGCTTTCGCTTCGCGCGGCGGACGGGATTCCCCGTCGGGCTTGCGTGCCTGCGGCGGTGGCCCACCGCCACGCTTGTGCGGCGGCCGCGCATCCCGGCGCTGATGATTCGGCCTGGGTTCCGGTTTCGGTTCGGGTTTGGACTGGCTAAACCCGGCCTGGAGCAGCTGATCGCGTAGGGACAGACCCATCTTGGCGTCTCAATCAGGGCAATGCGGACGATGCCGCGTCAACGGGACCAACCGATGTGCTGCCGCGAGGCAACAACACATCGGCTGTACGGCTTCGGCGCGATCCGCCGCCAGGCACGCTTCAGGCGGCAGCCTGCGAGCCTTCCATCTGCTCTTCGGGCAGATTGACCTTGTTGTAGTCACCGAGCACGCGCATCAACAGGATGACCCGCTCGGAGCCATCCGTGGTCAGGAACACACCGCCAAAATCCACCAGCTCACTGTCGGCGAACTTGGCAGCGACGGCCTGACGTGCAGCACCATTCAGGCGAATGACGCCATTCTGTTTCTCACCGCACAACTGCAACTCTTCGATCACCTCGGGCGGAACCTCTGCAGGTTCCAGTCCGAAGCGGACCAGGTTGCGTACGCCACGGGTCGAGCGCACCCGCGCCAGATTGTCCGTCATCGGGTTGGCGTGCAAGAACAGGTAGTTGGGAAACAACGATTCCACGCGATCCACACGACCCTTGGTGGTCTTCAGGGTGCGGCGGATACGGGGATACAGACACTGATAGCCCTCACGAGTGAGATGCTCAACAGCGCGGGCCTCTTCTCTGGGGCGAGTATTTACGACGTACCACTTCACGATCGCGGTCCTCTCCTGCAGTCTGGCGAGTGCGAACCACCGTCGGAGACGGGCGACCCCGCAGCGTCGCGTAGACTCATCGTCTGCACGCGCAGTCTATTGGGGTAAAGCCGGCTCGCTCGGGGAGCCGTGGAGGGGGGATTCTAAAGAAAGCCGTTGTAATCGACAATTCTTGACGTAAACAGCGGAACGTGCACGCATCCAGTTCCTGAATGCCTGATTCAGAGATCGCCAACATCCCCGGCCTGCCCAGGCCGGCTCCGAAATCCCGTCATTTACCGCCGAATCGGCTCACAAGCGATTGATCCATCAGGCTTTGTCGATGCCGAGCAGGGCACTGAAATGGGCCACGGTCGCCGGCAGACCCTGTTCCAGCGAGACCTTGGGCTGCCATCCCAGTCTGGACTGCGCCAGATCGATAACCGGGCGTCGCTGGGTCGGATCATCGGCCGGCAAGGGGTGAAAATCGATCCTGGAGCTGGATTTGGTGATCGCGAGCACCCGTTCGGCCAGTTCCAGGATGGTGAATTCACCCGGGTTGCCCAGATTCACCGGACCGGTGAAATCATCGGGAGACTCCATCAGCCGGATCAGGCCGTCGACCAGATCGTCCACATAACAGAAGGACCGGGTCTGGCCGCCCTTGCCGTACACCGTGATCGGCTCACCACGCAGCGCCTGCACAATGAAATTGGACACCACCCGGCCATCATTGGGGTGCATGCGCGGACCATAGGTGTTGAAGATGCGCGCCACCTTGATGCGCAGCTGGTGCTGGCGGTGATAGTCGAAGAACAGCGTTTCGGCGCAGCGCTTGCCCTCGTCGTAGCAGGAGCGGATGCCGATCGGATTGACATGACCCCAGTAGGCTTCAGGCTGCGGGTGGATCTGCGGATCGCCGTAGACCTCGCTGGTGGAGGCCTGCAGGATCTTGGCCTTGACCCGCTTGGCCAGGCCCAGCATGTTGATGGCGCCGTGCACGCTGGTCTTGGTGGTCTGCACCGGGTCGTGCTGATAGTGAATCGGCGATGCCGGGCAGGCCAGATTGTAGATCTCGTCCACTTCCACATAGAGCGGGAAGGTGACGTCATGGCGCATCAGTTCGAAGGCCGGATTGCCGATGAGATGGGCCACATTGGCCTTGGCGCCGGTAAAGAAGTTGTCGACGCAGAGCACGTCGTGCCCCTGCGCAAGCAGGCGCTCGCACAGGTGCGAGCCCAGAAAGCCGGCGCCGCCGGTGACCAGTATTCGTTTACGCTCGATGTCACGCATCAGGGATCCTCAGACGAAATCGGGGCGTTGCACGCTGCGACCACGGCCGATGCCGTAATAGGCAATGCCGGCGTCTTCCACCACCTTGGGATCGTAGATGTTGCGACCGTCGAACAGCACCGGGGCGCTCATGGCGGCGGCGATACGCGCGAAATCCGGACTCCAGAAGGCCTTCCACTCGGTCACGATGGCCAGGGCATCAGCACCATCGAGCGCATCCATGGCCTCGTCGACCAGTTCCAGGTCATCGCGTTCGCCGAATACTCGCCGGGCCTCGTGGGCAGCTTCGGGATCAAAGGCCCGCACCCGCGCACCGGCGGCCCACAGGGCCTCCATCAGCGTGCGGCTGGGAGCCTCGCGCATGTCATCGGTATTGGGCTTGAACGACAGGCCCCAGATGGCAATGGTGCGGCCTTTCAGACTGCCGCCGAAATGGACTTCCATCTGGGCGTAGAGCCTGGATTTCTGGTCGTGATTGACGGCTTCGACGGCGTCCAGGATACGGGCCTCGTATCCGACTCCGCGGGCAGTACGACCCAGTGCCTGCACATCCTTGGGAAAGCAGGAGCCCCCATAACCGATGCCGGGATAGATGAAGGCATAGCCGATGCGTGGATCCGAGCCTATGCCCAGGCGCACCGCTTCGACATCGGCGCCTACCCTTTCGGCAATATTAGCCACTTCGTTCATGAAACTGATCTTGGTGGCCAGCATGGCGTTGGCGGCGTACTTGGTCAGCTCCGCCGAGCGCTCGTCCATCAGCACCAGACGCTCGTGATTGCGGTTGAACGGCGCGTACAGCGTCTTCAGCGCGGCAATGGCGGTAGCGCTGCTGCTGCCGATGACGATGCGATCGGGCTTCATGCAATCCTTGACGGCATCGCCTTCCTTGAGGAATTCGGGATTGGAGACCACGTCATAGGCGACATCGACGCCGCGGCCCGCCAGCGTGGCGGCAATCGCCGCGCGCACCCGATCGGCCGTCCCCACCGGCACCGTCGACTTGTTGACCACGACCGCATAGCGCGACAGATGGGTACCGATATCGCGCGCCACCGACAGCACATAGCGCAGATCGGCGCTGCCGTCTTCATCCGGCGGGGTACCCACGGCGATGAAGATGATCTCGCCGTGTGCGGTGGCGGCGGCGGCGTCGGTGGTGAAGCGCAACAGGCCTGATTGGCGATTGCGTTCGACCAGATCTTCCAGCCCGGGCTCGTAGATCGGAATCTCACCGCGATTGAGGCGCTCGATCTTGCCCGCGTCCACATCCACGCAAATCACCTGGTTGCCGGCCTCAGCCAGACAGGCCCCTGTCACCAGACCCACATAGCCGGTGCCGAAAATCGATACACGCATTCCTTGCTCGCTCAGACATGAGTCACTCGGAGCACCCGGAGGCGCCACCACTGACCCGACGGGGGCCGACTATAGCGGCGAAGACGGCGGGCGGCACGTCGGAATGCCGGTTGTCGGTTGTCGGTTGTCGGTTGTCGGTTGTCGGTTGTCGGTTGTCGGTTGCTGGTTGCTGGTTGCTGGTTGCTGGTTGCTGGTTGCTGGTTGTTGGTTGTGGGAGCGGACTCTGTCCGCGATTGCGCCCCGCGCCGGAGCCGCGTTAGGTCACGGGCAGCTGCGCTGCTGAACGCTGCAGCGCCTTCGCGCCGGTGTGCCTGTGCTCGGATCAACAGCGGCCGCGCAGGCGCGCGTCCCTCCTCAAAGCCGCCAACCGGCTGAGCTGGGCCTTTCCCGTGCCCCGTGCCCCGTGCCCCGGTTCTTCCCAGCCCCACAAACGCAAAAGCCGCCTCGCGGCGGCTTCTGCACTGCTACTGATCAGACTGCGATCAGTTCAGGATTTCCTTGAGCTCGACTTCGAAGATCAGCACTTCGTTCGGACCGATGCCGCCCTGCGGCTGGCCCTGCTCACCATAGGCCAGGTTGCCCGGGATGAAGAACTTGTACTTGCTGCCGACGGTCATCAGCTGCAGGCCTTCGGTCCAGCCCGGAATCACGCCGTTCAGCGGGAAGGTGGCCGGCTGGCCGCGGTCGATGCTGGAATCGAACTTGGTGCCGTTGATCAGCGTGCCCACATAATCGACCTTGACCTGGTCGGTGGCCTTGGGCTTGGCACCGGTGCCTTCGGTCATGACCATGTACTGCAGGCCGCTTTCGGTGGTCTTCACACCGGCAACGCCCTTGTTCTTGGCCAGGAACTCGTCACCCTTGGCCTTGTTCTCGGCAGCTGCCTTGGCGCGCTCGGCTTCGCGCTTGCCCTGCAGCATGGTACGGAAGTCACCGCTGACCTGCTGCGCTTCCTCTTCGGTCATCAGCGTCTTCTCGCCGGCGAAGGAATCAGCCAGACCCTTCTGCACCATGGCCATGTCGACATCGCCCTTGATGTCCTGGAGCTGCTTGCCCCAGAGCATGCCGATCATGTAGCTGTTCTTGTCCTTGTCGGTCTTCAAGGCCGGATCCATGGCCAGCGCCGGCAGCGCGATCAGGGCGGTACCGAGTGCGAGCGCGATAGCGCTCCTGGAGAGCAGTGATTTCATCGATGATGTCCTTCTGGGGGCTGTAGTCGGAATGAGGAACCGGATTCAGGAGCTGCGTCGGCGGCACCGACGACTGGCGCCGCCCGCACTTTGGCTTCCCAAGCCCGCTATTCTGCGGTCTATGAATGAACTTCGGCAAACACACGTGCTGGGCATACAGGGAACTAATCGGGCAATTTCGGGTCGGCGCCCATGATCAGGGCGCAATCGATGACCCTGGCACGCGGCAGCCGCGCGCTGATTCAGGCCGCGACCTTTGACCTGCCACCCGGCAGTCGGGTCGGCGTGGTCGGTCGCAACGGCAGCGGCAAGTCCTCGCTGTTCGCTGCCATCGCCGGCGGCCTCGCTCCCGATTCGGGTTCCTTGATGGTGCCCGGCCATTGGGTGCAGGCCAGTGTGGCCCAGCATATGCCACACAGCGAGTTGACGGCACTGGCCTACGCACTCGCCGGTGACGAGGATCTGGTGAGCCTGCGCCAGCGTTGGGAACAGGCGCAGCAGCATGCCGACGGCCATGAGCTGGCACACCTGGCTGAAGCGCTGGATCACGCCGGCAACTGGGATGCCGAGGCGCGCGCCGCCCAGTTGCTGCGCGGGCTGGGCTTCGCCGATGGCGATCTGGCCCGCGGCGTCAATGAGTTCTCCGGCGGCTGGCGGATGCGTCTGGCGCTGGCGCGCACGCTGATGTGCAGATCGGATCTGCTGCTGCTGGACGAACCCACCAACCATCTGGACCTGGACACGGTGCTGTGGCTGGAGGGCTGGCTGAAACGCTACAAGGGCACGCTGCTGGTGATTTCGCACGACCGCGATTTCCTCGATTCGGTGTGCACGCACACGCTCTATCTGGATGGCAGCAGCGCCGAACTCTATGTCGGCGCCTTCTCGGCCTTTGCCCGTCAGCGCGCGGCGCGGATCGAGCAGGCACGCAAGGAAGCCGCCCAGATCGAAATCAAGCGCGCCCACCTGCAGCGCTTTGTCGATCGCTTCAAGGCCAAGGCCACCAAGGCACGGCAGGCCCAGAGCCGGGTCAAGGCACTGGAGAAGCTGCACGCGGCACCGGTGCCGGCGGAAGAATCGGAAGTGCACTGGACGGTACCGACGCCCGCCAAGCTGCCCGATCCGCTGCTCAGCATCCAGAAGGTCGCGGCCGGCTATGGCGAGCGCAAGGTGCTCGACGGCGTGTCGGTGTTTCTGGAACCCGGCGACCGGGTCGGCCTGCTGGGTCGCAACGGTGCCGGCAAGTCGACGCTGATGAAATTGCTGGCCGGCGTGCTGGAACCGATGTCCGGCGAACGCAAGCCGGCCCGGGATCTGGCCATCGGCTACTTCGCCCAATCCCAGGTGGAAGAACTGCCGGCCGAGGCCACGCCGCTGGCGCTGACCCGCGAGAATGTGCCGGGCTGGTCGGATCAGATGGCGCGCGACTATCTCGGTGGCTTTGGCTACGGCGGTGAGCTGGCGACCACGCCGGTGGGGCCGCGCTCCGGCGGCGAGAAGGCGCGCCTGGCACTGGCACTGCTGCTGGCCCACAAGCCCAATCTGCTGCTACTGGACGAGCCCACCAACCATCTGGACATGGCCGCCCGCGCGGCGCTGGTCGAGGCGCTGCAGGACTTTCCCGGCGCCGTAGTCCTGGTCAGTCATGACCGGGCACTGCTGGAAAGCTGCTGCGAGCGCTATCTGCGCGTTTATGGCGGTGGCGTCAGTGATTTCGACGAGGATCTGGACAGCTATGCGCGCCTGCTGCGCGGCGAGGGCTCGCCTGGCAGCAGCAGTGCTCCGGCGGCGACGCCGGGCGCCAGTCCCTCAGCCCCGGCCATCGACCACAAGGAAAGGCGGGCGCTCAGCAATCGTCTGAAACGTCTGGAAGAACAGGTTGAAAAGCTGACGGCGGCCGAACGTGCAGCGGAGCAGGCCCTGGTCGATGCCGCGACCCATCAGGGCAGCAATGCACTGGAACTGGTTCGACTGGAACAGGCCCGGGCCGACGCCAGTGCGGCGCGCGAGCAGATCGAGCATGAATGGCTGGAACTGGCGGAGAAACTGGAGGGCGGATAAGCGCAATAACCTGCAGCGTTGCGGGTCCGCTTACGCGACCGAGGCCCTCAGCGTGCGGCGACCGTCGCGAAAACGCTGTCGTCCTGCTTGTGCGAGTGCAGGCCGGCACGACGCAGGCAACGCAGATTGACGATGTGCGCTGCAGCCAGGGCCAGGCCGCCGCCCACCTGCAGAGAGACATGCAGCAGATCCTCACTGTGCCAGTGACCGAAGGCACCGCCGATCAGACTCATTGCGGCGATGGCGCCGATCAGCAGCGGCGCCGACTGGCGGTGTTTCAGAAAGCCGCGGGTCAGCACCGTGCTGGCAAAAACCAGCACCAGAGACACAAAGACCCGCTCGGCGTCATGGGTCCACAACAGCCATCGCGCCAGCGTCTGCCACTCGCTGTCCCAGGATTGCAAGGCCAGTTGCAGACTGGGTATCAGGCCAAAGATCAACGGGATCGCCGCGCAATGCACCGCGCAGGCCAGCGAAACGCCGGCGCCGAGCCCGTCCAGGCTCACGGCTCCGCGATGTTTGGGGTGCTGCGCCATGCTCATTCGACAATCACGTGGATGCGGCGATAGTGTAACAGTATAACGTTGGTCCCCGACAATCTCCGGTGAACGCGCTGCCGTGCCTCCTTTGCTGACCATTGATCATCTGCGCTTTGGCTGGCGTCCGGATCAGCTTCTGCTCGATCTGGAGCATCTGCAGCTGGAGGCCGGCGAAAGCCTGTTGCTGCGCGGCGCCAGCGGCTCGGGCAAGAGCACGCTGCTGAACCTGATCGGTGGCGTGCTGGTGCCGGCCAGTGGCTCGATCCGCCTGCTGGGCAAGGCGCTGGAAACCCTGCGGCCGGCGCAGCGGGATCGTTTGCGTGCCGATCATGTCGGCTACATCTTTCAGCAGTTCAATCTGCTGCCCTATCTGGATGCGAAGTCCAACGTCGATCTGGCCTGTGGCTTCTCGCGCCGGCGCCGTGAGCGCAGCAGCGCCGCCGGTGCGCTCACGGCCGAACAGCTGCTGCAGCGCCTGCAGCTGGATCCGGCAGAACTGGCCGGGCGCCCGGCGTCAACGCTGTCGGTGGGACAGCAGCAACGCGTCGCCGCTGCGCGGGCACTGATCGGCGCCCCGGAACTGGTGATTGCCGATGAGCCGACCTCGGCACTGGACAGCGACAGTCGCGACCAGTTTCTGACGCTGCTGTTCGAAGAATGCCGTCGCGCCGGCGCCGCGCTGCTGTTTGTCAGTCACGATCGCAGTCTGGAGGCTCAGTTCGATCGCCGCATCGAGCTCGGCGCCATCAATCGGGCGAGAACGGGCTGATGCTGCTGCGCATTGCCTCCGCCAGCCTCTGGAACCGGCGCCTCGCCGTCGGCCTGACCCTGTTCACCGTTGCCATCAGCGTGGCCCTGCTGCTCCTCGTCGAGCGGGTGCGGGTGCAGACCCGGGCGAGCTTTGCCAGCACCATCTCCGGCACCGATCTGATCGTCGGTGCCCGCAGCGGCCCGGTACAACTGCTGCTGTATTCGGTGTTCCGCATCGGCGATGCCAGCAACAACATCCGCTACAGCACCTTCGAGGAACTGGCTGCGCAGCCGCAGATTGCCTGGGCGATTCCGATTTCTCTGGGGGACTCGCACCGCGGCTTTCGGGTGATGGGCACCACCGGCGCCTACTTCGAGCACTACCACCATGGCCGGGCGCAGGCCCTGAGCTTTGCCGAGGGCGCGCCCTTCAACGCCCTGCACGAGGCGGTGATAGGGGCCACGGTGGCCGCCAGGCTCGGCTACCGGGTGGGCGACTCGATCGTCGTTGCCCATGGCGGCGGCAATCACGACATCATGGTGCATGACGATCAACCCTTTCGCGTGGTCGGCATACTCGCCGCAACGGGAACGCCGGTCGACCGCACCGTGCACGTGTCGCTGCAGAGCCTGGAAGCCATCCACGCCGACTGGCAGCATGGCGTGCGCATGCCCAGGCGCGGGCCTGATCGCGATCGCGATCACGACCACGACCACGATCACGATCACGATCACGGCCAAGATCCGGACCAGTACAAGCCCGAGAGCATCACCGCGGTTTTCGTCGGCCTGAAGAACCGGACAGCCGCGCTCGCCTTGCAGCGCCAGATCAACAACTATGCCGGCGAACCGCTGCTGGCGATCATGCCGGCCTACACGCTGACGCAGCTGTGGAGTCTGGTGGGCGTGGCCGAGTCGGCATTGATGCTGATCTCGATCTGCGTGGTGCTGGCCGGGCTGCTGGGAATGAGCACGGCCCTGGTCACGACTCTGAATGAACGTCGCCGCGAGATGGCCATCCTGCGTGCACTCGGCGCCCGACCCTGGCAGATCGCCACGCTGTTGCTGCTGGAATCGGCCACCATCACGGCATTGGGAGCAATGCTCGGCGCGCTGATGATGGTGCTCGGCATGCTGCTGGCTGCGCCCTGGGTGGCATCGCAATTCGGGCTGTACCTGGCTCCCTTCGCGTTCACGCCGCGCGAGCTAGTCTTCACCCTGGCGGTAGTCGTCGGCGGTCTGATCGCCGGACTGATCCCAGCCTGGCTGGCCTATCGGCGATCGCTGGCCGACGGCCTGACCATTCAATCCTGAACCTCTTTCACCGGACCCAAGCGCATGCGTGTGCTGTTGCTATCTCTTCTGCTTCTGACCAGCTGCGGCGTGCTCGCGGCGGAATCCACGCCGCGCGAACTCGACTGGCTGGAACTGATGCCCAAGGACGAAGTGGACGCGCTGATGGAAGCGCCCACCGTGGCCCACGATGGCATGTTCAAGGCCGAGCAGACCGGCAGCTTCGAGGTCATCAAGGAACTGGACGGCAGCCAGGTCAGAATCGCCGGCTACATCGTGCCGGTCGAGGTCGACAGCGACAACCAGATGAGCGAGTTCTTCATCGTGCCCTACTTCGGCGCCTGCATCCACGTGCCGCCGCCGCCGCCGAACCAGATCATCCTGGCGCGACTGGCCAAGCCGATCCCGGTCACCGAGATCTACGACGCCTACTGGATCGAAGGCACGCTCAACGTCGAGACCATCAAGAACGACATCGCCGCCTCGGCCTATACCCTCAGCGCCCGCAAGGTCACCCTCTGGGAGTAACCCGCGCCCGGTGGGAGCGGATTCATCCGCGACCGGCCATGCCGGGGACTCTCCAAGGGGACCCTGAAGACGAGCGGGACGCGAAGGACGCGAAGGAAAAGCAGAAAGGACACGAAGAAGAGCCGATTCAGGGATGGCGCCGGGCCTGAGATCCGTTCTGCGCTGGCGGCGCTCTTGTTCGCGCAGCAGGGAATTGGAAGTAGCTCACGTTGACCCGAAGGGTCTACGTGAGGGCTGTGCCAGTTTCGCGGGCCGCGCCGCGGCCAATGTGGCCTGTGACAAGCACAATCATCTTCCTTGGCTCTTCTTGCTGCTTTTCCTTCGCGTCCTTCGCGTCCCGCTTCTGGCCTGTTACTGGCCTAAGAGCGATCGCGGGCAGAGCCCGCTCCCACAGTGAGCTCCCCCTGTGGGAGCGGATTCATCCGCGATCAGCGCGCCACGGCGATCTGCGCCGGCGCCTCGCCTCCGCTGAGCACGTCGGCCTTGCGGACCAGATCCTCGAGTTCGGCGACCATGCCGTAGCGGTCCTGGCCGCGGTGTTCCGCCACCAGCCCGGCGATGGCGCCGAGGGCGAATCCATCCAGATACTTGCCACCGCGCAGGGCCTCGCCGAAAGCGGCCACGGCCGCTGCCAGCTGCAACTGCGCGGAGCCGGCACCCATCTGGCGCGGACGTGCGACCGTCTGCTCGATCAGGCGGCTGCGCTCCTGCTCGGGCAGCTTGTAGCGCAGCTTCACGAAAGCAACTTCAGAGGACTTGCCCTGGACCTGCGCACTGCTGGAGTAGCGCAGCGGCGGCAGTCGCAAGGCTGCTGATCCCACCGGCGTCAGCTCGTACAGGGCGGTGACCGTGTGGCCGGCACCGATCTCGCCGGCATCGACGGCGTCGTTGTTGAAATCCTCGCGCGCCAGCATCCGGTTTTCGTAGCCGATCAGGCGGTACTCGGCGACCACTGCCGGGTTGAACTCGACCTGGATCTTAACATCCTTGGCGATGGTCAGCAGGTTGGCGCTGAGCTCGGTCACCAGCACCTTGCGGGCCTCACGTTCGGTGTCGATGTAGGCGTGATTGCCGTCGCCCAGATCGGCCAGACGTTCGGCGATCTGGTCGTTGTAGTTGCCCTGGCCAAAGCCGAGCGTGGTCAGGGCGATGCCGCTCTTGCGCTCGCGGGTCACCAGATCTTCAAGGTCCTGCTGATCGACCATGCCGACGTTGAAATCGCCATCGGTGGCCAGGATCACGCGATTGACGCCGCCCTCGACAAACTGCTCGCGGGCCACCTGATAGGCCACCTGGATGCCCTGCCCGCCATTGGTCGAACCGCCCGCTTCCAGTGCATCCAAAGAAGCAATGATCTGCGCCTTGTCGGCGCCGGAGGTCGACGGCAGCACCAGACCGGCAGCGCCGGCGTAGACCACGATGGCGATGTGATCCTGCGGCCGCATCTGCTCGACCACGAGCTTCAGCGCCTGCTTGACCAGCGGCAGCTTGTCGGCGCTCTGCATCGAACCGGAGACATCCAGCAGGAACACCAGATTGCTGGCCGGCAGCTGCTCCAGCGGCAATTCGAAGCCCTTCAGGCCCACCTGCAACAGCCAGCGCTGCTGATTCCACGGGGCCAGCGCCAGTTCGGTGTTGACGCTGAAGGGTTGATCGCGGCTGTCCGGCGTCGGATAGGCGTAGTCGAAATAGTTGATGAACTCCTCGATGCGCACGGCATCGGTGGGCGGCATCTGGCCCTGGGCCAGAAAGCGCCGCACATTGCTGTAGGCGCCGGTATCGACGTCCACGGAAAAAGTCGAAACCGGCTGCTCGCTGGCAGCGATCACCGCATTGGGCGTGATGTCGGCATAGCGCTCGGTATCGGTGGGCTCGCCGGCGCCGGACCGGTTCAGCGGGCCGCTGGGCAGATGGGTCGGTGCGGGTGCCACGGCGCCCACCGCCATTCCGGTCTGGGAGACCAGCGGGGCAGCCAACTTCGATTCCTGCGGTGGCTGCGAGCGCGGCCTGGCCCGGTCTTCCTCCTTGGCCAGCAACTCGTCACGGGCATCGGCCCGCGACTCATTCTGGCGCCGCTCGGCGCCATCGGCGCGGGCGCTCTCGGGTGCCGCACCGTTGCGGGCACAGGCACCGAGCGCCAGCGCGGCGGTCATGGCCAACACCAGGGGCAAGGGACGAAGACAGAGGTTCATGGCGATTCCTTCGGGTCTGGGCCGGCCGGAACTGACCGGGTTGATCCGAGAAACGCGCCGATGCACGCAATGGGGTTAAGCCGCTACACCGACAACGCGCAGCGCACCTTTTCCGTCTGCGGACTGCGATAGAAACGGCGCAGCTGGCTGCGCGCCTGCGGGTGGTCCAACCGACCCTGGAAGCGTTGCTGCATGGCCCCGCAGTAGCGCTCGGCGTAATGGCTGGCCAGCCGATAGCGTTCGCTCTCCACCGCATCCAGGCCGTGCTCGAAGCGGATGTTCTCGAACAAACAGGCCAGCAACGGTTGCGGGCTGTCGGCGCGCTGCTCGCGCCAGAGCTGGTGCAGCAGCGCAAACTTGTCGACTTCTGCCTGCAGCTCCAGTTCCAGCTGCGTGCATGGACGCTGGTGCAGTGCGTGCCAGACCACGCAGACAAAATGACTGACGCCCTCGATGACCGCCGCGAAAGCGTCCAGCAGATCGAGCTCGAAGGCGCGCAGCGGATTGCGCTCGATCAGCGGCTGCAACAGCTGGCGATCCAGATACAGGCTCAGCGACAGCTCGTCGGCCCCTTGCTGCAACAGCAGCTGTTCACGGGCAGGCCGTTGCCCGCGGCCGCGCAAGCGCTGCGCCAGTTCGGCGTCGCTGAAGACGTGATCGGCCACCCGCGTCGGCAGATCCAGATCGTAGAGCGCTTCCAGCCGATGTTGCAGCGCGTTGGTGAGGCGCTCTGCGGTCATCGGCGGCATGGCTCAGGCCGCCAATGCCCGGAAGGCGTCGCGGCTGAGGTTCTCCGGCGCGCCTTCGGTGACATGGACATCGTCTTCGATGCGGATACCACCAAAGGGCAGCAGCGTATCGATGAGTGCCCAGCTCACTTGTGCGGCATCGGCCGAATTGCGCAGCTTTGCCAGCAGCATTGGGATGAAATAGAGGCCGGGTTCGATGGTCACCACATGCCCGGGCTCCAGGTTGCGGGTGAGGCGCAGATAGGGATGCCCGGCAGGCTTGGGAATCTCGCCACCACGATCGTCGCGCTGGAAGCCACCGACGTCATGCACCTGTAGCCCCAGGAAGTGTCCCAGACCATGCGGGAAGAACACGCTGGTGACGCCGCGCTCGACCTGGGCCTCGGCACTCATGTTGACGATGCCGCTCTGCTGCAGGATTCCGCCCAGCCGATGGTGGCACTGCAGATGCAGCTCGCGATAGTCGCGGCCGGCACGGACTTCGGCCACCAGCCCCTGCTGCAACTCGTCCATCTGCCCGATCAGATCGGCGAACAGACCCGGATCGCGGGCATGGGTGCGGGTGATGTCACTGCCGTAGCCGGCCTCACTGCCGCCGGCATCGATCAGGAAGCTGCGCGACTCCGCGGGGCGCGGTGCCGGTGTGTGGTGGTAATGCAGAATGGCGCCATGCTCGTTCAGGGCCACGATGTTGGCGTACGGCAGCCCGTGATCGGTATGACCAGCGGCGGCGCAGAAGGCCAGATGGATTTCGTGCTCCGACGCGCCTGCCCGGAAAGCCGATTCGGCAGCGAGATGCCCGCGGGCGCCGCGGCGGCTGGCCGCGCGCAGCTGTTCCAGCTCGTAAGGCGTCTTACGGGCTCGGTGATAGTGCAGATAGGCCAGCGCCGCCTCGGGGTTGTTCGGCACATAACCGGCTATGGCGGCATTGTCCTCGCCGATGATGGCGGCCCGTGCAGCCGCCGGCAGAAACTGCGCCGCTTCTTCCGGTGAGCGGATCACCTGCAGATCGAAATGCTCCACCCAGAATCCCGATGGTGCAGCCGGCGGCACATGCCAGTAGTCCTCGGGTTGATAGTAGGCCAGCCGCGGGCGCTGACCGGGCGTGTAGGCAATCCAGCAGCCGGGATGCTGGGTCAGCGGCAGCCAGGACAGGAAATGCGGATTGGGCCGGAAGGGATAGGTCTGGTCATCCAGAAAGCCGTAGCGCTCGGTGCCGCTGGGAATCAGCAGATGGTCGAAGCCGGCGCGCTCCAGCGCCACATCGGCACGGCGCATCTGTTCACGCAGGTGATCCGCATACAACTCTGCCAAAGCCATGGCTGCCCTCGAGCTTGAATGGATGCACACACTTTACGAGAGGCTGCCGCCCGGGACCAGTGCAGATCGAACTTCTGCTTGCGGCATGAGCCGAAGCGGTGAATCGTAGTCGCTCCAGAACCGATGAGGAGCATTCGCCATGACCGTCACCGCACTGTTGATCTTCCTGCTGATTGGAGCCATCGCCGGCTGGCTGGCCGGACAGCTGATGCGTGGCCGCGGACTCGGTCTGGTCGGCAACATCGTCGTCGGCATCATCGGCGCTTATGTCGGCGGCTGGCTGCTCGGCGGCGTGCTGGGCCTGGCCATCGGCGGCGGCATCATCGGCGCCATCATCAACGCCACCATCGGCGCCGTAGTGGTGCTGGCGATCATCGGTGTCATCAAGAGGGCATAGGTCGGTGCGTCGCGATGGCGGATCTGGTGGCCGCGGATTTGCCAGAGACCGGTGTCGGCCCGGCGCTGCCTAGGTGCGCCATGAACCCGCCTGGTGCGCGTAGCCCGATGTGCCCCGCAGCGGCTCACCGGGGCTCTTCGCATCGGGTCATGAAGACCGCTTGTTCACGCGGAGGCGCGGAGAACGCGGAGATGTGCAATCGCCAACAAGGGCCCTTGGCCTTTCTCCGCGGCCTCCGCGCCTCCGCGTGAGACTTCTGGCCGGAAGCTGTGGATCGCTGACGTGGACGGCGCCGCGCTGCGGCGCCGCTTGGCCTTGCCTTTAGCCCAGGAGCGGCCGCGCAGGCGCGCGTCCCTCCTCGAAGCCCTTTCATCACCGGGCGAAGAGCGTCCAGACAAGTCTGGACCTACAAGAGCCCCGTCCGCGCCAGCCCATGGCCCGTGCGCAGGTCGCGCCAACACGGCTTTCCCCGCAAGCTGACTACCCCTCGAAACCATCCCTGAACAAGGGCGTGGAACTGGAGTAGCCGGTCACCGTGCCGTTGTTGATGAAAGGCAGGTTGCCGCGTTCGGGCGCTGGCGGCGGTAGCGGTTCGGCACCGATATAGACCACGGTGCCGCCGCTGAGCGTGCGCGTGGCCGGGTTGTAGCTGGCGCCGCTGAAGTCGACCAGATCGTTCAAGCGCAGGGCCGCGAAGAACTGCGGTCGGGTCATGAACACGCCGAACTCGTCGAAGATGTTCACCCCGGTGGTGTCTACCGTCAGGCCCTGGATGGTCAGCAGCGGATCGGCAATGACCTCTACCGGTCCGCGCAGGCGTACGGCGTTGTTGTTGGGGTTGCCGCGATCGCGTACCCGGGTGGCGTAGAGCCGCCCGAGGCCGTCGATGTAGCCACGGACTTCGACCTGACGGCTCTGGGTCAAGCCATTGGCCAGAATCAGGTCCTCGTCGCGCGCCTGCGGACTGGCGCGCACCAGCAGCTCAAAGGGGCTGATCGACACCCCCGGCGTGACCTGCGCCGGCGTCACCGGCACCTGGAAGCGCACCACCGGCCGCACATATTCGATCACCGCCGCATTGAATTCCTGGGTATCGACATAGCTACCCTCGATGATCACCGGCATGCCCACCGCCAGTTCATCGCGCCCGCCGTGGACGAATTCGGTTGGGGTCGACACCCATACCCTGAGCGATCCAATCCGGAACTCGCTGGCGTCCACGATCTGGGTGATGATTCCCTCCAGCATGCCGGAGGCGCCGGCCGTGCCGGGCGGAACCGGCGTCAGGCAATAGCCCGAGATCACCTGTGTCAGTACCGTACCGGGCTGGAAACTGGGCTGCGATTGCGCCCGTACCGCCAGAAACTCGCCGATCTGCGGCAGCGGCTCGGTACAGAAGATGAAACTCACGCCGGCATAGCTGAGCCACTGATTTCCCACCCGCAACTGGGAGAGATTGGCGTCAATAGCCTGCACCGACCCACTCAGCAGGAAGGTCTGCCCGAACTGACCGCGGCGTTCGATCAGCGTGGCCAGCACGCTGCCGTTGGGGTCGAGCAAGCCAGCCACCACCACCGGCGTGTTCACCGGCAGGTTCAGATCCGGGCCCACGCCGGCCAGGACGGTGTCGCCGTTCACCGTGATCGCCTGGCCCAGCACCCGGAACGGCGTGGTGCTGGTCACCGGACCGATCAGGCTGAAACTGAAGACCGGATTGCCGAGGCCTTTCTGGGGGCCGAGCTGGCGTGTCCATTCCATCTGCAGACCATCGGGATAGCCGCGCAGATCGGCCAGGGTGCCCGGCACCTGATCGATCAGCACCGGCGTTTCCACCGGCAAGGTGACCGGACGGCCGTTCAATCTCAGATTGATCATTTCCTGGGCAGCGAGTCCCGGAGCGAATGCGCTCAGGACCATCGTCAACAGACAGAGGGCTGACAGCCACCGATGTTTGGCCATGATCCGATCATCCGAAACAATCTGGATCGGATCGTTGCACCCTCTGCGATCGGGTGCAACCAGAGCCGTGGTGTACGAGGCTTTTGTAGTGCCGAGCTTGCTCGGCAGGGTGTGCGGCTCTTCGGGCGGCGCGAAGAGCAATAGCCAAAGCCCAGCAGAAGCAGCGGAGCAAGCTCCGCTCTACCAGAGCTGCGGTGCACGAGGCTTTGGTAGTGCCGAGCTTGCTCGGCAGGGTGTGCGGCTCTTGGCGTGGTCGGAAGAGCAAGAGCCAAAGCCCAGCAGAAGCAGCGGAGCAAGCTCCGCTCTACCAGAGCTGTGGTGTACAAGGCTTTGGTAGTGCCGAGCTTGCTCGGCAGGGTGTGCGGCGCTTCGGGCGTGCGGGAAGCGCCAGAGCGCAACACGGTCAGGCTTTACTTGCCGGCACCCGCACCCACAGCAACAGCAGCAGCGCGGCCAGGGCGGCACAGCCTCCGGAAAAGCCAAAAGCCAGCAGTGGCGAGGCCGCCTGGTACAAGCCACCAAAGATCACCGATGCCGGCAGCAGCGTGATGCCGGCGATGAGGTTGAACCAGCCAAAGGCGGTGCCGCGCCGCTCTTCGGGGGCCAGATCGGCCACCAGGGCCTTCTCCACACCCTCGGTGGCGGCCAGAAACAGACCGTAGAAGGCGAACAGGCCATAGAGCAGCAGACCACCCTGCCCCAGGCCGCCGAGCACGAAATAGAAACCGGCATAAGCGAGATAGCCGCCCACCAGCAGCCGCTCCCGGCCGTAGCGGTCGGACAGGGCCGACAACGGCGTCGAAAACAGCATGGCGACTACCGACACCGCCGCCCACAGCAGCGGAATCTGCGCCTGCGGCACACCCAGTTCATGGGCCCGCAGCAGCAGGAACATGTTCGAGGAATTGCCCAGTGTGAACAGGCCAACGACCACCAGATAGCGTTTGTAGACCGGCGGCAGGTCGCGCATGCGCCAATCGAAGGGGCGCGGCGCCGCGGCCCGCGGCGCCAGCGGCGGCTCGCGGATGGCCAAGGCCAGAACCACGCACAAGATCGCCGGCACGATCGACCACAGGAAGACCTGCTTCAATTCCACGCCAGCCCCCAGCAGCGCAAAAGCCAGCAGCGGGCCGACCACGGCACCGGCATTGTCCATGGCTCTATGCAGGCCGAAAGCCAGTCCGCGTCGATCGGGACCGGCGCTGGCGGCGAGCAGCGCATCTCTGGGCGATGAGCGCAGGCCCTTGCCGACCCGATCGGTGAAACGAATGACCAGCAGCCATGGCCAGGAGCTGACAAAAGCAATCAGCGGCCGCCCCAGACCGGCCAGTCCGTAGCCGAACACGATCCACGGCTTGCTGCGCCGGGTGCGATCGACGATCACCCCGGAGAATAGCTTGAGCAGGCTGGCGGTGGCTTCGGCGATGCCTTCGATGATGCCGAGCGCGCGCGGGCCGGCCATCAGCACCGAGGCCAGATACAGCGGAATCAGCGGATACAGCATCTCGCTGGCGCTGTCGTTGAGCAGGCTCAGCAGGCCGATCAGCCAGACCGTGCGCGGCAGCTGCCGCAGGGCTGCGAACATGGGCTCGATTTCAGAACGGAGAACGCGCGGATGCTGTGCGTGCCGCCGGCCGTCGTCAATCACCTGCAAGCCCGGCCCGGTTGCACGCTTTGCCTGTTGCAATGCAACATCAGCTACCGAAGGAAGCGATGTTCATGGATCCGATCCCCGATTATCTGCGCGCGGTACTGACCTCACGCGTCTACGAAGTGGCAATCGAGTCGCCGCTGACCGAAGCCCAGCGGCTGTCGCGCCGGCTCGGGCACCGCGTGCTGCTCAAGCGTGAAGACCTGCAGTCGGTGTTTTCCTTCAAGCTGCGCGGCGCCTACAACAAGATGGCCAGCCTCTGCCACGAGGAGCGCGCCGCCGGCGTGCTGGCCGTGTCGGCAGGCAACCACGCCCAGGGCGTGGCCCTGGCCGCGCGTGAGCTCGGCTGTCGCGCCACCATCGTGATGCCGAGCACCACGCCCTCGATCAAGGTCGAGGCCGTGGCCGCCTACGGCGCCGAGATCATTCTCGAAGGCGATGGTTATGACGCCGCGGCCGCAGTCGGCAAACGCCTGGCAACCGAACGCGGCCTGACCTTCGTCCATCCCTACGACGATCCGGCGGTGATCGCGGGCCAGGGCACGGTGGCCATGGAGCTGCTACGACAGCATTCCGGGCCGATCGACGCGGTCTTCATTCCGGTCGGCGGCGGCGGACTGGCGGCCGGCATGGCCGCCTACATCAAGGCGCTGCGGCCCGAGATCAAGGTCATCGGTGTCGAGCCTGTAGACGCGGCCTGCCTGGATGCCGCGCTCAAGGCCGGGCAGCCGGTCACGCTGGATCAGGTCGGCCTGTTCGTGGATGGTGTGGCGGTCAAGCGCATCGGCGATCACACCTTCCGGGTGCTGCGCGAGCACATCGACGGCATGGTGCTGGTCAATACCGACGAGATCTGTGCCGCGATCAAGGACGTGTTCGACGATACCCGCGTGATGCTGGAGCCCGCCGGCGCGCTGGCGCTGGCCGGCCTCAAGCGTTACGCCGAGACACTCAAGCAGCCCGGGGCCACGCTGTGCGCGGTCGCCAGCGGCGCCAATGTCAATTTTGACCGGCTGCGCCATGTGGCCGAACGCGCCGAGATCGGCGAATCGCACGAAGCGGTGTTTGGCGTGGGCATACCGGAAGAACCCGGCAGTTTCCTGCGTTTCTGCCGGGCGCTCGGCCCCCGCAGCGTCACCGAGTTCAACTACCGCTACACGCCGGCCGCAGCCGCGCAGATCTATGTCGGCATCAGTCTGCGCCGCGGCACCGCCGAGCGCCGCGAGATCGCCACCCAACTGGCGGCCGAAGGCTATGCCGTCAGCGACTACACCGACAACGAACTGGCCAAGCTGCATGTGCGCCACATGGTTGGCGGTCGCGCCGAGATCAACGGCCGAGAACGCGTCTATCGCTTCGAATTCCCGGAGCGCCCCGGTGCTCTGCTGCGCTTCCTCGAACAGATGGGCACGCGCTGGAACATCACCCTGTTCCATTACCGCAGCCACGGCGCCGCCTACGGCCGGGTCTTTGCCGGCATCGAGGTCGTCGACGCCGAGGACGCCGCCAGCCTGCGCGCGAGCCTGGATGCACTGGGCTTCGATTGCGTGGACGAGACCGAGAACCCGGTGGTGAGGCAGTTCCTGCGGGCCTGAGCGCGGTGAAGCCGGTTCTGGGTTGTCGGTTGTCGGTTGTCGGTTGTCGGGACTCGGGGCACGGGGCACGGGGCACGGGGCACGGGGCACGGGGCACGGGGAAAGGCTACGGGTCTTGGCGTCATTGCGACCCCGGACTTGATCCGGGGGAAGCAATCCAGGGACGTGCGGCGATGCTCTGGATTGCTTCGTCGCTGCGCTCCTCGCAATGACGCCGCGGGTTCTTGTCCCGGGTCCCGGGTCCCGGGTCCCGGGTCCCGGGTCCCGAGTCCCGAGTCCCGAGTCCCGAGTCCCGAGTCCCGAGTCCCGAGTCCCAAGTCCCGAGTCCCGAGTCCCGAGTCCCGAGTCCCGACAACCGACAACCGACAACCACCCACCCTGATCGGGCTATATTCGGGCCATCGCGCTGCGTAGGTCGGGCCATGTCTATAGACGCCAGTCAGCTCAAGCATCTCTACCCGCTGGATTCGCTGCGTCCGGAACATCTGGACGTGATTGCCCATGAGGCGGATTCGGACGAATACGGCAAGGGCCATGTGCTGTTCAAGGCCGGCGACCAGGATGAGATCACCCACTATCTGCTGAGTGGGGTCATCGCTGGCGACTATCCCGACGGCAAGCGCAAGGACATCGTCGCCGATTCGCTGCAGGGTCGCTATCCGATTGGCGATCTGATGCCACGACGCTTCACCGCTTCGGTGCAGTCGCTGACCGCGACCATGGTGTCGCTGGACCGGCGCTTCCTGGAAAAGGTCATCACCTTCGACCAGCTCACGCGCAGCGCCGAGTTCAAGCTGCTGGACAAGCACCCGGACGGCAATCGCTGGATCTTCCGCCTGCTGCAGAACAACGCCATGCGCCGGGTACCGGCCGGCAATCTGGAACGACTGTTCTCGCGCTTCGAGGAATTGAGCGTCAGCGAGAACCAGACCATCATCCGCGAAGGTGATGACGGCGATTATTTCTATGTGATCAAGGACGGCGCCGCCAGCGTGCTGCAGTCCGGCGACGGTGATCCGGCCGTGGTGGCCTACCTGGTGCGCGGCGACAGTTTCGGCGAAGACGCACTGCTGTCGAACAGCGTGCGCAATGCCTCGGTGACCATGATGAAACCGGGCAAACTCATGCGCCTGAAGAAGAGCGACTTCAGCGAGTTGCTGAAGCAGCCCACCGTGGAATGGCTGACGCCCGGCAAGGCCTCGATCCTGGTGCGTCAGGGCGCCGGCGTCATCGACGTGCGCCTGCCGGAGGAGTTCAGCGAGCGCGCCATCAAGGGTTCACTCAACATGCCCCTGTACCGATTGCGCGAATACGCCTTCGATCTGGAGCGCGAGCGCTCTTACCTGTGCTACTGCAACACCGGCGAACGCAGCGCTGCGGCTGCCTACATCCTGACCAAGCTCGGATTCGAGGCTTTCGCCCTGGCCGGCGGCCTTTCCGGCATGGTCAAGCAGATGGACAAGAAATAGCGGCCGGTGCAGCGCGTAACTGTGGGAGCGGGCTCAGCCGGCGATGCTTCGGCCTCCAGAAAACCTCTGTCGCGGCTGAAGCCGGTCCCACCGGCGATGCCGACCCAGGTCAATCCAGCGCCCAATCCGGGGCCGGAATGTTGCGATGGGCTTCGCGCAGCGCCGACGACCAGCGCTCGCGGATCATCAGGAAGTAGTCGTCGTTCTCGCAGATCCGTCTTTGCACCGGCGCCACCAGCTCATCGCGTTTGTAGACCAGCAGGTCCAGCGGCAGACCCACGCTGAGGTTGGATCTGAGCGTGGAGTCCATCGAGATCAGTGCCAGTTTCACCCCGTCCGTCAGCGTGGTGCTGCTGTTGACCGCCCGATCAAGGATGGGTTTGCCGTACTTGTGTTCGCCGATCTGCAGGAAGGGCGTATCGCGGGTGGCCTCGATGAAGTTGCCAGCGGCGTAGATGTTGAACAGGCGCAGCGTGCGCCCGGCGATCTGCCCGCCGAGCAGTATCGAGACGTCGAATCCCACATCCTGCTTGCGCATGGCATCGGCGTGGTTCTTGTGCACCCAGCGCACCGCCTCGCCGATCAGGGCAGCGGCCTTGAACATGGTCGGCACGTTATGGATGGTCTGTATGGCGCCGGTCTCGGGATCGGCCAGACCATCCTGAATCAGGTTCACCACCGCCTGCGAGATCGCCAGATTGCCGGCGGTCATGATCGAGATCATGCGCTCGCCCGGGGTGTGAAAGACCTGCAGTTTGGCAAACACCGAGATGTTGTCCATGCCGGCATTGGTGCGGGTGTCGGCCAGCATCACCAGGCCCTCGTCCAGCAGCAGGCCAACGCAATAAGTCATCTGGGGGAATTCCCTGGCTTCGATTTTCGGGGAAGGAGCATAGCGCGCCGGGTCGGGTGCGGCGCGCAAGAGCAGCCGAAGGAGGGCGCCGCGCCTGCGGCGCCGCTTTGGGCGGTCCACGGCAAGAGTCAAGAGCGGCCGCGCAGGCGCGCGTCCCTCCAGAGCAAAAGCGGCCGCGCAGGCGTGCGTCCCTCCTTGAAGCTCAAGAGTGTCCAGACAAGTCTGGACCCACAACAGCACCAGGCTTTTCCCGTGCCCCTTGCCTCTTTTGAAGCTCAAGAGCGTCCAGACAAGTCTGGACCCACAAGAGCAATGGCTTCTCCCTTGCCCCGTGCCCCGTGCCCCGTGCCCCGCCCCTACTGCGAGCCGTCGCCCACCTGCACCGACACTTCCAGGGTTTCGGCCAGGCCGCCGTGGCGTACGCCGCGCACGGGTGCGGCATCGTTGTAGTCACGGCCGACGGCAACGCGCACATAGCGCTCGTCGGGGCAGACCCGGTTGGCCGGATCAAAGCCGACCCAGCCGAGGTCGGTGATCCAGACTTCGGCCCAGGCGTGACTGGCAGCGGCAGACCCGGTGCCGGCGCACAGATAGCCGCTGATGTAGCGGGCCGGAAATCCGAGCACCCGGGCGCAGCTGATGAGCACGTGAGCATGATCCTGACAGACGCCAGCGCCGGCGCTCAGGGCTTCAGCGGCCGAGGTCGCGACATGGGTGGTGTAGGGCTGATAGTCGATGCGCTCGCTCACCGCGGTACAAAGACGATGAATCAGCGCGACTTCGCCATCGCCTTCGTCGCGGCAGGTGGCGGCAAGCTCCTGCAGGGCGACATCGGGCGCGGTCAAAGGGGTGGAATTCATGAAATAGGCAGGTGGCAGCGGCTCGGTGCTTTCGCCGAGCACGCCGCTGCGATCCTGGGTCTGGACCTCGGCACGTACGGTGATCCTGATCGAGTCCACCAGCCGATCGATCACATGCGTGGCGGCCGGATTGCCGAAGCCATCGACACAGGTGGGTTCCAGGCGCTCGCCGTCGATCTCCACCCGCCAGGAGCGGATCACCTGACCGCTGCCGGGTATGGGCCACAGCCGCAGCGCCTGGAACACCCGATGCGCGGCCTCGTCGTAGCGGTAGATGGTGCTGTGGTGTATCGAGAGCTGCATGCGAACTCCGGTCCTGTTACCGATACGACAAGATGATCGGCGCCTGGCGTTGGGCTAGAAGAAATATCCCTGGGCGATCTCGCGCGTCAGCTCGTCATTGCGCACGATCACATCGGTCAGGTACTCATGCAGACCACTCTTGAAGATGTGATCCATGCGCCCGAAACGCAGCTGCGCGTACATGGAATGGGCCAGGCGCTTGCCCTCGGCGCTGCGCTTGGGATCATGCCCCTGGATCTGATCGAGCTGACTGGTGATCTGCTCGTAGCAGAACACCAGCGAGCGCGGAAATTCCGGCCGCAGGATCAATAATTCAGCCACGTGTATCGGCGCCACCGAAGTCTTGAACAGCACCCGATAGGCCCGCCGCGCCGCGAGCACGCGCAGGATCGCCAGCCACTGGTAGTAATCGACCACGCCGCCGACGTCCTCGGCGCTGGGCAGCTTGACGTGATACTTGACGTCGAGCAGGCGTGACGTGTTGTCGGCGCGCTCGATGAACTGTCCCAGCCGGGCGAAATGAAAGCCGTCGGCGCGCAGCATGGTACTGGCGTAGACGCCATGAAAGAGACCGGCGCGGGCTTTCACCCAATCCAGAAATGCGGTCAGACGGTCATCGTCCATGGCCGCAAAGTCGAACTCGCGCAACTCCAGCCAGGTGCTGTTGACCGCATCCCACATATCGGCGGTCAGCGCCGTGCGCACGGTACGCGCGTTGCGCCTGGCGGTACCTATGCAGCTGACGATCGAGGAGGGATTATTCTGGTCAAAGGCCAGATAGGCAATCACGCCCTCGGCATTGGCGGTGTCACGGCTGGCGAAGTAGTCGTGGTGACAACCCGAGGCCACCAGCGCCGATTCCCACTCGCTGCTGCGTTCGGCATCCACGCGTACCGCGCTCATGTGGCCGGCGCCCTGCAGCAGGCGCGCGACATAGTCGGCGCGCTCCACGTAGCGGGCCAGCCAGTACAGACTTTCGGCAGTTCGGGCGAGCATCAGGTCTCCAGCACCCAGGTGTCTTTAGTCCCGCCGCCCTGCGAGGAATTGACCACCAGCGAGCCCTCGGTCAGGGCCACGCGGGTCAGACCGCCAGGAACAATGCGGATGCGATCGCCGCCGCTGAGCACGAAGGGGCGCAGATCCACATGCCGCGGGGCGATGCCCTGTTCGACGAAGGTCGGCACGGTGGACAGGGCCAGCGTCGGCTGGGCGATGTAATCGGTGGGCCGGGTCTTCAGCAGCTGGGTGAACTCGGCCAGCTGGGCCTTGCTGGCATGCGGCCCGACCAGCATGCCGTAGCCGCCCGAGCCGTGAACGGCCTTGACCACCAGCTCGTCGAGGTGGGCGAGCACATAGTTCAGATCGTCGGCCTTGCGGCAATCCCAGGTCGGCACATTCGACAGCAGCGGTTCCTCGCCCAGGTAAAAGCGGATCATCTCGGGCACGTGGATGTAGACCGCCTTGTCGTCGGCGATACCGGCGCCGATGCCATTGGTCAGATTGACGTTGCCGGCGCGATAGGCGAAATACAGCCCCGGCACGCCCAGCATCGAGCTCGGGTTGAACACCAGCGGGTCGATGTAGTCGTCGTCGATGCGGCGGTAAATCACATCGACCCGCTCCAGTCCGGAGGTCGTGCGCATGTAGCAGACGTCGTTCTGTACCAGCAGATCGGCGCCTTCGACCAGATCGATACCCATCTCGTCGGCCAGAAAGGCGTGTTCATAGTAGGCGCTGTTGTGGATGCCCGGCGTCAGCAGCACCACGGTGGGCTCGCCCTTGCAGTTGGCCGGCGGTACCGAGCGCAGCGTTTCCAGCAATTCGTCCGGGTAATGGGCCACCGGTGCCACCGCAGCCCGTCGGAACAGATCCGGGAACAGCCGCAGCATGACCTCGCGGTTCTCGACCATGTAGGACACGCCCGAGGGCGTGCGGCAATTGTCTTCGAGCACGTAATACTGATCAGGTCCGGTGCGCACCATGTCGATGCCCGCGATCTGGCTGTAGATGCCGGCGGGCACATCGAAGCCGGCCATCTCCGGCCGGAACTGGGCATTGTTGAGCACCAGATGCTCGGGCACGCGACCGGCGCGAATGATCTCGCGGTCGTGATAGACGTCATGGATGAAGGCGTTCAGCGCCTTGACCCGCTGTTCCAGGCCACGCTTGAGGTTCTGCCACTCGGCCTGCGCCAGCACCCGCGGGATCAGATCGAAGGGAATCAGGCGCTCCGGGTCGCCGCCGTCGGTGTACACCGCGAAAGTGATACCGATGCGTCTGAACAGACTCTCGGCTTCGCGGCGCTTGAGCTCCAGCTGCTGCCTCGGCAGCGATTTCAGCCAGGCATCGACCAGCGCGTAGGGCGCTCGGGTCTGGTCTGGCCATCCCATTTCATCAAAGCACTCAGGGGTCCCGCTCATTGATGCTCCCGACAAGTTCACTCAGGTTGCCGACGCGCACGGAGAAGGTCAAGCGCGACTTCATCCGGCGCGCCCGATTGCACCAGACTGGCGCGCGCGGCGACCGCCGCGCACCGACATCGGGCGCCATTTCTGCCTTGAGCAAGTGCACCATGACGTCGGGGTACAAGGACACAGCGTCGGAGGGAAGGCAATGACGACAGCAGCAAAAGGGCGCGGCAAAGCCGGTAGCCATCTGGGCGATGATCTGCGCGGCGCCGGCCGACTGGCCATCGATGCCGTTTCCGGCGTGACTTCCATCGTCGAGTCCATGCACCGGAACATCTCCGGGCTGGCGCCGGCACTGGGAAAGCCGCGTCAGGGCCCGGCCAAGGGCATCGCCGGCCTGGTCTACCGCTCGGTGCGTGGCGTCAGTCGACTGGTCGGGCACGGGCTGGATGCCGGCCTGCAGCTGGCCAAGCCACTGCTCGCCGGCAAGCAGCCACCGCCGCTACGCGATGCGGTCGTGGCAGCGCTGAACGGGGTCTTCGGCGATCACCTGGATCGCAGCGCCAACCCGCTGGCCATCCCGATGCAGTTTCGGCACGGCGCCCAGGCGCTGGAACTCGACGCTGCGTCCTTGTCGGGTGCCCTGCCCAATCCTGGCCCGCACCTGTTGCTCATGCTCCACGGGCTGTGCATGAACGATAGACAATGGCGCCGCGAGGGCCATGATCACGGCGCTGCACTGGCACAGGAGCTGGGCTACACACCCGTGTATCTGCACTACAACAGCGGCCGCCACGTCGCCGAAAACGGCCGCGAACTGGCCGCGCTGCTGCAGCAGCTGGTGGATACCTGGCCGCAGCCGCTGGCATCGCTGACCCTGCTCGGCCACAGCATGGGGGGTCTGGTCGCCCGCAGCGCCGTGCACCAGGCCAGTGCGGAAGCCCACGGATGGACGCAGCTTCTGCGCAGCATGGTCTTCCTCGGCACGCCGCATCACGGTGCGCCGCTGGAGCGCGCCGGCAGCTGGGCCGACGCACTGATCGGGCTCAGCCCCTACAGCGCCCCCTTGATCAAACTCGGCGAGAGTCGCAGTGCCGGCATCAAGGATCTGCGCTTCGGTCGGCTGATCGACAGACAGAGCAGCCAGGACCGTCATCGCGACACGCGGGCCATGGCGCCGCTGCCGCCGGCGGTCCGCTGTTACGCCATCGCTGCCACCCGGGCCCCGGCTGTGGAGCAACGACGGCGCTGGCCGGGCGACGGTCTGGTGCCAGTCGCCAGCGCTCTGGGCGAGCATCGTGATCCGCGTCGCTCGCTGGCTTTTCCAGAGGATCACCGCTGGATTGCCCACGAGTGTGGCCATTTCGATCTGCTCAGCCGAGCCGACGTCTACGCCCGGATGCGCGACTGGCTGGCGGCGGAACGGTCGGGCGGCTGAACCGCCGCTGTCAACTGGTCACTGGCTAACAGGAACTTCACGCGCCGGAACTCCTGACTTCGCGAGACTTCGCGACGATCTGTAACGGACACTCCCATGCGCGATTCGCACCTGTTGCTCTTGCTGCTTGCGGCGCTTGCCGCTCCCCTCCACGCCCAGGCGCCACAAGCGCCGCCCGCCCCGGATTCCGCCAGCCTGGCGCTCCCAGCTGAGCAGGAAATCCCGGCCAGCGGGCAGATGATGGACGCCATCGTGGTCAGCGGCGAACTGCCCGGGCCGGGCCTGTGGCGTATCTCCAAAGGCGAGCATTTCATGTGGGTGCTCGGCACCCAGTACCCGCTGCCCAAGCGCATGAAATGGGTGTCGCGCGAGGTCGAACAGGCGGTGATCGAATCCCAGGAAGTGCTGCTGCCGACCAAGGCCAGCCTGACCACCAAGATCGGCTGGTTCAAGGGCATGCTGCTGCTGCCGGCGGCGATGGGCTCGCGCAAGAACCCGGACAAGGAAAAACTGGTGGATGTGGTGCCGCCCGAGCTCTATGCGCGCTGGCTGCCGCTGAAGGCCAAGTACATCGGACGCAGCCGCAGCATCGAGAAGCAGCGACCGCTGTTTGCGTCGCAGAAGCTCTACGAGAAGGCCATCAAGCGTGCCGGCCTCAGCAACGACAGCATCGTCTATCCGCTGGTCAGGAAGACCGCGAAGAAGCACGACATTCCGATGACCAGCCCGGAGATCAAGATCGACATCGGCGATCCCAGGCAGGCCATCAAGGATTTCGCCAAGACCAGCCTGGATGACCTGGACTGCTTCGCCAAGACCCTGGATCGCCTGGAAACCGACCTCGACACCATGCGCGATCGCGCCAATGCCTGGGCCACGGGTGACATCGAAGCCCTGCGCGGCCTGCCCTTCTCCGACCAGAATCAGGCCTGCGCCGATGCCATCCTGAAGTCCCGGGTCACCCGCGAACGCGGCCTCGACGATCTCTTCGAGCGCCTCAAGGAGGCCTGGCTGGACGCCGCCGAAACAGCGATGGCCAAGAACCAGATCACCTTCGCCATCCTGCCGATGTCGATGATCCTGCGCCCGGACGGTTACGTCGAAGCCCTGCGGGCGCGAGGCTATGAGGTCGAGGAGCCCTGAGGGCGCGGGCTAAGGGCCACCGGGCAAAGCCGGCGTCATTGCGAGGAACGGAGTGACGAAGCAATCCAGAGTATCGCCGCACGCCACTGGATTGCTTCCCCCGGATCAAGTCCGGGGTCGCAATGACGCCGGTTCAAGGTCACCGCGCAGGTGCTGCCAGAGGAGTCGTAGGTCGGGTCCGCGCGCCCGCTTGCCCGCGCTGAGCGCAGCGACGGCAAGCGCGCGGCGCCCGGCGGGCCAAGCCGCGGCCGCCGGCGC
>JALHRS010000037.1 GCA_022841325.1 Lysobacterales bacterium | reverse complement strand
TTGCCGATTTCCCAGTGAATCGACGGTGGCGCGACGAGCGTCTTGCCTCGTGTGGAAGCCAGAATGGCGGGCTTGCACTTCTCGGCAGTGATGACCGCAATCAGCGCGGATGTGTCGACTGTGATCTGCATTTCGGGCACTCTTGTACAACTGCACAAGTGTACTAAGCAAGATGGCTTTGCGCACCAGGGCTGGCCGCGTACCGTCGCCAAGGCTATTCGGGCGGCGCTGCTTGAGCCGTAAGCACAAGCTATCGAAGCCATGGATGCTTTTGGACTGACCGCTGCCGGTGTCGGGTTGGCTGATCCAGTAGGACCTGATCGACAGCGCTGCGGTCGAGCCAGCTGCCAATCAGGCGGCGAGTCCGTCGACTTGTGTCGCGTTTCGCGCTCGGCTCCGTAGATGTAAAGGAGTCCACTAGAGCGACGCCCGACATGCGCCCCAAAATCACTCCCTGGATCTATTCGGCTTCCCCAGGCGACTTCGTGACTATGACGACGAATGACTCTTTACACCGGAGCCACTCGCGCTGTGGTCCGGGATCCGGAGGTGATCGCCTTTGGTCCCCTGTCCCGCAGAGGGCCAGCAGTCGCAGCCGCGCTGCCATTGTTCTCGCCGTCCTGCTTTTGGTTCTATCGCCATGGCCGACGGCATGGAGTCAATCCGCCAGTGCGAGCTACCAGGTTCCGCGACAGACGGTGGACGCGGGCGGAGGGGTCACGAGCAACGCGACACATTCCCTGACGGTGACGATCGGTCAGCCCGATGCAGGGCCACCGTTGAGCAGCGCCAGCTACCAGCTGCGGGGTGGTTTTCTGCGCGGTGGCGCGAACGCGCCTGCGAGTGACCCGATTTTCGCCAGCGGCTTCGAGAACTGACGCGGCCACAGCGTGGCGCACTGACCCGCAAGAACAGCCCGTCAAGGCACAGCCCAGACCGGACTCCGCGCGGAGTCGAACGGAGCTTCACAGGTTTACTTTTCCGGAGTCATAGACCATGCCACTGCTCGCCAAGCTGCACTCTTCGTCCGCCGTGCTTGCCGCCCTGCTCTTGGGGGCTACCTTGCTGCCGCCCTCGTCTGCCTCGGCCGAGGCGCTGAGCCCAGCATTCACCTATCAGGGTGAACTGCGCACCGGTGGCAGTCCGGCCAGTGCCAGCTTTGATATGGAGTTCCGGCTGTACGACGCACTCGCCGGTGGCGCACAGATTGGCACCACCCAAAGCGCCAATGCGGTTGCAGTTGCCAATGGTCTGTTTTCGCTGCCGCTGAACTTTGGCGCAGCGCAGTTTGCCGGCGACCGGCAATGGTTGGAGATTCGCATCAAGCCGGCGGGTTCAGGATCTTTCGAGACCTTGAGCCCGCGCACCGAATTGACGGCGACGCCCTATGCGCTGTCGGCGGCCACGGCATTGGCCGATTCAGTCACCACCACCAGCGTGGTCGATGGCAGTCTGCAAGCCAGCGATGTCAATCCCGCCTCTATCCAGGTACGGGTGACCGGCAACTGCCCCAGCGGACAATCGATTCGCGTGGTCAACGCCAATGGCACGGTGACCTGCGAATCCTCCAGCTCCGGACCAGTTGGACCTGCCGGACCTGCCGGACCTGCCGGACCTGTCGGGCCGATCGGGCCTGCTGGCCCTGCAGGGCCAACGGGATTGACCGGACCGGTGGGTCCAACCGGCCCGGCAGGCCCCGTTGGTGCGACGGGTGCCACTGGACCCGCCGGACCCGCCGGTTCGGCCGATGCCTGGGGGCGACTGGGCAACGCCGGGACCAACCCGGCAAGCAACTTCATCGGCACGACTGATAACCAGCCACTGGTCCTGCGCACGCGCAATGTGCAAAGCCTGCGGTTGGAGCCCAGCAGCGTGCTGTTCGGCGGGAACCCGATCACAGCGAATGTGATCGCGGGTTCGAGCGCCAACAGCGTCACTGCGGGCGTGCGCGGTGCGACGATCTCCGGCGGCGGGATACCGACCGGTGATAGCGATCCGGATTTTGCTCAAGAGGCGCCCAACCGCATTACCGACCACTACGGCGCGGTGGGCGGCGGCTTCAACAATCAGGCAGGCAATGCAGCGGGCACGGTTGCGGATAGCGTTTTCGCAACCGTGGGCGGCGGCATTGGCAACATCGCGAGCGGCACTGGAAGCACGATTGCTGGTGGCAGATTCAACGATGCAACCTCTGCGGACACTGCCATGGGCGGGGGTTCATTCAATACCGCCGATGGGCCGGCAAGCACCGTTAGCGGGGGCAGTGGCAACAAGGCGCTCGGAACTACAAGCACTGTAAGCGGGGGCGAACTCAACACCGCGAGCGGTAGCCAGAGTACCGTTGCGGGCGGTCGTTCGAACTGCGCTGGCGGCGACTTGTCTTGGGCGGCTGGAAGTAACGCCAGAACCCGCCCTGGCAATCAGCCGGGCGACGGCACCTGCGCCCCGGACTCCGGCGATGCTGACGGCGACAACGGCACTTTTGTTTGGTCCGACGATCAGGGCACGACTTTCACCTCCACCGGCCCGCGGCAATTCCTGATCCGCGCCCAGGGCGGCATGGCCATCAACACCAACACGCCCACTGCCGGTGCGGCGCTGACGGTAAACGGCAATGTGGACGTCGCCACCACCGGCTCGCTCAGCTTCGGCTCGCAGACCCGGCAGATGCTCAACCTCTGGGGCCCGGCCGGCTACGGCATCGGCGTGCAGAGCGACCGCCTCTACTTCCGCAGCTTCAGCGGCTTCAGCTGGTTCCAGGGCGGCGCGCACAACGATGCGGCCGACAACGCCGGCACCGGCGGCACGCTGCGCATGCGCCTGTCCAATACCGGCCAGCTGCAAACCACCACCGGCACCATCAGCACGCTGTCCGACGCGCGTTTGAAGGATCAGATCGCGGACTACTCCGGCGCACTGGATCGCATCAACGCGCTGCGCCCCGTGAGCTATCACTACCGCGACGCCGGCAAAGCCGCCTTTCAGCCCGAGGGCACGCATTTGGGATTCATCGCCCAGGAAATGCAGCAGGTCTTTCCGCAGTGGGTCAGCGAGGGCGACGACGGCCACTTGATGCTGTCGATGCGCGGCTTCGAGGCCGTCGCCGTCAGGGCGATGCAGGAGCTGAGTGCGGAGAACGACGCGATGCGGGCCGAGAACGCCGCGCTCCGCGCGCGGCTGGATCGGATCGAGCGGTTGCTGGGCGAGAAGGACTGAGCGATGCGATTGCCGATCGTTCCTGTCTTGTCGTGTCTCGCGCTTGGCTCCGTAGGTGTCAGTAAGCCCACTCGAGCGACGCCCAACATGCGCCCCCGAATCACACTCTGGATGCTGTTGCTGTGTCTCGCCGCGCCCGCAGCGGCCGAGCCGGACAGCAGCGCTTTCCGTGTCGCCGCGAGCATCGAGAAACGCCAGGTCAGCACGGACGGCCGCTATGCCGTGCTCGGCCAGGCCCTGCGCAAGCACGAAACGGGCTCTGCCGACGGGCGCTATGTGCTCAAGGCCACCGCCGCGACCTGCACCCCGGGCGGCGACAGCCTGTTCGGCAACGGCTTCGAGAACCCCTGATTCCCAGCCTTTCCTGGAGATGTCCATGCGCTTGTCCTTGCTCACCCTCACCCTCGCCATCGCCGGCCTGCTGGTCCATCTGCCCGTCGCGGCCGATACCTTGACTTACAACGGCCACCTCGAAGCCGGCGGAACGCCCGCCAACGGTCGTTACGATCTGCGTCTGGTCACGCATGGCGATGCCAAGTTCGGCGCGCCGCTGGCGGCGCCGATCGAGTTCCCTGCGGTCGCGGTGACCGACGGGGCGTTCCGCGTCGAGTTCGAGATGCCGCCGGGCCGTGACGAGGCCTGGGTGGAACTGGCGGTGCGCGCCGCGGGCGAATCCGCCTGGAGCACGATCCCGGGGCGTACCAAGGCAACTGCCGCGCCCAGCGTAATCGGCCAGTGCTGGAGCAGCACCGGCGATGACGGCAGCAACCCGGCGCTGAACTTTCTGGGCACCACCGACGCCCAGCCGCTGGTACTGCGCACGCGCAATGTGCAGAGCCTGCGGATCGAGCCTAGCACCGTACTGTTTGGCGGGAACCCGATCACTGCGAACGTGATCGCGGGATCGAGTGCCAACAATGTCACAGCGGGCGTACGCGGCGCGACGATTTCCGGGGGCGGGGTGCCGAGCGGTGACAGCGATCCGGATTTCGTCAATGAGTCTCCAAACGTCGTGTTCGGCCATTACGGCGCGATCGGTGGTGGCTATGGCAATGAGGCGGGCAGTTTCGGCACGCCTTCGGATCGGGTTTTTTCTACCGTAGGTGGAGGGTTCAACAACCTCGCGAGAGGCAGGGCCAGCACTGTGGGCGGAGGTGTATCTAACGCTGCATTCGGCTTGTACGGGGCTGTGAGCGGGGGGGAATCCAACGTCGCAAACGGTCAGCGAAGCACGGTGGGCGGGGGACGACAAAACAATGCGATCGGCAGTTTCAGCACGGTGGGCGGCGGCGACTTGAACAACGCGGCAGGGGATTACAGCGCCGTAAACGGCGGTCGCGACAACATGGCAAGCGGCCCGAACAGCGTGGTCGCGGGCGGCTCCAACAACACCGCCAGCGGGGTGTTTAGCGCAGTCTCCGGCGGCATTGGCAACTGCGCAGGAGGCGACGCCTCCTGGGCGGGTGGACGAGAGGCGAAGGTGCGCCCCGGCACGGGCTCTGGAGCTGGCGGTGATGGCTGCGCTGGCGTCTCGTCGTCTGGCGATGCCGACGGTGACAACGGCACCTTTGTCTGGGCCGACGATCAGGGCTCAAACTTCACCTCAACCGGCCAGCGGCAATTCCTAGTCCGCGCCCAGGGCGGCATGGCCATCAACACCAACACGCCGGCTGCCGGTGCGGCGCTGACGGTAAACGGCAATGTGGACGTCGCCACCACCGGCTCGCTCAGCTTCGGCTCGCAAACCCGGCAGATGCTCAACCTCTGGGGCCCGGCCGGTTACGGCATCGGCGTGCAGAGCGATCGTCTCTACTTCCGCAGCTTCAGCGGCTTCAGCTGGTTCCAGGGCGGCGTACACAACGACGCGGCCGACAACGCCGGCAGCGGCGGCACGCTGCGCATGCGCCTGTCCAATACCGGCCAGCTGCAAACCACCACCGGCACCATCAGCACGCTGTCCGACGCGCGTTTGAAGGATCAGATCGCGGACTACTCCGGCGCACTGGATCGCATCAACGCGCTGCGCCCCGTGAGCTATCACTACCGCGACGCCGGCAAAGCCGCCTTTCAGCCCGAGGGCACGCATTTGGGATTCATCGCCCAGGAAATGCAGCAGGTCTTTCCGCAGTGGGTCAGCGAGGGCGACGACGGCTACTTGATGCTGTCGATGCGCGGCTTTGAAGCGGTTGCCGTCGGCGCGCTGCAGGAGCTGAGCGCGGAAAACGAACTGCAGTCGCAGCAGGACGCCACGCACAGCCAGCGCCTGAGCGAGCTTGAAGCAGAGAATGCCGAGCTGCGCGCCCGACTGGAGCGACTGGAAGCGCGGCTTTCCGAGCGCCGATAACAGGCCAAGGCGCAAGGCGCGGTTCGCATGGCATGTGGCATCGCGAACGTCAGTGGCGTATCAACCGTGCGGCCTGTGCTGAACTCAAACGTTGAGCAGGAAGGCCCGCGCCGTGCGCCACTGCCGTTGCACCGTCCGCAGCGACACGCCCTGCAGGGCCGCGACCTCATCGAGGTCGAGGCCGGAGAACACGCGCAGCGCGACCAGTTCGGCAAGCTCCGGATCGTCGCGTTCGAGCGTGCGCATCGCCGCATCCCAGTCGACCAGTTCGGTCCAGTCCTGCGGCGCGACCGGCTCTCCGCCGATTTCCGGCATGCCATCGACGTACAGGCGGATACGCTCCAGTTCGGCTGCACGCGAGCGCTGGCGGTCGATCCAGATCTGCTTCATCGCCGCGGCGGCGATGCGAAAGAAATGCACGCGATCTTCGGCCTGAACCACGCTGCCGGCCAGCTTGAGCCAGGTTTCGTTGACCAGCATGGTCGGCGACAGGGTGGCGCGCGAGTCGGCAGCGAGTCGCCGAGCGGCCAGACCGCGCAACTCCAGTTGGATGGCCCCGAAGGCGGCATCGAAGGCAACCCGGTCACCTTCGGCGGCGCGGTGGATGAGTTGAGTGATCTGAGTCATCGGATGGGGGCGCTGGAACCTCGGGTGAACTCACACTAGCTTAGCAGGCTGTCGAAACGAGCCTGTAGCGGTGACTAGGAGACAGCGCAACATCACAGGTTTCGGCAACGCCAGGCGGCTTGCTGAATCCCTGAGCGCGCGGCTAGTCTTCGGCGATGCACAACCCGCTGCGCGAGCGCTGGCCCGAGGTGAAAGCGCTGTTCGAAGCAGCGTCGATGCAGCCCCGCGCCGAGCGTTCGGCATGGTTGGCGACTCAGCCAGCCGACGCCGCGTTGCGGGACGCGGTGGTCGCGATGCTGGCCGACGCCGACTCCGATACCGTCGGCGCCGAAGCACGCGATTTGGAACCAGAGTCTGCTGAGGGTCAGTACATCGGTCGCTACCGGATCCTGCGCACCTTGGGCCGCGGTGGCATGGGGGTGGTCTATCTCGCCGAACAGGCAAGTCCGCAGCGCCTGGTCGCGCTGAAACGCCTGGCGGGGGCCGGTGGCCCGCTGGCGCTGGCGCGCTTCCGGCGCGAAGCCGAATTGCTGGCCCGGTTGTCACACCCGGGGATCGCGCACATCGTCGAAGTCGATGCGGATGCCGACGAACGTCCCTTCCTGGTGATGGAGTACGTCGACGGCATTGATCTCACCGATCATTGCGCCAGACTCTCGCGCGATCAGCGATTGGCACTGCTGGCGCAGGTCGCTGATGCCGTCGAGCACGCGCACGCGCGCGGCGTGGTGCATCGAGACCTTAAGCCGTCGAATATTCTGATCGACGCCGAGGGCCATCCCAAAGTGCTCGACTTCGGTATCGGGCAAATCATGGGGGAGGGGCACACGCTGACCGAGACCGGGATGCTGCTCGGCACGCCGGCCTACATGAGCCCGGAACAGGCCATTGGCAGCTCACGGCCGGATGCGCGCAGCGATGTCTACGCGCTCGGCGTGATGGCCTACGAACTGATGACCGACCGCTTGCCGCTGCCGGTCGCGGGACTGACTCCGCTGGAGGCGCTGCGACAGGTAGGCGAGGTCACGCCGCCGCCGATGTCGCGACTCGACCGGACTTTGCGCGGCGATCTGGAGGTGATCGTCGAGACCGCGCTGGCAAAGATTCCTCAGCAGCGTTACGCCAGTGCCGGGTTGTTCGCCGACGATCTGCGGCGCTATCTGGCAGCCGAGCCAATCCGCGCGCGGCGACCGCCGTGGTGGCGCCGCGCGGTGTTGCTGGCGCGGCGCAAACCGGCACTGGTGGCGGCGCTCGCCATGGCGCTGGGTGGCTTGCTGATCGGCAGCGGGCTGGCTCTGTCATTTGCAATCGGCGCCGCGCGCGATCGCGATCGCGCCGAGGCTGCGCTGGCGCAGGCTCGCGGCACCCAGGAGGCACTGGCCCGCGTGTTTGCGGCCGGCAATCCGGTGATTGCGGGCAAACCGGAGGTTGCGTTCCGGGATGTGCTGAGCGCCGCGCCGTCACAGCTTGCCGGCATGCCGCCGCAGATCCGCTTGCCGGTGCAATACACGGTGGCGCTGGCGCAGGCGCAGATAGGCGACGATCAGGCGGCGATCGCAGGCTTCGCAGCAGCGGCGGATATCGCCACCGAACTCGGTCTTGGGCGGGCACGCGCACAGGCCGAGCTGCGCCGCCTCATGGTCGCGTTCGATCATGTGGATATCGCCGAGTCAGCGCGCGCCGCCGAGGCGCTGCTGGCTGACCCGCACGTGCTCGCCGATCCGCTGCTGCACGCCGGGTCGCTGATCAGCGCTTCGGGGATCGCGCTGGCCCAGTTCCGCGATCAAACCGCTGCCGCGCGGCTCGCCGCCGCGCTTGCGCTGTGGCCGCGGGTGACCGCGATGGCGCCGGCGATCGACGACGCCACGCTGGATGCCGAAGTCGAGATCGGCCTGCTTCAGTTGCAACTCATTGCGATGGCGACGGGTGGCGCTGACCCGGATGCACCGCGCCGTCTGGCGGCAGAAGCCAGCGAGGCCTACGCGCGGCTGTCCCTGCGCCTGCCCGCCGATCACCCGGTTCTGGCGGCGCTGCGCGTGCTTGCGCAAAGCCTGCCCGATGCCCTTGCCGGCCGTTCGGAATGGCGCGCCAAGCTGCATGCGACGATCGAGGAACAGATCCCCCGACTTGGATACGCGCATCCCACCATCGCCGCGCAGATCACGACGGGTCTGCAGCTGGCGGCCTTGCAGGGCTTGAACGATGCGCCGCTGCAGCAGCAACTGGTCGCGGTGGCGCGGGCGATGCCGCTGGACAGCCGGCGCCGGCTGCGGCTGATGTTGCAGGCGGCACAGCAGAGTGGGTTCCTGGCAGGTGTCGGGGTCACTGCCGACGAGGTCGCCACCGCGCGAGCGCCCCTCTGTGCGGCCGCACGCGGCGTCATTCAGGACTGTATCTGGGCCGAAGTCAGCATCGCCGAGCTGGAGTTCATCGAGGGACGCGCCGCGGCCGCGCACGCGCGGCTCGACACGCTGTACCAGCGTCGCGCTGAACTTCCCGCGCCGCTGGCGCTGCGGGTGTACATGATCACCTCCTCACTGAACCAACGGGACGGCCGCTACGAGGAGGCGCTTGCAGCTGCTGAGGCCGCGCTCGCTGCGGCATTGGCGGACACCGAACTCACTGAGGCAGGCCGCGACATGATCTTGTTTCGGTTGAGCTGGACGTTCCGCCCCCGGCGCTGCGACCGCGTGCTCGAGATCATCGGGCCAATCGAGTCGCGGCTTGCAGCCAATCCAGCCATACCCGGCGACGTGCTGGCGCGCCTGCTGGCAAGCTGCGAGGTGCGCGCCGGGCGCGATGTCGACAGCGCACTCGCCCGACTTGCGCCGTGGTGGCAGCGCGTCCAGGACCCGGGAGTCGACCCGATGATGCGATTGGAGGTGATCAACGCGCACCTTGAGATCTTCGATGTGCTCGGGCGCGATGACGCCTTCGCCGAATGGGCGAGTGAACTCGCCGAACTGGAAACAGCCGGGGTCGATGTCCCCCAGATGGCCACGCGGATGCCCTGGATCGCGCGGGCACGAGCGATGACGCGTGGCGTGGGCGCGCCATCGCACTGAAGCTTCCTCGCGCGGTCGAGGTCTGCAGCATCCGCGGCCATGCAGGTGCCCGGCACAGCGATCGCGGCTGAAGCCGCTCCCACAGTTCTGGTGTGTCCGGGGTTCTCAATGACCCGCGGCGTGGGCGCGCCATCGCACTGAAGCTTCCTCGCGCGGTCGAGGTCTGCAGCATCCGCGGCCATGCAGGTGCCCGGCACAGCAGTCGCGGCTGAAGCCGCTCCCACAGTTGTGGTGTGTCCGGGGCTCTCGGGCCAGCGTGCTCCGCCGCCCTGTGGGAGCGGACTCTGTCCGCGATCCGGGTGCCTGTGAGCTGCGCAGCTGTCACGTAGACCCTTCGGGTCAACGTGACTTAGCTCCTGCCGGGAAAAAAGGGGGCAGGGGCAAGGGGCAGGGGCCCAACCTGGCTGCAAAGTCAGATCGTGCGGCGGGGTGGGTCCCCCGCCCCTTGCCTCGTCTCTCCTTGCGCGAACCGGCGCACTGCCAGCCGCGACCAGCACTCCCGCCATTCTCGCTTGCTCGGACCCTGCGGACGGTACTTGCACCACTGAGTTCTAGCTGTGCATACTGTGCATACCAAATAGACACAGATGATCGTGGACGCAAAACTCTTCCTCTCCGCCAGCAGTGGCGCGCCCATGTACCAGCAGGTGATCGATCAGATCACCATGAAGGTCATGGCCGGCGACTGGCCGGCGGGGACCGCGCTGCCGTCGATACGTGAGCTGGCCAGCCAGAGTCAGGTCAGCGTGATCACGGTCAAGCGGGCTTACCAGGAACTGGAGCGCGCCGGGGTCATCGTGACGCGCCAGGGCAAGGGTTCATTTGTCGCCGACTCTCCGGACCTGCAGCGGGCCCTGTTGCACGCCGAATTTGCCGAACACCTGCGCGCCCTGCTGCTGACAGCAGCGAAGCTGGGTCTGGACATCGAAGACATCAAGCAACTGCTCGACGAGTCCGCAACCGTCGATACCAACGCAACATCTGAGGAAACGCCATGAGCAACGCCTTCTCGGTCTCCGGCATCAGCAAGCGCTATCCGCATTTCGCGCTGGAGGACATTGATCTGTGCCTGCCTGAGGGTCAGATCATGGGTCTGGTGGGCGTCAACGGCGCCGGCAAGACCACCTTGCTGCGGATTCTGACCGGGCTGGCCCAGCCGGACCGTGGGCAGGTCGAAGTGCTGGGCTATGCCATGCCGGCGCAACAGGTGGCGGCCAAGCGCGAGATCGGCTTTGCCTCCGAAGACATGCGCCTGTACAAGGGCCGCAGCCTGCGCTGGCACATGGATCTGGTCGCCGCCATCTATCCAGCTTGGGATGAAACCTACGCTATTGAGCTGGTACGCCGATTTGATCTGCGACCCGAGCAGCTGATGGCTGGCCTTTCCCATGGCCAGCGGGTGAAGTCGCTGTTGCTGCTGTGTCTGGCCAGGCACCCGAGGTTGCTGTTGCTGGACGAGCCGACCACGGGACTGGATCCGGTCGCACGCGCCGAAGTGCTGGATGCGCTGGCCGATGTGCTGCGCGACGAGGCTCGCAGCGTGCTGTTTTCCTCGCACAACACCCACGACATCGAGCAACTGGCCGACAGCATCACCTTCCTTCACCAGGGTCGAATCATTGCTTCCCAGGACAAGGAGCATTTCCTGGACAGCTGGAGGCGCATGGTGTGTCAGGCCGACGCCGACTTCGATCAGCAGGAGTTTCCCGAAGTGGCCAGCGTGCGCCGCAACGGATCGATGCTGGAGCTCAAGATCCAGGGCTTCAGCGAGGAACTGGCGCCGCGCCTGGAAGCGCGCGGGCTGGCCATCAAGAGCTCACATGCCATGAGCCTGGAAGACATTTTCGTGACCACCGTTCGCACCGGAGTTGCCGCATGAAGGCCCTCGAACCCAATTTTCCCATCATCCGGCTGCTGATCAGCAAGGACTGGCAGCTGTTCGAGAAACAGCTGGCGGCGTATGTCGTGGCGGGCATCGTGGCGCTGTGTCTGCTGGGGATGGCTACGCCCTGGAGCTTCTACCTCGGCTCCTTGTTGCTGATCATCGTCATGGTGGCGGCGGCCTGCTTCTCGATCTCGACCTCGCTGCTGGCAGAGCGCAAGGAGCAGACCCTGGGCTTCATCATGAGCCTGCCGGTATCGCCAATGGACTTCTATCTGGCCAAGCTGGCGGGCAATCTGATCACCTTTCTGACGCCCTTTGTGATCATCGCGCTGGGCACACTGGGCGTGATCCTGTTCACGCCCTTGCCCGATGGTCTGGTGGTGCTCGCCGTGCTGGTTTTTGGCCATATCGGTCTGGCCTACTGCATCTCGCTGGGCATGGCGATGGCGGTGGAATCGGAGGGCTGGAACACCTTCGTGATGATCGCCAGCATGGTGCTGATCAATCCCTTCCTGATGGGCATCGGCCAGATCCCCGGCTTCGATGCCCAGTTCAAGTCCGAACAGATCGTCTGGGCCGGGCCGGCCATCGCCATCCTGTCGGCGCAATTGCTGCTGAGTCTGGCCATTCTGGTGTTGACCGGCTGGGTGCACAGCCGCAAGCGCTCGTTCTATTGAGCACGCGCGCAGCGACGCGGTCCGCTTCGTAGGCCGAGGGTGCCGCGCAGCGCCTCCCCGGCGTTACACGCGATCGCTCGTGATTCCGTGCCGGGGAGCGCGTCTGCGACGCGCACCCTCGGCCCACGTGCACTCCGTTGGCGCGCTCTTGCGGCGCGACCGTTGAGTAACAGGTCGCGACGCAAGGTCGCTCCTGCACAACCATGAGACTCGCCCGCTGGCATTGCCATGCCCGGCCGACCAGCACCCAGGACCCCCGTACATGCCAACTACCGAGCGCCTGCACTACCTCGACAACCTGCGTGCGCTGGCGATGCTGGCCGGCGTGCTCTTCCACGCCGCGCTGGCCTACAGCCCGCTGGCGCATCCGCTGTTTCCGACCGCCGACCGCCAGAGCGCTGTGCTGGTCGACGTACTGGTCTGGTTTCCGCATCTGTTCCGCATGCCATTGTTCTTCCTCGTGGCAGGCTTCTTCACGGCACTGCTGGTCCAGCGCCGCGGCCTTGGCGGCATGTTCCGCAACCGGCTGTTCCGCGTGGCGCTGCCTTTTGTCCTGTTCTGGCCGCTGATACATCAGTGCCTCGCGGTCACCACCCTGCACGCGGCCGCCACGGCAGAACATCCCTCGCCCTTGCTGGCCTTGATCCGCCAGTTCCAGCAGCAGGACGGCCTGCCGCCGCTGCCGCCTGGCACCTCGCACCTGTGGTTCCTGTATTACCTCATGTATTTCTACGTGCTGGTCTGGGCGGCGCGAGTATTCGGGATCGAGCAATGGGCGGCGCGGATCGCGCGCATGCGCCCGGCGCTGCTGCTGGCAGGGATGCCACTGGCGATAGCCTTGCCGCTGGCGACTGTCAGCGCGCCGCACCCGGCACCCGAAAGCCTGCTGCCGCAATTCTGGGCGCTCGGATACTTCGGGGTCTTCTTCGCGCTGGGCTTCGGTTTGCACGGCCGGACCGAACTCATCGATGCCTGGCGTCCGCACGCCCGGAGTCTGCTTCTGGCCAGCATCGCCTGCCATGCCCTGTGGCTGTCGCTGGTCCTGACCCAGGTCGAGGGCGAGATTCTGGATGGGCCGATTCAGCTGCTGCAGGCCTGCCTGGCCGCCGCCATCAGCGTCTGGATGACCCTGGCCTGCCTGTGCTTCGGTCGCAGCCGGTTGAATCGCAGCAGCCGCGTGCTTGGCTACCTCTCCGAGACTTCGTATTGGGTGTATCTGGTGCATCTGCCCATCCTGTTTGCCGTCCAGTACTGGCTGATGGATTCGGACCTGCACTGGGTTCTGAAGTTTGCAGTCGCGGTGATCGCTACCCTGGGGCTGGCACTGTTGGGATATGAAGCCCTGGTACGGCGGATCAGACCCCTGGCGCGCATGCTGGGAAGTAGTCGGTCTGCGGTGGCTGGTGGTGCCACATCTCAGATTGCGCCGAGCATCCCTAACACCTGAACCCGCATAGGCTGGCGAGCCCCACGAGCTCTCCCTCGGCAAGCGCAACGCCCGCCCTCGTCATTCCCGCGAACGCGGGAATCCAGTGCTTTCAATGACTTGCGAGCGAGTGTAACCTCGCCCTTGCGGTCCATTCTCGCAGGCCATCAGGGCAGCAAATCTGCGAGACAAGCCATGCCGATTGGAGGTCTTTGATGTTGCGCACCTGTTTCCTGTTGATAGTCCTCGTCTGCGGCACGGCCGGGGCCGCGGACAGCATCCGCCCGGTGATGTCCTGGGATGACTACTACCAGGCCTTGAAGGAAGAAGGCCAGTCGGATGCCGAGGCCAGGGCGGAGGTTGCAGAGAGCCTCAAGAGCCTGCGCGACATGGACCGGGCGGCCGGCGCCGATCGCGTGGGTGTAGTCGCGCCGCCGTTCAACTTCGATATCTGGATCAACTCGAAAGCGCTGACGCTGGAAGACTTGCGCGGCAAGGTGGTACTGGTGCGCTGGTGGACCGATACCTGTCCCTTCTGCGCCAGCAGTGCGCCTGCACTCCGCTCCTTGCATGAGGAATATGCCGATCAGGGATTGGTCGTCATCGGCGTGTTCCACCCCAAGGCCGGGCGCGATGACCCCCTGGATGTCGCTCGCGTGCAGCGTGCTGTCGATGCCAGGAAGTTCGTGTTTCCCACTGCGATCGACTGGGACTGGCGCAACCGCACCCTCAAGGACTGGTGGCTGACCGGCCCCAAGCGCCCGGCGACCTCAGTGACCTTCCTGCTGGACAAGAACGGGATCATCCGCTTCGTGCATCCGGGCATGGAATATCACGACGCCAATGGATCCCAGGATCACGAGATCTGTGCCAGCGACATGTCGCTGATCCGCGCCAGCGTGAAGCGCTTGCTGGCGGAGTAGGTCGCTACCGGGGTCAAACTTCAATCAATTCTGCTGAGGAAACCCCAGCAAGGCTGATTCTGCACTACAAGCGCTGACCGTCCGCCAGCTGCTGCACGTGCGCGATTCCGGGCATTAAAAAAACCGGCCTTGAGGGCCGGTTTTTCCCGGAGCAATGGTAGCGGCGATTGCCTACCCGTCAGAACCGTTCTCGTCCGTCGTCAGGGATGCCCGCATCCTCGATTGCTGAGCCCCATCCCGACCGAGATGCGGCCCAGGCCCCTCAATCCAGGGGCTCGACGGGTGATGACGTCTGCCGGCGGTCAGCTCTTTTTCTCGCGGAAACGGGTGCAGTTTAGCCCCTTCAGATCGCCAGGGCGGGCTTCCGCGTCCAGCTTCGCCCTTTCGGCTGTTGTCGCACAGGCGAGATGGCAGGTCGAGAACCAAACATTATCGCCCTTGCCGCTCATGTCAGTCCGCACCTTCCACTGGTAAACAGTGACTGTCTGGTCTGAATAGAATTCGTTCTCGGTGCTGCATTGCTCCTCACCACTGCTTGAACGGGACGCAAAATTGGTGATCTCGTTACTCGTTTCACGGCGAACCTCCGCACTTGCCGTGGCCGAGACGGACGCCGTGGTGCCGGCGCTCGCTGCGCCGATGTCCGCGCTGGCTGAAACTTCCATTCCAGCAGTCACCGATGCCGCAAGCGAGGCGGAGAGCGCTTTGATCTCGGTGTCGGACCGCTGGTTCTCAAACGAGTAGCCACGTTTGATTTCCGTCGAGATTTTCTGAGATCCGGAGCCCACGGCTTCCCACCTGCCCTCCGGGATCATGTTGATGTTGTTCTTTGCGCGCTCGCTTTCAACGACTCTCTGGTTCTTGTCGGTGTCGGCAATCGTCTGGTCGTTGATCCAGTTGTTCACTCGTTGGAAGGTCAGTTCGGTGATGCCGATGTCGGAGTCGAGTTCGGCATCGGGGTTGCCCGGTGGAAAACGGTAGAAGTCGAGCCCGTTGCGGCGATTGCCGTTGTAAACGACGTCGTCAGTCCGCCAGACCTTGCCGTCACTGCGTTCTGTCTTGATGTTTGGCCCGAGCACGTACACGACAGCTGGCTTCCAGCCGTCGTCGCTTTTCTTTCCTTCCATCTTCAGCGTGATGTACATGATCCGGCCCAGATTCTGCGGCGTCGTCAGCAGATAGGTGCCCCACTCATTTCGCTCGAAATCGTCGTGATCCTTGGTGTCGAGCTCGACCCAATTACTGCTGCCTGCCGTTCCGTGCAGCGTGATGGAGATCTTTTCGGCATCGGTACCCGCGTCCTCCTGATCCGCGGTCTTGACCGACACATAGTAGTAGGCAGTCTCCTGGGCTTGCACTGAAGTGGCGACCGAAGCCGTCAATACCAGCGCAGACGCTGCTGCAGCTCCAAGCTTTCTCATCCGGCCGCCCCGGCAAAAATCGGAGATCGTTTTCAGCATTTGGTTTCCCCTGTTCCTGGATTGTAGTTTCAGGTCAATCGCATCTCGTCGGCTGACGAGTGCCCTGCCTCGGCGTATGGACCCAAGGTGTGGCGGACCCTGCACGACTCGGGGTTCGTGACCTGTCGAACCCCTTCCTGGCACTGAACCTGCTCTCGGACTGCCCGGCGAATTGATTCGGCGGTTCTCAGACCCCCATCCGCAACTTCATGACGGTTCCGACCATCTCGCCAACCCCCACCGGGACAATCCTCGAATCCCGAACCTATCCGCTCAAAACGCATGGCGCAATATTTGCGCCCCAGCGAGCCAAGAACTGCACACTATTGTTTACGCCAGGGCGCGTGGGCATGGTCGAATGTTGCACGCGCAGCGAGCGTAGCCCGGGTAAGCCGAAGGCGCACCCGGGGCTTCTTTCGGGCGGAGTACGACACCGCACCATCGTCACCATCGCGGCCGTGCTCGTTTGAGTGCTTGAGATGCCAACCGTATCATCGGTCCATCCATGCTGCCGTTCGCGCGCGTTCTCGTTCTTCCTTCGAAGGAAACTCTCCATTGCGGTGCTTTCTTGTTGCGCTCAGCCTGACGCTCTTATGCATCGCCGCGCAACCCCTTGCGGCGGCCGATGCAGCTCCGGATGGCGATGTCCTTTTCAGTGACAGTTTCGAAGCACCAAGCATTCGCCTCCGGGGCGTGGCTTCGTTTACAGCTCCGTTGGCCTTCGCGAACGTGATCCTCACCGGTTCCAACGGCCAGGTGCATTCGAGCACGGCCGATGCGGAAGGGAATTTCGAGTTCACGCTCGAGGTGTACGCCGAGGACGAGGTATTCGATGTTCGCGCGCGTGGACAAGGCGTCCAGTCCTGGTTGGAGTTTGCAGCGTGGCTCGGCGATGGCGCCTTCCTCCGCGAGATGGCAGGACCGGAAGGCATCATCGACACCGCAGCCTTGCCAGCCCTGCATGTCAATCCGCACCAGACGGGGCGTTATCTCGCAATCCGGGACCTTCCTCCGAGTCCCATCAACGTGGATCGACCGGCGCAGCGAGCGGCTGTCAGCTTCAGCAGCAACGACGCGACGACACGCGGCGCGCTGGTCGCCATGCTGGCTGACGGAGCGGCGCCGATGCCTGCCGGGGCCGCGACCACCTTGCAGGCGGTAGGCGAACTGCCGCTGGCGATCGAATTGGTGGAGTCGCTGGGGGGAGAGTTCATTTGCTACATCAATCAACCGGAGTCGCCCGAATGCATCGCGCTGGCCCGCGTCGTGCGCGATCCGACGCAAGTTCCGCTGGCATCCCCGCCCACAGACGTGGCCTTGCATCCCTACACGAGCTTTGAGGTGGGGGCCAACTACAATTACCCGCGCCTATTCCTCAGCGCGACAGGGAATGGCCAGCTTTCCTGGACCGACGCATTCTTCGCGCCGGCTGCGCCCGTCACGTGGAGCACACTGCCCTCAGGAGAGGTTCGCGTCGTTCACCGAGATGGTCTGCCTCTACGTCGCTTCCTGATCAGCGCGTCGCATCCAAGCTGCGGCTGCATCCTCTGGCGGGAAGTGGCGACGATGGCTGCACTCGTCCAGTTCGTTCGAGGTCCCATGGGGACTCTGGCTGTCGGCGTCGTTTACGAAACCGAATACCGTTACCCGGACAATCCGGAAATTCCTCCCGAGACCGTAGCGCCCTATCCGCTGGGTCACCTGACGCAGGTGCTGGTCGATGATCGACCGCTTGGCGCTATCCCTGTCGCTCCGGGGGACTCATGGGTACTGCCCCATTGCATGACGGCGTATTGCCTCGGTGCGGTAGGCGTGGAAAGCGCAGAAATCCATGATTTCCATGCAAACGGAACAGGAGTCACCCGCCGGACACAGCTCGCATTCCAGTGGTCCATGAGCCCCCTGGGTAAGCTCCTGATCGCGTATTCGGACGGAGCGCAAGCGAGACATGCGCTGGCAAGCGCGGATCGCGTGGCCGCGACGTCGGCCAGCGTGCAGGTCGGCGCCAGTGGCGACATCCTGGCCCTTTCCCAGCCGATCATGCGCGCCGAGGCCCGCGGCTTCGACGCTGCGGACCTGATCGGATTCGAATTCAAATCGCTCCGCGCTTGTGAAAGGCCATTCGCCGAGATCGAGATCGTTTGCCGCAGCACCGGTGGCTATTCCTTCGCCACGGGCGGTAGCGGCGCCAACTTCGGCGGTACCCTGTCCTGGTCCATCGACGCCCAAGGCCGTTTGATTTTTCTTCGCTACCGTCCCAACGGAAGCATCAGTCAACGACGGGTGTGGGAGCGCATTGCCGAGGTTGGCGACACCCTTTACGTGCTGGAACAGATCGAAACCCCGCCGCTGCCCGCCATCGACGACAGCAAACCAGCCGGTTTGATGGCATATCGGAAAAAGCCTTTCAATTGATCCGATGCCGAAAGAGTGTCAGCAAATAGCCTGCATAGGATGCGCTGAGGTACGAAACGCATCAATCGAGGTTCGGCGCACATCGGCACTCGAACGATGCGGTTCGCTGCGCTCACCGTATCCTACTCGCTGGCTGCCGTGGGTCAGTCTGCTGCCGCTCGTGATCGGCGCGCTGGCGCTGTGGCGGGGGCGCGATGGCAACACACGTCTGGTGGCCGCGCTGGCATGGGTGTGCAGCGTGGCGATGATCGGCGCCGGCTGGCTGCCGGGTGCATGAGGTTGCGGCACATCGTGAGAGCTGAACCGCATCATCAAGCGCGCCTGCAGGCGAAGGTGTACGGCGACGGTTTCACGTGCCTGGTGGCAACAACATCGTCCTGATGACTTCTGCATCAATGGGTCTCGGTCACTCCGAGACTCCGGCGAATACCCCAGTTCTGGGGTGGCGGCGCTCGCCGGGCAATGCGTACGCTTCCCGATGCGTATCGCGGAGTCCGGAGTCCTTCCATGCCGAGTCGCATTCACGCCCTGCTGTGCATTCTTGCCCTGGCGCTTCCCGGGCTGGCTTTGGCGCAAGCCTACGAACCCTTCGACTATCCGCCGGGCTCGAATCTGGCCGGGGCCAACGGCGGAACCGGATTCAGCGAGCCCTGGCGGGTCACGACAGGCGGGCCGACCACGATCGTCACCGGCACGGCCAGCGGCGAGATCGTTACCGGCCTGAGTTACACCGACGCGCTCGGTCAGAGCCTGCCGGTCAGCGGCGGCGCATGGAAGTCGAGTTCGACGATCCAGACCGGTCAGGCGCAGCGCGGGACACTGGCCGATGTCGGTGCCGCCGGGACCTCGGTGTGGATGAGCTTCCTGGTGCAGCAGGCGCCGACCACCGGCGGCACCAACTACGCCGCGCCGACTCTCGGCACCGGCTACGCCAGCGTCGATCCGCAGCGCATGGGCTGGGGTCTGGGCGGTTTGCCAAACGCGCATATCTTCTACATCTACACCGCGGCGAGCGCGGCGGTGCTCGACATCGGCAACGCCGCCGGCAAGACCACCTTTTTCGTCGTGCGCATCGACTTCAACGCCAACCCCGCGCTCGACGACAGCGTCAGCATCTGGATCGATCCGCTGTTGAACCATGACTTGCCCCCGGCTCCGGACCTGCGCGGTGTCGGTGCCGGGCGCAATTTTCCGGACATCGTCAACGGGCTGTCGCTGCTGTTCGGCGAAAACCGCGAGCACGTCTTCGACGAGGTCAGAATCGGCGCCGACCTCGGCTGGACCGTGTCCGAAGCCTGGGTGGTCGACAACACCCAGAACATCGACAGCGCGCCCCTGAGGGAGTGCACCGGCGCGCCCGGCGACTGTTCCTTGCGCGGCGCGATGGCGCGCGCCTTCGACAACCCCGGCGAGGACGAGGTGCGCTTCGACATCCCGATGTCCGATCCCGGATGCGTGTCCGCCACCGGCGTGTGCACCATCGACAACACCAACGGCATCGGCTACGGCGACCACAGCGCCACGCGCGGGATCACCATCGATGGCTACACCCAGCCCGGCGCCAGCCCGAACACGCTGCCGGTCGGTCAGGGCACCAATGCGCAGATCAAGATCGAACTGGCCAATGGCGGTTTTGGCTTCGCCGCGCCGTTCACCGTGCGCGGACTGGCTTTCCTCGGCCCTGGCATGAGCGCCGCGCGGGGCGACAGTGTCCTCGACCCGGCGGTTCCGCAGCAGGGCAACCCGCGCTACCAGATCCATGGCAACTTCTTCGGTTTCCGCGCCGACGGCGTGACCCCGACGGTGGTCACCGGGCAGTTCCAGTTCCTGACCATGGACATGTTCCGCGGCGAGATCCGCGGCATCGAGATCGGCGGGCCGGATCCGGCGCAGATGAACGTGTTCGGCGGCGGCATTGGCAGCGGCACCAGCTTCTGCATTCAATTGCGAGGCACCGGTCATCGCGTGCGCGGCAATCTGATCGGCACCGACCGCAGCGGCATGGTGGCCCACAGCTGTGGCTTCCAGGCCGCCATCCAGGTGCAGGACTTTGCTTTCCCGGCCTTCGCGACGGGGCCGGCGGCGCCGCACTGGATTGGTGGGCCGGATCCCGGCGACGGCAATGTGATCAGCGGCCACCGCGGCCACGCCATCGCCAACGATTCCGGGGCGCCGCAAGGGCTCGCGATCGTTCAGGGCAATCGCATCGGCCTGGCGGTGGACGGGCAAACGCCACTGCCGAACATCACCTACCAGGACATCTTCCCGGTGCCCACCGGAGCGATTCGCGGCGATGCACGGGCGACCTCGATGCTGATCGTGGACAACCTCTTCGGTCCCAACGGCCTGACGCGCGGACGCACACCGGCGACACCGCCCTTCGTGCAGACGCCCGCGGTCGGCAATGACGTTGGCGTCTGGGAGAGCCGCGGCAACCGCTATCGCGGCCTGCAGGGGCTGGCACTGGATATAGTTCGCAATGCCAACGACATTCCGCCGCGCACGCCGAACGATGCGGGCGACGCCGATGCGCAGGGCGGCTTCCCCACTTTCGGCAATCGCGCGCAGAACTTCCCCGAAATCAGCGTGTCCTCGCTGGCGGGCGATCAACTGACGCTGAGCTATCGCGTCGATTCGCTACCGGCCCACAGCGCCTATCCGCTGAGCGTGGAGTTCTACCGCGACAACGGCCGCGGCGACCTCGATCCGATCGGCAGCGACACTTACCTCGAAGCCGAAGCGCAGCAGGTCAAGCAGCTCGTGCTGACACTGCCGCCCGGCATCACGCTGGGTGCCGGCGATGTGGTGGTCGGCATGGCCAGCACCAGCATCGTCGCCCCCAACCGTAGCGGCGAGACCAGCGAAACCACGTTTTACCCGCTGGAAAGCTTCAGCTTCGTTTCGCTGACGCCCGCCACAGTGCCGGCGGGCGTGCCGTACATCGCAAGAGTGCGCGTGGTCGCGGCGCCGGGCGCACCGTTCAAGCCCAACGGGCGCGCGCTGATCTTCGACGGTCGCGGCGGCGAGTGCGTGGCCTTCATCGAAGCGGTCGCGGCCGAGCGCACCGGCGAGGGTGAGTGTGAGTTGGTCACGACCGGCGCGCCCGGCAACGTCAGTGTCAGCGCGAGTTACAGCGCTTCGCTGAACGCGTTTGCGCTGGCCACCGGCGCACATCCGGCCAATGTCAGTCAGCAACTGACGCTGCGCGAAGCGCTGGTGGTCGATACCGCCAGCGACAACGCCGCGCTGCAGGCCTGCACCGCTGCGCCGAACGACTGTTCCCTGCGCGGGGCCTTGGTGAAGACGCAGCGCGACCTGGCGGGCGAGGACACCATCGAGTTCAACATCCCTGCCAGCGACCCCGGCTGCGATGCCGGCGGCGTGTGCACGATCACCCTGACCAGTGCCATCGACCTGGCGAACCTGGTGCCGGGCATACAAACGGGTCCAGGGCAGGGCTTCACCATCGATGGCTACACGCAGCCCGGCGCCAGCGTCAACACGCTCCCCCTGGGCCAGGGTACGAATGCGCAGCTCAAGATCAAGCTGCGCCCGCCGACCAATTCGCCATTCGTGCCGCAGATCGATACGCACACGCCGTTCACGATCCGCGGGCTGATTTTCGAGAATGTGTCCCTGCGCGTGCGTCGTGGCGATGGTGTGCCACTGGGTCAGCCGCACGACTCGATCCAGCGCTACGAGTTGATGGGCAATTTCTTCGGCGTCGACGCGGATGGGGTCACCTGGCTGAACGCTCCGAACCTCGCGGGAACGGCGTATGTCTTCACCGATTCTCTGGTGCGTCGTGTACGCATCGGCAGTGGCGCGCCGGCCGACATCAATCTGTTTGCTGCCGGCGCGGAGAAACCCAACTTCTGCCTGGTCGTCAACGGCGGCGATCATCGGGTGCACGGCAACTTCATCGGCGTTGATCGGACCGGGTTGGCCGGGTCCGGCTGCCTCAACGGCATGCAACTGGTGCACCAGGGACCGAATGTACAGCCCATGGAGATTGGCGGTTCGGCGCCAGGCCAGGGCAACGTCATATCGCGCCATGTCCTCAACGCGATCGCGATCGACGCCGCGGAGCGAAGCCGGCAGGTTCGTATTCGCGGCAATTTGATTGGCATGGGTGTCGACGGCGTGACCCCGGCGCCGAACTGGAACCCCAACAACAGCGTTTGTACCGCGTTCGCCGCCATTCGCAGCGGTGCCGTGGGGCCGACCTCCGCGCAGATCGGCGGCCTGCTGCCTGGCGAAGGCAATCTGTTCGGTCCCAACGGCATCAACCGCCCGCGCTGCCCGGCTCCGTTCGCACAGCCGGCGCCGTACATGCAAACGGCGGCTGTCGGCGAGGGCATGGGCGTGTGGCAGGTGCAGGGCAATCGTTACCTCGGCATGCAGGGCATGGCGATCGACCTGAAGCAGGACAACGACAACGGCAACAGCCTGCCTCAGCGCCTTGCCAACGACGCCGGTGATGCCGATACGCTGGCGGTCATCGCGCCCTTCGTGAACCGCTTGCAGAACTTCCCGACGATCAGCGCCTTCAGCCTGACCGGCAACCAGGTCGATCTCACCTACAGGGTCGACTCAGCGCCGGCCAACAGCCTGTATCCACTCAGCATCGAGTTCCTGCGCGACGACGGCGCCGGCAATCTGACGCCGATCGGCGGCGACATTTACACCGCTGGCGAGGCGCAGACCGACAAGGCGATCAGCTTCACGTTGCCCGCCGGCATCAGTCTGGCGGCAAGCGACATCATCGTTGCCACCGCAACCACGACGCCGGATGGCACACCCGGCGAGAACGCCACCGGCGAGACCAGCGAGACCACCTACCATCCGCTGGAAAGCTTCTCGCTGGTTTCGATCACGCCCACCACGACCCCTTCGGGCGTGCCGGTCACGGTGCGCGTGCGCGCGGTCGCCGCGCCGGGCGTGCCGTTCAAGCCGAATGGTCGCGTGCTGGTGCAGGCCAGCAACGGCAGCAGCCCGTTCGAGGAGTGCACGGTTTTGCTGGCCCCGGTCGCGGCAGCGCGCACCAGCGAGGGCGAGTGCCAGGTCGGCATGACGGCCCCGCCCAGCTCCGTGGGTGTGCGCGTCAGCTACAACGCCGCGCAGGGCTCCTTTGCCTTGGCCGACGGACGTCATCCCGCCAGCGTCTTGCAACTGGTGACCGTCACGCCGGGCGTGACCGCGCTGGAGCTGGTCTCAGGCAACAACCAGACGGCGCTAGTCGGGGATGCTTTCGCCGAGGCGCTTGTCGTGCGTGCGCTGGGCACCGGCGGTGCCCCGCTCGCTGGCGTGCCGGTGCAGTTCAGCGGGCCAGCCACCGGCGCCGGCGCCAGTTTCGTTCCGGCCACGGCGGTCAGCGATGTCGCTGGCCTGGCCAGCACCACCGCGACCGCGATCCGCGCCGGCGGCAGCTACAGCGTCACTGCGAGTGTCGGGGCGCTGACGCAGACCTTCACGTTGACCAACGAGCCCGGACTCGACACCGCGCTCGAAATCGTCTCGCATCTGCCCAACCCGTCGGTTCCAGGACAGGCGGTCACGGTCACCACTGCGCTCAATTCCGAGGCCGGCGGCCCGGCACCCAGCGGCAGCATCGCGGTCACCGCGAACACCGGCGAGGCCTGCAGCATCGCGCTGCCGGCCACCAGTTGCGCGCTGGCCTTCGCAACGCTGGGCGAACGTGTGATCCAGGCCTTTTATCCGGGCGACGCGAATTACACCAGCAGCAAGGCAGTGTTCGTCGACCACAGCGTCGCCAATCTGCCGAGTCTCACGATCAATGATGTCAGCCTCAACGAGGGCAACAGCGGCACGACCGCATTCGTGTTCTCGGTGAGCCTGCAGCACGCATCCGGCGCGCCGGTCAGCGTCGACTTTGCCAGCGCCAACGACAGTGCAGTCGCGCCAGGCGACTACACCGCCACGAACGGCACGCTCAACTTCGCGGGAAGCACGACGACGCAGACCATCACGGTGCAGGTCGCCGGCGACACCACGGTCGAGCCCGACGAGCGCTTCTTCGTGAATCTCTCCAGCGCCAGTGGCGCCACGATTGCCGACGCGCAAGGCAGCGGCACGATTCTCGACGACGACCAGCCGCCGCCGCCGGCTGCCTCCATCGACGATGTGATCGTGCAGGAGCCGGTATTGCGCGGCATCACGCAAACGCGCGCGCGCTTCACCGTCAGTCTCGACCGCCCCGCGCCGGGTCCGGTCTCGCTGCGCGTGCGCACGCAGAGCGGCACGGCGATCCAGAACCAGGATTTCGACGGCAACGACTTCGTCCTGCGTTTCACTGCCGGGCAGCGGGAAAAGGTCGTTGACGTGTTCATCCGTGAAGACGACATCCTCGAACCCACCGAAAACTTCTTCGTCGAATTGTCCGAGCCGCAGGGCATCACCCTCACCGATGCGCTCGGCGAGGGCAGCATCCTCGACGACGGCCCGGACGCGGCGCTGACGGTCAACTCCGCGGCCGATCCCGGCAATGGCAGTTGCACTCCCAGCGCCTGCACGCTGCGCGATGCCATCCGGCACGCCAACACCTTGCAGTCGGTGCGCATCGGGTTCGACATTCCCGGCAGCGGCCCGCACACCATCATGCTCAGCGCGCCGCTGCCGAATCCGGGCGCCAAACTGCACACCATCGATGGTTATACCCAGCCCGGCAGCCGGCCAAACGCGGCTGCGATCGACGAAGACCGCGATCTCGACGCCGACCAGCGCATCATCGTCGACGCCAGCGCGATCGGCGGCAGTACGCTCAACCTGCAGCACGGCGGCACCATTCGCGGGCTGCGGCTGCAGCGTCTCAGCCTCAACGTGCTGCACCAGTTGAACGCGCGGCCGACGCGCATCGTCGGCAATCACATCAGCGAGGCCGGCGTATCGATCCGCCCGGATGGCGCCTCCAGCGACGCGCTGGTCGACATCCTCGTCGGTGGCGTAGGCGCGGACCGAAATCGCCTCGGCAGCCTCGCTTACGGCACCAACAACGTGGCCTTGCGCCCCGGCACGCGCGTGCGCATCGAGGGCAATGTCATCGACGCGCGCATCGCGATTACCGACGACAACTCGAATGGCATCCGCAGCATCGTTCATTTGCTCGGCAACCGCGCCCCGGGTATCGATCTCAATCCCGGCAGCAGCGTGTTCGAAGGGATCAACCCCGGACTGCAGCTCGACAGCAGCGGCAATCACTACAGCGGCGATCCGGCGATCGCGGTCCTGCCCAGCAACTTCCGCGAGTTCCGCCAGATCCACTTCGTCAACGACCACTATGCACCCGGCGCCCAGGCGGCGGTGATCCACGCGCATTCGCAAGCAGGCAACAGTCATCGCGTGCAAGTGGTGCCGGCCACGATGGGCATCGACCCGGCGGTGATCGACCTCGGCGCCGATGGACCCACCGGCAACGACCCGGGCGATTTCGACAGCGGGCCGAACGACCGGCTGAACTACCCGGAATTGCTCAGCGCGACTTACAACGACCGCGGCGAGCGCCTGCGCATTCGCTACCGGCTGGAGCCCGACGGCGTGGGCGATGGTTACGTCGCGCACTTCTACGCGCGCACCGACGACCGCCTGGAGTGGCTGGGCGCGCGCGCCTATCTCGGCGGCATCGACGAGTTCGACCTGACACTGCCGCGCCGCCTGCCGCTGGACACCGAAATCCACGCGCTGACCGAGTTCGAGGACTTCGCTGGCATCACCTCGGAGCGTTCGGCCAATCCAGTGGCGGTCACCGGCAACCAGTTGCTCGCCCAGGCCGCAGCCACGCGCGAGAACACGGGCCTGCTGCGCTTCGCCATCCGCTCCGAGCTGCCGCTGGCGGCGCCGCAAACGCTGCGCTACCGCAGCATCGATGGCAGCGCGCTGGCAGGCAGCGACTACACCGCAGTGGATGGCAGCGTGCAGGCGCCAGCCGGGGAGTTCGAAGTCTTTGTCGATGTGCCACTGCTCAACGACACGCTGGTGGAGCGCGACGAGAGCTTCAAGCTCGAAGTCTGGAGCGATGAGGATTTCAGCCTGGGTTCGGCGCTGGCGACCGCCACCATCGTCGACGACGATGTCTCACGCCGCGAAGTGCGTCAGTTCGATACGCTCGATCTTGACGCGCTTGATGGACAGCGTGGATTCCGTATCGAGCACGCGCGTGCCGACGAAGCCGTGCTGTTGCGGATGCCCAACGATTTCCTCGGCGGAACCGGCACCGATCTCGTGCTGGCGATCAATGAGGTGACCGGCGAAGGCTCACGCTCTGGCGGCATGCAGGCGATCGGCTCGCTGCAGTTGCTCCCTGACGTGGCGCCGCCGTACCCGGCGACACTGCGGGTTGGTCGCTTCACGCCCCAGTTCCCGCGGTTGGAGGATTTCCAGACGGAAGGCGCTGCCCTGTTGCCCGCTCCGCTCGGCGACCTGCGTGGCTCCAGCAGCCGGCCGACCCTTGGACTGCGCGGCAACACGGGCATCTACCTGATCCACGGCCGCGAGAGCGTGCCTGCGAGCGGCACGATCCAGGCGCTCGCCAGCGGGCCGGACGGCCAGACGCTGGCGTTGCCCACGGGTGCGCAACGCATCGTGGCGATCGGCGACATCAACGGCGACGGCCGACCGGATGCCGCGGTCGCCGCACCACCGCGGGCGCATATTTTGCTCGGGCGCAGCGACGGCAGTCCAATGGTGCTTGGCCCGGTGATTCAGGCTGCACACGGTGCCACCGGTCTGCAGATCCTGCAGATCGCCGGCGCCGGGGATCTGAATGGCGATGGCTTCGACGATCTGGTCGTGCGCGGTCGCAGCGCGGCCGGTCATGCGCTGTGGCTGGTACCCGGCAGCAGTAATTTCGGCAGCGTGCAGGTGCCCGGCTTCGGTCAGGTGCAGATCCGCGATCCCTTCGGCGGTAGTTGTCGAGAAGAGCCACCCCTCTCTGGCCAGATCGTTTGCGATCCCAACGGCAGTTCCGCGGAGCTTGCCGAGTCGCTGGAATTCATCAACGGTCCGCTGGGAAGCCCCGAAAACTTCCAGGGTGAAGTCCGCAACGTACTGATTCTGGCAGCACCGGGATCCGACAGCGGGCTGGCGGTGCTGTTCGAGGCCCCGACACTGGCGGCCGCCGAACATCCGCTGGGTCGTTTGCGCATCCCGCCGATGTTCCCCGGCGATCGCACCGGACAGGGCCTCGCCGTGCTGGAAGACTTCGATGGAAACGGCGGCCGTGAACTGGCGATCGGCATGCCCGGCGCCGACGTGCAGCGCACCGGCACTGGCCGCGTCGCCATCCTGCACGGACGCCTGCAGCCAGGCACCTTGTCGCTTGCGGCTGCGGGCGACCGTATCCAGTGGCTGCACGGCCAGCAGGATCAGCGGGTTGGCTGGCGCCTTTCTGACCTCGACGATATCGATGGCGACGGCCTCAGCGATCTCGCCGTCAGCGCCCCGTCGGTGGGCCGAACTTACGTGGTGTTCGGCAGCGAGCGCGTCCTCAGATCCGGCCTTGAGCCACTCCCGCCGGAGCCACCCACTTTGGCCGTGTACTCCTCCGCCGAGGGCCCCGGAGAGACCCAGATCCGCCGCAGTGCGGGCGTCTACAACGAAGTCGAGTTGTTGCCTGCCGGCGACTTCGACGGTGATGGACGGGAAGATGTGCTGATTGGCCAGCCCAGCGTGCAGGCGCTGGATGCCAAGGCTGCGCGCCGTGCCGGACGCGGGGCCAGCGTGGCAGGCGAGGGCGCAATCGCGCTGCTGTTGTCAGGGGCGACCGAGTTCCCGCAGGAATTCACATTCGATCAACTGCCGCCCGGCGCGGTGCGCATTCGTCGCGCCGACGATCCAGATCAGCCGCTCGCCGTCGCCTACGCCGCCGGAGGTGACTACAACGGCGACGGGCGCACGGATCTCGCCTTCCTTTCGGCCTCGCTCGGTCGCATTGCGATCGTTTTCGGTCGCCCTCTAATCGGCAATCCCATGGCTGCCTTTCTGGATCCCTTCCGCGATGCCGACGCTACTCTCAGTCCCTGCGGCACCGTACTGCGCCTGGCCAATCTGGGCGACGTCGACGGCGATGGATTCGACGATCTCGGTGTGCTGTGTGCCGCAACTGGCACCTTTCAGCCGTCGGAGCTGGCGATCCGTTTCGGTTCGGCGAACGGATTCAGCGGCGTCTCGTCGATCCAGGGCGTGCAGTCGATCGGCAGCACGCCGAGCATCGGCCGCGTGCGCCTGGATGGCAGCGGTGCCGACAGTTTCGTGCTCGCGCAGGAGGGCGGTGGCGCGACCATCGTGTTCGGTGGCGCGCACATGCGCAGCAACCCGGTGCCGCTCAGCGGGCACACCCTGCGGCTGCGGGGTTCGCACTTGTCCAGCGCGTCAGCCGTGCGCGTGGTCGGCCTCGGTGAGTTCGACGACCTGCCCGGCGATGACATCGGCATCGCCCACTCGCCAACTTCGCGCGACGGCAGCCCGGTCGGCCATGTCGAGATCCTGAGCGGACGCGCCAGTTTCCCGGCGCTGCTCGACCTGCGCACTCCGCCGGCAGGCGTCATCCAGGGACGCGTGGTGCTGCGCGGCAGCGGGGTGCAATCGATCACCGGCCTAGACAGCCTGTCCGACCGCAACGACGACTTCCAGCGCGAGTTGCTGATCAGCCTCGGCGAAGCCGAAGGCCACGCACCGGGATCGGGCAAGGTGTTCGTGCTGCATGGCTTCCCGCTTCCCGGCGTGGGCGCCACCACCGCAGTGCGCGAGATCGACGACGTGGTGCCGATCGGCGCCGGGCTGACCATCCGCAACGGGACTTTCGGCAGCGAGGCCCTGGTGCACGCGCGCAGCATCCGCAACTTTGAAGGCGGTTTTTCCCGGGACGCCATCGGCTTCGGCGCGCAGACCGACGATCTGCGCGGCCTGACCGCGCGCAAGGGGCGCTTGCTGATCCTGCGCGGCAGCGCGCTGCCACCGCCATGAGCGTCGCGGAGTTTCCGGCGACTGGCGCAACCGCCCTCGCTGCGGGCAGCATCGACACCGGGATCCTCACAGAGCCGGAGATGGGCGCGCGCACCGGGCCTTGCACGCTGCTGATTGTCGAGGACGAGGGGCGCACGCGTACCCGCCTGGCTGCGGTGATCGCCGCGCAACCGCAGCACCTGTTGCTGGATGCCGTCGCGACACTGGCTGAAGCGCGTGCCGTGTTGGCGCAGTCGGTGCCGCAAGTGCTGCTGCTCGATCTTGGCCTTCCGGATGACAGCGGCATCGAGTTGATCGTCGAGACCCGGCGCCTCGCTGCGCCACCCGAGGTGCTGGTGATTTCGGTGATGGGCGATGAATCCAGCGTGCTGAATGCGATCCAGGCCGGCGCCGGCGGGTACCTGCTGAAGGACTTGGATGACTTGGCCATCGTGGCTGCCGCTCGGTCTGCTGCTGAGCCTGCTGGTGCTGGCCAACTGGGCGTCGCCGACCTGGCTGGCTGGATTGCCCCTCAGCGACATCTCGGCGGATGGAGTCGAATGCACGACTTGATCTGAATGCCCTGAAGAGCCCGCATCGGTTGGGATAAGCGAAGCGCATCCCGACATCGTTGTTTCCGGAATCTTCGTCGTTGGGATGCCGTGGCCGGATGCGAGGCCCCTGTTCGTGCGAGATTGCGCTGTTGGTCTTGACGTGATGATTAGATGAACGCTAGAACGGGTCGGGGCAATCGTCTGCAGTTCCGACGAGGAATTACATGAAACGAGGCTGGACGTCGAATGCTCGGTTGCTCTTTGTCTGGGCCGTTTTTGGCGCCGGAGCGGCGCACGCCCAGGGTGAGCTGGTGTTCGACTATCTATACGCTCGGGCTGAAACCGTCGAGGATGCAGCGGCAGCGGACAGCGGCCAAACCACGCTCGATGCGGGTGACCTGGGAATCCGGTTCCTGTTTACAACGCCCGTTGCCGGGCTGGGCGACGGCGCGCAGCTGCAGATCGACTACCACGGTCGCGAAGCCTTGCAGGGCAACGCCAGAAACAGCGACGTTCGGCTCCTCTACGCTGCCAACGTGAGCTTGCCGCTCAACGCCGACACAAGTCTGTCGATCGGGCGGTTCCTGGCGCCATCGGTCGTTCTGTTGCCCGTTGACGGTGCGCAGCTGACATACGCGCATGCGTTTGCAGATTGGGAAGGCACCACGCGTTATTTCGCAGGACGTCGGGGGGTGCTTACCTCGCGCCGCAACGTCCCGGGCGACGCATTTCTGCCGGCGCTTGGCGCGGATTGGCAGTGGCGCAATGCTCGGTACAACCTGGGCGGCACCGTGGGGTACTCCGAAGACGAGGCGATCCTGTTCAAGGCCTCGCGGGAAGTGAAGCGGCGTTATGGATCGTTATCCGGTGCGTTGCAGGCCTCCGCGGAGCTATCGGATGACCTCAGCGCGTACTTCCGGCTCGCCGGGTTTGAGCAAGCAACAGTCAGTCTCGGTCCAACCTGGTCGAACCTGGATCTCGACGTCGAGGCGCTTGGTTTGTGGCACGCCAGTGGTTTTTTGCGCTGGCGTCCCGGCAATGACTGGCGCTTCCGGTATGCGCTGCATAGCCAGCGCGCCGCTGTCCAACGCGTGGGGCTGCTGTTGCGGGATGGTCTGGGCGGCATCGAGGAAGTCATTGACCCTGGCTTCAAGCCGAAATTCACGGACCATGCCTTGCGGGCGGAACGTCGTCTGGCGCTGGGAGGCACCCAGGGTTGGATGCGCGCCAACGCACGATACCGGGTGCGCCCGGATCGATCTGAGCTTCGATTCGGGGGCGAGGTGCATGTGAACGATGTGCTGAGAGAGGGGGTCTCGCTGCGATTGGCCGCCTTTTACGACCGGATTTCCGAGCGGGGAGGGCATCCCATCAGACTGGACGGCGATCGGCGCCAGGTGAATGCGGCGATCAGCTTCGCCCAGGACGGCTGGCACATCGAGGCCGGGGGCAATTGGTTGGATCGAGATGCACCGTACTCGGGACGCACTTTCACGGTCGCGGATCCCGACGAGCCGATCAGCCCGCGCGATTACTCGCTGTTCGTCCTGGAGGCACAGACGAACGCTTTCGTGCGCGCGTTCTGGACCGGGCGCAGGTTTTTCGCTGGCCTTGACCTCGAACGCAACCTGGAAGACGGCGATGAGTTTCGTGTCTTCGCCCAGCTTGGTTATCGATTCGGTGAGCGGCTGTGAAGCATGGCTACCCGGGCAGCAGGAGCTGCAAGGGCCGCGCGAGCCAGCCCCGCTGGTGGGCGGCTAGCGCTGGGCTGGCTTGCGCTTTGCTGTTCTCGCTGCAGCTGTCTGCAGCTTCGGGTTGGAAGGAGAGCCTGGCGCCGGGACCGCTCCATGCCGAACACGCTCAGCTCGACGGCAGGTGCGAGAGCTGTCACGAGGATTTCAAGGGCACGCCGGACGATCGCTGCCTGGCTTGCCACGTCGCCATCAAAGGTCTGATCGACGCGAAGGCAGGGTTTCACGGCAATCTGACGGAGACTTCGTGCGCGGGCTGCCATCGCGACCATGGTGGTCGGGAAACTTCCATGACCATGCCGATCGCAAGCGAATCGTTCGACCACGGCAAAACCCGATTCGCGCTCGGCGGCACCCACGCTGAGCTCGCCTGCGAGGCTTGCCATGGCCAGCCGCTCGAAACCGTGAGCGAGCGCCCGTCCGGCGCATGCAGCGCTTGCCACGAGGATCCGCATGCCAAGGCGTTTGCCGGCGGCTTTGGCGACAACTGCCTCGTTTGTCACTCCGATGTGGCCTTTGAACCGCCGACCAGGACGCGCGTGGATCATTCCTTGTTGTTGAGCGGCGGCCACGCACGGACGACGTGCCAGGATTGCCACGCGGGTGGCAAACACCTTGATGCCCGGACCACCTGTGGCGACTGCCACGAGCAGGTACACGGCGGAACGGACGCCGCGTGCGACACCTGCCACGGCGTCAGCGCGTTCAAACCCGCTTTGTTCGATCACGGCGCCCGTTCGTTGCCGCAAGACCACCCAGCCGACGCTTGTCTCGGCTGTCACCGGAGCTTCCAGTTCGAGAGCACGCCGCGCAACTGTCAGGGATGCCACGCGGCGGATCTGCCCCATGAGCCCCTGGGCGAATGCAGTACCTGCCACTCAACGACAGGTTGGCAAGGTACCGACCTGTTCCGGCACAACCAGAACACTCGCTTTTCGCTCACAGGTCGCCACCTTGATCTGGCTTGCAGCAGCTGCCACGACAAAGGCGCAGCGTTCAGGGATGCGCCTGAGGACTGTGCTGGCTGCCACCGCGCCTCGGCGCTGCCGGTGCACGGTGATCTCAGCCAGGTCGGGGACTGCTCAAGTTGTCACACCACGTCCGGATTCTCCGAATCGAAGTTCGACCACGGCGCGGCTGGCTTCCCGCTACGCGGCAAACACGAGGGGCTTGCGTGTCTGGACTGTCACACTGAATTCGCCACGGACGACAACAGACCGGTGGATGCTGCTCGTGGCATCGAGCCTGGCCTGTCCAGCTCCGCGGGCGGCAAGAAGAGCCGCAATACCCCGCGCGCCTGTCACGATTGTCATGATGATCCGCATGGCGAAACCATCGCCAACGAATGCGCCGACTGCCATGCGGAAACGGGCTTCCGGCCGTCAACTTTTGACGTGGAAGACCATCGGGGCACAGCATTTCCACTGACCGGCGCGCACCTGGAGCTGGAGTGCGGAAAGTGTCATCAGCAAGCTTCGCTGACCGAGGTGCCAAGCCAGTGCGGCGCGTGCCACCTCGACGCTCACGCCGGCAAGCTCGGCGACGCCTGCCAGGACTGCCATGACACGACGACCTTCAAACAGGTGGTGGACTTCGACCATGCCCTGACCGGGTTCGGCGTGCAAGGCGTCCACCAGGAACTCGGCTGCGACGACTGTCACTCCGGAGAACGCGGAGCGGCGCTGGCTGCGACCAGAACGACCGCAGCCGCAAGCTGCAGCGTCTGTCATGTCGCGTCGCACAACGACACGCTGGGCCATGACTGCCTGGATTGCCATTCGCTGGCCGACGGCAAGACCTTCAATTCAGCTCGTGGCATGTCCTTTGCTCACGATTTCACCGGCTTTTCGCTGACCCGACGCCACCTTGGACTCGAGTGCAGTCAGTGCCACGCTGCGGGCAAGCCAACGCCGGCTGGCGAGTGCGCCAACTGTCATCTCGATCCACATTCCGGCGGGATGAGCCCTGAGTGCGAGATGTGCCATCGGCCGGATCGCTGGCGCCTGGCGCGATTCGATCACGATCTTGCGGGGTGGCCGTTGCGCGGGCGGCATCACTCGACGCCGTGTTCGTCCTGTCACGTCAATCAACGCTGGGTGGGTGTGCCCACGGACTGCTTTGAATGCCACGCGCTGGACGCGGGGCGCGCGCGTGCCTTGCGCGGCGATCATCCCTTTGGTGACTTCGACTGTACCGATTGTCACGTCAGCCAGGTCACCTGGCGACTCGTGCGATAACCCGGCGCGATAACCATGAACATTGCCATAGCCAAACCAAGACCGAACTTCAGGCTCGAGCAGGCATTGATTGCCTGCTACGCCACGGTGCTGGCGTCGGAGGCTGCGATCCTGATTTTCTGGTACGCCACCGAAGCTGTCGACAACAGCGATCCGCTTTCGGTGGGATTGGGTTGGGCCGCGCTCATCTCGATGGTCGTGATGCTGGTGTACTCGATCGCGCGACGATCGAAGGCGATGAAACGATTTGCTCCGCTGAAGATCTGGTTGCACTTCCACATCTTCTGCGGCGTACAAGGGGTGTTGTTCGCGTTCTTCCATTGCCTCCCGACGCTGACAGCGGCGTCGCCGGCTTATTGGATGAACCCCGGCGTACTTGCGGCCATCGGCGTGGCGACCGTGTTTTGCTCGGGACTGGTCGGCCGCTATCTGTACTCCATGGTGCCGCGGGCGATGCGCGGCGAACAGATGTCGGCTCGTGATGTCGAGGCCGAGCTTCGCGCGCTTCCAGACGAAGGTCTGCCACCGGAAGTCAAGGCACTGGCCAGCGGCAAGCTGCCGGAACGGGTTGGCCTGTCAGGCCTGATTTCGCACGACTGGAAGGCGCGCAAGGCATTGCGCAGATTGCGACATCTGGGATTGCCTGCGCCGACTTTGAGGCTCGCCGAACGATGGGTCAGACTCCGCCGCCGATATCTCGCCATAGGCCTTGTGCTGCCCTGGTTTGAACTCTGGATAGTCGCCCATCGTCCGATCGCGGCAGTGATGTTCGTCCTGTCTGCCGTGCACGTGGCACTATCGTATCTGTTCGGGAGCTAAGGCCAGTGTCGCAAGACCGCTCCGCACCCGGACATGGTTCGATCACCGAAGGGCAGCCATGAAAGATCTGGCCATGGGACCATTGGAGATCATCATCGGCACCGGTGGTTTCTTCATCCTCGCGATTCTGGTCTGGACCGTGCTGTCGATGCGCGCTGCCGTGGTTCGCATGCGCGAACTGCGCAAGGACTTTGAGCACAGCCAGGCGATGGGCGCGCAACCGGCCAGCCTGCATCCGCGCATCAATCTGGAAAAATGTATCGGGACGGATGCATGCATCGCTGCTTGTCCGGAGACCAACGTGATCGCGATCGTGGATGGTCAGGCGCGGCTGGCGAACCCTACCGCATGCATCGGCCATGGCGAGTGCCTGCGGGCCTGCCCGGTGGGTGCGATTGAGCTGGTCATTGGATCGGAGACTCGTGGGGTCGACATTCCCGATCTGGCGCCCGGATTCGAAACCAATGTGCCGGGTCTTTACATCTTCGGTGAACTAGGCGGCATGGGGCTGATCTACAACGCGATGACCCAGGCGTTGACGGGTATGGCGCGGTTGATCAAGTCAATCCCGGCGCCGGTCGCTGGCGCACATCAGGTGGTCATCGTGGGGGCCGGCCCAGCCGGGCTGGCCGCGACGCTGGCCGCGATCAAGGCGGGTCTGGACTACGTCACGATCGATCAGGATTCGATGGGCGGGACCGTCCTGCAGTACCCGCGGCACAAGATCGTGATGACGCGCAGCGTCGATCTGCCGGTGTATGGCAGGATCAAGTTGGGATCGGTGCAAAAAGAAGATCTTCTGGGTTTGTGGGAGGACATCGTCAAGAAAGCTGGCGTGCAGGTGCGCGGCCTGACGCAGCTCACTGCACTGAAGCGCGGCGACGATGGGCTGTTCACCCTGAGCACGCAGTGCGATGGCCAGGCTGGGGAGCTGCGAGCGCAACGAATCGTGTTGGCGCTTGGTCGCCGTGGCTCACCCCGCAAACTTGGCATTCCCGGCGAGGATCTTGCCAAGGTCACCTATCGGCTTCTGGAGCCGGAGAACTATGCAGGCGCGAACACCCTGGTGGTGGGCGGCGGCGACTCGGCGGTCGAGGCCGCCGTTGCCCTGGGCGAAGCCGGGGCCGTGGTGCAGCTGGTGCATCGCGGTCGCATGTTTGATCGCATCAAGACCAAGAACCAGAAACGTCTGGACGCCGCTGTCGCGGCGGGTCTGGTCGAGCTGGTGCTGGAAGCTTCGCCGCAAGCGATCACGGAAACGCATGTCGAGATCAAGGTGGGCGAAGGAATACGGAGAATTGCCAACGACTACGTGCTCATCTTTGCAGGTGGGATGTTGCCGACCAAACTCCTCAAGGACGCTGGTGTCGCGATCAGCACTTATCACGGCGAGGTCTACCTCCCGGCGAACTAGCCGGTGTGGTGGACTCCCCACCCCATCCTCCCGCAGCTGACCCTCAACCTGGAGATGAACCATGAAGCTTTCGGCGCTCGCAGTTGCAGTCGCGGTTACCGCGACCGGCCCCGCCGCAGTTGCGGAAACTGCCGTGGACTCCGCGTCGGCGGCGCGCATGGCGGTGGCTGCGGCGAGATTCCTCGACGCGCTCACGCCCGAGCTGCGCACGAGGGCGGCCCTGCCGTTCGAGGACCAGGGGCGCCTGGACTGGCATTACGTGCCGCGCGAGCGCATCGGCGTCAGCTTCAAGGCGATGGACGACGCTCAGCGCGCCGCGGCACGCGAGCTGATGCGCAGTGCGCTGTCGATGACTGGTGCAAGCAAGGTCGAGCAGATCATGGCGCTGGAAACGGTGTTGAACGAGATCGAGAAGGGCGCGCGGCCGGGGCTTCGCGACCCGCTGGCGTACTCGATCGTCATTTTCGGCAAGCCCGGCGCCGCCGCCGATTCGGCGCCATGGGCATGGAAGATCGAGGGTCATCATGTCGCGCTGAATTTCACCGGCGTGAACCAGCAAACAGCCGTCACGCCGGCGTTCCTCGGCTCCAGTCCGGGAAAGATCCCGCACGGTGAGCGCGCGGGGATGCGGGTGCTTGCCATCGAGGAAGACCTTGGAAGGGAACTGCTGGCGTCGCTCGACGCTGAGCAGCGGCGCGCAGCCATCATTGCCGATGTGGCGCCCGCCGACATCCTCGCGATTCCGGGTCGATCGATCGACGAGGTGGACGCGTCCGGACTCGCGGTCGCATCGATGACCGACGATCAGCGCGCAATCGTCGAGCGGCTGCTGGGCACGTACGCCGGAAACCTGCAGCAGGAACTCGCGGAGCACGAGTTGCAACGCATCGCCGCTGCGGGAATCGGCAATCTGCGTTTCGCCTGGATGGGCGGCGAGCAGCCCGGCGAGGGTCATTACTACCGTCTCAGCGGGCCGACCTTCGTCATCGAATACGACAACACGCAGAGCGGCGCCAACCACGTGCATACGGTTTGGCGCGATCGCCAGCGCGACTTCGGCCGTGATCTGCTCAAGGAGCACGTCGAGCACGGGCATGGTCACTGAACACCGATCGGGGGAATTCCGGGCGGAAATCTCGAGGCGGGAATTCCGGGGCGGGATTTCGGGAGGGACGGGATTTCGGGATGACGGGATTTCGGGACACCCAACCCGTGACCGGCTGTGCCGCCGGAATCATTGAATTTCCGGGCGCGTTTGAACGGCTTGTTGTTGCCAGGTGAAGCTGGCGCCTGCGGCAGAAGGTCAGGTTGGCCCGCAGGGGCTATGTGACTATTGACGGCCGGTCGGCCGGGTGCCCGCCGAGGACCATAGGTTGGGGTAAGCACAGCGAACCCCAACACGTTCAGCGCCATTGCAAATAATGCGCTGGGGTGCGCTGGGCTTACCCCAGCCTATGCCCTACAAAGTGGGTGTCCCGCGTCCGCGTCCAGGGCGCGCGGAGAAGATGAAACATCTGCAGACGCTGCGTCGTTTGATCGCTGCCCACGTGGATGCGCGTCTGCAGCGTCGCGGTGAAGGTCAGACAGAAGCGGACCCTGCCGACGGCGACTTGCTGGAGATGATGCTGGCCGCGGGTGACGCCAATGCCCGGCTCAGTACCCAGGAAGTCCTCGACAACTGCATGCTGCTGTTCGGCGAAGGGTTTGACACGTCGGCATCCGCCTTGACCTGGTGGATCGGCTTGATGGCAACGCATCCGGAAGTGATGGCTGAGCTACGCCGCGAAGTCGATACGGCCTACGCCGAGAACCTGGATCTCGCGGCCATGGCGCGCTTGCCTCTACTGAACGCGACGATCAAGGAGGCCATGCGGGTTTATCCCCCTTCCACGGCCTTGTTCACCCGGGTTGCCAAGCGTGACCTGGAGATCGGCGGAACCACCGTGCGCAGGGGTACGCTGGTGGTGGCGCCGATCTGGCAGATGCATCGCAACGAGCGCTACTTTGCCAACCCTGAATCCTTCGACCCACGGCGCTTCCTGCCTGACGCCCCGGCGATCCCGCGCGGCGCATTCATGCCCTTTGGCGCGGGCCCACGCTTTTGCCTGGGCCAGCAGTTCGCCAGCGTGGAAATCGCATTGATTGCCGCACAGCTGGTGCGCCATTTCGAGCTGAAACTGGACTTGGGCGAACAACTTCCACAGCCCTTCGTCGACCTGGCGCTCAAACCCAAGACCCCCATGAAGATACGCTTTCTGCGGCGAAACCGGGCATGAACCGCGGACGCGCGTACTGAGTCCACCCGCTGCAGGCAGGACGATCGTCATCGTCGGTCGGGCGCCGAACACCGGAGGAGAAGCATCGATGCAGACAGCGCTGACCCTTGCCGTCGCGCCGAGGCCGGTGTTGGCGCCGCGCGTCAGCGACGGACGAGTTCGTAAGACGTGCTGCGCCCGCCGCCCGGCGTCCTGGTCAACACACCCAGATCGAGCAACTGGGTGATGTCGCGCAGCGCGGTGTCCGGTGAGCACCTGGCCAGTGATGCCCACTTGCTGCTGGTGAGCTTGCCTTCGAGACCATCGAGCGCGCGGTTGAGGACCTTCACCTGGCGTTCGTTCAGCGGGGTACCCGCCCAGTGTTGCCAGAAGCGCGCCTTGTTCAGCACCACGTCCAGGGTGCCGTGCGCGCTGTTGACGGCACGCGCCAGAGCGCCCAGGAACCACGCCAGCCAGCGGGTGACGTCGAGCGTGCCTTTCTGGGTCCGCTCCAGCACCTGGTAATAGTCCTTCCGCTCGCGCTGGATCTGCGCCGACAGACTGTAGAAGCGCTGCGCGCTGCCATCGGCGCGTGTCAGGAACAGATCGCCGATGGCGCGTGCGATGCGACCGTTGCCATCATCGAAGGGATGCACCGTGACGAACCACAGGTGCGCGAGACCGGCCTTGACGAGTGCCGGCTCGCCGGAGTCGCCGTTGGCCCAGGCGAGGAACTGGTCCATCTGGTCGGGCAGCGTTTCGGCGGGCGGCGCCTCGAAGTGCACCTTGCGCCGACCCACTGGGCCGGAAACCACTTGCATCGGTCCGTCCGCGTCGCTGCGCCACTGGCCGACGGCGACCCTGCTCATCCCTGAAAAGCCGGTCGGGAACAGTGCCGCATGCCAGCCGTGGAGGCGTTCAACGCTCAAGGGCGATGCGGCGCGGGAGGTGGCGTCGATCACCATGTCGACCACGCCCTCGACGTGACGGTCCACGGGCGCGACCGCCCCGATGTCCACACCCAGGCGCCGCGCGATGGACGAGCGCACTGACGCCACGTTCAAGATTTCGCCTTCGATCTCGCTGGTCTTGACCACGTCCTCGGTCAACGCCAACAGACTGGCCTGATCGCGCAGCGCCACGCCCACGTCGGCCAACCTGCCGAGCAGGAGCCCCTGGGACTTGCTGGCTTCGGCTAATGGGCCGGCAAGGATCGCCAGGTCGTAGCGCCAATTCGGCCAGTCGCGGGCCTCCCAGATGTAGCGATGTTCTCCGCTTTTCATGCGGAGATTAGAGCCGGTATACGCCGCAAGGGCAAGTGATTCGACGCACGCAATGCGGAGAATGGACTGCCTGTTCGCCGCACGCGACGCTCTCCAGGTACGGCCGCTCTTGGCGACACACGAGTGAGCCGGCTTGAGCGGGCAAGAACGGGTGTTGGAGCATCGACGCCCAGCAAGCCCTCATCGGTCAGAAAAGTAACTCGGTGCCTCAGCCGCTCGCTACGCCCCACCGAGTACAGGAACTGCCCCTTCGATGTACTGCCAGATTCGTCCTGGCGCTACTGGGTGTCCTTTGTTGTGCCAGATTCGTCCTGGGGCTACTGGGTGTCCTTTGTTGCGCCGCAGTGTCCGTCGAATCGTACCTTCACAGTGAAAAATGAGTGTTTTCTGGCCCGGCCATGCGCGAAAATCGCCTTCGGTCCTTCGGATTGCGCGCCTGGACGGCGTCTGCTGCGTTGCGACGCTTGCCAATGGAGGAGCCATTTGGCTGCGCGCCGCTCCCTGCATCCATCCGCCAGCCGCACAACGCATCTCACGCTGAAAGTCCGACGTCAAAATGCCAACTCAGGCGTCGGCCTGGGCCGCTTTACTCTAGTGCGAGGGAGTTTTGAGCATTCCATCCATGACCTGCGCCTGCAGCATCGTCATGCTTTCCCTGCTAATGGAAGGCGCGCTCGGGTGTGGAGCGGCCCATTCCCAGCCCAATGACCAGGTCGCCAACGAGGAACTGCCGACACTCGAGTCGATCATGGTCACGGCCCAGCGCCGAAACGAGGAGATCCAGGATGTCCCGATTGCGGTGACCGCCCTGGATGAGGCGTTTCTGGTCCGCCACGATGTGCAGTCCATCGAGGACTTGAGCGCTTTCGTCCCGAACCTCTACACCACGAACAGCGTGAACTACGGCGCGGCACCCATCTCGATCCGCGGCATCGGGGGTGCCAACGGTGGTGGCAACTTTTTCAACGACGAGCCCGTTGCCGTCTATCTGGACGAAATGTATGTCGGACGCCTGAGCGTCTCGACCAGCGATCTCATTGACATCGAATCGATCCAGGTACTGCGTGGGCCTCAAGGCACCCTGTTCGGTCGCAACGCCACTGCAGGTGCGCTCCTGGTGCAACCCGCGCGCCCCACCGCCGAGCCCGAAGGCTACTTTCGACTGCGCTTTGCAGAACACGGCGAACGACGGATGCTCGGTGCCGTCTCAGGCCCCTTGACCGATGACCTGCTGGGTCGTGTCGCCATTGGCCATACCGATGTCGACGGGTGGGGTGAGAACACCTTCACCGGTGAGGAAGTGAACGGCAGGGAGGACGAGACCGTCCGGCTCTCGCTGGCCTGGCAACCCGCGACCAATCTCGGCGCCGATTTGATGCTTGAGCGCAGCAACCAGCAAGCAGATCCCGCCACGATCAACGTGGCGCCGGTGGCTCCGGGCCAGCCCTCCTCGCCCTTCATTCGACGCGACGACCTCGACGCAGCGCTGGACAACGGCGAGTTCTCCTTCAACGACCCCAGCGACAACGAAACCGACGCCACCAATGCGGTTTTCAAAGTGAAATGGGAACTCGGCGCCGCAACGCTGGCCGCCATCACCGGATATCGGGATTACGAACTGCGCGGCAGACAGGACTCCGACAGCACCCGCTTCACCCTGTTCAACAACAGCGGCGTGATCGGTTCCAGGCAACTCTCCCAGGAGCTGCGGCTGTCCAGCAACGCCGGTGGACCGTTCGTCTGGACGGTGGGTGCCTACCACTACAGCGAAGACACGGATGTCGTCTTCGATATCAACAACTTCCAGGGGCTGTTCGGGGCGGGTACCGCGGCCAGGTTCGACGCCCGCCAGCAACTCGATTCCTGGGCCGTATTTGCCGATGCCAGCTACGCCTTCAGCGACCGGCTCTCGCTCACGCTCGGCGGTCGTTTCAGCAACGAGGACAAGCGCTTTGCCAACAAGCAGACCGTCGCGACCATCCGCGAAAGCACGCTGCCCATCAACCTGGGCCCTTTTCCGGCCGGCACCCGCATTCCCGGCGGTACGCTGTTCGCCGATCCTCCGGTTTTCCGCAGTGCGGCCAGTTTCGACAACTTTTCGCCACGCGCCGTTCTCGAATACGAAATCCTGCCGAACGCGCTCACCTACGCCAGCTACAGCGAAGGATTCAAGAGTGGCGGCTTCAACTCCTTTGGCCTGAGTCCGGCCTTCGACGACGAAGAAGTCCAGGCCTTCGAGATCGGGGTCAAGCGTGAGCTGCTGCAAGGGCGGCTGCGCTTGAATGCCGCCGGATTCACCTATGACTACAGCAAGCTTCAGGTGCGCCTTCCGGTACCGACGGGCGGCGTCAGCATCGTCAACGCCGGCGCGGCGAAGGCCTGGGGGCTGGAGTTCGAGGCCAGCCTGCTGGTCACCGACAGGTTGCGCCTCGATGGCAATGTCGCCGTCCTGAACACCGAGCTGCTGAAATTCGATACCCAACAGGTGCCGGAAGACTTGCTGTTCCTGCTGGGCGCGCCGATCCCGCTGCAAGCGGTGAGTGCGGCGGGCAATGAGCTGACCCGGGCGCCGGAGCTTTCGATGTTCGCCAGTCTGCAATACGCCCTGGACCTCGGGAAGGACTTCGATGGTCAGTTCGAACTGGCCTGGCGCTACCAGGACGAGGTGTTCTTCCTCGAGACCAATCAGAGCCGCAACACCTTCAAGGGCGGAAGTGCGAACCGACTGGACCTGCGCTTTGCCGTCCATCCGTTTCGAGCCGCCTGGGATGCGGCGCTGTACATCAACAACTTGACCGACAATCGCACCATTACTCAGGTCACCGCGCTTGGCTCGTATCCCAATGCCGCCATCAGCCCGCTGCGGCAGTACGGGATCGAGTTCAGCTATCGCTGGTAGTGTGTGTCGCCCGCCATCACAAAAAAATCATGTAGCCATCAGGAATCATTTTGCGCAGCGGCATACAGTCTTCCCACCTTGCCGGAGTTGAGCGGCAATCTGAAGACAAACACAAGGGGAGACAAACACGATGAAACTATGCACACCGCTGTTACTCGTCATGGCGTTGGGTCTGGCGCAGCCGGCTTTTGCCCAGCTCAAGCCCTATACCGATTACGACACCAGCACTTCGGTCTCGCAGGTGTCCACCGTACATGTGGACGCCAACATGATCGGCTATTACCTGGAAGGCATTCGCGGCACCTGGGTGGCCGCAGCCGAAGCACGCAAGAAACTTGGCCAGATCGAAAGCTATTCGGTCTACGTCAGTGAACTACCGCTGAGCGGCGATTTCAACGTGGTACTGGTCACTCGGGCCAAGAGCGCTGCTGACCTCGAGCCGAGCAAGGAGCGTTACGACGCTTTCATGAAGGCCTGGGGCGACGCCAATGAAGAAAAAAACCGGGCGACAACAAAGACCTATCCGGGTATTCGACAGATCACCGGCGAATACCGGCTGCGCGAGATCACCTTCAAGTAAGGGGCCGTAAGGAAATCACGTGGACTTTTGGCCGCCGGATTGGGATGCAATGCCAGGCGCGATGAGCGCGGTGTGGCCCGCCACACAAGCGAGTCGCAGCGACGCAGTGCGCCCAATTCCGGCGAGTCAAAAGTTCATGTAATTGACGAACGGACCCTAAGGGCGAAGAAGCGCGCCGTTGCTGCGAATTCACCTGTCAGGGGAACCTCTGAACAAGTCCCGTTCACCCTTCGGCGGGCTCAGGGCGAACGACCAAGTCATTGACTCCTTTCGTGGTGAGCTCGTCGAACCATGATCGGAATCAAGTTTCAGCAACTTGTTCAGAGTGTCCCTAGGGACGCAATTCCCGCAACGAGCGGAGCGCCTCCAATACCGCCCAGCATTCCGTCTTGTTGGGCGAGTTAGATGATTTTCGCATTTTGTCAACAAAGACTCCGCGGATTTTTTCCGACTCCAGCTGTTCAGCCAGCTGGATTTCGTGCTTTGCCGCTCAACTCGTGGGGGACACATGAACCCATTGCGCTTTTCGACCACCCGACGGGAGCTGTTGACGCTGTTCGGCGCTGGCATTCTGGTGTCGCTGCAGCCCGGCTGCTCATCTGACTCCGCGCTTTCTGTTGAGGAGCCCGGAGAACTCGGCGCACTGCATCACCTGAGTCTGGCGGAAGTGGCGCGTTTGATTGAAACGAAGAAGATCTCGCCGGTCGAGCTCACCCAGCTGATGCTTGCCCGGATTCGCGCTCTGGATGGAAGGCTGCACAGCTACGCAACCCTGATGGCGGACAGCGCCCTGGCTGCCGCGCGTGCCGCAGAGCGCGAGATTCAGTCCGGCAACTACCGCGGCCCTCTTCACGGTGTCCCGATCGCAGTCAAGGACCTCTGCTACACGAAGGGTGTGCGGACGATGGGCGGATTGAAGGTACTGCGTGACTTTGTCCCCGATTTCGACGCCACCGTGGTGGCGAAGCTGGAAGCAGCCGGGGCTGTGCTGCTCGGAAAGCTGAGCCTCACCGAGGGCGCGATGGTGGGTTATCACCGGGACTTCGAGATTCCGGTCAACCCCTGGGGTGAAGATTACTGGGCCGGCGTCTCCTCCAGTGGCTCAGGCGTAGCCACGGCAGCCGGTCTTTGCTTTGCGTCGCTCGGAACCGATACCGGCGGTTCGATCCGCTTTCCGGCGACGGCCAACGGGCTGGTGGGATTCAAGCCCAGCTATGGCCGGGTCAGTCGCCATGGCGTTCTGCCGCTGGCGGAGTCGCTCGATCACGTGGGCCCGATGGCGCGTAGCGTGAGGGACGCGGCGATCGTCTTCGAGGCGATTGCGGGACACGATCCCAATGACAGCACGTCGCTGCAAGCGCCGGTGCCGAACATGCTCGCCGAACTTGACCGGGGCGTCGAGGGGCTGCGGATCGGCTTCGACCGCGCCTACGCGCTGGACGGCGTGGACCCTGGTCTGGCCGCGGCAATCGAGCGTGCCGTGGCAGAACTGCAGCGGCTCGGGGCCCGGATCGTCGATGTGCAGCTTCCCGACGTTTCGAAGGTGCCGGCAGCCTGGTTTGCGGTCTGTGCCGCGGAGGCGGCCGAGGCACATCGTGAAAACTTTCCATCACGCGCAGACGAGTACGGGACCTATTTCCGGGAGTTCCTCGAGTTTGGTTCGAGCGTCAGTGAGGCGGACCTCGTCAACGCCCGCCAGGTCGGAAAGTCAATCGGCGAGGGATTCCTGGCCGTCTTGGCCACGGTCGACGCGGTCCTGAGTCCATCCGGCGGTATGCCCTTCAAAATTCCCGCAGGCTTGCAGTACGGGTCCACTGCGGAATGGAATCAAGCCCTTGCGCAAGTATTCAAGACGCTGGGAATCGAAAAGCCCATCACGTCGTTCACCTTTCCACACAGCTTTGCCGGCGCGCCGACCCTGACGCTTCCCTGCGGCGTCAACAGCGACGGCTTGCCCTACTCCATGCAACTCGCCGGCAGCCTCTTGAGCGAAGCGATGTTGTGCCGGATCGGGCACGCATACGAGGAGGCAACACCATGGCACCAGAGGCATCCTGATGTTTGACATCGTCAGCTCTCAAGTGCGTTGCCTGGTGGCAGTCTCGTGCTGTCTGTTAGGCCTGGTCTGGCCATCCAACGGGCTGGCACAGACGTCGGAGCAAGCGGTCCCGATCACGGCGGAACCCGAGCACAAGATCCGCTTCGACAACGGCAGGGTGCGCATGTACGAGGTTCGCCTGGCCAAGGGGCAGGCAACCTTGATGCATGAACACCTCGCCGACAGCTTCTCGGTGATCTTTCGCGATACCGGGATAAGCATTGAACTGCTCGACGGCGCGACGACGAACTCGTCGTTCTCGGCTGGCCGAGTGGGTTTCGCGTCGACTGCGCAGGGACCTTACTCGCACCGCGTCGTCGCCTCGAAGGACACGGACTTTCACGTCATTGCGATGGAACTGATGACGCCAGCGCCTGACCCGTTGGTCAGTCCGGATCAGAGAGCCGATCCGCGAATCCAGCTTGTGCTGGAGAACCCGCGTGGGCGCGCCTATCGCCTCCGACTCGCGCCTGGCGAATCGACTGGTCCCTTTGTGAGACCGGGCGCTACCGCGATATTCGCAATATCAGGCGGACGCATTGCGGAAGAGGTGAGTGGGGAGCGCAACAGGCTGTGGGATTTCGAGACCGGCCATTTCAGATGGATGGACAATGCCCAGACCCTGACAATGAAGAACGAGGGTTCCACGCCGGTGGATTTGGTCGAGATCGAGATCTACTGACCTCGCGCCCAACCCGCTTCCACCTCGCGACCAACTGGCCAGCAGATGGAGCTTGCCCGATGCCTATCCCAAAAGCCGTTTCCCAGCAGCGATTCCCGCCGTGGCGCGCGCTGAAGTGCAGCCTGAGTTTCGCAGTCGCTTGCGCGCTGCTCCTTCTACTCCAGACACCTGGCCTGGCCGCCAAAGAGTGGCCGATGTGGAACGACCCTGCCTTCGATCCAAGCGTCCACAGTCCCGCATTTCCCACGGCCGAAGGGCCCAGAATCCTGCTCGACAAGGCCCATCACAACTTCTTCGTGCAGGTGGGCTTCATCGATCCATTTCGCAATCTTGCCGAGGCCAATGGTTTCCAACCGGTTGTTGGCGACGAGCTCTTCACCCCGGAGTACCTCGCGCGCTTCGATATCGTCATGATCATCACCGCGCTGCCCTTCGACTTCACAACCAGAACCGAAGTAACGACGGAGACGACCTTCACCGATGCCGAGCTCACGGCGGTCCACGATTGGGTCGCTGCGGGGGGCTCGCTGCTGGTGTTCAGCGAGCATGCGCCGTTCGACCAGGCGATCAATCCGCTGCTGAAGCGCTTCGGGATCACGTCGAGTGTGGGCACCGTTGCAGATCCCGAGCACTACGACAAGGAACTCGGGAAAGATGGCTGGATTGTCTACTCTGGCGAGAACGGGCTGCTCAACCTGGAGCACCCCATCGTGCGCGGCCGCAACGAAACGGAATCCATCAGCAGGGTGATCACCTTTGGCGGTAGCTCGCTGACTGGCAAGGACTTCACCTCGCTGTTTCGTCTGGCTCCGACGGCTGAAAACCGACGACACCCGACCGGTGTGGGGCCGATCGGCACGGGCGAGTCCCAAGCCCTCGTCGGCGCCTATGGCAAGGGCAGGATTGCGGCCTTTGGCGATTCGAACGGTTTTGCCGCGATGCTCTTCGTGCAGGAGGACGGGACCTCAAAGGCGCTGGGCATGAATACCGCCGGCTACGACTGGAAGCAGTTCGTACTCAATGTTCTGCGTTGGCTGGGCGAGCGCTGACAGCAGGTTGGAGCGGAGCGTGGGCGCATCCGCCATGAACTGCCATCGGCAGCGCAGAACCGCCTCCCCGAAACACGAGCGGTTTCGGAGCGCATGGTCTAGGGAAAGCTCACAGCGCCTCGCCCATGACTTCCCGGTAAAGCTTGATCGCCGCGATGAAGCGCGGCTCGGCGTGCAGTTCGCTGTAGAGCGGGTTCAGGTCGTAGCGCAGGGGAAAGCCGCCGATACGCTGGCTCAGGCGCTGCTCCACGCCTTCAAGCGCGCCCATGCGATCACCGCCGATGAGCCTCGCGAGGTTTCTGAAGTCGTTGCTCAGCGCCCAGGCGTCCGGCGCTCGCAACTGGTCGGCCTTCGCGCAGACCTTGGCGGCGGCATCCCGTTCCTGCAAACCGTTGAGCACCATGCAAAGCGCCAGCAGCCGATTCCCGTCATCGGGCCGCTTGGCCAGATCGGCCTGCAACTCGCGACGCGCCTGGTCGAATGCCGACCGCGCGCCTTGCGCAACGTTCGCGGCCCTGAGCGCCAGGCCGCGCAGCATGGCCGGATGAAAGTAGATCTGCGCGCTCGGGCTGTCGAAATTGTCACCGACGCCAGACAGCGTGAGCGCTTGCGCCGTGTCTCCCCGGGCGATGGCCAGCCACCATCGAAAAGGCTTGGCGATCCAGTTCTCGACGGGAATGTCGCGCAAGCGTGCCTCTGCAGCGGAGAGGTCGCCGGACGTCTCCACATCGATGCGCGCCAACTGCGTGGTGGCATATGCCGAACCCGGATCGATTTCCAGGGCCTTGACGAGCCTGCCGCGCGCCGCTGCCGGATTCCCGGAACGCAACGTCATGATGGCCAGTTCGATCTGATGGATCGGGTTTCGCGGGTCGGCGACAGCCGCTGCGGTGAGCCACTCGACTGACTCCTTGAGCCGGCCCATGCGGCGCAACACCAGGCCGCGCAGGGCCTGGGTATCGGCGTCTCCCGGGGCGATCCGCAACGCGTGATCGATGGCAGTCAGTGACTGGGCGTAGTCGCGCTGCCCCCAGTAGTGAAAGAACCCCTCCGCCAGGTGGATTTCCAGGGCTTCCGGATCCAGGTCGCGCGCTTGATCCAGCAGCTTCTCGGCACGACCAAGCGTGTCTTGATCAGCACTCTGAAACCAGTAACGGGAGATCTCGATCCTGGCCTGCAGTGCATAGACGGCAGCGAAGCCCGGATCCTGGCTGCTGGCCACATTCAACAGACCTTCGACCTCATCGCAGCGCAGGCTGGGCTAAGGCGGAGCCGTGCCCAACGTCCGGCAAACGCTGTTGGGCAACGCTGCGCGTAGCCCAACCTACGTTCAAGGAATCGTCGATCCTGAACGGCGTTCGGGTAAGTCCGAGCCCACGTCCGTACCCAGCTTGGGTCGTGGAGCCCTGGATCCACCATCAGCTACACGTGCGCAGCGCTTCCAGCACCACCCAGCACGCAGTCTTGTTGGGCGAGTTCGATGCCCATTTGCGCATCTCGACGACAAATCGTTCCAGGATCTCGACGGACTCCAGTTGCTGAGCCCGTTGGATCTCCTGCCTTGCCGCTCGCAAGTCACCGAGCCCCGTATGTGCCCAGGCGCAGGTCAGGTGCGGTTGATAGTAGTTGGGTGTGCGCTCCACGGCCTGCCGGCCGCCGCGCAGACCGGCGGCATAGTCGAGCATGAACAGGTGGGCTGTGGCGCGGTACGTCGCCCACAGGCCGAAACGGGGGTGGTGCGGGGCGCGCGCCTCGGCGGTTTCGATCAATCCGATGCCGCCCGGATCGGAATGCCGCAGGCAGTGTTGCCAGCCGAGCACCGCCAGCGCATGCGCATCGTTCGGATTGCGCGCGGTCGCGATCTCCAGATGGATGATCGCCTCGTCGGGTCGGTGGAACATGGTCGCCACAATGCCGGCGGACGCGCGCACCTCTGGTGAGTTTTGCGCAGCCGCCAAGGCATGCGCGATGAGCGCATCGGCCATCACCATCGCGGCTGGCGGATCGTCTGCCCATTGGCTGACGACGTTCTGGCTGAGTTGCACGGCGAGCGCCGCGCGCGTGACCGGATCATCTGGCTCGATGTCCAGTGCTTCCTGCAGCATCGCGACGATCCGACGCGCGCTGTCGCGCCCGTAGTTCAAGCGCAACGCCTCTGCCGCCTGGATCCGCTCATAGGCGGAAAGATTGAAACGACCGGTGCGACGCGCGCGCAGCGGCTGCGTGACATTGACCTTGGCGGCGATGGCGGTCGTGATGCTGCACACCACGTCTTCCTGGACCTCGAAGAAGTTGCTCACGGCGGTATGGAATTTCTCCGCCCACAGCAGCACGCCTTCGGCGGCATCACTCAAGTCTGCGCGGATGCACAAGCCGTCCTCAAGGAGTGCGAGTGTTGCGGAGACCAGATAGCGCGAGTGCAACGCCGCCCCAATCGCTGCCATGTCCGGAGCGTTGACGGAAAAGCGCGCCGCAGAGCTGTGCGGCGCTACCCGGAAGTGTGGCGTCCGCGACAGCAGCATCGTCAGGTCACGGGTCAGGCCGTCCGCCAGCAGCTGCCCTGTACCGCCCGCGGACACATCGACCACCGGCAGCACGGCAACCGAGAAGGCCGGCAAGGGTGCCGTTCGGAAACGTGCCGGTTCCGCTTTCTGATCGGCCGCCCAGACTTCCGCATCCAGCCGGTAGCCGAGTTTGGGCAGGGTTTGCACGGCATCGGCGTCCGCGGCGACACTTTTCAGTGCCGCGCGCAACAGGTAGACGAGCCGGGTCAGGGTCTCGTCACTACCAGAGGCATTGGCCCAGAGGCGCGCGACCAGTCCGTCGCGTGTCCACAGTTGCCCCGGCCGCTCCGCAAGGGCGACCAACAGCTCCATGACCTTCGGCTCCACCCGGCACGAAGATTTCGGGCCGCTGATCCGCAGGGCATCGCATTCGACGAGCACGCCGTTCATATGGAACGGCGCGTGCTGGAGCGGTGCAATTCGTTGGGCTCTGTCCATCGCACCCACGCTAGCACACTGCCTCCGGCGCCATCATAAAAAGATCATGTGGTCCTCAGGACTTGGTTTGGCGCGCGGATTACAGTCATCCGCACTTGCAGTCGTTGAACGGCAACCTGCAAGACTGACTCAAGGGGGCCGTCATGCGCGCGATCAGCTTCATCCACCTGATTCTTCTGGGCACTTTGGCAAGTCAGGCCGCACATGCGGTCCATCCGATACCGGCGGTTCCAAACAATTGTCTGTATCTGCTCGCGACGCCCCACAGGCCCGATCCGGCGCCGCTGGTTCCGTATACGCCGGAACAGCGCTGTCAGCGCGCGGATAGTTTCGCGTTGGGAAATGTGCCGACAACGCCGGTTGGCGTGATCGTGCCGAGCGGTGAACCGCGCTACTACTGCACCCTGGACGGAACGACCCTTGCGACACCATTTTCCGTGGCCGATGACAATCCCGCGCTCGCAAGAACGCTGGCGGGCGCCACCCCGTGTTCGGGCGATGCCATCTGCACAGGGCTGTTCGGCGCTGCTGCGACCTGTAAAGCCTTCGGCCCGGACGCTTCGGGCCGATCCGACAACGGATGGACATCGATGGGGCCAGCAAGTTCGTTTGCAATCGCTTCGGATATGGATGGGGATCCAGGCGCACATTCCATCTATGTCAGGTCTGAGAACGGCGCCGGACACATCTTCTACTTTTCGATCGGCGTGAATCGCACGCATTCCCTGACAGCCGCGGGGAGTAGCTATCCGCATGGCTACGGGGATTTGCCGATTCTCGACATCACATTCTGCAAAGCTGCCGGCTTCACCATTTTGCAGAAGGCCAGGCCTTTCGGATGCACGGGTTTCTGCCCTCAGGTGCCCTGTTGCGGTGCCCACTTTCCCTGTGCCGGCGCGCCCGACTTTCCACCGCTGGTGCCAGAACCGGAAGAACGACTTGCCGGTCTCGATCTGCAGGTGCAAGCACTGGTCGACAGCGGTGCCTTGAACCAGGGCCAGGCCAATGGCATGCAGCAGCGGATCACCAACGTACTCAGGAGCCTGGAGAAAGGAAATCTCAACCAGGCCTGCAATCACATGAGTCAGCTCATCGTGTCCATCGACCACAACATCAACAATGGTTCGCTGAATCCAGGCGCTGCCGCTCCTCTAGAAGCCGAGGCGATTGCAGTGCGGGACGCGCTGGGTTGTTCCTGATTCCGAATTCTGGTCAGACACCGCGATCGGGAACGACGCCGGTGAGCGCGATGGTGCCGCGCAAACCGGCCTGCTCACTGTCAAAGGGACAGGTGAAACCGCTGAAACCGACTTTGAACCGACTTGACCCCAGCGCGTGCGGGCGCTGCACGTACCGGCGCGTAGATCAGAAGGCGGCGCGCCTGGCTGTCAGAGAAGTCCTGAGCTGCACTCTGACCCCTGTTTTTCAACCCCTGTTTTTCGTTTTTCACCCAGAGAGGACACGCCGATGAAAATCCGTACATCGCTCACGCTACTGACTGCCATGTGCCTGACCCAGCCGGCCTATGCGCAGCTCAAACCCCATGTCGACTACGACTACAGCACCTCGGTGTCGAGTGTGTCTACCGTGCGCGTACATGCCAACATGATCGACTACTACCTGGAAGGCATCCGCGGCACCTGGGTGGCCGCAGCCGAAGCACGCAAGAAACTTGGCCAGATCGAAAGCTATTCGGTCTACGTCAGTGAACTACCGCTGAGCGGCGATTTCAACGTGGTACTGGTCACCCGAGTCAAGAACGCCGCCGATCTGGAGCCCAGCAAGGAACGCAACGACGCCTTCATGAAAGCCTGGGGCGATGCCAACGAAAAGCAGACGCAGGAGAAGGTGAAGACCTACCCGGACCTCCGTGAAATCACCGGCGAATACCGCCTGCGCGAAATCACCTTCAAGTAGATCGCGGCCACTCGGCAGATGCGCTGCCACTCGGCAGCGCTTCCTCTGCGCACACTCATCGAACACGGAGAACGCACATGACCACGAATCGAAACCGAGTCCGCGCGCCCCTGTTGGGCGCCGCCCTGATGCTGGCGCTGACCCTGGTTCCAATCAGCAGTGTTTGGGCTCAGGACGCTGTATCCGCCGAAGTCATTGCGCTGGCCAAGGCCCAATGGGCCGCCGAAAACGCGCTGAAGCCGACGACCGAAGCCTGGGCAAACGTTGCCGACGACTACACCGAGTTCAATGCGGTGTTCCCGACGCGCATCGATGGCAAGGCGCTGGCGGCCAAGTTCTACGACGCCCAGAGCAAGAGCGGCGACGTGGGCATGGTCTCCGACATGCAGAACGCCAAAGTGCAGGTCTATGGCGACACCGCCATCCTGACCTACAACTACGCCGGGATGACCAAGAACGCCAAGGGCGAACTCAAACCCGACATGGCGAAATCGACGCGCGTCTACGTCAAGCAGAACAGCCGCTGGATGCTGGTACACGCCAACTTCGCGCCGGTGGTCGCGCCGGGAGATTGAAGCCAACGGGGGCGACAGAGCGATGAGCAAGATCCGACCCGCAGCAACATCGTCAGACCTGTGATGCCGCCGCCGGGTGGCAATCGGGAACTGATTCGTTCGCTGACGGTGATCCCGGTCGCCGCCATCGCCCTGGCAAACATCATCGGCACCGGTGTGTTTGTCAAAGCGCGAGTCATGACCTGCAATGTCGGCAGCCCGGGAATGGTTCTGACGGTCTGGCTGGTGGCCGGCTTGTTGACGTTGTGCGGCGCGCTGGTGTACGCCGAGTTGGGGGCGATGATGCCGCGTCCGGGCGGCGAGTTTCATTTCCTCAGCGCCGCTTTCGGCAGGCGCGTGGCCTTTATCTACGGCTGGACCAAGACCATCGCTCTGGGTGCGTCGGCCGCAGCGGTGGCGATTCTCTTCGTGGTGTTCCTGAACGATCTGACTGGCGCTGCGCTCCCGCCTGCTGCGATCACGCTACTCCCCCTGGCGATCATTGCGATTTCCACGGGACTGAATCTCCTGAGCGCGCGATCCAACGGTCACGCCACCACGGCACTGACCGCACTCAAGATCGCCTTGGTGCTTTTTGTCGGAGTCGGCGCATTTGTCCTGGCCGACGGTCATTGGGAAAATTACGCACTGGCCGGCGCGGCTGGCACCTGCGAAGGGGTTCCGGACAGTGCGAAGCTCGGCATTCGCGGATTTGGCGCCGCGATGCTCGGGGCACTTTGGGGCTACAACGGCTGGGCCACGATTGCGTTGATGGGGGGCGAAATCAAGGATCCGGCTCGAACCGTGCCGCGCGCACTGATCGGTGGTACCCTGACCGTGATTGCGCTCTATCTATTCATCAATGCGGCCTATTTCTATGTGCTGACGCCGCTGGAAGTGGCCAGTGTGCCGAAGTCGTCGTCAGTCGCCTTTGAAGCCGTCACACGCTTTCTCGGCCCAGGCGTGGCTGCACTGATGTCCGCGGGCCTGATGATCTCCGCCTACGGAACCCTGCACACCACGGTGCTCACTGGCCCGCGAATCCCGTATGCATTGGCCCAAGCCGGACTATTTCCCTCCATTCTTGCTCGTATCTCAGCCAATGGCGTGCCGGCGGTGGCCATTGTCATGCTCGGAATATGGTCGATGGTTCTGGGTGCTTCAGGCACCTTCGACATCCTGACGGATATGTACATTTTCGTCTTGTGGGTGTTCTTCGGACTCAACGGCGCCGCCTTGATCATGCTGCGCTACCGCCTGCCGGATGCCGACCGACCCTATCGCGTCTGGGGTTATCCCTACGTACCCGTCGTTTTTATCCTGGTCACCCTGTATCTGCTGATCAACACGGTCATGGCCACGCCGACACGCGCCCTGGTCGCGGTTGGCCTGATCGTCATTGGCCTGCCCGTGTACGAGTATTTCTCTCGGCGCGAGGTCAAGGCGGCGCCTTAGGGAACCTCTGAACAAGTTCCATGGCCGCGACGGTGGCCAAAATGGTCGCCAGCAAGGAAGACGCCGAAGGCCATAGCCTGCGCTCTGGACGAGGCGTCTGACGCAGCTGGGGGCCATTTTGGCCCCGTCCCGAAGGGTTGCGAGTCAAAATCGCCTGCCGCGTCGTTGCAGTCCTCGGCTTCGTAGTGTCGACTACGACCTTCGGACTGCGCCTGCGTCCAAGCGATTTTGACTCGCAACGCGGCTCATGGAACTTGTTCAGGGTAGCAACGGACGGGTAGCAACGGACAGTCACGGGTAGCGGTAGCAACGGACAGTCTAGCGGTAGCAACGGACAGTCAAGAATCAGAAATTTCCTACAAGCCTTCGGGGCGATTTCTGACTGCGGCGATGCCGGGAAGGGCGGATGCTTGCTCCATGACTTACGCTCGCTCGATCCTCGCCCCCGTCGGTTCGCCTGGCACCTACCACTGCGTGTCGCGCTGCGTGCGCCGTGCCTGGCTGTGCGGGGAGGATCGCGAGAGCGGCCGTTCGTACGAACACCGGCGGCAATGGGTCGAGGAGCGAATTGCCGCCCTGGCGGAGATTTTCGCGGTCGCGGTCTGGGGATACGCGGTGATGAGCAACCACCTGCATGTGGTCGTGCAGGTCATCCCGCAAGCTGCCGCCGCCTGGTCGACAGACGAGGTGGCGGCCAGATGGTGTCGGCTGTATCCGCGTCGTGATCTGGACGCCGGCGCGCGGGCCGAGGCGCTGGCGGGAAATGAAGAGCGCATCAAGGAGTTGCGGGGACGCCTGGGCGATCTGTCCTGGTTCATGCGTTGCCTGGCCGAACCCATCGCCCGACGCGCCAACCGCGAGGACGGCTGCAAGGGCCATTTCTGGGAGGCAAGGTTCAAGTGCCAGACCTTGCTCGACGAGACGGCGGTGTTGTCGGCCATGGCCTACGTCGACCTCAATCCAGTTCGCGCCGGGATCTGCGACAGCCTCGCGGATTCAGCGCACACGTCAGCCAGGACGCGGCTCGACGTGATCGAGACCGATAAACAGCAGATCGACCAGCCATTGGCACCAGTCTTGGGCTTGCGGGGATTCGGTGTGCTGGCGCTCAAGCAGCGTGACTACCTCGAACTCGTGGACCACACTGGCCGGCAACTCAAGCCCGGCAAGCGTGGCGCCATTTCCGGCTCGCCGCCAGCCGCACTGGCGCGGATGGGCTACACGACCGAGCAATGGCAACGCCAGGTTCTTGCCGTGGGTTCGGGGTACTTTCGCGCGATCGGTGCCGCCGACGTACTGATCGAGAAAGCGCAGGAAATCGGCCAGGCGTGGTTTCGTGGCATTGGCGTTGCACGGCAGCTCATGCGCAAAGCCGCCTGAGGCGTGGGCAATGGTCTTGCGGGTCCGGTCTCTTCCGCGCCGCCGTAGGTTGCCGCGCGGATGCGCGATTCCCGGAGAGAAACCTTCGCCTCACCCGATCATGCCCGCATGTTCGCCGGGTTCAGCCCGCCGGTGCAGGGATTTCAGCAGCGTAGGTCGCCGCAGTTCGCAGTTCGCAGGTCGATCCGATCTGCATCGAAACATCGACTGTCCCTTGGTCTGATCCCTTGGTCTGGTCCCTTGGTCTGGTCCCTTGGTCTGGTCCCTTGGTCTGTCGTCATCGACTGTCCCTTGGTCTGTCACTGCCTTGGTCTGTCGCCGGTCTGTCGTCATCGACTGTCCCTTGGTCTGTTGACTGTCCCTTGGTCTTCGTCCCTTGGTCTGTCCTTGGTCTTCCGGTCCCTTGGTCTTCCGCAATCCGACCTGCATCGAAATCTCGACTGTCCCTTGGTCTTTGCTCCCTTGGTCTTGTGGTCCCTTGGTCTTGGCATCGAAATCTCGACTGTCCCTTGGTCTCGCAATCCGACCTGCAT
>JALHRS010000036.1 GCA_022841325.1 Lysobacterales bacterium | reverse complement strand
AGGATGACGACAGGATCGCCGCAACGACGACGGAAGTTCATGTAACGGAAAGCAAAAAACACCGCAGATTCCTTGACGTTCGGAAAGCCCTCATAGAAGGCCGGGTCCTTCGCGTCGACATACTTGAGTCGAGCGCCAGTCCACATACGCGAGGCGCCCGGCGTCATGCCGGCCCACAGCGCCGCGGCCGCCGGCGCGAACGCCTGCGGGAATTCACCCAGGTCCACGCGCGCCGGAGCCGCGCTACAACCTTCTCCTGGTCTGGAGTAGAGCGGCCGCGCAGGGGCGCGGCCCTCCTCGGAGCCGCTCCGATCCAGCCAGGTCGTCCATGGCCGTGCAGCGTCAACGGCCACCCGGGCTCGCGCCAGTGAGCCATCCCGTCTGCCTCAAGGCGCCGGCTTCATCCACTCATCGATGCGCTGGCTGGTGGCCGCGTCAACGCGCCGCAAGGACATCCACGGTGGGCCGCGCAGATCGTGCTGCTCAAGCGCGGCACGGGTCTCGTCGCTGCTGCCGAAGACGAAGACCGAGAACTCGGCGCCATAGGCGCGGCGACTGCCATCGGGATTGCGGTCATGCTTGTCGATCCAGCCCGGAATATCGCCGTCGATGATCCGATGCGCGGTGGCCCTGGGGTCGATCTGCTGCAGGATCAGCGCATCTTCGACGAACTCGTAGGCGATCAGTACGTAGCCGCTGGGCGCGCTGGCCGGGTCGGTGTCTGCATTCTTCTCCGGATGTTCCAGGGCGACGATGTAGGACTGCTGCTCGGTACGCGCAATTCCCAGCGCCATATCGTCCTCGATGTCATCGACATCGGGCTTGAGCTCACCGTTTTCGTCCTTGTCCAGGCCGATGGTGTGCCAATGTTCGCAGTCGCTGCTGACGCGCAGGTACTGCTCACCCTCGCCAGACGCTGAATCCTGCAAATCCTGCACGCGCCAGTCGCCGACCAGATCGGTGTCGCATTCGGCCAGCGGCCAGCTCGGCGGCGACTGGAATTCGACCGATTCACAGCCGGCGAGCAGCAGGGCCAGGGCCAGCGTCATCCCGGTGGTACGGCGGATTCTCGGTGCTTGATTCATCGGCGTGACTCCGTTTCGGCTGCAGGCGCTCCCGATTCAGACCACGGATCGGGGCAGGCGCCGGGGACGATCAGGCGCTGGCCAGCTTCACCAGCACCATATCGGCTTCGACAAATTCACCGGCACTGGCGCGTATCTCGGCGATCGTGCCGGCGCGCGGCGCCTTCAGCGTGATCTCCATCTTCATGGCCTCCATCACCATCAGTTCCTGGCCCTCGACGACCTCGGCGTCGGGCTCCACACGCACCGCGACGATGCGGCCCGGCATCGGCGAGCGCACCACATCGCCGGCACTGGCGGCGCTGGCTTCGTAGGCGAAGGGATGACGCAGGCCGAGCACCCAGCGGCGCTCGCCGTTGTGGGCCAGGTAGCCGCCCGGCAAGGCCAGCACGCGCAGCCGCGTCGCGCGTTGGCCAATCAGGAAATCGACGCTGTCAGCGCTGCTGCGGGCGCCGCGCAGTTCCAGGCGCTGGCCGCCGACATCGAGCGTGTAGCTGCCGTCGTGGCCGTGCACCGAGACTTCGATCAGCTGATCGCGATGCAGGAAATGCTTCAGGCGCTTGCCGGGATGACCGTGGCGCCAGCCATCGGCGATGGCCCAGGGCGTGTGTGGATCGGTGCCGGTGCGCGCGCTGGCGGCGGCTGCGGCTTCCTCGTCGAGCAGCGCCCGCGCGCAGATCGCGGCCAGCACGTCAGCGGGCACGTCGCCGGCGGCAGGCATGACCTCGGCCAGATGGCGATCCAGATAGCCGGTGTCGATGCTGGCTTCGACCACGGCCGGATGTCGGCTCAGGCGTTCCAGAAAATCGATGTTGCTCTTCGGTCCGACCACCACCGACTGCGCCAGGGCCTCGCGCAGCAGCGCCAGAGCTTCGCCGCGATCGGCCTCATGCACGATCAGCTTGGCGATCATCGGGTCGTAATGCACGCTGACCGTATCGCCCTCGATCACGCCGGAGTCGATGCGCACGCGGGCGTCGGTTTGCGGCAGCTGCAGCAATTCGAGTTTGCCGCTGCCCGGCAGAAAGCCCTGTTCCGGATCCTCGGCGTACAGTCGCACTTCGATGGCGTGGCCGTGGGTAGGCACCGGGCGCACCGGCACCAGATCGGCGAGCTTGCTCCCCGCAGCGATCTGCAGCTGCAGTTCGACCAGATCCAGCCCGGTGACCATCTCGGTCACCGGATGCTCCACCTGCAATCGGGTGTTGATCTCCATGAAATAGAAATCGCCGGCGGGACCGACGATGAACTCGACCGTGCCGGCATTGGCGTAGTCGATGGCCTTGCCGGCCTGGACGGCGGCGGCGCCCATGGCTGCGCGCAGCTCGGGGGTGACGAAAGGCGAGGGCGATTCCTCGATGACCTTCTGATAGCGCCGCTGGGCCGAGCACTCGCGCTCATTGAGGTGGATGACCTCGCCGGCATGGTCGCCGAAGATCTGGATCTCGATATGGCGCGGGCGCTCGACATAGCGCTCCAGCAGCACCCGATCCTTGCCGAAGGCGCCGCGCGCCTCGCGCTGACAGGATTCCAGTGCGGCCTGGAACTCAGTCGCCGCATGGACCACGCGCATGCCCTTGCCGCCGCCGCCGTGGGCGGCCTTGATCATCAGCGGAAAACCCACGCGCTCGGCTTCGCGCGCGAGCAGCGCCGGGTCCTGATCCTCGCCGGTATAGCCCGGTACCACCGGCACGCCGGCCGCACTCATCAGGTTCTTCGCGCCGGCCTTGCTGCCCATCTTGCGCATCGAAGCCGCGCTCGGGCCTACCCAAACCAGCCCGGCCTGAACCACGGCATCGGCAAAATCGGCGTTCTCACTGAGGAATCCGAAACCGGGATGGATGGCCTGGGCGCCAGTGGCCAGCGCCGCCTCGATGATCCGATCGCCGCGCAGATAGGAATCGGTCGGCGCCGATCCGCCGATCCAGCGGCCTTCGTCGGCCAGTCGCACATGCTGCGCGCGGGCGTCGGCATCGGAATAGACCGCGACCGTGGCGATACCCAGATGACGGCAGGTGCGCTGGATACGGCAGGCGATCTCACCGCGATTGGCAATCAGGAGTTTGGTGATCATGCGGGGGGTCCGGAGAGCGGGAAAAGGGAAATGGGAAATGGGAAAAGGGAAAAAGGAAAAAGGAAAAAGGAAAAAGGAAAAAGGAAAAAGGAAAAAGGAACGAGTTGTCGGGGCTGGCTGGATAGTCTTGCAGATCATGCCGCTGTTTGCCGGTGGTTTGAGTCTGGCCTTGACCGGCGAGGCAAAGATCCCCTTCTGAGGCAGCTCATGGCCGGAAGTCGCACGCAGAGAACGCTGAGATAGCGCAGAGAGAACACGGAGAAGGCTTTTGTGGGTCCAGACTTGTCTGGACGCTTTATCTGCGCGAAGCCAGGAGTGTCCAGACAAGTCTGGACCTACAAGAGTCCGAAACCGGCGTCATTGCGACCCCGGACTTGATCCGGGGGAAGCAATCCAGTGACGTGCGGCGATACCCTGGATTGCTTCGTCGCTGCGCTCCTCGCAATGACGCCAGCTAACCCTGCCGCCAGGCGACCCGCTCGCTCTTCCCTTTTCCTTTTTCCCTCTTCCCTTTGCCCGCTCCAATCACAGCCAGTTCGGCGGTCGCTTCTCGAGAAAGGCGCTCAGGCCTTCCTGGCCTTCCAGCGACACCCGCAGGCGGGCAATCAGCGCGGCGGTTTGCTCGTCGAGTTTGCGCTGGGCCGGCTCATCGCGGCCGAAAATGCCTTCGACCAGGCGCTTGGCCACCAGGGCCGAGGTCGGGCCGGCTTTCAGCAGGGCGTCGAGCTCGTTGGCCACCATCGGATCGAGGTCATCGGCGGCGACCACTTCATGCACCAGTCCCATGCTCAGGGCGCGACTGGCATCGAAGATGGCGCCGCTCTGGAACCAGCGCCGGGCGTGACGGGCGCTGATGGCGGCGACCACATAGGGCGAGATGACGGCGGGTACCAGGCCGAGCTTGCTCTCGGTCAGGCCGAATTTGGCCTGTTCCACGCAGATGGCGACGTCGCAGCAGGCAATCAGGCCCACACCGCCGCCGAAAGCCGAGCCCTGCACGCGGGCGATCGTCGGCTTGGGCAGGTAGGCGAGGGTGCGCATCAGATCCGCCAGTTTCAGCGCATCGGCATGGTTCTCGGCCTCGCTGTAGGCGGCCATGGCGCGCATCCAGTTGAGGTCGGCGCCCGCGGAAAAGGACTTGCCGGTGCCGGTGAGCACCACCGCCCGCACTTCCGGATCAGCGCCCACCCGCGTCAGTACCGCGGTCAGTTCCGCAATCAACTCGGCGTTGAAGGCGTTATGGACATCGGGACGGTTCATGGTCAGCGTCGCGACCCGTCCGGACAAGGCAAGTTGAATCATTGCCGTCATTCCTGGCTTTCCCCTGATGAGCTGCGACCAAGTCTAGCCCGCATTTCCCGGGCCTGCGCGGGCGGTGCGGTCAAGAAACTCGAACGCAGAGAACGCTAAGGCTTGCGGAGAGCCACATGTATCGGTCCGAGACCGCGCACAGGCCATGAAACCCCAGCGTCATTGCGACCCCGGACTTGATCCGGGGGAAGCAATCCAGACGCACAGCCGCAGTAGCACTGGATTGCTTCGTCACTGCGTTCCTCGCAATGACGCATCAACAACTTGCGGTGTGAGCTCGTGAAAAGGGGCAGTTCCAGCCTGATCGTCGCTGCTCTCTGCGTCCTCTCTGCTCATTCTCTGCGTACTCTGCGATCCGCTTCTCGCCGACAATCAGCCTCAGCGTCACGATTTTCGCGACGGTGAGGCCGGTGGTCTCGTCGTGCGGGCTTACGCGGCTTCCTCGCGGTATTCCTCGGGTGAGGGGCAGATGCAGATCAGGTTGCGATCGCCGTAGACGTTGTCGACCCGACCCACCGGGCACCAGTACTTGTCCTGGCGGTCGACGCCGGCCGGGAAAACCGCTTCTTCCCGGCTGTAGGGGCGATTCCATTCAGCCTGGGCCAGATCGTGCACGGTGTGCGGGGCATGCCGCAGCGGCGACTGCTCGACCGGATACTGGCCGGCTTCGACCGCCGCGATCTCGTGGCGGATCGCGATCATGGCATCGCAGAAGCGATCCAGTTCCACCTTGGCTTCCGATTCGGTGGGTTCGATCATCAGCGTGCCGGCCACCGGGAAGCTCATCGTCGGGGCGTGGAAGCCATAGTCGATCAGACGCTTGGCGATGTCGTCGACGGTGACGCCGGCGGATTCCTTCAGCGGCCGTGGATCGATGATGCATTCGTGGGCGACCCGACCGTTGTGGTTCTGGTAGAGCACCGGGAAATGCTCGTCCAGCCGCGCGGCGATGTAATTGGCATTGAGAATGGCGATCTCGGTGGCGCGCTTCAGGCCCTCGCTGCCCATCATCAGGATGTAGGCATAGGAGATCGGCAGGATCGAGGCCGAGCCGTAGGGCGCGGCCGACACCGGGCCGACCGGCGCACGACCGTCATCGAGCACCGGATGGCCGGGCAGGAAGGGCGCGAGATGCGCCTTGACACCGATCGGGCCCATGCCCGGGCCGCCGCCGCCGTGCGGAATGCAGAAGGTCTTGTGCAGATTCAGATGGCTGACATCGGCGCCGTAGTCGCCCGGACGCGCCAGGCCCACCTGCGCGTTGAGGTTGGCGCCGTCGAGATAGACCTGACCGCCGTGCTGATGCACGATCTGGCAGATCTCGCCGATGCGCTCCTCGAACACGCCGTGGGTGGACGGGTAGGTGACCATCAGTGCCGCCAGGTGCGCGCTGTGCTTCTCGGCCTTGGCCCGCAGGTCTTCGACATCGACATTGCCGTCGCTGTCGCAGTTGACCACGATCACGTCCATGCCGACCATCTGCGCCGAAGCCGGATTGGTGCCGTGGGCGCTGGAAGGGATCAGGCAGACCTTGCGCTCACTGTCGCCGCGACTCAGGTGGTAGGCGCGGATCGCCAGCAGGCCGGCGTATTCGCCCTGGGCGCCGGAATTGGGCTGCAGCGAGACGGCGTCATAGCCGGTGATGTCGCACAGCCAGCTTCTGAGTTCCTCGAACATCTGGGCATAGCCCAGCGCCTGATTGGCCGGCGCAAAAGGATGCAGCGCGCCGAATTCCGGCCAGGTGATCGGAATCATCTCGGCGGTGGCGTTGAGTTTCATCGTGCACGAGCCGAGTGGAATCATGGCCCGGTCCAGCGCCAGATCGCGATCGGACAGCTTGCGCATGTAGCGCAGCAGTTCGGTCTCGGACCGGTAGCGCGAGAAGATCGGGTGCTTCAGGCAGCGACCCTTGCGCAGCAGTTCCGGCGGCAGCGCCGGACCGCGCTCGGCCTCGACCTCGGCATAGCGCAGCTGGCCGCCGAACACTGACCACAGCGCTTCGATGACCGCTGGCGTCGTGGTCTCGTCGACATTGATGCCGAGCGCGCCATCGGCCAGCACCCGCAGATTGATGCGGGCCGCCAGCGCGCGCTCGATGATGGCCGCCTGGCGCTCGGCGGCATCGACCGTGATGCAGTCGAAATAGTGATGCGCTCGCGCCGGGAAGCCCAGATCGGCGAGGCCCGCAGCCAGCGTGCTGGCGCGGCGATGGGTGCGCTCGGCAATGGCGCGCAGACCTTCGGGACCGTGATAGACCGCGTACATCGAGGCGATGACCGCCAGCAGCACCTGCGCCGTGCAGATATTGCTGGTGGCCTTCTCGCGGCGGATATGTTGCTCGCGGGTCTGCAGGGACAGTCGGTAGGCGGGTTGGCCGCGGCTGTCGACCGAGACCCCGATCAAGCGGCCCGGAATCGAGCGCTTGAAGCTGTCGCGCACGGCCATGTAGGCCGCATGCGGCCCGCCGTAGCCCATCGGCACGCCAAAGCGCTGGGTCGAACCGATGGCGATGTCGGCGCCGAGCTCTCCCGGCGGCGTCAGCAGCGTCAGCGCCAGCGGATCGGCGGCCATCACCGCGACCGCGCCGGCCGCCTTGATCCTAGCGATGGCACCGCGGAAATCGCGGACCGCGCCACTGCTGCCCGGGTACTGCAGCAGCGCGCCGAAGACCTTGCTGGCATCGAGATCGGCATCGGGATCGCCGACGATCACGCTCCAGCCCAGCGGCTCGGCGCGGGTGCGCAGCAGCGCGATGGTCTGCGGATGGCAATCGGCATCGACAAAGAAGGCCGTGAGCTTGGACCTGGAACTGCGCTGGGCCACGGCCATGGCTTCGGCCGCGGCGGTGGCTTCATCCAGCAGCGAGGCATTGGCGACATCCAGGCCGGTCAGCTCGGTGACCATGGTCTGGAAATTCAGCAGGGCCTCGAGCCGGCCCTGGCTGATTTCCGGCTGGTAGGGCGTGTAGGCGGTGTACCAGGCCGGGTTCTCGAGAATATTGCGCTGGATGACCAGCGGCAGATGGGTGCCGTGATAGCCCTGTCCGATCAGCGAGGTGTAGACCTCGTTGCGTTCGGCAATGGCGCGCATGCGCTCCAGTGCCTCGGTTTCGCTGACAGCTTCGCCCACGCCCAGCGGACGCATCTGGCGGATCGAAATCGGCAGCGTCTGCGCCATCAATTCATCGAGCGATTCAGCGCCGATGGCGGCCAGCATGTCCGCCGTTTCATGCGGCGAAGGGCCAATATGGCGGTGCTGGAACTCGGAAGCGAGATGCGGTTGACGCAGGGTGACCGGGGCGCTCATGGGAAAACTCCGAAGACGGGCAGGCATGGAACGTCATGGCGTTCCTTCAGCCCCATCTGTCGGCTTTGCCTGAGAGCGTAACCCCTTCGGCGGGCAGCGGACCCGAAGGCCGGTGCCTCTTTCCAGATGTCCACAGCTGCCGTGCGGTCCTTTGGCCTGAGAGTTTCCGGGGCGGTTGCTCCTTCGGCGCCGGACGAATCCGGTCTCTCCCACACAGCCCGTCAAGACTAGCACGCCGCACCCGAGGCAAGAATCAACGGATTGTGTCCTCCTGGTCGTAGGCCGGGTCCGCGCGTCCGCCAGGATGGAAAGCGCGCCCAGACCGCCAACGCGCGGCGCCCGGCGGCGATGTCGCCTTGTCGGCGCGGCCGGTGCCGGAAGCGGGACGCGAAGGGCGCGAAGGAAGAGCAGAAAGGACGCGAAGGAAGAGCAGAAAGGACGCGAAGGAGAGCAATTCGTGGGATGGGTGCTCGATTCGGTCGTAGGCCGGGTCCGCGCGTCCACAAGGACGAAAAGCGCGCCCAGACGGCCAACGCGCGGCGCCCGGCGGCCATGTCGCGGCCGCCGGCGCGATGCACCTCGTCGCTCGCCCGGAGACCGTGCGCGCCGGAGCCGCGCTACGTCCGAGGCTGCGCTGAGTAGTGGCTTTTCTTCGTGTCCTTCGCGTCCCGTCCTTGCCTCTGGAACGCGGTTCGGCAGCAACAGCGCGCGCGGACGCAGGCTTCTTGCCCCAGCGCCTCGCGCACAGGCCGCACCGGCTTGGCATGGGCTTGCCACAGGCGCGAGCGGTGCTTGCGGATGCCGTCTCGCCCCAGCCCGCTGCCGGCGCTGGTGACCGGATCGTCGCTGCGCCAGCTCTCGCCCATGCCGGGCTCGAAGGGCAGGCTGCAGGACTCGGGCATCAATCCACTGCGGAGGGCTTGCCAGTGCGGGTTGGCCCGGCCCGTTCCTCGATGGCCGCACGCACCTCGCCTCGCAGCCCGAGCAGGAATCCGGCTTCGGCGAGGACGAACAGCGGGCCGATGGCCAGGCCCATCAGATCATCCACGAAGGCGGGTTTGCGACCTTCGTAATGATGACCGCGAAACTGCAGTATCCAGCCGATCACGAACAGACCGATGCCGGCGGACAGCCAGTAGGCGATGGACTGCCAGGCCAGCCAGTGCGCGAGCCACAGCATGGCTGCAAACAGTACGCCCATGACCATGCCGTAGCGCAGGTCCAGCGCCGCGTAGTAGCCGATCGCGATCAGACTGAGCAGTACCGCTGGCGACAGCGCGATGCCGTTGATCAGCAAGGCCGGGCGTGAGAGCAGGACGGCAACGGCCAGCACGATCATCGGAATGCCGGCAAAGTGGGTGGCGATGTTGCGCGTGTCACGGTGATAGCTGGCGTAGTTGGCCAGCTGGTCGATCAGCGATTTCATCTCGGGCACCTGGTCTGCGATGTCCAGAGTCTAATCAATGTCGGCGCACAGGGCTCAGGATCCGGTGAACGCTGTCGAAAGCAGATCATGTTGTCGCCAAGCGGCCTGGTGCCAGCTCCCGATGTCACCCAGGCCCTGCGGGCCAACCTGACCTACTCCCCCAGCTGCCAGCCGTGGCCGTGATCGTGGGCTTGTCCGGCGATGAGTTTCTCGCGCACCGCCATCAGCGCGAAGCCGAGCAGGTTCTCGCCACGCCAGGCCCAGGGGTCTGCCGCGGCAGGATCGTTTTCGGCGAGACCGATGCCCCAGATCAGGTCGACCGGACTGGCTTCGACCAGAATCTGGTCGCCGGTTGCGATCAGAAAGGCGCCCAGCGCCGGGTTCTGGGCGAACTTGGCCAGATTGCCGGCGATCACGATCTCGATGCGTGCCTTGCTCCAGCGTTCCGCATCGAAGTTGCCCACTTCACGACCCAGCGCCTTGGCGGCGGCGGGCGTGGTCGCCGCCAGAATCTGCCGGCGTTTGCCTGAATCGCCAAAGCAGCGCGCCTTCTCGGCCATCATGTAGTGCTCGGCGCTGGCGTAGGCCACCGAATCAACGCGAAAGCGCGCCGGATACCACTGACTCAGGCAGCTCTTGCCCATGTCCCGATCAGCTGGCCCTTCGTGGCTCCAGAAATAGAGATGCGGGAAGCGGACGCCGGCGTGAATCTGGCGTTTGAGTTCGTCGAGGCTTTGGGCGGCTTGCATGGATGGATGATCGCCGATCCGACCGGCCTGCGTCTGATCCATTATCGTTGCGGGGCATCTGTATCGTTACGACGGTGCGCGTGGGCCATGAATCCGGGCGTCATTGCGAGCCACCTTTTGCGACCCGAAACTGCCCACGAGCCATGAATCGTAGGTTGGGCTAAGCGCAGCGTGCCCAACAATGGAAGCCGGTGTTGGGCACGCTGCGCTTAGCCCAACCTACACCCGCCGATTGAAAAGCTAATGACGGTTCATGGAGGGCGTAGCAGAGCAATCCAGATACACCACCCCAGACGCACTGGATTGCTTCGTCACTGCGTTCCTCGCAATGACGCATCCAGAAAACGCGCCATGGGCTCATGGCGTGTTGCGACGAAACAGTCCCTGCGACCGTATAGCTGACCATGAACCCGCCATTTGCCCACGACCACGACTCCGATCACGCCTGGCTGGCACTGGCCAGGACGGGTGATCACGGCGCCTTTGCCGCGCTGTATCTGCGCCACTCCCCGGCCGTGTACACCCTGGCGCTGCGCCTGGGCGGCTGCCGCAGCCATGCCGAGGATCTGACCCAGGAGACTTTTCTGCGCGCGCTCCGGGGCCTCAGCGGTTTCCGCGACGGCGCGGCGCTGGGGCCCTGGCTGAAACGCATCACCGCCAATCTGGCCATCGATCACCTGCGGCGCGAGCGCCCCACCGTGGACCTCGACGAACTGGCCGAGCTGCCGGCCGCAGGCACTGATCACGGCCGGGCGCTGGATCTGGCCGCAGCGCTGGCCGAGCTCAGTCCGATTGCCCGCAGCGTGCTCTGGCTGGCCCTGATGGAGGGCTGGTCGCACAAGGAACTCGCCGAACGCTACGGGCGCAGCGAGAGCTGGTCGAAATCGCTGCTGTCGCGGGCCCTGGCCCGGTTGAAATTGAACTCGGAGGCATTCGAATGAGCGCGGAATCCGAACTTGAATCGCTGCGTCGACGTCTGGCGCAGCTGCCGGAAGAGGCGCCGCCGCCATCGCTGTGGCTGGCATTGCAGGCGGCCCATTCCGCCGAATTCAAACGGCAACGCCGACCGCGGGCGCGCTGGCCCTATGCCATGGCGGCGGTGCTGATGCTGGCGGCGGTGCCGGTGCTGCTCTGGCATCAGCCCGCACCCCTTCCGAACGCTGCGCCATCGTTGGCGCCGGAAGCCAGTTACCAGACCACCGCGCTGCGAACGCTCGATCGTGAACTGCAGCGGCGGGTGCTGGAGGGCGCCAGCGATGCCGAGCTGGCACCGCTGTGGCAACAGCGCGAGCAGATCCTGCGCGGGCAGGCGCTGCCGCCGGAAACACCCCGTCACACCACCGTTCGCATTTAGGGTGGTGTGTCACAAATGCCTTTAACTGTTTCCGCGTCCTTCGCCGCCAGGCTGCGTTGCTCGTCGTCGCCATGGCGCTGCCATGTCTCCTTCTCACACCTTGTCTGACGACGAAATCCATCGAAAACAGGGTTCAACTCATTCATGCCACACCACACCAGGAGAATCCCATGCATACCCGTCTACGCCTGATCAGCTGTGCGCTGGCGCTGATTCATTTCGGTGCTCACGCCCAGACCGATGCACGCGGTGCTCTGGAAGCGGAGCTGGGCCGCGCGGTCGACAATGCCATCGCCGACGCGGTGGTCCGCGCCGGCGCACCTGGCGAGCCGCTCGCCATCAGCCATCCCGAGCAGCAGCGATTTGAACTCGGAGCGGTGCTGGACGTGCGCAGCACGGCACCCACGGGACTGATCGTGCTGGCGCTGACACCCGGTGGCGCGGGCGAACGCATCGGCCTGAAAGTGGGCGACCAGATTGTCGAAATCAACGGCTATTCCATGCTCGAGGCCGAGGGCCTGGTGGCGCGTCTGAAGGAGGCGCTGGGCAGTGATGACGGACAGCTACAGGTCAAGCTGCTGCGGGGCGAGCAGCCGGTGAGCCTGAACGGCGCGGCGGATCTGATCCGGATTCCGGCCTATACGCTGAACGTGGCTGCCGTGGCCTCGGCCGAAGCCTCCGGCTGCGGCTTCGTCAGCGGCGGCGCCAAGACCTATGGTGGTGTCGCCAAGGTCGACATCCTGGAAGTGGATGGCAAGCCAGCGCCTGTGGATCTGATCGGCCGATTGACGTTGCCGGCAGGGCAATACGTCTTGACCCTGCGCACGCGACCACGCCTGGGCATGTTGCAGGAATCACGGATGCAGGCGATTCGGACTCGAACCGGCGAGACCGCCATGGCGCCACAGGACCAGGTCAAGAAACCTGACCGCGGCATGCCCCCCGATCCGGAAGGCGCCCGCGTCAGCGGCGGCAATGGCCAGCTGTTGACCATGGAACTGCTGGTGCGGGCCGACACCAGCTACCAGCTCGGTGCCCGAGCACGCAAGGGCCAGCCCGGACTGGAAGCCTTCGTCTACCGCGAATCACCGCGTAGCTGTCGGTAGTTGGGAAAGAGCGCTACAAGATTGCGGTCAACGGTGCAGACGATTGCAACTGGCGGTTAGCGATTGGGGCGCACAGGTGAGAGTTTCTGCAGTGTGCAGTTGGCGTCATTGCGAGCCACCGGTATCGGCCTGACGCTGCTCAATGGCCATGAACCCCCGGCGTCATTGCGACCCCGGACTTGATCCGGGGGAAGCAATCCAGGGGCGTGCGGCGATACTCTGGATTGCTTCGTCGCAGCGCTCCTCGCAATGACGCATCAACAATTTGCGATAAGTCTTCATGAAGAGCGCAGCGAAGCCATCCAGCACCTTTGCCTGGTCGCTCGCGAAGCAAGAAGCATCACATCGCTGTGCGCGCACCATGACCTGCTGTTCCTGGGTGTTCGCTACCGTCCGTCGGCCCAGTCTCGCGCCTTTGCCCATGAATACGTTTGCAAATTCCGCCAGGGTTCAGCTTTCTGGCACTGAGTGGCGTGTAATTGCGCCACACCGCAAGGTCGGGGCGTGAAAGTCCCGGTGGCTTTGGGGAAAGCTCGACGTAGCGGGCCGCGGTGACAACTGGACGTTTCCTGGGGAGGAATCACGTGACTGTTCTGAAGCTGCGCTCTGCCGGCGCCGTGCGCCTGTGCCTGTCCGTTTTGCTGCTACTGTGCGCGCTCGGCGCCACGCTGGCCTCGGCCGCGATCAACACCCACAACCTCGGCGCCAGGTACGACGCCAGCCAGGCCAACATCAGCTTCCGGGTCTATTCCTCGCGCGCCACGCGCATCGAGGTCTGGCTCTACAAGACGCCCTCGGGGGCGCAGGAAGTGGTCAGGTACGTGTTGACCAGGGATGCCGCCACCCAGGTCTGGTCGAAGACGGCATCGGTGGCCACGCTGAAGAACAGCTACGGCCTGACCGGCACCGTCTACTACGGCTATCGCGCCTGGGGTCCGAACTGGACCTACAGCAGCGCCTGGACCAAGGGCAGCGCCACCGGCTTCATCAGCGATGTCGACAACAGCGGCAACCGCTTCAATCCGAACAAGCTGCTGCTGGACCCTTATGCGCTGGAAATGAGCCAGGATCCGAACACGCCCAGCTGCACCGACGGTACGATCTATGCCAGCGGCGCCAGCCATCGCAACAAGGACAGCGGAGCCTGCGCGCCCAAGGGCATCGTGCTGGCGCCGATCACGGTGTCGACCGGCACCAAGCCCACGCGCGCCTTGAAAGATGATGTCGTTTACGAGGTGCATGTCCGCGGTCTGACCAAGAGCGACACCACGGTGCCGACTGCACTGCGCGGCACCTATGCGGGAGCCGCGCTGAAGGCTGGCTACCTCGCCAGCCTCGGGGTCACTGCCGTCGAGTTCCTGCCGGTGCAGGAAACCCAGAACGACAGCAATGACGTCAATCCGACCTCAACCGCCGGCGACAACTACTGGGGCTACATGACCCTGAACTACTTTGCCCCGGATCGCCGCTATTCCTCCGACAAGACACCCGGCGGCCCGACCCGCGAATGGCGGGCGATGGTCAAGGCCTTCCACGACGCCGGTATCAAGGTCTACATCGATGTGGTCTACAACCACACCGGCGAAGGCGGCGCCTGGGGCGGCAGCGATGGCCTCACGGTGTACAACATCCAGTCCTGGCGCGGCCTGGATAATCCCACCTACTACTCGCTGACCAGCGATCTCAAGTATTCCTGGGACAACACCGGCGTCGGCGGCAACTACAACACCCGCAACCCCATTGCCCAGAACCTGATCATCGATTCGCTGGCCTACTGGCGCGACAGCCTGGGTGTAGACGGCTTCCGCTACGACCTGGCCTCGGTGCTCGGCAACACCTGTCAGCACGGCTGTTTCAATTTCGACAAGATGGACGCCGGCAATGCCCTCAACCGCATCGTCAACGAGCTGCCGCCGCGGGCGGCTGGCGGTGGCAGCGGTGTCGATCATATTGCCGAGCCCTGGGCCATCGGCGGCAATTCCTATCAGGTCGGCGGCTTCCCCTCGGGCTGGGCCGAGTGGAACGGCAAGTACCGCGACGCCCTGCGCAAGAAGCAGAACCAGATGGGCGTGGAGACCGTCACCCCGGGCGAGCTGGCCAGTCGCTTCGCGGGCTCCTCGGATCTCTACGGCGATGACGGCCGCAAGCCCTGGCATTCGGTGAATTTCATGGTGGCGCACGACGGTTTCACGCTGCGCGATCTGTACGCCTACAACAGCAAGCAGAACAACCAGCCCTGGCCTTTTGGCCCGTCCGATGGGGGTGACGACAGCAATCACAGCTGGGATCAGGCCGGTATTGCAGTCGATCAGCGCAAGGCTGCGCGCACCGGTCTGGCTTTCATGATGCTGAGCGCCGGCGTGCCGATGATCACCGGCGGCGACGAGATGCTGCGCACCCAGTTCGGCAACAACAATGTCTACAACCTCGATTCCGCCGCCAACTGGCTGGACTGGTCGCTCGACAGCAATGAAACCAATCACCAGACCTACACCAGCCGCTTGATCGCCTTCCGCAAGGCGCATCCGGCGCTGCGCCCACTGAACTTCTATTCGGCCAGCGATACCAATGGCAACGTCATGGAACAGCTGCGCTGGTTCAAGCCCGACGGCGGCGTCGCCGACGCGGCCTATTTCAACAACGCCAACAACCACGCCATCGCCTGGCGCATCGACGGCAGCGAGTTCGGCGACCCGGCCAGCGCCATCTATGTCGCCTACAACGGCTGGTCGGGCATGGTGAACTTCACGCTGCCCTGGCCCGGCGCCGGCAAGCAGTGGTATCGCGTCACCGACACCGCCACCTGGAACGAAGGTCCGAATGCTGTGGCACTGCCGGGTTCAGAGGCCTTCATCGGCGGCGAGTGGACCGTCTATGGCGTGCAGGGGCGTTCGCTGCTGCTGTTGATTGCGAAATAGGCCTGCCGCCTGATCGCAGCCCGCCCGAGACGGATGCCGGTCAGGATCGGGTGGGATCGCTGTCCCTTTCAGGTCGCGTACCGCGTTTGAACTTCACAGGGGAAACACGGTGTCATGGTTGTGGCTGTCGTTTCGCGGTGTGGTCAGCAACACACGCCGCGAACGGCGCCATGGGTGTGGCCACCGCCCAAGCCATGCGCGATTGCGGTCGCGCTGGCCTTCGATCAAGGCGGCGCTCGGTGCCCGCCACTGGAGTCCGCGATGCGTGTCTGCTACCTGCTGTCCTTGTTGATGGTGCTCGCCGGTCCGCTTCAGGCTCAAGTATTCCAGCCCAAGCTGGTCAACGTCGGTCCGGTATTCGTTGATTTTGGTCCGGTGCGCACGGGTGCGACGGCCACGGTGCAGGTTTCGCTGCGCAATCTCACCGGCAGCACGGTGACTTACGCCGGTGGCGGCTTCAGCGGATTCCAGGGCTTCTTCGTCTTCGGGTCGCCATGCGCGGGCAGCATTGCGCCCGGCGCTACGTGCACGGTGCCTTACTCCATTCGTCCGCCCGATGGCAGCGGCAGCACCCTCAACGACGCCACCCAGATCCAGTTCACCCAGGGTGCGCAGGTGCAGTCGGTCAACCTGAGCTTCACCGGCACCGGCACCGCAGCCGCAGCGCACGTCGGTCCGCGGGTGATCAATTTCGGCGAGCAGTTGCTCGGCAGCACCCGCAGCGTGCGCGTGTACGTGCGCAATCTCGATTCAACGCCACTGAGTCCGGGTGGCGGTGGAGTGAGCGGTGGCGGCTTCAGCAGTGGCGCAGGTACCTGCACGGGCACGCTGCCCGCCTATGGCAGCTGCTACTACGACATGTCCTTCACCCCCAGCCAGCTCGGTGCCGCCAGTGCCTCGACGGCCATCGGCACGCAGACGGACGCCCCCGCGGTGACCGGGAACTTCCCGATCAGCCTGCAGGGCGTCGGCGTCGATACCGTCAACCTGGTGTCGCTGCGCCCGGTGGCCCTGGATTTCGGCAGCGTGGTCATCGGCGACGAACTGCGCACCGAAGTGCAGTTCACCAATCTCGGCGCCACCCAGCTGAATGTTGCGGGCGGCGGATTCGGCTTCGGCAGCAGCTTCCTGAATCAGGCGCCGACAGGCAACGGTTGCAGCTCGTCGACGGTAAATGCCGGCTCGACCTGCACCGTCAACAGCTTCTTTCGTCCGCTGACCACCGGGGCGATCAGCGACAGCACAGCTTTCCTGTTCAGCCGTACCGGTGCCAGCCAGAACGTGCCCATCAATGTCAGCGGTATCGGCGCCGGCGAAGTCGGGCGCGTTTCGCCGCGGCGTCTCAACTTCGGTCAGGTTCGGGTTGGCACATCGATCTCGACCCAGGTCACGGTCACCAACACCACGCGGCTGCCGGTCAGCGGCTTTCTTGGCGGCAGTGTCGGCTCGCCATTCACCGCCAGCAACAATTGTCCGACAACCCTGGCGGTCAACGCCAGTTGTCAGTACACCTTCGGTTTTACCGCCAGTTCGGCCAATGCCGGAGCGCCGCTGACTACCATGACCTCGATCAGTTTCAGCAACGCCGACGGCTTGCAGCCGGTCCATACCATCGAGTTGACCGCCGAAGCCTACGACCGCCTGTTCTTCGATGGTTTTGAGTGAAGCGGGGCAAGCCCTGGCTGCGCATCGGGTACGAATCCGGAGGCGCCGGTTCGACGCTTTCGTGGGTCCAGACTTGTCTGGACGCTTTTTCACCACCGACCCAGAAGCGTCCAGACAAGTCTGGACCTACAAGAGCCCGAAGCTCGTAGCCTTTCCCCGTGCCCCGTGCCCCGTGCCCCGTGCCCCGTGCCCCTGTCCCAAAAAAATACTGTCCCGCTGGCGCAAACCCTCTAGAACTCCCGGGTAGACTCCGCGCCCATGATTGCCTTCAAGAATTTCGCGCTGCGCCGCGGCGAGCGCCTGTTGCTGTCCGGAATGGACATTGCCCTGCATGACGGACAGCGCGTCGGCGTGATCGGTCGCAATGGCTGTGGCAAGTCCAGTCTGTTTGCCGTGATCCAGGGTGAGCTGGAGGCGGACAAGGGCGATGTCGATATTCCGCAGCGGCTGCGCATCGCCAGTGTGGCCCAGGAAACGCCTTCGTTGCCGGATCCGGCGCTGGATTTCGTGCTCTCGGGGGACACCGAGGTGCACGCCATCATCCGTGCCGAAGCAGAGGCGATGGCGGCCGAGGATTGGGATGCGGTGGCTACCGCACACCAGCAGCTGGCCGAGATCAATGGCTACGATGCTACCGCCCGTGCCGGTCGTTTGTTGCACGGACTCGGCTTCACGGCGGACACCCACGAGATGCCGGTGTCGGCCTTTTCCGGTGGCTGGCGGGTGCGCCTGAATCTGGCGCGGGCGCTGATGATGCCCAGCGATCTGCTGTTGCTGGACGAGCCCACCAACCATCTGGATCTGGATGCGGTGATGTGGCTGGAACAGTGGCTGCTGAAGTATCCGGGCATGCTGATGATGATCTCGCACGACCGCGAGTTCCTCGACGGGCTGTGCACGCACACGCTGCATCTGAATGAGGGCAAGGCCAAGCTCTACACCGGCGACTACACCAGTTTCGAGCGCCAGCGCTCCGAACACCTGCGCCTGCAGCAGATCGCCTTCGAGAAGGAGCAGGCCGAGCGCGCCCATCTGCAGGCCTTCATCGATCGCTTCAAGGCCTCGGCGGCACGCGCCAAGCAGGCGCAATCGCGGGTCAAGCGACTGGCCAAGCTGGCCGGTACCGAAGCGGTGCGCGCCGAGCGCGAAGTCACCATCGGCTTCAGCGATCCGGTCAAGCTGCCGTTCTCGCTGATCCGCCTGAATCATGTCGATGCCGGCTATGGCCAGCATCGGGTGCTGGCCAATGTCGACTTCCGTCTGGAAGCCGGCGACCGCATCGGTCTGCTCGGCCCCAACGGCGCCGGCAAATCGACGCTGGTCAAGTCGCTGGTCGGCGAATTGCCGCTGCTCAAGGGCGAGCGACTGGCCCATCCGGACCTGGAACTCGGCTACTTCGCCCAGCACACGGTGGAATCGCTGCATGAGGGCCAAAGCCCGATCGATCACATGCGCATGATTGCGCCCGGCGTGTCGGTGCAGGAATTCCGCGACTATCTGGGGCGCTGGAGCTTCCCGGGCAATCGCGCTTTCGAGCTGGTCGATGGCTTCTCCGGCGGCGAGCGCGCGCGTCTGGCGCTGGCCCTGATCGCCTGGCGCAAGCCCAACGTCATGCTGCTCGACGAACCCACCAATCATCTGGATCTGGAAACCCGCGAAGCGCTGGCCGAGGCCTTGAGCGATTTCGGCGGCGCCATCGTGCTGGTCTCGCATGACCGCCATCTCACCGGTCTGGTCTGCAACACCTACTGGCGCGTGGCCGATGGCCACGTCGACGAGTTCGACGGCGATCTGGACGAATATGCTGCCTGGTTGCGCTCTCGCAACAACAAACCCTTGGAGCGGCGCGCGGCCTAGCTGATGAAGAGTCGCTGGCTGGAGCCTGCTGGCGCATGCGGCAGAAGAAGCGGGACGCGAAGGACGCGAAGGAAAAGCAGCAAGAACGCAAAGGTGAGCGCTCGGGTTCGGCTCTGCAGACTTGCTGGTGATCGGGTCATCGGCAAGACTCTGCGGCCAGCGTTGACGCTTGAGAGCTGTTGCCGTGATGGGCGATCACCTGCCTGAGATGCCGCCCTTGCGGGAGTTGGTCGGCGATAGCTTGCGCCTGCGGCCCCTGGGCGCGGCCGATCGATCATTCTATTGCGCTGTCTATACCGATGCCGATCTGATGCGGCAGGTGGCCGAGACCCTGACCCTGGCGGCGGCACAGCGGGCATTCGACCTGGCGTTGAAGGCCAATCTCGATTCGAATTCGCGCGCGCGCTATTGGGTGATGCAAGCCGGCGCTGCCGATGTCGGCCTGCTCGGTGTGGTGGCGACCCCGGCTGCCGAGGGTGGTCTGGAATGCGAGGTAGGAGCCATCGTGCTGGCTTCATGCCAGAACCGCGGCTTTGCGGCCGCCGCGATCACGCTACTGGCCGGGCATGTGTACAGCGCCTCCGGCGTGACCCGTCTGCATACCCGGCACGCCGGCAGGAACGGTTCTGCCGGTGGCTTGATGCACAAGCTCGGCTTCGTGGCGCTGGCCCGTGAAGCCGACGCTGCGCTGGGTTTCCGCTGGGAACTGACCCGCAGGCAGTGGCTGCAGCGACAGGGCCAGCATTGAGGGCACGAGTGGGTGAGGGGATTCGACGCGAGGAGTGACTTTCTTGCCCTTGCGCCCCCGTGCCCCGTGCCTCAAGCGCCTCATGCCCTGTTGCAATGAATCATCATTCAGATATGGTGTGCCCTCGCAGGTCGCGTACCGCGGCCGTGATCCATCTGCTGCAGATTCCTGGGGCCGGGCTGGATGCAAACTGAGCGTGCGGAGCTTGCTGGTTCACTGGTCTGCGTGGGTCTGGGGATGACCCTGGGCGCGCACATCAGCCCGCGCTCGCGCAGCCATATCGAACAGGCAGACGTAGTCTTCGCAGCGGTTTCCGACCCGCTGGTGGAACTCTGGCTGCAGCAGATGCATGCCGATGTGCGCAGTCTCCAGCCCTACTATGGCGAGGGCAAATCACGCCATCAGACCTATCGCGAGATGGTCGAGGCCATGCTGCTCGAAGTGCGGGCGGGAAAGCGTGTCTGCGGCGCCTTCTATGGGCACCCGGGCGTGTTCGCGCTGGCGCCGCATCAGGCCATCGAGCAGGCCCGTCAGGAGGGCTATCGCGCGCACATGGAGCCCGGCATCTCGGCTGAGGACTGCCTGTACGCCGATCTCGGCATCGATCCCGGCCGTTTTGGCTGCCAGCATTTCGAGGCCAGCCAGTTCATGGCCTACCAGCGCCGCATCGACGTCGCTGCCTATCTGATCCTCTGGCAGGTGGGCATCACCGGTGACGTCCATAGCCGCAGGCTGAGCACCAACGCTGCATACCTGGAATTGCTGGTTGAAGTGCTGGGTGCCGACTATCCCGCCGAGCACCGGGTGACCGTCTACGAAGCGGCGACGCTGGTCATCGCCCCACCGAGGATCGAAACCCTGGCGCTGCGGGATCTGGCCTCGGTGCCTCTCACGCTGCAGTCGACGCTGATCGTGCCGCCCGCTCGGCCCATGCTCAGCAATGCGCTGGTCAAATCCAAACTCGACGCACTGGAACAGCAGTTCCGTGCCGCTTGAGCCCACCCCAAGTCCACAGGAGAACGGCATGTCAAAGGTTGTTGAATTTCTGGCCCAGTTGGGGGCCTCGGTTGAGCAGTCCGATCAGAGCTACGCGGCTGCGGTATCCCGCCTGGATGTGGGTGCCGAGCTGCGCGAAGCCCTGGCGCGCCGTGATGCCACCCGTCTGCCGCAGTTGCTCGGCGCCAGCGAGGCCGTCTGCTTCATCTTGCTGCCGGCAGAGAACGAGCCGCAGCAACCGGAGGAGCAACCGGCCCAGGATCCGGCGCAGGAACCCGACCAGCAGACCGAATCGCGGCGGGTCGCGGCGGGTCGCTGACCACGGTCAGCTCCATGTCCAGCCGGTCATGGTTCCGGGCAAGCTGCCTGGCGCTGCTGCTCTGCCTGACGCCTGAGGCCCACAGTGATTCGGAGCGGTTCGAATCACTGCTGGCTGAAGCGGACGCCGTGCGCAGCTCCGATGCTGGCCGGTTCTCGCTGCTGCTCGATCAACTCGATGCCATCAGTGCCGAGGCGACCGCGCAGCAGCGCCAGCACCTGCGCTTTCTGCAGACCTACAGACTCGCCCTGGCGGGTGATTTTCAAGGCGCGATCCGCGATCTCAAGGTGCTGTTCGACCAGGCCACGGATGTGACACTGCGCTTCCAGGCGGGTGCTTTTCTGGTCAACAATTTTGCGGCTACGCGAGAGTTTGCAGAGGGCCTGGCCTACCTCGACCAGACCCTGGCCTTGCTGCCCCAGATCAGCGACCAGCCGCTGCGGCAGCAGAGCCTGATCGGTGCCATGGTGCTCTACAACCAGGTCGGGCAATACGATCTGGCACTGCACTATGCCGATCTGGTGCTGGCGGAAGCGACCAGCGGTCGGACGCGTTGCAAAGCAGAGTTCATGCGCCTGGAAGCCCTGTTCAATCAGGATGCGCTGCCGGCAGATGATCAGCAGTTCACGGAGCGAATCCAGCACTGTCAAGCCGAGGGTGAGGTCCTGGTGGCAGGTTTCATTCGCGGCTATCTGGCGCGCAGATGGGATGCCGACGGACGAACGGCTGAAGCTGTGAGCCTGTTGCAGCAGCACCTGGGCGAAGTCGAAGCCACCCGCTATCCGCGCCTGATCGGTGAAATCCATTCGCTGCTGGCTCAGTACGAGTACAAGCTCGGTCACGCGGCCCTGGCCGAGGAGCATGCACGGCAGGCCATCGCGCAGAGCGCCGGCATTGCCTTCTCGCTGCCGCTGGTGCTGGCCTACAAGACGCTCTATGACACGGCCATCGAACGCGGCGACCATGCCGCGGCGCTGGAGCACTATCGCCACTATGCCGAGGCCGACAAGGCCTACCTCGACGCCACCAAGGCGCGCGAACTGGCGGTGCAACTGGCCAGGCACGAAACCCTGCAGAAAACCCAGACCATCGAGCTGCTGAATCGCCAGAATCAGGTGCTGCAGCTGGAGCAGGAAGTCAGCAAACAGGCGGCCACCAATACCCAGCTGGTGCTGGCGCTGGTGTTGCTGCTGCTGGCTTCACTGGCCTTCTGGGCCTATCGCATCAAGCGCGTGCAGCTGGCGCTGAAGCGTCTGGCGGAGACCGATGCGCTGACCGGCCTCAGCAATCGCGGTCATTTCACCGACCGCGCCGGCGAACTGCTGGAGGCCAGCGAGCGCAAACGCCGGGTGGTCAGCCTGATCATGTTTGATCTGGATCTGTTCAAGCGCATCAATGATCACTTCGGTCATGCCACCGGCGACTGGGTGCTGCGCCAGGTCGCGTCGGTGTCGAAATCAGCGGTGACAGGCAAGGACGTTTTTGCCCGCATTGGTGGAGAAGAGTTCGCGATTCTGCGCCCGGACTGCGATCTGGATTGTGCCCGCGAGCTGGCGTCGCAGCTGCGCGAGCGCATTGCCGGCATCGATGGTCGCGCCAATGGCGCCAGCTTCCAGGTCAGCGCCAGCTTTGGAGTCAGCTCCAGCGCGGATTCCGGCTACGATCTGGATCGGCTGCTGGCCCATGCCGATCACGCCCTGTACGCCTCCAAGCACGCCGGTCGCAATCGTGTGCATGTCTATGATTCGAGCATGGCTGAGCTGGACAAGGTGCCGTAGGGCGCGGCCTTGCCCATGATTCCGCAAGCTTCTGATTTTATTCTAGGTGCGATCCTGGCCGCGAAGCGGCATACGTGACTGGCGCAGCTGTCACGCAGACCCTTCGGGTCAACGTGACCTACTGCCATGGCTTGATGCGCGAATGAGTGCACCGCGCGGAGCAAAAGGGACTCCCATGGCCAGCCTCATGGCCGCGTCGGCAGGAGAAACCGCTGCTCCTCCTGCCGACGGCTCCAGCATCAGCTCATGAAGCCCAGATCATTGCCGCTGAAGTTGGCGAGTTGCGGGAAGATCGAGTTCAGCGCTGCTGTGTCGGTCACGCCCATCCAGCGAGCCAGGGTGGAGGCCACCTGATCCACCGCCGTGGTCGGGATGTACTGCCCGCGTGACAGGCTCCAGTCCTGGGCGGCGTTGTCATTGGCATTGAGGATCAGCTGCGGGTACTTGCCGTAGAGCTGATTGCCGCGGACGGCATCGCCCAGCACCAGCAGATTGCCGCCCCAGGCGTGGTCGGAACCGCTGCCATTGCCGCTCAGCGTGCGCCCGAAGTCGCTCATCGTGAAGGTGGTGACTTCGCTGCGGGCGTTGATTTCGCCAAGCGCGCTCCAGAAGGCACCCAGGGCCTGGTTCAGCGTGGTCAGCAGCGCGCCGTGGCCGGTACTCGCTACCGCGCCGCCGGCTTCAAACATACCCTGGTGCAGATCGAAGCTGCCCATGCGCACGTAATAGACCTGGCGATTGGCGCCCAGCGTGCGGCTGACCTTGATCATGCGCGCCACCATCTTCAGCTGGTCTGCGAGCGTATTGCCCGCCGGAAACACGCTGGTGACATTGCCGCTGCCATCGGCGGCGTCCAGCAGCGTGGCCAGGCTTTCGCCCACATCGAGCGAGCGTCTGGCAATGCTGGAATAGCCGCGGGCGAAGGGATGGGCCTGGGCATCGTCGAGCAGATCGTTGAGTACCGCGCGGCGTACATTGGAGTAGTTGGCGCTGCTGTCGGCGGCGTAGTTGTCGATCAGGTCGACGCCGGCACTGGACAGCTGATAGGGCAGAATCTGGTCGCCGATCAGGAAACGCGCGGCGCCGGCCACGGAAATCGTTGGCGACAGCCCGTTGGCCAATGGGCCGCCCGCCGCCAGTTTGGCAACGCGGCCACCCCAGCCGAAGCGCGCCAGCGGATTGCTCGGCGCCGACATGCCCACCTGCCACTGCAGTTCCTGATCATTGTGCGAGAACAGCTGCTGCGGCCGTGGTGCGCCATTCTCGTACTCGCTCTTGCTGATCGGTCGCACCAGCGTGCCGGCGTTGCAGACGAAGGCGGCCTTGCCCTGATTGAACAGAGTCTGGATACCGCTGTGGGCCTGAGTGGCACTGCCGTTGACGGCGGTGAAATCGGCATTGGCCGGGTGCAGGCCGTAGGCGCTGCTCTGGTTGCTGGGCGTGATCGGCAGCAGATCGTTGAAAGCCAGTGCCAGGCCCGAGCTGTTGCTGCCGCTGTAGACGCCACCGCGAGTCAGTCGATAGGTGTCGTAGCGGCTGCCGGAGCTCTCGCTGTCGCGTGGCACCAGCCAGTTGTAGGAGTCGTTGGCGCCGGCCAGATAAACGCAGACCAGGGCGCGGTAGCCGCTGGCCGACTGGGCCATCGCTCGCGGCATCAGTGCCAGCTGCGGAATCAGGCTGGCCAGCGAGCCTGCGGCGAAGCTGCAGCCCAGTTTCTTCAGGAACTCGCGGCGGTTGTTGCTGCTGTGGTGACCCATGACGGCGGCTCCTTACTGTTGCACGGCAAATTCGGAAGAGATGGCGATGAGATGGATCAGGCTGAGCACCTTGCGACGGTGATCGGCGCCGGCCATGCCGGTGTCGAGCAATGCCAGCAACTTGCCGCGCATGCTGGCACTCATGCTGCCGTACAGCAGACGCTTGTTGAGTTCCTCCACCAGTTCGGCATGACTGGCGGGAATGGCATCGATCACCGTTGGCGACAGATAGGCGGCGTTGTTGGGCGTGGCAAAACCGGTGGTGCTGGCACTCGTCGTGTTGTAACCGCTGAAGATGCGGCGCCAGATCTCGTCGGACATGCTGATGAAGGTCGATTCGTTGAGAATCTGGAACTCCGGCGAATACAGGCCGGCATCGGCGATCGCGCCCGGCTGCTGGTAATCCGGCTCGTAGAAATTGAAGACCGAAGTGGCCCGCAGCGGCGCCTGGCCGAGACCGCCGCGCTCGGTTCCGCTCAGTCCGTTGGCACCATTGAGGCCGTTCTGCACGCCGAAGGCGCGGAGGATGGCGGTCAGCCGCAACAGCGGTTCGCGCAGCTTGCCGAATTCAGTGGCTGGCGTGCTGGCCCGGGCCTCGGGATCCAGCAGGATGGCCTTGACCACGGCACCGAGATTGCCGCGCACGCCGCTGCCATCGTTTTCGAATACGGCGGCCACGCGCTCGATGTAGCTGGGCGAGGGATTGCTGGTGGTCAGGCGCTGGATCAGCTGCCTGGCCATCATCGGCGGCACATTGGGATGCAGGTACAGCGAGTCCAGCAGGGTTTCCAGCTGGTTGTTGCAGTAATCGATGCAGGTCTGCTGGTCGCTGGCCGGCGTCGACGTGTAGCAGGCCACCGGGCTCGGCTGGATGGTGATGCCGCCGAGCAGGACCTTGGTGTCATTGGGCGAAGGCAGCACGGCGTAGTTGTTGCTGGCAGTCGCCGAGCGTCCGGTGTCGCTGTAGCGCGGGTAGCAGACCATCGGCTGGTAGGTGTCCGGATGGGCCAGCGCCGTGACCGTGCCGGGCACCGCATAGCGACCGGGCGTGGAGAAGAACTGGGTGGTCGAAAACTGGCCGGCGGTGCCGGTGCTCAGGCCGCAGTTGCGGTTGATGAAGACGCCACTGACGCTGGTGGGGCCCGAACAGGAGTAGCTGAAGCCGGTCAGGACCCGTGCGGTGGCCGTGACCAGATCCTGGGTGTAGGTGGGTACCGGAGCGCCATTGCTGAGGATCGGGCTGAAATCGCGATGGCGCTCGACCAGGCCGATCGAGAACAGCTGCATGACCTCGCGGGCATAGTTCTCGTCCGGCTGGATCAGGCTGGGCACCAGCGCGTTGGCGTCATTCAGGGTCCAATCGGTCTTCTGGTTGCGCAGATGGGTCAGGAAGGTGCCCATCATCGGGCTCAGCGTGACTTCGCGCAGCAGGCTGCGGTAGTTGCCAAAGGCATTGCGCAGCAGGATGTCGTTGTACTCGGCGACTCCGATGGGGTTGTTGTCCAGCGCACCCACTTCAGACAGCACCAGAATCTGCGACAGGGCAAAGGCCATGCGCTGGCGCAGCTGGTCTGGCGCGTACAGGGCCGAGTTGAACCAGCGTTCCTGCCGGTAGGCGCGATAGAACTGGGCATTGCGCGGATCGACCAGCACCTGGGCGGCGATCTGTTGCTCGATGGTCGGCCGCTGCAAGGTCGCCGGCACCGCCAACTGGGCGTCAATCCAGCCGGTATAGCCGAGTGAGCGCACGCTGGCGATATCGGCCGGCGTCGGCCCGAAGCTGGCCTGAGTCAGAAAGCGGGCGGCGCTCTTGTCGCTGCTGGGCCCGCAGTCACTGCCGCTGAGGGCGCTCAGCCGGGTCAGATTGAGGCTGCCGCTGCCGAATCCCGGCTGGGTGCTGGTCCAGCTCCAGCTGGCATGGTCGGCATCGACGCCGGTAAAGGTCATCGTGCCCCAGGGCTGGCTGACGACATTGGCCGGATTGAAGGCAGGCGGAAAATCGGCGCCACTGGTGATGGTTGCGCTCAGAGTCGCCGAGTTGCCTACCACCGGCCCCAGCGCAGTCATCCAGCGCTGTTCGCCGTTGAGGTAGGCGTACCAGATCGCCAGCAACTGGCGGTTGCTGCCGCTGCCCAGTATCTCGGTGAAGATGCCATGTCCACTCTGCGCCGGGTCATACCAGGAGCCGCTGTGGCAGGCTGCAATCTGCCCCACGGTCGGCTCAAAACGGTTGTCGGGCGTGGTCAGACGTTCAATCGGCATGCTGCCGTTGTTGAATCCTGCATAGCTGCTGGTCCAGCTGGCGCTGCCATGGCTGGCGTCGCTGAAACTCAGCGTCAGCGTGCCCCAGGGCTCCACCTGGGCAGTCGCTGGATCGAAACGCGGCGGAAAATCGGCGCCGCGGGTGATCGACAGCGGGATGCTGACCTGATTGCCGGAGGCGCTGCCGACACCGATCAGCCAGCGCTGCTGACCGTCGAGATAAGTGAACCAGGTAGCCAGCAGCAAAGGTTGACCATTGCTGACAATGTGCTGCAGCACGAAACCCTGCCCGTTCTGGGCCGGGTCATAGAAGGTGCCGCTGATGTTGCTGCCGATGACATAGCCGGCCTTGTTGGCTGGATCGGCCGCCATGGCGCGGTTTCCCGCGAGCATCAGGCCCAGAAAGAGGAATGACGCAAAGACATGTCGCGGCGTGTTCATGCAGCCTCCTGACGGGGTTTTCGGCCGGATCCGGCGAATTGTTTGCCATGGACAACGATCCAGTCCGGCAACGGTTGACATACCCGTGTAGCCTTGGGCAACTTGAATGATCAAAGCTGCACAAAATTTTCTTCGCTGATCGATCAGTATCGCGAATACTGGACTTTCCCTACTTTGCCCGCCGGTGGCGATCGCCTAGCATTGGACCCATGAGTCTTCAGCCCATCACCATCCTCTTTGCCGACATCGCGGGCAGCACCAAGCTGTTCGAGAAGCTTGGCGACGTCGGCGCCCGGTCGATCACCTCGGCGGTTCTTTCGGTACTGACCGAGATCACCCAGCAGCACGGGGGCCGGGTCATCAAGACCATCGGCGATGAACTCATGTGCACCTTTCCGGGCCCCATGGCCGGCATCATGTCGGCCATCGACATGCAGCGCCGGGTGCACGGCGATCTGATCTGGCAGCGTGATTTCCTGGCCGTGCGCATCGGTCTGCACCATGGCGAGGCCTTGCTGGAAGAGGGCGACGTTTACGGCGATGCCGTCAACACCGCCGCGCGCATGACCCAGATGGCCAAGCGCGAACAGATCGTGACCACGCTGACCACCATCCAGGGCATGAGCAACAGCTCGATGATCCGCACCCGCCATCTCGGCGACGTGCGCGTGGCCGGCAAGCACAATCCGGTCGAGATCGTCGATGTGATCTGGCAGGAAGACACCTCCAACGTCACCATGGTGGCGCGTGCGATCCGCCTCGACGATGCGCCGGCCGGTGCCAAGCTGACCCTGCGCTATCGGGGTCAACTGATCGAACTGTCGAGTCTGGCGCCACCTTTCGGCCTCGGCCGCGATCCCGGCAGCTCGCTGGTCATCGACAACGAATGGGTGTCGCGCAACCACGCCACCATCGAGTTCAGGCGCGGTTATTTCGTGTTGACCGACCGCAGCACCAACGGCACCTATCTGCGCCTGGATGACGACGACGAACTGCGCCTGCATCGCGACGAAGTGCAGTTGCGCAAATCCGGCAAGATCAGCCTGGGTCAGTCCACCGACAAGGATTCGACCGACATCCTCTATTTCCAGTGCTCGGGCTGAGGTCCGGGGCTTGATGACTGCTGTCGTCGGCGCGCCTGAGCGTGGCGCCCATGGGCTTGGGTCACGCGGCTGGCGGAGTCGGCCGCAGCAGTGACACCAGTACCTTGTCGACTCGGGCGCCATCACGGTCAACCACTTCGAAACGGTAATCGTCGAAGTCGTAGGTCTCCGCCACCTTGGGAATATGGCCGAGCTCGGAAATCAGCATCCCGGCCAGGGTCTGGTATTCGTGCTCGCCTTCACCGGGCAGCGCCGGAAGTTCCAGCAGATCCCGCAGATCCTCGATCTTGAGTGAGCCATCCAGCAGATAACTGCCATCGGCTCGACTGACGATCATGGCGTCACCCGCGTCCGGCCCGCCCTGATGAATGGTGGCGCCGAGGATGGCTGCCAGCACATCGTTGCGGGTGACCAGACCTTGCAGGTCGCCATATTCATCCACTACCAGCGCCAGCCGCGATCCGGCATCGCCGAGATCGTTCAGCAGTTTCAGGGCGCTGGTGGATTCGGGCACGTACAGCGGTTTCTCCAGGCGCTTGAACAGATCGAACTGGCCGCCGGCGCCGATGCGCTCGATCAGGGATTTCACCGTCAGTACCCCCAGAACCTCCTTGTCGCTGCCGCGCATGACCGGATAGCTGGAGTAGGGCGTGGTCCGCATCGTCGCCAGATTTTCCGACAAGGGCGCTTCGGCATCGAGCCAGGCAATACGGTTTCGAGGCGTCATCACGCTCTCGGCACTGCGGTCCGATAGGCGCAGAGCGCGGTTGATCATGTTGCGTTCGATGTCTTCGATCTCGCCCTGCTCAGCACTTTCGGCAACCAGCAGACGGATCTCTTCATCGGTGATGCGAGACTCGTTGCTCTCGCCGGCACCCAGCAAGCGCAGGCTGGCTCGGGTGATGAAGGCCAGAACGACGACAAAGGGATGGGTGATCCGGCTGAACACGAGCATCGGCATGCCGACGATGACGGCAATGCGCTCCGGCGCCAGCAATGCCAGACGCTTGGGCATCAATTCGCCGAGAATGATGCTGAACAAGGTGATGCCGACCACGGCGATGCCCAGACCCAGGGGTTGGGCATAGGCCGCCAGCAGTTCCACGTCCGACAGCCAGACCGAAATCCGTGCACCGATGGCAGCACCACTGACGACGCCGGTCAGGATGCCGACCAGGGTGATTCCGGTCTGCACGGCGGACAGAAAGGTTTCCGGGTGCTCGGCCAGCTTCAGGGCAGCGCGGGCACCGCGATTGGTCTCGGCCTGCTGTTTCAGTCGGCCCTTGCGAGACGTGACCACGGCCATCTCGCTGAGGGCGAAAAAGCCATTGAGCAGGACCAGGCCCAGCAACAACAGGAGTTCCAGTGGCATCGGGCGGCGCTGATTTGCGATCTTGAGGGGTACGAGGGCTGATTAGAGCACAGCGAGACGGCAGGGCAGCGGCAGCTCTCAGGTTCGGTCTTCGCCGGGCGACACCAGTGATTCCAGACCGTCGGCCAGCGACCCCAGTTCATTGAGTACGCGATCCAGTTCGCGCGTGCTCAACGAGCCATAGCCACGGTTCTCGCACAGATGCACGTAGGCGGTGCCGTCGAGGTCGTCCACGGCCAGAAAGCCGACACGTTGAGCCCAGTTGAAGCGCAGGCATTTTTCCGCCGGCAATCGTGACAGCGGAGCGACCGGGGTGGACATGCGCAGCAAACGCTTGCCGTCCTCGGTTTCGATGTCGGCCAGGAATAGACTCTGCACACGCCCGGCTGGCAGATTCAGGTCAAGGCTGATCACGAAGGGCTGGTTCTGGTTCAACTGGTGTCGGCTGGCAAGATGCGAGCGGATGTCTTCGAAATTGTGCATGGGGATGATTCCGGATAATCGATGTGGACGATGTTAGCAGCCTTCCATCCGATCGCGCCGGCCGCGGGCGAGTCAGTGCCGAGCGAGCCCGGGAGCTGATCCTCGGCGTCGTCGCCTCGATTCGGCGGGGCTCGGTGCTGAGCTATGGCGCTGTTGCGCTGCGGGCGGGCTTGCCTGGCCGGGCGCGGCTGGTGGCCCGGGTGCTGTCGCAGTTGCCTGACGGCCACGATCTGCCCTGGCATCGCGTGCTGCGCGCCAGCGGCAGTATTGCCTTTGCCCCGGGCTCCGCCGATTTCGAGCGCCAGCGCCGTTTGCTGGAATCCGAGGGCTGCAAGGTGACGGCGCTTGGCAGGGTCAAAACCGCCGTTCGCCAACCGCAGAATCTGGATGAAGCTCTATGGGGTGGTCTTTTCCCCGATTGACCCCAGATCAGTTTTTCGTTGCAGAACCACTATTCCGGGTCAGCCGGTACAGGATCACCCATGCAAGTCCCTCTGATAACCCGCGGTCTGCTGATTGTCTGCGGCCTGATCTATCTGCTGCAGTCGATGGACCCGCAGGCCTGGCTGACCATCCATTTCGCGCTGTGGCCGCTGGGCAATGGCGGCAGCGGCCTGCCGCTGGAACTCGGTGGCTGGCCGCAGTTCCAGATCTGGCAGCTGCTGAGCTACGGCTTTCTGCATGGCAGCATCCAGCATCTGCTGTTCAACTGCCTGGCACTGTGGATGTTCGGCAGCGATCTGGAACGCTTCTGGGGCCCCGGGCCGTACCTGCGCTTCGTGCTCGTATCCATCGCCGGTGCCGGCGTGGCCCAGCTGATCGTGGCCAGCTTCAGCGGCGAGCCCTATCCGACCGTGGGCATCTCCGGCGGTGTCTACGGCATCCTGCTGGGCTTTGGCATGATGTTCCCCAACCGCATCATCATGCCGCTGTTCCCGCCGATCCCGATGAAAGCCAAGTTCGCGGTGATGCTCTTCGCCGGCATCGAGGTTTACCTTGGCGTCTTCACGCGCGGAGGCGGCGTCGCCCATTTCGCGCACCTCGGCGGTCTGGCAACCGGCTTCGTGATGATCCAGTACTGGCGCGGAATGCTGCCGTGGAAGCCGAAGCGGCTGTTGCGGTATTGAGGTCGTGAATGATCGGAGTCGCGGTCGCTGGTGCCGGTAAGCGCATTCGCGGATCAAATCAGGGGCAGGGGGCAAGGGGCAGGGGACGCACCTTGCCGCACTTGCAGATCATGCGTCGTGGTTGGGCACCTGCCCCCCGCCCCTCTTGTCTTTCCGTGCCCCGGCTTCTTAAGTACTGCCAGTTGAAGTTGACGTTGCCCACGCCCGAGGCCGGCACCGTGTAGCTGTGGTTGCTGCCGTTTTCCCAGGTCACGGCGCCACCGGCGGTGATCTTGATGGCCTTGAACTGGAGGGTCTTGCCGGCTGGCACGCTGACCGTGAGCCACCAGTTGGGGTAGGTGGTGGGCGTGGTCAGCATGGCGCCGACGGCACCTGTGGTCGTGGTCGACCAGTTGCCGAGTTCCACGGTATTGCCGGTCAGGTAGATGTGGTCGCCGGGGTTGGTGGGTGAGGCGTTGTTGACGGTGAAGGTCACCGGGATCAGCTTGGCCTGGTAGACGGTGAAGTTGAAGCTGTTCGACGGCGTGGTGCTGCCCGAGCGGGTCACGGTGACGGCGCTGACGCCCTGGCCCACACTGGGCACGGTGGCGACGACTTGCTGATCGGACCAGCTCAGCACCGACGCCGGGGTGGCGCCGAACCTGACCGAGCCGGCGGCGCTGCCGAAGCCCTGCCCGGAAATCACCACCTTGACGCCGGGCTGGGCGGCAGTTGGCGTGACATTGCCGAGCTGGGCGCTGCTGGTGGCGGGATCGCGCTGCCACACCGATACGCTGTTGGCCGGCAGCGAGAAGTTTGCCGTGCTGTAGCCACCGCCGACGGCGCCGGTGGCAGTCAGCGAGACACCGCTGACCAATCCGCTCAGATAGTCGCTGTAAGTGCCGGTGGGCAGCGAGGTGACCAGACCACTGATGCTCTGCGCCGAGCCGCTCTTGTTGATGGCGACGACCACCACGCTGCCGTAGAACTTGCGCTCGTAGATGTAGGTGTTGCTGTTCATCCAGCGCTCGCCGATGGAGCCGTAGGCCAGCGCCTCGTTGTTCTTGCGCAGCGTCGACAGACTCTTGATCAGCTTGAAGGCGGTGGTGGTTTCGCTGAAACCGGGCATCCTGCGGCGGTTGTCCGGATCATCACCACCTTCGAGGTACTGCTCGGTGCCGTAATAGATGCAGGGTATGCCCCGTGCCGTGAGCACGAAGGCCAGTGCGCCGTGCAGGTGGGCGCGATCGCTGCTGCTGGTGTCCACCGTCAGGAAGCGCTTGCGGTCGTGGTTGTCGACGAAGTTGACCAGATCGTTCTGATAGGCGAAATCGGCCTGCTGCTGCACCAGCACCGAGTTCAGCGCGGTGAACGAGCCGCCCTGGCCGAAGACGCTGTTGATGGTGGTGAACAGCGGGAAGTTCAGCTCGGCGACGCCGCTCTTGTTGGTGAACTTGAGCAGATCCTTGTACAGCGGATTGTTGCTGTCGTCGGCCACCCACTCGCCGAAGACAAAGCTCTGCTGGTTGCTGTAGATGTGATTGGCCAGGCTGTATTGCCAGCCCCAGTTGACGTGCTTGGCGGCGTCCAGGCGAAAACCGTCGACGCCGAGGTTCTGCAGATTGGTCACCGCGCCCTTGAGCAGCGCATCGACGGTCGGATTGGTCTGATTGAGATCCGACAGATCGTAGATGGTGTAGTACTGGGTTTCGTAGGGCGAATCCCATTGCGCGCCGCCCATGTTCGGACCAGTCTGGAAAAAGCCGCCGGGATTGCTGCTGTAGGTCGCCTGCAGCACGCCGTTGGCATAGAGGGCGCCGTCATCACCGGAGCCGCGCACATTGGAGTGATTGGGCGCGAAGTCGACGATCACCTTGATGCCGGCATTGTGGGCAGCGGTGACGAAATCGCTGAAGGGCTGCCAGGAGCGGCTGCTGGTGGTGAAGTGCTCATCGGGCTTCAGGGTGTCGCGCATCTCGTAGCCGTGATAGGGCGCCACCGAACCCGCCAGTGCCTGCAGATTGCGATTGTCCAGCGGCGAGGTCACCCAGATGGCGCTGACACCCATGTTCTGCAGATAGCTCATCTTGGCCGTCAGCCCCTGGAAATCGCCGCCCAGGTACTTCTGCAGGTTAGTGCCGCTGGCATCGAAGAGCGGATCGCCGCTCGGGTTGTTGGCCGTGCTGCCGTCGAAGAAGCGGTCGACGAAGACCTGATAGATCACGTCGCGGTTGTAGCCGGGACGGATGCTCTGGGCATGGGCATGGCTCAACAGGCACAGACCGGCGGGCAGCATCAGGGCGGCGGCCACCCAGGTCGAAAGACGCGAGGCACGGTGTTGCGAAAGCGTGGAAGCGTAGCTGTTCATCAAACTCTCCCCAGTCTGAAGGCACAGGAACCGGCGATCGGCGATCGCACGGGTACCCTCGTTTCAGGCACGCACAGGCAGCCGCATGAGCGAACCCGCAGGCTCGTCCCCTCTCAAGGCGGCGTCGATGAGTGCAACGACGGTGATGCGCAGCCTAGAACCTGAACGCCCGCTGTGACAGTCGGTTGCATACGTATTCATGAGTGACGGACGCGAGAGGCACGAGGGCAGGAGGGCAGGAGGGCAAGAAGTGGGAGATGGGAACTGGGAGGCCGCAGGTAGCGCGGCTCCGGCGCGCGCGGATTCGGGTGAGTGCCAGCGGATGTTCGCGCCGGCGGCCGCGGCTCGGCGGGGCTGTTTCGCCGAGCCCATCCTGATTCCAGCCCCAGGATCATTGCTGCGTCATTGCCAGCCATCTGTGTGGGCCAGACGCTGCCCAGAGGCGATGAACCCCCGCGTCATTGCGAGCGTAGCGAAGCAATCCAGGGGCGTGCGGCGATACCCTGGATTGCTTCGTCGCTGCGCTCCTCGCAATGACGCATCAACAACTTACGGAATGAGTTGACGCAGAGGAGCGCAGCGACCACACAATCCAGGAACCCACCAATGGTGTTCGATTGCAGACCGGGTTTCCCCTGTCCATCATCGGCGGCACCCTGTTTGCGGAGCTGTGCCGTGCTGACGATCTATGGGATGGCGACCTCGGGAAACTGCTACAAGGTGCAGCTGCTGCTGGCGCAGTTGGGACGAGCCTATCGCTGGGTCGAAATCAACAGCGCGGCGGGTGAAACCCGCACGCCCGAATTCCTGGCCCGCAATCCCAACGGAAAAGTACCCCTGCTGGAGCTGGAGCCCGGCAAGTATCTGGCCGAATCCAATGCCATCCTCTGCTTCCTGGCCGAGGGCAGTGCGTTGCTGCCAACCGACAGCTGGCAAAGAGCGCAGGTGCTGCAGTGGCTGTTCTTCGAGCAGTACAGCCACGAACCCTATGTCGCCGTGGCGCGCTTCATCTGCCGCTGGTTGCCGCCGGATCACGCCCGCCGCGCCGATCTGCCGCGGCTGCAGGCTCGCGGGCACGAGGCGCTGGCGCTGATGGAGCGACAGTTGGCAAAGACGCCGTTCCTGACGGGTCAGCAGTACACGGTGGCCGATATCGCCCTGTACGCCTACACCCACGCGGCTGGCGACGGTGGCATCGAGTTGTCGGCTTATCCGCATCTGCAGGATTGGCTTCAGCGCGTGGCCGCACAGCCGGGGCATGTGCCGATGGCGCAGTGAGAGTCCCGGGTGCCCCTGGCGCGGTAGGCTAGGGGCCTACCAAACTTCGGGAGGGCGCGCCATGAGATGTAGGTCACGTTGACCCGAAGGGTCTACGTGACGGCTGCGTCTTGCACCGGTCGCGGTAGGCTAGGGGCTTACCAAACTCCGGGAAGGCAAGCCATGAGCGACCGCAGCGATCCGGTTTTTCGCACCGAACACGATTCCATGGGCGAGCTCAAGGTGCCGGCCGAGGCACTCTGGGGCGCGCAGACTCAGCGGGCGATCCAGAACTTTCCGATCAGCGGGCAGCCGCTTCCCCGCAGTTTCATTCGCGCCCTGGGGCTGGTGAAGGCTGCCGCCGCAGCGGTGAATCTGCGTCTGGGTCATCTCGATTCAGCGCGCGCCGACGCGATCAGGGCTGCAGCGATGGCGGTGGCATCCGGCGAGCATGACCAGGCGTTTCCGGTCGATGTTTTCCAGACCGGCTCGGGCACTTCCAGCAACATGAATGCCAATGAGGTCATTGCCACCCTAGCCAGTCGCAGCGCCGGGGTCGAGGTTCATCCCAACGATCACGTCAATCTGGGACAGTCCTCCAACGACGTCATTCCCGCTGCTATCCAGATTGGCGCGACCCTGCTGGCAGAGTCCGAGTTGTTGCCGGCTCTGCGCCAGTTGGCTGCCGCCATCGAGGAGCGTGCGGCCGAATTCAGTGCGGTCGCCAAGACCGGGCGCACCCATCTGATGGATGCGATGCCGCTGACCGTGGGCCAGGAGCTGGGCTGCTGGGCGGCGCAGCTGCGCAGTGCCGAGCAGCGCCTGGTCGATACTCTGCGCCGGGTGCGGCGGCTGCCGATCGGCGGCACCGCGATCGGTACCGGCATCAACGCCGACCCGGCTTTTGCTGCGTCGATCTGCGCCGAACTCACCCGGATCAGCGGCAGCGAGTTTCGATCTGCGCCGAATTTGTTCGAAGGCATTGCTGCCAAGGATGAGTGCGTGGAACTCTCGGGTCAGCTGAAGACACTGGCCTGCGCCCTGATGAAGATCAGCAACGATCTGCGCTGGATGAACTCCGGGCCGCTGGCGGGTCTGGGTGAAATCGAGCTGCCGGCCCTGCAGCCGGGTTCATCGATCATGCCCGGCAAGGTCAATCCGGTGATTCCCGAAGCGGCCTGCATGGTGGCGGCGCAGGTCATCGGCAACGATGCCGCCATCACCATCGGCGGCCAGTCCGGCAATTTTCAGTTGAACGTGATGCTGCCGCTGATCGCCCGCAACCTGCTGGAGAGCCTGAGCCTGCTTGGTGCGGTCATGCCGCTGCTGGCGGAGCGCTGCATCCAGGGATTGAAGCTGCGCCAGACCCGCATCGACGAGGCCCTGGCACGCAATCCGATTCTGGTGACGGCCCTGAATCCGGAGATCGGCTACGAGGCCGGCGCCGCCATCGCCAAACGCGCCTACGCCGAGGGTCGTCCGATCCTGGAAGTGGCCATGGAAAGCACCGATCTCTCGGAGGAAGAACTGCGCCGCCTGCTGGATCCACTCAGCTTGACTCGGGGAGGCATTCCCGGCGTTCGCGAGCGCTGAGCCCTGGGCGCGCGCTGCGCTTGGCCCGGGCCAGAACTAAGACTGTGTGGCGGTGGACTGCTGGATCAGACCATGGTCCAGCAACGCGGTCAGCAGGGCGTCGGTGTCGCGCTCGATATCTGCCATCGGCGCGCTGAATTCGGCGGCTATGGACTGGCAGATCTGGCTGCGGTTGTGACCTTCCGCCAACAGTTTCCAGATGCGGGTGCCCACGGTGTTCAGGCCAAAGTACTGACCCGAAGCCAGGTTCAGCAATACCGTTTCGTCGCCCACCTGTTGGAACGTAACATGGCTGGCGACCGTGATCGTCTGGTTCGGGTCCATTTCTGCATCGGGAGACATAGGGCTGTATGAATGATAGTCCGGCAGCGTCCGAGTCTGGATTCGGATCGGCAGCGGCCAGTCTATGGATCGCCACGGTCCTGGCTGGTGGCAAGCCGCTGCCGCTGGTGGATGCCGCTGTCGTACCGATCGTCGACTGCGCCGAGACCGAGGGCGTGGCGGCACTGTTGTATCAGCGGCTCGCCGGGAATTCCAACGATGGTGCCGCTTCGGAAGTTTCCAGGGCACTGGCGCCGCTGCATGCGCGCGCCATCGCGCTGGAAATGCTGCGCAGGGAGGAAAGCCGACGGGTGCTGAGCGCATTGGCGCAAGCGGATGTTCCGCTGCTGGTGCTCAAGGGCGCGGCGCTGGCGCAATGGGCCTACCCGGCCACTTATCTGAGGGCGCGCGACGATCTGGATCTGCTGTTCGCCGACCGCAGCGTGGCCGAGCAGGCGCGACAGATTCTGCTGGGACTCGGCTACGTCGGCGAGGCGCCCGCCGCCAACGGACCGCAGTACGAGCTGACCATGACTCGAACGCAGGCGATCGGGCCGGACTGGCATGTCGACGTGCATTGGCGCATGAGTCCGCACCCGGTGTTTGCCGAGTGCTTCGGATTTTCCGAATTGCTGGCCGCCTCGGTGGTGTTGCCCGAAGGTGGACGAGGTCTGGGCAAGGTCCACGCGCTGCTGCATGCCGCCATCCATCGGGTTTCCAATCTGTTGATCGGACAGGGCGATCGACTGGTCTGGCTGTTCGACCTGCACGTCATCGAACCGCTGCTGGATGCCGATGACTGGGCCCAGTTGGCCAGCCTGGCTGAGTCCAGACAGCTGGCCGGTCCCTTGCTCGCGGCCATGCAGGCGAGTCAGCGTCTGTTGGGCACAGCATGGCCGCCGGAATTCCTGGCCAGCCTGCAGAACTGGGCGGAGTCCGAGGTCTTCAAGGTCGATCGGGCCCATCTGCGGGGATATTTCGAATGGGAGACGCTGCGCAAGCTGCCACTCGGCGCGCGCATGGCGCTGGTCTGGCGCAAGCTGTTTCCGGACACCCGTTACATGTACGAGCGCTATCGATTGCAGCATCGCTGGCAGCTTCCAAAGGCCTATCTGCGACGCTGGATTCAGGGGCTGCGCATCCTGATCGCTCACTGGCGCCAGCGGACGCATTGAGGGGCAGGGGGCACGGGGCAGGGGACGAGGCTCGCTGCAAGGTCAGACCGACCAGAGCCCCGCTGAGCCGCTGCGCGGCACATCGGGCTAGGAAGGGCTGGTTCCCGGTTGCGGGTTGTCGGTTGTTGGAAAGAGCCGCAGCCGTTGTAGCCCGAAAGCGCGCAGCGCTGTCCGGGCGTTGACCGTCAACGGGCAAGACTGTCGAAGATCGCCTCGACGCTGGGGCGCTCGCGCTCGAAATAGAATTCGGCGGGCGCGGTGTACATCAGAAAACTCAGGCTGCCGTCGCTGCCTTCGGCCAGCAGCAGGCCGCGATAGTGCAGGCCCGAAGCGTTGTCGAAACGCAGTTCCGCCCGAAATCCGGGATGGCCATTGAGCGTGGACGGACGCAGCTCCAGGGCCTCGACATTGCTGAGGCCTGAGCCGCGCAATCCCTCGACGATGAGCTCGCTGATCTCGATTTCGCTGAGTCCGGTCCGAAAGCGCGCGCCCTCGTCCTTCTTGCCGCGCAGCCGCGCCCGGAACACATGCTCGCCGGGCTCGATATCGGTGTAGATGCGCAGTGCGTTCAGCAGCATGCCGTCGCGGGTCCACAGCCTCTGTCCGCTGCGACCCAGATCCGACCAGGCAATCGGCGTGCGCAGATGCAGCCCGTCCACCGTCTGCGGTCCGGGCTGCACCAGCGGCGAAGAGCAGGCCGACAGCAGCAGGCAGGCGAGGGCAAGCTTGAACGATTTCACAGCCAACTCTCGATCATGGCCCTGTCCTCGGCGTCCGGTGCCCGTTTCAGGTACTCGCGCCAGGCGGCGCGGGCGGCGTCGGGCTGGTCGAGCTGGCGCAGCACCAGTCCCAGTCCGCGCCAGCTGCTCGCGGGAGCGTCGCCGGCAGCGATGGCTTGTTGATAGATGTCGCGGGCGCGTTCCAGATCGCCGGCTTGTCCGCGGCGACGGTACATTTCCGCAGTGAAGTAGGCGCTTTCCGCTGATGCCTGCGGCAAGGCCCGCAGGCGCGCCATCAGCACCTGGGATTGCGAGTAGTGGCGGCGCCCGATTTCGTCTTCCAGCCAGAGCGCTCGCTGCGGCTCGATGGCCGCCCAGTAGCGCTCGCTGTCGCGGCGTTCGCTGTGCCCTTGCGCGGCCTCGGTCAATCGATTGCGGCGCTCTGCGCTGGCCGGATGGGTGGCAAGGATCGACGACAGCAGTTCGCGATCGCGCATCCGCTCTTCTTCCCAGACCTCGGCCCACAGCGCACCCACGCGGCGGTCGTCATAGCCGAGCTCGCGCAGGCGCTTGAGCCCGTAGTCGTCAGCTTCCCGCTCCTGGTCGCGACTGAAGGCAAACAAGCCGCTGTAGGCGCCGAGGCTGGCGGCGGCACCGATCAGCCCGCCGCCGCCCAGCACCTGCAGTGCCAGCGCCAGATTGCTGGTGGACTTGAGCTTGCGCCAGCGCGCGAGCGAATGGCGTTCGACATAGTGGCCCACTTCGTGGCCGATGACGGCTGCCAGCTGCGCCTCGTCTTCGACCCGCAGCAGCAATCCGGTCCAGATGATCAACAGGCCATTCGGCGCCATCTGCGCATTGAAATAGGGTTGCCGGATCAGATAGACCCTGATCTCCGGGCAATAGTCGCCGGCCACCTCGCAGGTCAGCGTCTTCAGATAGCGATTCAGTGCCGGATCGCGCACTACAGCCGGCGAATGCGCCAGCTCAGCCTCGTAGCGATCCATCTGCATGATCAGGCCAGCCTCATCGCTGGCGCTGTCCACTGGCGCTGCAGCAGGCTTCAGTGGCTCGACCCTGGGTGCAGACGCGCAGGCGGCGAGGAGCAGGGTGGCGAGGAGCAGGGAGAAGAAGGAGCGGGGCAGGGGGCGGGGGGCAGGGGAACAGCCGTAAGCTCGCAGATCTGAGGAGGGCCGCGCGCCTGCGCGGCCGCTGTTTGCTACTGATGCCTTGACGGCCAAAGCGGCGCCGCAGGCGCGGCGCCCTCCAAAGAGCACCCAGGCTCCAGAACACGTCGCTCTTCCCGTGCCCCGTGCCCCCTGCCCCTTGTCCCGTCTTTTCCTGCCCCGGGCCCCGTTCACAACGGCACCCCATCCAGCAGCTTCGCCACCGACTCCGCGGCGGCGGCGGGATGGCGCAGATCGCCGGTCTGGGCGTTCAGCAGGTTGAACCAGACCACCCGGCCATCATCCAGATCCACCAGCGAGGCGAAGCCGATCTGCTGTCCCAGAGAGACTCCCGCGCCGACCAGGATGCCCAGCGCCATCAGTGCCTTGCGGCCGTCGGTGGCATAGCTGTCGCGGATGAACACGAACAGGGCGTAGCGGGCGTCGGGGTCGAGCTTGCGCACCGCAGGGCCCAGCGTCCAGTCGAAATTCTCGCCCTTGGAGGGCAGGCGCACGCCGAAGTGGCGATGCAGCAGGATGCTCATGCCCACGGCTTCGTGCAGCAGGATGGCCTGACGTTGATCGGCCTTCAGCGCCGGATCCTGTGGTTCGTGATAGCGCGTCAATTGCGCGCCGCGGGCGGAAAAGGCCTCGGTCAGGGCATCGGTGACGTGTGCCCGTGCGGCTTCGGTCCAGTCCGCGCGCGGCTGCTGCACCCCCGAGCCCAGCAGCTCGGTCAGCTCGATGTCGGGCTCCACCAGCAGCACCTCGGCACCGCGACCCAGCGCTGCCTGTTCGGCGATGCCATCGGCACGGTGGTGTCTGGTCTGTGCGCAGCCGGCCAGCAGTGCCAGCGTGATCAGCAGCCAGAAGCCGGGACTGATCGGCCCGGGTTTGAAGCGCTTTTCGGTACGAATCCGGGCCTGGATACCTTCGTGGCGGGCAGGAACCGAGTAGGCACGGAAAGCTCCGCTCTCACCACAGCCACGGCGCAATTGCGCCGCGACTGTTTCAACCGGCTCTGTTTTCCGATCAATCATTCAAAGCCATTGGCAAACAGATCGTCGCCGGTGGGCAGCGGCCATACCCAGGCGCCGCGTGATCGGGTCCACACCGCCAGCGTGGTGAAGCCGCGGTCGATGGTCATGTCCCAGATCATCACATTGGGCAGCCCGAGGTGCTTCTGCCAGACCACCGGGTTGGCGTTGACGTCGTCGGTGTAATAGAGCCCCCAGTCGGAGCCGGCGAACACCTGGGCCGGACGATTGGGGTTCACGATCACGCTGTTGACCGGGATGTTCGGCAGGTTTCCGGACACATTGCGCCAGCTGAAGCTGGCGCAGCCTGCGGTGCAGCTGACCTGGAACACATGGCCTGGTGTTGCCGGCGTGTTCTGGTCGAAGCCGCCGGCCACGGCGTAGCCGATCAGCGGGTTCACGGGATCGGTAGCGACATCCATGATGAAACGATTGGGGAGCACGGTGTTGTTGTCGGTGACGTTGACCCAGTTTGCCGAACTGGCGATGTCCTGGCCCATGTTGAAGCCAAACCACACATTACCGTCATTGGTGCCGGCCATGGCAACATCGGGCGTGCTGACGGCGTAGGCGACCTGATTGATCACCGAGCGATCCGCCAGCGTGCCCTTGGTCAGGTCCGGGCTGTTGATCTTCCAGCCGCTGGTCGGAACGCCACCGGTGACCGATTCCCAGACCCGGTAGCTGCCGGCGATGATGCGGCCGCAGCCAGTCGCCGCCGGGCAACCGGTGGTCTCACCGCCGAAGCGGTACAGGTCGAAATTGGTCAGGAAGCTCTTGCGGTCGCCACCCCAGCCGCTTGGAGAAGCGCTGACGGTCGAGGTACTGCCCAGACCACCGGTGGCCGAGTTGGTCATGCGGATGTTGCCGCTCTGGCTGGTGTAGTACCAGCGCTGCTGCAGGATCGGTTCGATGGTGCTGTAGATGCCGTCGCCACCATTGCGCGAGAACCAGGTTTGCGGCCCGAAATTGCCGCCAGACCAGGTCGAGACCATGCACGAATTGTCCTGGGCGCCGCCGACCGCACTGGCATTGGGCGCGGTGTTGAAATTGGGGCTGATGCCGCCGGAATAGAACTCGATGGTGTTCAGCGTTGCGTTGAGTGCGGTCCAGGTCGGCGAGCCCGCCTGGGCGTTGGCGCTGTAGTAGACGCCGCCGTCGGTGCCGATCAGCAGCCGGTTGCCGTCGTTGTTGACCCAGGCCAGCGCGTGGTGATCGACATGCGGCGCGCTGCCGATGTTGCTGTAGCCGCCACCGCCGGTGGTTGATCGGAATGTGCTGAAGGCGCTCAGCATCACGATATTTGGATTGGTCGGGTGCACCAGCACACCAGCGTTGTACCAGCTCTGGCTGCCGGCGCCGGAGATATCGCCGACCTGCGGCTGGGTCCAGGTGTTGCCGCCATCGCCGCTGCGCCAGACGCCGAGGATCACGGGGCTGCCGCCGGTCGGCGGAATATTGGCCACCTGCGCATAGACGACATTGGTATCCGACCGGGACACCGCGATATCGATACGCCCCAGGATATTGGCCGGGGTCGGCGCGCCGCCGCCGGTACCTGCCGGCCAGCCGTTGTCGGGCCGCGAAACCAGTGCGAAGTCGGCCGGACAACCGCTGGCCGGCACGGTGCCCCGGTAAATGCCGTTGGCGCCGTTGTTGTTGAGGTTGGGTTGCACCGCCGTCGAAAAGCCGCGGGTGCCCACCGCTGCGATGATGCGCGTGGAGGAGCCCATGTCAGTGAGGATCAGGCCAGTCATGTCCTGGCGCTGGCTCGTGAAGTTGTTGGTGAGGCACGGACCGGTCCAGTTTTCGCCAGCGTCGTAGGAGAGGAACAAGCCGGTCTTGGTACCCGCCAGCACGATACTGGAATTGTTCGGGTCGACGGCTACCTTGCCTATGGCCTGGTACTGGGGCACGCCGTTGGCGCTCGGCGGGTAGAAGGGATTGAACACGGTGGCGCCCTTGACTGTCCAGGAGTCGCCGCCGTCTACCGACTTCAGCACGCCGTTTGAGCCGAAGGAGTAAGAGCCAAAGCGCAAATCGCCGGTGGCGGCGTACAGCACATCCGGGTTGTTCGGATCCAGAGTCAGGTCGCCGATCGCGCTGTTGTGAATCGGCTCGAGGTTGGCGGAAACATCTGTGGTGTTGACCCAGCTGGTGTTGGCATCGCAACAGTTGGTGGTCTTCCACACGCCGCCGCCGTCGGAGCCCATCCAGGCGATGGCGGGGTTGGTCGGGTGGGTGACGATGACATTGGTGCGCCCGGCAATGCCGCCGCCGGTGCCCAGCGGACGCGGTCCGAGCGAGGTGAAGACCGCCGGGTCCAGGGCTTCGCCAGCGCCGCGCTGCAGGGCGATTCCGGCGGGCAGGGATAACGCGATCCCGGCCGCTTGTTCGGCGGCATCGTGAAGCCACCGGGGATTGAAATGTCCGGTGGGATAGCTGGCGCGATCAGCCCAGAAGGGGCCGTCGTAGGCCTCCTTGGCCAACTGGCCCTTGAGCAACGCGCCGGCGCCGGGCTGCGCGGTCAGGGTGCCTGCCGTGGGAGCGGTGGCACAGCCGAATACAGCCGAGACGGCCAGGAAAAGTAGCGTAAAGCGCACAGCAGGTTTCATCGATGGCGGCCGTATCGGGGGACCGCCGAATCATCCGCGCCGAAGGCTCGCTGAGCAAGCGGGGGAATGCTGCGATCTGATGTTGGGTTCGGGATTCGGGACGCGGGACTGTTTCCTTCTCCCCGCTCGCAGGGAAAAGGTGGGCCCGTGGGACCCGGATGAGGGGCGGTGCATCCGGAGCGAAGAGCGCCAGGGAGCTGCTTCGGGCCCACGTCTTCGTGGGTCCAGACTTGTCTGGACGCTCCTCCTGCACTCGGTGGCCGAGCAGGAGTTCGGTCCTCCAGATGCAAACTGCGCCGGGGAGCCGCTTGCGTGGAACCTTGGGCTTGGTCAGGTCAGAGCAATCGCGGGCGGAGCCCGCTCTCGCGGGCAAGCTCTCAGTTCCAGCTGCAGACCACCTTGCCGCAGGTCCCGGCTTCCATCAGATCGAAGCCGCGCTGGAAATCATCGATGTGGATCTGGTGGGTCAGCACCTTCTGCAACGGGAAGCCGGTCAGCACCATCTGGGTCATCTTGTACCAGGTCTCGTACATGCGCCTGCCATAGATGCCCTGCAGGGTGAGCCCCTTGAAGATCACCTTGTCCCAGTCGATGCCGGCGCCCTTGGGCAGGATGCCGAGCAGCGCCACCTTGCCGCCGTGATACATGCAGTCGAGCATGTCCTGGAAGGCGCGCTGGTTGCCACTCATTTCCAGGCCGACATCAAAGCCCTCCATGTGCAGATCGGCCATGACGTCCTTGATCGACTGCTGGGCGACATTGACCACCCGGGTGGCACCCATGTCGGCGGCCAGTTTCAGGCGGTAATCATTGACATCGGTGACCACCACATTGCGGGCACCGACGTGCTTGCAGATGCCGGCAGCGATGATGCCGATGGGCCCGGCGCCGGTGATCAGCACATCCTCACCGATGACATCGAACTCCAGCGCGCAATGGGCGGCATTGCCGTAGGGATCGAAGAAGGCCGCCAACTCCGAGGAGATCTGATCGGGAATCGGCCACAGATTGGAGGACGGTACCGCGATGTACTCGGCGAAAGCGCCGTTGCGGTTGACGCCGATGCCCACGGTGTGCGGACACAGATGCTGTTTGCCGGCGCGGCAGTTGCGGCACACGCCACACACGATATGGCCCTCGGCCGACACCCGCTGGCCGAGCTGATAGCCGGTCACGCCCGGCCCCATGTCGACGATGCGGCCCACGAACTCGTGGCCGATGACCAGTCCCGGCTTGATCGTGCGCTGGCTCCAGTCATCCCATTTGTAGATGTGCAGATCGGTGCCGCAGATGGCGGTTTTTTCCAGCTTGACCAGCACCTCGTTGGGGCCGATCTCCGGCATCGGCACCTGCTCCATCCAGATGCCCTTGGTCGCTTCACGTTTGACCAGGGCTTTCATCATCTGGGGCATGGCATGAGTCCTTTCGGCAGCAGGTTAGGCGCAGTATAGGGGCGCGTGCGACCGACGACTGCGCTGCTTGCCCGAAAGCGACTCTGCCCGTGTTCAGCAATGCAATGGGCACGCGCGAATCGAAGCGCTACTCGACCGACTGCAGCAGACTTGCCCGGTATTCGCGCACCGGCACGGCGCCAAGCGCCAGCATGCCGTCGACGAACTCGCGCAGCGGTCGCTCGGGGTGCTGGCGGCGCCAGTCCAGCCAGATCGCGTGGATGTCGCGGTAGCCCAGGTGATAGGTGGTCAGCTGCGGTGAACTGAGCACAGCGCGCTGCCACAGATTGCTGGCGAACTGGGCATCCAGCAGAGCGTCCTCGGTGAGAAAGCGCTGCAACCGCGCCTGATCCCAGTGCTGGGTATGCACGCTGATATCGGCAATCAGCCGGGCCAGATTCTCAAGTTGCTTCTTGTAGTGCGCCAGCCGTTCCGGCGGACCGCCCCAGCCCAGATCCAGCATCAGGCGCTCACTGAAACTGCCCCAGCCCTCGGTGTAGACGCCGTCACCGAAAAGACTGCGCACCGGGTGCGGCAGGCGCGCGGCCACCTTCAGCTGCACATAGTGCCCGGGCACCAGTTCATGGGTCAGGATCATTCGATTGAAAGCCGTATTGAAGGCGCTGAAGAAGCGCACCTTGGCCTCATCGGGTGCCGAGTCCGGGATATTGGGCAGCAGGAACAGGGTTTCGGCGTCCGGCTGAAAGGGGCCCGCCGGATAGACACCGCCCACGCTCTGGCCACCCAGCCAGGCTGGTGCGGTGTCGATGACCAGCGTGCGTGGCTCCGGTACGCTCATCAGCTGATGAGCCTCGGCAAAGGCAAAGGCGGCTTCAGTGTCCGCGTTGAACTGCGCGACCAGTTCTGCGGTGGACTTTGGTCGCGCTGCCTCGATGGCGCCGAACAGTTGCCGCAGCACGGCGCTGTCGTCCAGCGGCGCATCCTGCTCGGGAAAGAACTGCGACCACACGCCGCGGCCATAGGCAGCAGCCTCCTGGCGCTTTTCGCCCAACTCGCGCTGGGCCTCGGCCAGCACCTGCGACACCGGCGTGTTGATGCCGGTGACGATCCGGAAGCGTTCGTCGTAGTCGGCACCGAGTCGGAAATCGGCACGTGCTTTTGCGGACAGTTGCTCGGCGCGCGCTGCCAGCTTCTCGATCGCACGCGCCGCTTTGGCGCCACTGCGTTGCAGTCGACCTGCCAGTGCCTTCGATGCGCCTTCGGCTGCCGGCAGTCCCTTGCGATAGAACTCGGCCAGCGCGCGCAGACGTTCGGCTGCAGCCCGGGCGCGTTCGGGAACGATCTGCTCGTCCTCGGCCTTCGATAACGCTTCCAGCGCCTCGGTGACCAGCCGCGGAATCTGTTCGGTGCGGTCGGCGGCGAAACTCAGACGGATGCCGGCGGGGCGGTCACGGCGCAAGGCCAGATAGACGGTGGATTGGCCCAGCATATCGGCCCAGAACAAGGGGTCGGTACGCGGCCGGTCCTGATCGCGCCATTCCAGCAACTCCTGCTGCACCTGACGCAACAGCAGTTCCAGATCCAGACGAGCATCCGGGTTGGGCTGCGCCGCCAGCGCCGTGTGCAGCGCGACCCGGGTCGATTCATTGGAGGCGATCCACTGGTCGCGATGGTCCTGGTCCAGCATTTCCAGCTGGCTGTCGGTTGAATACAGCCCGGCAGCCGTCGCGCGCGAGGGAAACATGGCCAGATAGGCGGCGACATAGTCCTTCGCCGGATCGGCAACAGCGGCTTTGGCAGGCGCGGTGCACAGGCCAAGCACGAGCATCCACGGCAGGGAGATCAGGGTGCGGGACATCGCGGCTACCGGATTCGTCGGAAGCTTCAGTCTAGCCGGCAACTTGCCGCAGAGCGCCGCGATCCGGTGGGCGGATCGCGGCCTCCAGCTCTGTTTCGGATTACTCGAAGCCGTCGCTGAACAAATCATCGCTCCCTTCAAAGCCGTCGGCAAAGAAGGAGGCCTGGCAACTCAGGGTCCAGTAGCGCAGCGTGGTGGCACCGCCGGTGATGGTCTCAGTGGCCTCCAGATTGGCCGTGCGCTCGCCCGGACCGGTAATGCAGGTCAGATTGATGTTCTGCGGCGAAGTCACGCCCTGGGTGAAGTTCAGCGTGGCCGAACTGACCACCTGGAAGCTGCTGGCATGGGTGCCCGACAGGGTGAAGGCCGTGAGTGTGGTTGTGCCGCCATTGGCGCCGCCGGACGGTGTCGCCACGATCTGGCCCACGCCGGTGGAGCCCACCGCGGTGTTGCCGGTGAAGAAGACCGGTCCGCCGCTGCCGGGTGTAGCCCCGGCGGTGGGGTTGTAGGCGATGGACGGACCCACGCCCGCGGCGCCGGCCGGACAGTTGAGCACCCAGAAACGCTGCGTGGTGGCGCCGCCGGTGATGGTCTCAGTCGCCTGCAGATTTGCTGTTCGCCCCGCGGCGCCAGAAACGCAGGTCAGCGTGATGTTCTGCGGCGTGTTGACGCCGGCGATGAAGTTCAGCGTCGCGGCGCTGGTGCGGGTAAAGCTGGCGGCATCGGCGCCGGTGATGCTGAAGCTGGTGAGCGTGGTCGTGCCTGAAGCCGCTCCGCCAGAAGGCGTTGCGATGATGGTCCCGTTGCCGCTCGAGCCCACCGTGGTCACACCGGTGAAGTTCACCGGCCCACCGGTGCCGGCGCTGGCGCCTGCGGTCGGGTTGTAGGCAATCGACGGGCCGAGCGGATTGGGACTGCCGGCCGGGCAGCTCAGCACCCAGAAACGGGTGCTGGTGGCGCCACCGGTAATCGTCTCGGTCGCCTGCAGATTGGCGGTGCGGGTGGCCGCGCCGGAGACACAGGTCAGGGTGATGTTCTGGGGCGTGTTGACGCCGGCGGTGAAGGTCAGCGTGGCGGCGCTGGTGCGGGTAAAGCTGGCGGCATCGGCGCCGGTGATGCTGAAGCTGCCGAGCGTGGTCGTGCCGGAAGCGGCACCGCCCGACGGTGTGGCGACAATCGTGCCGTTGCCCGTCGTGCCCACCGTCGTGACGCCAGTGAAATTCACTGGTCCACCGGTCCCTGGACTGGCGCCCGCGGTCGGGTTGTAGGCGAGGCTCGGGCCCAGCGGATTGGGGCTGCCGGCCGGGCAGCTCAGCACCCAGAAACGGGTGCTGGTGGCGCCACCGGTAATCGTCTCGGTCGCCTGCAGATTGGCGGTACGGGTGGCCGCGCCGGAGACGCAGGTCAGGGTGATGTTCTGCGGCGTGTTGACGCCAGCGGTGAAGGTCAGCGTGGCGGCACTGGTGCGGGTGAAGCTGGCCGCATCGGCACCGGTGATGCTGAAGCTGCCAAGGGTGGTGGTGGCAGAAGCCGCGCCACCCGAGGGCGTGGCGACGATCGCGCCATTACCCGTCGTGCCCACCGTGGTCACGCCGGTGAAGTTGACCGGGCCACCGGTCCCAGCACTGGCACCCGCATTCGGGTTGTAGGCGAGGCTCGGTCCCAGCGGATTGGGACTGCCGGCCGGGCAACTCAGCACCCAGAAGCGCTGCGTGGTGGTGCCACCGGTAATCGTCTCGGTCGCCTGCAGATTGGCGGTACGGGTGGCCGCGCCGGAGACGCAGGTCAGGGTGATGTTCTGCGGCGTGTTGACGCCAGCGGTGAAGGTCAGCGTGGCGGCGCTGGTGCGGGTAAAGCTGGCGGCATCGGCGCCGGTGATGCTGAAGCTGCCGAGGGTGGTGGTGGCGGAAGCGGCGCCGCCCGAGGGCGTGGCGACGATCGTGCCATTACCTGTCGTGCCGACGGTGGTCACCCCTGTGAAGTTGACCGGGCCGCCGGTGCCAGCGCTGGCACCCGCAGTCGGGTTGTAGGCGAGGCTCGGGCCCAGCGGAATGGGACTGCCGGCCGGGCAGCTGAGCACCCAGAAGCGCTGCGTGGTGGCGCCACCGGTAATCGTCTCGGTCGCCTGCAGATTGGCGGTTCGGGTCGCCGCCCCGGAGACGCAGGTCAGAGTGATGTTCTGCGGCGTGTTGACGCCGGCGGTAAAGGTCAGCGTGGCGGCACTGGTGCGGGTGAAGCTCGCGGCATCGGCGCCGGTGATGCTGAAGCTGCCGAGGGTGGTGGTGCCTGATGCGGCACCGCCCGAGGGCGTGGCGACGATCTGCCCATTGCCGGTCGTGCCGACGGTGGTGACACCGGTGAAGTTGACCGGTCCACCGGTCCCCGCGCCGGCACCCGCGGTCGGGTTGTAGGCAATCGACGGTCCTTGTGCCGGCGCCGTAACCGAAATCGCGCCGTTCGAGAAATTGCAGGCGACAGGGTTTGCATTCAGATCTATGCAAGCGCCGCCAGGAGCAAAGCTCAGTGTCAGGTTCTGCGTACTCGGGGACGGCGCACCAGGTGCGATGGTGAAGGTGATGTTGCAGTAGGTATTTGATGCCAGATCTTGCAAGCCTGCCGGCGGTACGACGGTCACGAATCCGCTGGCGTCGTTTACCGAGCAACCGCCGCCATTCACGCCTGCTGCAGTTGCATCGAGGTTGACTGTTGGGTAATTCACGCGAGCGATGAAGTCTGCCACTGGCGCCGCGGCGTTTCGTGTGAATGAAACTGGGACTAGTGCTGGCGTCGTCCCGCCGCCGGCCGTACCTGAAGCGCTTCCTACCGAAATGGTCTGGCCGAAAGCCAGTCCACTGAGCAAGAAGAAAAGGCCAAAAGCGATCCATGCGCGAATCATGACAACGAACCTCCCGAGGGAATGGTGGTGGCTACGAACGCGAGTGGCTCGATACTTCGCGTGGTCAACGTACATCGATGTTACACGGCGCCGAACGCCAGAATGATGTCTGGCTCGGCAAATCGGAAAGCAGATCCGGCTTGCCATCCAGATCCAAAGCCCACGTCGCGGACCCATCTTGACGTCAGCCTCGCGGGTGCAAGGACTTTGATTGAACAGTGGGCCCCGGGTCGTTAGGCTGGGGGCGAATCGACACAGGAGTGAATCATGGCCACAGGATGGGCCGGCGACGGCGCAGTTCAGGACCAGATAGACGCAACCATCAAGGACGCGATCAAGCGCGCGCGCGGGCGGATGCCGCGTGGACCCAGCCTGGCCGAGTGCGAGGAATGTGACGCGCCGATTCCGCAGGCGCGGCGCGAAGCTGTGCCTGGTGTGCGCTTGTGCATCGCCTGCCAACAGGCACAGGAACAGGCTGCGGGTGGCACTGCCGGCTACAACCGCCGCGGGAGCAAGGACAGCCAGCTGCGTTGAGTGTGGCTCTGGCAAGTCGGCAGGGAAGTCTGACAGTCTGAATCTGCAGAAGCGCGGAACTGGCGTCATTGCGAGCCGCGAGTGTCGGCTCGAATCTGCCGACGGACCATGAACCATCGAAACGGAAGTAGGCCGAGGGTCCCGCGCAGCGGCTCCCCAGCGCCCTTGGGCCGCGCCGGGGAACGCGCCTGCGGCGCGCACCCTCGGCCTACGCGCAAACGAGACGATTACCGCCAATCAAACACTTACGATATGGATTCGCGGAGACCCCGGACTTGATCCGGGGGAAGCAATCCAGGGGCGTGCGGCGATACCCTGGATTGCTTCGTCGTTGCGCTCCTCGCAATGACGCATCAACAACTTGCGATATGGGTTCAGGAGAGGCGCCGCGCCGCGGCGCCGCTTTGCCTTTCCCGGAGATCAAGAGCGGCCGCGCGGGCGCGCGTCCCTCCTCAGAGCCGCGCTGATCCAGCTGGGTCGCTCAGGCCCCGAATGCCAAGTCGGGCAGTAACAGATGGCCGGCAATGACGCCGGCTTTTCCCCTTGCCCCGCGCGGAACACCGCCGCTCAGACAGCGTAGCTCGACTCCAGAAACTCGATGATCCTGGCGGACTCGAACAGGCCGGTGTCCTGATTGGGATCTTCCAGATAGGGCAGCTGTACACGCCCATGCTTCTGCCAGAAGGCGTGGCGCTTGCCGCCCGGTTGCGGCTCGTAGGGATTGGGCAGGATGCGGCGCATCGCCGGCCCCAGTTCCTTCCAGTTTTCCTTGCCGAGGTTGTGCAGCGTGTACGGCAATTCCAGCTCGCAAAGTCGCTCGCGCACCAGTCGCGAGTAGGGGCTGGATTCGAAGCTCCACAGATGCAGCGGCCTGGCTGGCGCATGCGAAGCCCGCGCCTTCCAGCCGCGGCCCAGGCGCACGGCGCTGGCCAGTGTGGACAGCAGCGGTTTGGCCGTGCCGCTGCGATAGGCTGACGGCGTGTCCATGCGTCCGTAATTCAGAAACAAATGGTCGACAATGCTGCCGGATTCGAACATCACCTTCCCGGCGTTGTGGTCGACCAGCATCGGGAACTGCAGCTTGCCGCCCAGGCGCTGCGCTTCGGCACGGAATCGGCTGCCGCCTTGCGGGCAGGGGCGTATCTCAACATCCAGATGCAGTGCAGTGAGTGCCTCGCGCACGGCCCGACAGTAGGGCGATGCTTCAAACTCGTACAGCACCAGCGCCTTGGGCGGCTGCGGCGCGGCCGTGAGCACCATCGTGCCCCGCCACAGGCCCAGCGTCGAGCTGGCCATTGAACCCAGTGACGCGAATTGATGCAGCAAAGGACGGGTCACGGGCTTTGGGCGTTGTGCTACAGAAGCGTTTCAGTCTAGCAGTCACAGGCGACGCAGCCTGGGTTGCAGGCGATGCAGCCCGGGTCGGTCAATCCGACCGCGAATCCCTTCCCAACCAGGAACCGGCTTGCTAGGGTCCGCGGTTTTTCCTCAGCGCCGTAGCCAGCCGGCTTGTTGGCAGGATCCCGCATGATTCCCAACTCCATTGCCCACGCCCTGATGCCGGACATCGTGCTGCAGGCGCCATCGGACTTCCAGGTGCGGCAGACCTCCGCCGGCTGGTCGGCCAGCGCGGCCCATACGGGTGCGCAACTGTCGATATTGCTCAAGGCCAGCGCTGTCGACAGCGTCAGCGAGCAGCGCCTGGCTAACATGGCGCTGGAGCTGCTGCACAGGAAACATCCAACGGCCGAAGCGTCGGGCCCACCGGAGCAGGTCAAGGGCAAGGGGTGGCAGGGGCAGGTACGGAGTTTTCGGGTGCGAGGTGAGCCGGGCACGGCTCTGCAGTTGGTGCTGACGACCCTGATCAGCGCAGACCCGCAGGACCCGCGCCAGCAGCGAAATCTGATTGCCCTGGTGGAAGTGGTCAAACCAGCCTTTGACCAGCGACCGGTGTTCTACCGACGCCTCATCGAGGACCGACTGCTCATCGGTGACGCTGCCAGCGCAGCACTGGAGGCGCAGGCGCAGAGACCACCGGTCATGAAGTTGACCGAGCCGGTCGACGAGTGGGCGCGATCCGCGCCGTCGAGCGATCCGGCGGCTGCCAGAACATCCGATCAGGGTGCTTCCGCCAGCAACCGGATGCCGCATTCTGTCGGTGAAACGAGTGGCTCCAGTCATGCTGTCCGCAACCGGATCAGTGCCGCCGCGTCGCGCGCAGCCTTGACCGAATCCGATCAACTTCGGCTCGCCGCGCAGGGTCAACGTGTGCTGGTGTTGAGCGTGCTGCTGAGCATCGTGGTCCGCGCCGTCGTCAATGTCGGCAAGATCCCGGAGTTCTTTGGCTACGCGCTGCCGGCAGCTGTGTTGCTCTACGCCATCAGCGGTGTCCTCAAGATCTGCAGCGCCTTTGGCCACACGCAGCGCGGCAAGCTGGCGTTGATGTTCTGCTCCACCGTGCCGCTGCTGGGCATTGCCTGCTGGGTCTATCTCAGCATCAAGACCACCCGACGATTGCGCGCCGCCGGCTATGAGGTGGGCTTGTTGGGGGTGCGCTCATGATGGCGCTGGTGCCTTTTCTGGTGCTGCCGATTTCGGCGCTGGTGGCCATCCTCGTCATCGTGCTGCTCTTGCGCGGCGAGGAACTGGACGATTCCAGTCTGATGCTGTCCTTCGGCAGCTTGTTCGCCACCTGCGTGATCCTGAGCTACGGACTGCTGCAGACCCAGTGGTTGCAGTTCAAGCTGGATCCGCGGCTGGAGCAGGTGGCGATCCTCAGGGCACACCCGGTGTTTCAGGGTCTGGAGCTCTCGCCCGATCGTCATCGGCAATTGATGGATGCCCTGGTCGGCGATGTGGCCGAGGGAACGCCGGTGCAGGACGCCCTCGACCAGGCGTTGCCGGCGTTGGCTGCCGTCGCCCGGGAGCGCATGGGCTTTGCCGGTGCCGACGCCAATGGCGGCCATGCTGATCGGTGCGATGCTGCGGTAGCCGACCCGTCCTCGCATGAGAATCGTCACTCCTGGAGCTTATCAACAGACCGTGACGATGGACTGCGGCATTCACAGGAATCCTGGGCGCTGGTTACATTTGCTGATCGGCGTAACGTGCGGATTCGGCTAATCTGCTGATCCGGTTCTGCAGATCAAACTGGCGAGAGCACTCGGACGCATCCGGATGCCGCTGAGCCTTGGTTGAGCTGCACCCGGAATCGTCCGGACGCTTTGGCCGTTGCTCGCGCAGGCGAACGTGCCGGTGCCGCTGTATTTACCAGGAGTCAACCCGTGAAGAGTCTGCTTATCGCCGTCTCGTTGCTTACTGCAACCCTTTGTTTTTCCACCGCAGCCCATGCCGATCGTCTGGCCTATCCCAGTGCCGATTCTGCAAGCTTCCTGATTGACTATCCGAGCAGCTGGACGATGACGCCTGCCGAACAGGAAGGTGATTATGTCGAGCTCGCGGGAAAGGACGGCGCGGTGCTCTATTTCCGCACCATCGAAGGTAGTGAGAAGGCTCTGCTCGAAGCCATTGCCGAGAGCAAGGACTATCTGTCGGAGAATTACAGCAACGTGGTGCTGGGGAAGGCCAAGGATACGGCCCAGCACGGGCTGGAGGGTTTCCTGGCCACCGGTACCGGTATCAATGAGGATGGCGATGACGTCAATTTCCTCATGGCCTGGTTTCCACTGCCTGATGGCACTATCGGCGAACTCTGGTACGCGGCCTTCGCCGACGATGCCAACGGTGCCAAGGAAGCAGCAGCCATTCTGAACTCGTTCAGAGCACCCTGATCTGGGATCGGCGCCGGGGATGGTCCCCGGCGCCGGGATTCGCATTCCCTCTGAAACGGGTCGGATCGAATGGCGGACTTGCATGCATCAGCTCGATGTCAGCTCATGCGGATTAGATCCTGACAGGCTCTCTCCGGAGCCTGTCGGGATGAGCCCGCCCGTCAGTCGTAGGCGCCACCGCAGCAGTCGCTCGCCTTCGATATCCGTCCATTCGAGATCAGCAACGAAACCCAGTACCTGTGCCAGCGCCGACGATGCCAGATTGTCGGGTGCGATGTGGGCGATCACCTGGTCGATCTCGCCGGTCTCAGACCCCAGTTGCAGTAGTCGGGAGACCCCGCCTAGGGCATAGCCGCGACGCCAGCAGGACGGCGCCACCCCGTAGCCGATCTCGGCGGTGCGTTCGCTGGGCGCGCCCTTGAACCCGCAGCCGCCGACCACCCGGCCCTGGTCCACCGAAACGATGTTGAAGGGCAGACACCACTGTCGGGCGTCTCCGCGAGCCAGTTGCGCCAGCGCACGCCGGGCCACATGCACCGGTGGCAGTGCGCCCTCGGCGATGTCCAGTCCCGGCGACGCTGGCGTGCGGCCGGCAGCGATGTCCTGCAGCCAGTCGGTCGGAATCGGGTGCAGCTGAATGGCTTGGGCGGCGGACATCGGGGTGCTGCTCATGTTGCTGCGGATGTGCGCCAAGATAGCCCAGGGTCCGGGTTCATGTGACTGAGGCTTGCAGCATTCAGGGGTCTGCTGCGCGCATCTGAATCGGGCTTCTTGCGACGACTGCGTGAGCTCTTGCAACCCAGAGTAAAGCAATCGTTGTCTGAATAGGGCACACTGTTCAGGCGCAATACCGCGCAAGCAGAAACAGCGACAGGCTGTCAGATCGCTTGATCCGGTGTCTGCAACTGATGCCGGGTGCGATAACCCTGCGATCGCGTTTGAGTCCGCCTGGGCTGTACTACAGGAGACAGACACGATGAATCTTCGTACACCGCTGCTACTGGTCATGGCTCTGGGTCTGGCCCAGCCGGCCTTCGCCCAGCTCAAGCCCTATACCGATTACGACACCAGCGCCTCGATTTCGCAGGTATCCACCGTGCATGTGGACGCCAACATGATCGACTACTACCTGGAAGGCATCCGCGGCACCTGGGTGGCGTCGAACGAAGCGGCCAAGAAACTGGGTCATATCGAGAGCTATTCGGTTTACGTCAGCGAACTGCCGCTTAGCGGAGACTTCAACGTGGTTCTGGTGACACGGGTCAAGAGCGCTGCCGATCTTGAGCCCAGCAAGGAGCGCTACGACGCCTTCATGAAGGCCTGGGGTGAGGCCAATGAAGCGAAGACCAAGGAAACGGTGAAGAGCTATCCGGGAATTCGCCAGATCACCGGCGAGTACCGGCTGCGCGAGATCACCTTCAAGTAGGTAGTTCTGGCGCCGGGCAGCGTCGATGTCATCGTCTGTATCAGTCCGGCACTGCCCACGGCCCATGAGTCGGCGTCATTGCAGGCGCGGCGAGGCAATCCAGATGCAGCATCGCAAAATCCTGGGTTGCTTCGCCACCACGCGCTAGGCACGCTGATCGTGCCGGTTAAAGAGCAGCCCTCAACGCGCCCCGGCAAGGCCCGGAGCACGGCATCGGTCGGGCTTCATTCACCGACGCGCCGCGCCACCCACAGTCCGGCGAGGAGCAGAAATGCGGCCAGTAGCGACAGCGTCTGGGTGCTAAGGGCGGGCACCGCGATCGGCGGTTCCGGTGTGCCCAGATTGAGGTCAGTGACCGAGAACTGGCCGGGCTGGAATGTAAACACCCGCACCTCGTCGATCAGACCATCAAAGCCCTCGGTTGCGACCAGCGGATTGCCACCCACAAGAAAGCTGCCCGCAGGCGCAATGGGGGCACCGGCCGCGGTCGGAATCAGCTGGCCGTTGACGTAGAAACTGGTGACGCCGCCGTCGCGGACCAGTGCCAGGTGGGTCCAGCTGCCTGTGACCGGAGTCAGTCCCGCCAGGGTCACGCCGCCATACAGGAAACCATAGTTGCTGCCCAGACGAAACAGCCCCCATCCAGAGCTGGCGGTATTGCCGTTATAAACCAGCGTGGCGTTGTTGGTGGTGTTGCCGTTGGACCTGACCCAGGCTTCAACGCCGAAATTGTTGGTCACGCTGCTGACCACGGTGCCGGTGTAGCGATCGGACGTGCCGTTGAAAGCCATCGACAAGAACGAGTTGACGAAAGGTGGCGTAGCTGGCGAATAACTCGGCGCGCCGTTGCGAGACAGATTCAGCGTGCCAATGCTCGGAAGCGTGGGATTGGCGCCGGGCCCGAAAGCCACCGCACCCGGATCGGCCTCGCCGAGGCGATACTCCGCGACCACACTGATCGCCGCTTGCGCAGATCCGGCAAGAATGAACATCAACAAGGGCACAAGTCCGAATCGCACGAAGGCATCTCCAATTGAGAGTTAAATCTGTGCTCGAATGGCCACGGCGGAACCGAGGCCACATCAGCGTCAAATGAGCCCGCTGCGGCAAGTGCGTCTGATCGGCGCACCATGGACAGCAACACGCTTCGGCGGAGTATAGATCCAATAATTGGCTGATTTCGATGGGTTATTGCGGGTGCTGCCGGCAATCCCGTTTTCAGCCCGACCCCAGCTGGCGCCGCAGGCGGGGCCGCCATAGCCGCCGCCGCTCGATGTTGTGCGGTCGCTTGCCCGCGGTGCGATTGGCACCGAGCGAAGCCGTCCAGAGGCCAGATGGTGGCGACCTTGAGCGCTGACGGCTGAAGATTGTCAAAGGCATCCTTTCGCAAGCCCACTAGAATCCAGACAACGCTGAGGAACCCACATGGCCCAACTGGAATTTGAAGCCGCGACCACCCGCGGCTGGCGCGCGGAGTGTCATCGCATCATCTTTGGCCACAGCCGAAGAGACGAACGCCTGTTCGACGTGGCGCTGATCGTGTTGATCCTGTTCAGTGTGCTGTTCGCGATGTTCGACAGCGTGGCCCAGTACGACCGTGATTGGGGTCAATGGCTGCGTGCTGCCGAGTGGGGAGCGACGATTCTGTTCACCATCGAGTACCTGGTGCGCCTTGCCGTGGTCCGGCATCCGTGGCGCTATGCGCGCAGTTTCTTCGGGGTGATCGATCTGCTGGCCGTCCTGCCCACCTATCTCAGCCTGCTGTTCGTGGGTGCCCAACATCTGATCGTCATCCGCGTGCTGCGAATACTGCGGGTGTTCCGGATCCTGAAGTTGTCACAGTATGTAGGCGAAGCCTCGGTGCTGCTGGAGGCGCTCTATCACAGCCGCCGCAAGGTGCTGGTCTTCGTCATCAGCGTGATTTCGCTAGCCACGATATTCGGCGCGATCATGTATCTGGTGGAAGGGCCGGAAAATGGCTTTACCAGTATTCCGCGCGGCGTCTACTGGGCGATCGTCACCATGGCCACCGTGGGCTTTGGCGACATCGTGCCCAAGACCGGTCTGGGCCAGGCCATCACCACGGTGATCATCATCATCGGCTACGGCATCATTGCCGTGCCCACCGGCATCTTCACCGCGGCCATGGTCAGCGGGCGACGTCGAGGCAAGAGCATCAGCTGCATTCGCTGTGGGTTGGAAGAACATGCCGACGACGCCCGCTTCTGCCGCAGATGCGGGGACAGACTGGTGCAAGCGTCGACAGCTCCTGAAGAGTGAGGCGATTCGGGCTGTCACCACCCTCACCGGAAGGCCGATCGCGTGCGGCGGAAATGTTGCGATATCTGATGCAAGGAGCACGGTGGCTATGCAGGGCCATCTCCCCGGTCTGCAGGGAGATGGCCAGTTCAGCCTGGACCAGGGATCCTCAGTACACATCTTGGCTGTCATTCCCGCGAAAGCGCGCTTTAGCGGGAATGACGACTTGTTCAGTCGATCCCTGTTACCGGATCAGTTGTCGATCGGCACCAGCGGGGCAAAATTGGCGTGCACCAGCATCCATTTACCGTTCATCTTGACGTAGACGCGGGTAGATTTGGCCAGATTCGGATTGATCTTGCCGTCCTTGTTCTTGGTCATGCCGTAATAGTTGTAGGTCAGGATGGCGGTATCGCCATAGAACTGCACGTTCTGATTCAGCATTTCCGAGACCAGTCCGGTGTCGCCGCTGCCCAGTGAGGCGTCAAAGAACTTGGTGTTGAGGGCCTTGCCCTTGATCAGGCTGGGAGCCACTGCATTGAACTCGGTGTAGTCGTCAGCCACATTGCCCCAGGCTTCTGCAGCTGGCTTGTTCTGGTTTTCGGCCGCCCATTGGGCTTTCGCCAGCGCGATGATCTCGTCGGCGTTCTGGGCGCTGACCGGGCTTGCCAGCATCAACGCCAAGGCGGTCAGCAATACGGCCAGCAGCGACGTCGACTGTTTCGAAGTAATCATGGATATTCTCCACTAGTGGTTGGATGCACCGGGAGCGATATCGATCAGCGCGCGTCTGCAGGCGCAGTGCAGTTGCCCGGGTCGCAACACGCATACAGGCGCGGGACCGGCACTGTGGAAACAGACACGGGCTCTCTCGTCAATCGCCCGTGCCCTTTCTCTTATTAACCCGGCAATCAAATATATGCTAGTATTCCGGCATGAACAAACCCGACGCACGCAAGCTTTCTGACGACTCCCTTCGACTCCTTCGCGTGCAGGCGGATCGCCTGCGGCGCG
>JALHRS010000035.1 GCA_022841325.1 Lysobacterales bacterium | reverse complement strand
GAGAAGAGCGTTTCCAGATCAGCCTTGTTTCTCTCCGTGTTCTCCGCGTTTCTCTGCGTTCTCCGCGTTGAATCAACTTCCTCACTCACGCCGCGAATCCTCGCAACGCGACCGGCGCATTTGTCCGCAGCGGTGAATCTCGGGAACCGCGCTGAGCTGTGGTCAGAAGCCGAACGCGGAGAACGCAGAGGGCCGCTGAGAACGCAGAGAAGAGCGTTCCAGATCAGCTTTGCTTCTCTCTGTGGTCTCCGCGTTTCTCTGCGTTCTCCGCGTTGAATCAATCCCCTCACCCCGCCGCGAATCCTTGCAACGCGACCGGCGTAATTGTCCGCAGCGGTGAATCTCGGGAACCGCGCTGAGCTGTGGTCAGAAGCCGAACGCGGAGAACGCAGAGGGCCGCTGAGAACGCAGAGAAGAGCGTTTCCAGATCAGCCTTGTTTCTCTCCGCGTTCTCCGCGTTTCTCTGCGTTCTCCGCGTTGAATCAACTTCCTCACTCACGCCGCGAATCCTCGCAACGCGAGCCCGCTCCTACTTCACCTCGATGTTGCCGGCCGGGCCGCCCTGGGCGTAGATGCTGCGCTCGTACATGGATTCGGCATAGGCCGGCGGTACCACGAAGCTGCCCGGATTGCTGGGGCGGATCTTGTACAGGAACTCGGCCACGCTCGGCCCTGCGCTGGCGTAGAGCACGATGCGGTCTTCGCGCTGTTCGACGTGCTCGGTGTAGAGCGTGCTGTCCGGCAGTGCCAGGGTCGGTACCGGTGGTGCGCTGTCGCCGTCGGCCTCGTCCTCGTTCTCGCCGCTGTCTGCCGCTGGCGGCGGCAATTGCACCACCGGCTCGAAGCCGCCCGGGAGCAGATCGACGATCGCGATCGAACCGATCGCATCCGCACCGAGCGCGCGCAGACGCAGGCGCACGGTGATCTCCTGGCCGAGCTCGGCCTGGGTCAACGGCTGACCGTTGGCGCCCAGATACTCGCGCACGATCTCGATGCCCTGATCCTGCACCGCCTTGGGCATGGCTGTGTCGTAGCCAGTCTGGCTTAGCACGTACCAGCTCGGCGTGGCCTCCGGCGGGAGCACTCTCAGCAGCTGATCGTCCTTGAGGAAAGCGCCGCGCTGGAGCACCCCGTAGGCCTCGCCGAAAGTGCGCTCCTGGCCATCGAAGCCCAGCGCCTGCAGCACTGGCAGACCGGCAGCCGCCTTGGTGCTGGTGTAGGCATCCAGCGCCAGCACCATCAGCGCCGAGGACAGCGTGTTGTACTGGTTCTTCTGCAGCGGATACAGCAGATTCTCGATAGCGCGCACCGAGATCCGTTCGGCTTCCTTCGGGAAGTGTTTGTGCGCCAGATAAACCACCCAGGCGGTGTCGATGCTGGTGTCGTAGTAATAGGCGTAGCCCTTGTACCTGGGCGGCTGCGCCGCGCCGACGCGCGCCAATCCGCCCTGCGCCAGTTCCCTGGCCGGTTTGGCCTGCTGCAGCATGGCGTAGCTGGCGGCCAGCAGCATGCCGATGGTGTCGTCCTTCCAGGCCTGCGGATAGTCGCGCTTGAGCTGTTCGTGCACGGCGCTCAGCAGCGCCGTGGCGGTCTGCCCCTGGCGGATCAGCAGGTACACCGCCAGTGCCCGCGAACGCAGCTCGTGCAGCTGGGTCAGGGCTGGGTCACCCGCCATGCTGGTCAGATAGCGGTTCACGGCGTTCATCAGATCGGCCGGTACCGGCTCGCCGCGCTCGCGGGCTTCCACCAGATAGAAAGCCGCGTAAGCGGTGATGAAGGGATCGACATCGGGCGTCGCCAGCCACAGGCCAATCCCACCCTGGCCGTTCTGACGCGCGCGCAGCACGTTGATCAGGCCCAGGTTGGCGCCCGGCTCGGCGCCGCTGATGCGGCCGAATTCGGGGCGTTTGCCATAGACCAGTGCCGGCATGGCCTGACTCAGCAACTGCTCGGTGCACAGATGCGGATAGTCGGCCAGGTACGCCGCCAGACCGTCGGCGGCGACGAAGGGCGAGGTCGAGGCCGACAGCAGGCGCTGCGAGCGCTCGGGATACATGCGCCGCAGATCCTTGAGTTCGACCTTGCGATCGGCGCGGCCGAGGATCAGATCGCTGCGACCGACGATGGCCGGACGCAGCGACAGTTCGATCCGGCGTCTGGCGCTGCGCGCGCCGGATTCGGCGATCAGGCCGATCGCCACCGCACCCAGCGTATCGCCGGCGCGCAGACGCACCCGCAGCGTGCCCTCCTGACCCGGCTTCAGTGACAGCGCGCCGGGCATCTCGCCGACCAGCGTCAGCGAACGGGGCAGATCCAGTTTCAGGTGCACCGGCATCGCTTCGTCGCCGGCGCCTTCGACGGTGTTGGCAATGCCCACCGGCAACTCGAATTCATCGCCCGGCGCCACATGGGTGGGCACGGTCGGCGTCAGCACGAAATCGCCGCGCACCAGCGCCTTGGTCTGGGCGATGCCGATGCGTTCGGCGGTCACCGCCACCGCCATCACCCGCAGCTGGCCGTTGAAATGATCCGGCATGTCGAAAGTGAAGGTGTGCTCGCCATCGATATCGGTGACCCCCGACCACCACACCGCCGGACGTTCGCTCTTGCGCTTGAACGGGTTCAGATGTTTGCCGAGGTCGCCCTCGGCATCGCCGCCGGGCGCGGCGCTGGCCAGCAGCCGGCTGAACTCGGGCAGGATCAGATCGAGGATCTGCGCGGTCTGCACGTCGAGCATCTTCTTGCGGAAGAAGTGATCGAGCGGATTACCCAGCTGGTAGCGCGCCACCTGCAGAATGCCCTCGTCGACGGCAAAGGCGATCACCCGGGTCTGGCCACTGGTGCTGACCTTGAGCGCAATGTCGGTGCCCGGCTTGCTCACCGGCGGCAGCGACAGCGTCAGCGCCTGCGTGCGTCGGCCGCGATCGACCGAGAACGGGGCCACCGCATAGGACAGCGGACTCATGTAGACCTCATCGGAGGCCGGGTCGCGGATGAACTGCACGTTGACGTAGGCGTTGCCTTCCAGGCCCTCGGGCACGCGGATGGTCTGCACCGAGGCGGTGGTGTCGGCGCGGAACCAGCGGTGAGCGTAGACGCGGTCACGCTCGATGGTGATCAGTCCGGAGCCGGTGTAGGGCGCGCGCACACTGAGCTCGATGTCCTCGCCGACGGCGTAATCGGGCTTGGACAGGCTCAGTGCCAGCTCGGCGTTGCGCTCCAGCGAGCGTTCGACATTGGCGTCGCCGGCCACGCTGTAGCCGATCTGGTTGAACTTGGTGTCGGCGGCATCGCGAATCTCGACGATGAATTCGCCCGGCGCATCGGTCTTGAGCTTGAGTTCCTGGATCTCGGCCAGCGCCGCCAGCGGCGTATCACTGAGCGTACTCAGCCGCTGCTGCGAGACGTATTTGTACAGGCCCGAGTCCTGCCGCGTCAGGATCGACACATAGCTGCGTTCGATGACCACCGCGCGCAGGCCCTCGACCGCCAGCGCCTTTGCATCGGGGCCGATGCTGACCAGCTGCAGCGTGCGCCGGCTGCCGCGCTTGACGTAACTCAGTTCGGCATCGCTCTTGATGCCGACCAGATAGTCATTGCTGGACACCAGCGTGCCGGTCTGGGCCGCCACGTTGCGACCGCTGCCGGGCTCGAAGGCGCGCGCCAGGAAGCTCAGCTGATAGGTGGCGCGGGCAAAATTCTGCAGACCCAGATCGAACACGACCTTGCCGTCGGCGTCGGTCTGACCATCGCTGAGCGGCTCGTTGAAGCCCACGGCATCGCGCAGCGGATCGTAGAAGCGCCAATCGGGCCAGCGCGGGAAACTGGGGAAGGCGGAACGCAAGACCAGCGTGGCTTCCACCTTGCGCGCCTGCGCCGGCGTGCCGAACAGGTTCTCGACGGCGACGCTGGCGCTCAGGCCCTCGGGCTTGACCCAGCCCTCGCTGCGGCTCTGCGACAGCGTGGCGCGCACGCGCAGGGTGTCGGGCATGAATTCGCGGATCTGCACGGTGCTGCTGCCGATCATGGTGCGCGCATCGCCCTCGCCGATCAGATACAGCGTGGCCTGCCAGGTGCCGCTGGGGGCGCTGTCCGGCGGGGTGTGGCTGAAGGCGTTGTAGCCGCTGGCATCCAGGGCCACGCGTTCGCGCTTGACCACGCTGCCGCGCGGATCGGAAAACTCGATTTCCAGCGGGATGCCACCGAGCGGGCGAGTCCAGTCGCTGGCGCGGACGATGTAGCCGAGATTGACGGTATCGCCGGGGCGATACAGGCCGCGATCGGAGAACAGATAGGCCTTGAGCGCGCCGCCATCGATCTCGTTGGCCTCGCCGCCGATATCGAAGCGCGACAGATCCAGATCGCGGCCGTAGCTCGACCAGGGCAGGAAGGACAGATCCGAGCCCAGGCTGACGCTGATCATGGCCGGCTGCTTCTCGCGGGTGAAGCCATCCAGCGCCGGCAGCGAGGCATGGCCCGCGGCATCGGTGTCGGCCGCCGCCAGGGTCTCACCGTTGCGGGCGACCACGCGCACCCGCGCCCCGGCCACCGCCGTGCCCTGATTCAGCGACTGCACGAAGACTTCCCGGGTACTGTCGAGCGAGCGCTTGACCACGATGCCGAGGTCGGTCAGCACTACCAGTCGCGAGTCCATGGTTTCGCCGGCGTCATTGGCGATGGTCTGGTCCGGCGGCAGCGCCGCGTCGGACTCGCTCAGGGTGCGCAGCGACAGCAGGAACACGCCGTGGCGGTCGTTGCTGAAGAACTCGCCGAGATCAATGCCTTCGTAATGCGATCTGGCGGGATCGCTGTTGGGCAGGCTGATGCGCTTTTCCATGCGCTCGACCAGACTGTCCTCGCCGATGGTCCACAGCCCGGGCTGTTCGTAGCTGTTCTCGTTGAACTGCACCAGATGATGCAGCTGCTCGGGCAGCACGCGACCGATCTCCAGTCGCAGCGCCGGCAGATTGCGGGTGACCGCGGTCACCCGGCGTTCGCCGCGCAGCGACAGCAGCGCGCCCTGGCCGACAAACTTCAGCAGTTGCGGGTACTGCGGCACCATCACCATCCGGGCCTCAGGCTTGCCCAGGATGAAACCGCCGAAGGACTTCAGCCCCTTGTCGACGCGTACATAGACGTAGCGCCCGGGCGGCGCCTGATACTTGAAACTGTGGACTTCCAGAAACTCGCGCTCGGCCGGATCGGCTTTGAGATCCAGCGGTTGCGATTGCGCCAGCAGCGCTTCGTCAACTTCACTCTCACTCCAGCTGTAGGGCAGGGTCTGGCCATCGTCCTTGTGCTTGGGATGCTTGAGCGGCAACAGCCAGGCATGGGTGGCGGCCACGACCTCACGATCGCGCAGCGCCATGTTGAAGTTCAGGATCAGGATCTGTTCCGGCTCGAAGCGGTCGTTGTCGACCAGTGTCGCTTGCAGATCGCTGAGGCGCACGCTGTACAGCGCCGGCAGGTCGACGTTGACATTGAGCTCGGTCTCGGTCCCCGGGCCGCCGAGCGCGCTGACCACACCCTTGCCCACCTGCAGATTGATCTTGCCGCCGTTGGGCGGCAGTTGCAGTGGCGCCGAGTGCACCCAGGCCCTGAGCTTGTACTGATCGTATTGCACGCTGGTTGCCGGGCTGGGCAAGCTCCGGCCGGCGCCATCCTGCATCTGTGTGCGCAGTGCCGACTCGAGCCGGGCGGTATCCACGGGATGACTGAAGCTCAGCTCCCAGACCGCCTTCTTCAGTTCGGCATCCTGCGGGTCCTGGTAGAACTGTTTCTCCGTGGCTCGGGCGCTGAAGGGAGCGGTATCGAACTGCAGGTCGAAGGGAGCGAGAATCACACTCGCGGCCACGGTTTGCGCCGGGTCCAGATTCACCGTGTAGTGGCGTCCCACTGGCCAATCGCCACTCGGTTCGAAGCGAATGGTCTGGTCGTCTTCCCAGGTCCAGCTACCGGCCAGTGCCGGCTCCAGCGCCAGTCCTGGCGCTTCCCTGTCGATGCGCTCCAGCGGCGCGGCCGAGCCGGAAAAGCGCAGGCGCAGCGGCGCCACTCCGATCGGAGATTCGTTGTAGTTGGTCAGACCCGGTGCACTGAGCGAGATTTCCAGGGCGTTGGGAATGATCGGCGGCGGTCGCGTCGCCCACCACCAGGCGGCGTAACCCGCCAGCCCCAGCAGCGCCAGCGTGGCCAGCACCCTGAGGCGATGGCGATAGAGCCAGCGGCACCACGGCGGTGGGTCCCAGTGACCGAACAGCAGCCGCGTCCATCGACGCCCGGATTCTGGCGCGGAACCGGCAGGTTCTGGTGCGATCGATTCGCTGGCTTCCATGGTGATCCCCGGTCTGGCGCCGACGAGGCGTCGGCGCATTCACAGCATTCACGAAGACTACGCCGGCCTGAGGCCAGACCGTGGCCGTGCGCGGGCAACAAAGGGCGAATTGCGGTCGTTGCGAGCAGCCGAACAGGCGGTAGGCTGAGGGTGCCGCGCAGCGGCTCCCCGGCGCATGTCGCATCACTTCAGGCGCCCGCTGGCCTGCGCGCAGCCCATTGCAGCACGGCCACGGCGACCAGAATTACCGCCATGCCGGCGAGCAGATGGGCGCCCAGCGCTTCGCCGCCGAAGGCCCAGCCGAGCAGCACCGCAATCATCGGTGTCACATAGGAAAAGCTGCCGGCGCGGGCCGGATGCCAGACCCTGGCCAGATACAGATAGGAGGCAAAGGCGATGCAGGAGCCGGCCACGATCAGATAGACCAGGGCCGACCACGATCGCGCCGAAATCGGACCGGCGCCGTGGGTGAAGCCGCCGAGCCAGGGCGTCAGGCTGGATCCGACCACGCCACTGAACAGCATCTGCACGCCGGCATTGGCGAACAACCCGCCGCTGCGCACGCGGGCGCGCTGCAACAGCGAGGCCCAGGACCAGGCCACCGAGACCAGGGCGCAAAGCAGCGCCGGGAACCAGGGGATCGATACGCTCTGCTGCGGCCACATCACCAGGGTGACACCGACAAAGCCCAGGATCACCGCCAGCCAGCCGCTGGGTGTCAGCGGCTCGCTGCGCAGGGTCAGCAAGGCCATCCAGACCGGGATCGGCGCCTGCAGCACCGCACCCACACCGGAAGGAATGTAGAGCAGGGTCCAGGCACTGAGCGCATTGGCAGCGCCGACCATGATCAGACCGGCCAGCAGCAGACTCGGCAGATGCTCGCGCTGCACGAAACGCTCGCCGCTGACGCGCGCGATCATCAGACACAACACCCCGGCACAGAGAAAACGCAGGCTGGCCAGACCCAGCGGGGTGAAATCCACCAGGGCCCATTTGTGTGCCATCCAGGTCGAACCCCAGATCAGACAGCAGGCAGTGAAGGCGAGCCAGGGCAGCATGAGGCGATGTTGGCGGTGGACCAGCGCGCAGTCTGCCGCAGGCGATGCGGCTTTTTTGCGGGCTGTGCGCAGGGCGAGTCAAGAGCGGGATCGAGGACGCCGCTGGTCGCCGTGGCGGTTGCATCTTGTTCTGACCCGGGGACTCCCGCTCCACATCCGCGGGCGTAATCTGCGAGTCCCAGAACGGGGAGAGGGATGATGCGGATCGACAAGGCCGGCTTGCTGGTGGGTGGATTGGGTTTTCTGGGTTTCGGCCTGCTGATGTCGGTGGCGCCGCAGGCGGTGATGGCCAGCCTCGGGTTGACGCTGCCCGATGGCGTACCGACGACGGAGATTCGGGCCTTCTACGGCGGTCTGGAGCTGGCGCTCGGCGGTCTGCTGCTGGCGGCGATGATGCAGCCGGCGTATCGCCGGGCGGGCCTGTGGCTGGGTTGCGTCAGCTATGGCGCGGTCGCGGCGACGCGCGCACTGGGCATGCTCATCGACGACAGCGGCGGCAGCTTCCTGCTCAGCGCGCTGGCGGTGGAATCGGCGTTGGCGCTGTGGTTTGCGCTGGCGCTGCGCGCCACCGCGCGCGCGCCCGGGGACCGCGGCTAACCGCTGAGCCGCACCACCACGATCGCCAGGATCAGCAGCAGCGCCAGCGCCACCGCGGCCGGCATCAACAGGCCCCAGCGTTCCTTGGGCAGGTGATCGGGCAGAAAGCTGCCGCGATGACCGGACTTGCGTTCAGGGCTTTGCGACATGTCTGGGCACCGTGCTTCGATGAATAGGCGCCATTATCCCGCAATCGGACGTCGGCGACGCCACAGGCGCCAGCCGAGCGCCAGCAGCAGGACCAGCGGCCCGCTGATCGCCGCGATCCGGGCGCCCTGCCGCATCCAGAGCTCACGCTGCTCACGCTCGACCTTGTCGAAATCCGGCACCGGGCATTGGCGACCGAAGTCCTCGCCCCAGGGCACGAACGCGCCCTCGCGCAGATAGCGCTTGTAGATCTGCGTGGCCTGGTCGTTGTGGCGATCGATCAACCAGTGCGTGGCCTCGCACAGCACCGCGGCAAAGGCCTGGGAACGCGGCGGCAGGGCATCGGCGGCCTTGCCGGCCAGACCCGCAGCGGTCAGCCGGTAATGAAAGCGCTCCAGCGGCTGGGCCCGACTGGCGGCCAGGCGCTGACGCTCGCCCTCGCTGGTGTAGGGTCCTTCGAGCTGGATATCGCTGCGCGGGTTGAAGACCGGGTTGTAGTCCTCGTCCCAGGTGATCGGGCTGTTCAGATCGAAGTTGCCGCCCCAGACGAAATAATCGGGATCGCCCTCGTAGCCCAGCAGTTCCATGCCGTACCAGCGCGCGATTTCGGCGGCCTCATACCAGGCGCGGGCCTGGCCCACCCGGGTCCAGGCCGAGCTGCGCCCCAGTGCATCCAGATAGCGCTGCGCCTGACCCCGGGTGACCGGATCGTCGAAATAGCCCAGAGCGGCCTCGCCGCGACCCTCGCGCAGCAGGCGCCGGGCCAGCAACCAGCGCAGCTGCGCCGCCGGCGACTGCGAAGAACCGTCGCTGTAGTCCTCATCCTCATCGGCCTCGCTGGACGTGGCCGCAGCTGGCGCCTCGGCTTGCGGCGCCACCCGGTCGACAAAGCTGCGCAGCTCGTCGACGCTGACCACGCGCTCGGCAATGTAGGCGGTGTCGGGCCAGTAGGTATCGGCCGCCGCGTACAGCAGTTCCAGCGCCTGCAGATAGTCGCCCCTGGAGAGCGCCAGCGTGCCGGCCTCGGCCTGTACCCGGCAGCGCGGCTTCAGCTCCTCGCTCAGATATTCCTCGCGCGACAGCGGCACCTGGCCCCAGATTTCGTCGGCCGGAAATCCCTTCGCGGCCTGTGCGTATGCCTGTGCGGCGGCGTCCAGCTGACCGGCGCGCAAGGCCAGCTTGGCGCGCACCCAGGCTGCCAGCGGCGTGTCCGATCGCTGCGCCAGCGCGGCGGCCTGCTCGAAGCGACCGGCACGATAGGCGATGGTAGCCAGCCGGTCCGGGTTGGGCACCTGGGCCAGGCTGGAAATGCGGTCCAGCAGCGCCAGCAGCCGCGGACCGTCGGCGGGCGCATCGAAACTCGGGTATTCCTCGTCCGGATCGGCGTCGGTCAATTCGTTGTAGCGGGTGTAGAGATAGGCCAGCAGCAATCGGGTGCCGACCTCATCGGCCAGCAGCGCGTCCACCGCTGCCGAATCGGCGATGGCGGCGCGGACCACGAACAGCAGCGAGTTGTTGCCCGAGGTCGAGCCATGGGCGGCCTGCTCGGCGTACAGCCGCACGGCCGCGGCCAGACGCCCGGCCTCCAGTTCGATGCGCGCCTGCTCACCCAGGCTGGCCACCGCCAGTCCGTCTGGATCGGCAGCACCGCTGTGCACCCAGGTCCGGGTCTGTTCAAAGGCGGCGATGGCCTGTGCCGGCTCACCGGTCAGCGCCAGCGCCCGTCCAAGCATGTAGCTGGCCCAGACGCCGCGCAGCGTGCGCTGCTCGGGCGGCAGTTGCAGCACCTGCTCGAACAGGGCGCGGGCGCGCTCGACATCGCCCTGTTGCCAGGCCACGGCGCCAGCGGTGTAAGCCGCCAGATCCGGCGGCAGCTCCGTTCCGAGTGCCAGTGCGGCGTCGGCCGAATCACTCAGGCGCATGGCCGCCACGGCCTCGATCTGGGCATCGCTCAAGCCGGCTTTCTCGGCGCTGAGCCGCGCTTCTTCGGGGTCTGACCAGGGGCCCGACTCGACCACCTTGAAGGCGTCGGTGCCGGGCTCCAGCAGATGCCGGGCCTCGAAGCTGAAGGTGCCTTCGGGCAGTGCACTCATCACCAGTCCGCGATGATCGAGCAGGGTCATCGGAAAATCCGGTCCGCAGGCCAGTGCCGGACTGAGCATCAGCGCCGACAGGGCCAGCGTCAGCGTGCGCAACAGCGGTTTCCGTGGCTTGGTCATGGCAGGTCCCAGGTCGGCGTCAGAGCGGAGTTGCAGCGGGTCCAGCCGACCACCGTGCTGTGGCCGGATCGCAACCAGGCATCAGGCGCCGGCTGGAACCGCAGATGGTCGCCATCATCGCCCAATCGATAGTCTCCCAGCGCATCGGCGTAGCGACAATCGCTGGGCAGATCGATGATCGGTGCGGCGCCATCCCAGGGACCCGGATTCAGCACCCGTAGATCGAAACTGCCCTCGGGCGTGGCCGTGGCCTGGACCTGAAAGCGGGCGCTACCGGACTCGCCGGCGACGACGGTCGCCAGCGTCGCCGCGCTCCAGGCCCGGCGGTCGCCGGGCAGCGGCAGCCGGAACCAGATCAGCGCTTGCAGTTCGGGAATGGCATCGGCAGCGATCAGCTTGAGATAACGCCCCAGTTCCTGCGGATCGGCGCGCAGCTCGCGGCCACTGGCGCCGCTGGAATCGACATCGGTTTCGGCATCGACGCTGTGCACCTGGCCATCGGGCGTGCTGGACACGCGCACGCCATAGGCGGGCAACGCGACGGCGAAGCGGCGGCCAAGACCGGCGTAGGCGCGGGTCCAGGCCCGCGCCGTCGCGGCGGCGAACAAGGCGCTGTCGGGACCTTCGACGGCGTGCACCTGGAGCACGCTGGCATCCACCGCGGCCAGCACCCGAGTGAGATTCGGACTGTCCATCCAGGTCGGCAGTGCCGTAATCGACAGCTCCAGTTCGGCGGGCAGCAAGGCCCGCAGCTGTTGCAGCCAGGCCGCGTAATCGGCCAGCGCCGCGGTCGCGCAATCGTGATCGATCTCGATGCCGAGCGGCACCAGGCCTGCAGCCCTCCAGCGCTCGATGGCCGGCAGCAAATGCGCCGCCAGTTGCGCCGCCGGCAGAGGCTCGCGCGCCCCTTCGATGCGCACCACCCAGCGCAGCGGTTTGGCCGACGCCACCAGCACCGCCGGATCCGGCTCGATATCGATCAACTGATCGCCGATCACCTGCAGCAGCAACACCCGCCAGCCGGCGAAGCTGGCACCCTGTTGCTCGATGGCGCCTGCCAGCTCCGGGGTCCACAGTCGCTGCCAGATATAGGCCTCATGCGGCAGCGGCGGCGCCGGCGCGCGAGTGCAGGCGCCGAGCAGCAGCGCGAGCAGCAGCGCGCCGATGGCGCGCCGGTTGGGGGTTGCGTCTAGCATGGTTGTCGGCGGATCGGTTGTCGGTTGTCGGTTGTCGGTTGTCGGAAGAGTCAGAAGCTCGGGCTCTGGTAGGTCCAGACTTGTCTGGACGCTCTTGGCATGACGGTCTCGTTGAGACAGAAGCGGCGGAGCGGTTGTCGGTTGTCGGTTGTCGGTTGTTGGAAACGGCAGGAGCTCGGGCTCTGGTAGGTCCAGACTTGTCTGGACGCTCTTGGCATGACGGTCTCGTTGAGACAGAAGCGTCCGGACAAGTCCGGACCCACAACAGCCTGCGCCCGTTTTTCTCCGCGCCCTCCGCGCCTCCGCGCGAGCCCGCTTTCACCAACAACCGACAACCGACAACCGACAACCGGGCCAACGGCAACCGCTCCACCGGCAACCAACAACCGACAACCAAGAACCAGCCCATCAGTCCTCGCGGGTCACCTTGAGCACCTCTTCGACCGAGGTGATGCCGGCGATGCATTTGCGCCAGCCGTCTTCGAGGATGCCGGGGCTGCCGCGCCTGGCGATGCGCTCCAGTTCCTGTTCGCCGGCCTTGTCGTGAATGGCCGTGCGCAGCACTTCGTCGATGGCCACCAGCTCATAGACGCCGGTGCGGCCCTTGTAGCCGGTGGATTTCTGGAACAGGTCGCGGCCCGGACGCCACAGCATCTGGCCGCGCGCCTGCGGATGGCCGAGCGCGGCCAGTTCGGCCGGCGTGGCCGGATACTCCTCGCGCACCAGCGGGTCCAGCGTGCGCACCAGGCGCTGGGCGAGCACGCCGATCAGGCTGGAGGACAGCAGAAAGGGCTCGATGCCCATGTCGCGCAATCGCGTGACCGCGCCGACAGCGGTGTTGGTATGTAACGTCGACAGCACCAGATGGCCGGTGAGCGAGGATTGCACCGCGATCTCGGCGGTTTCCAGATCGCGGATTTCGCCGACCATGACCACATCCGGATCCTGGCGCAGGATCGCCCGCAGGCCGCGGGCGAAGGTCATGTCGACCTTGGTGTTGACCTGCATCTGGCCGATGCCGTCGATGTAGTACTCGATCGGATCCTCGACCGTCATGATGTTGCGGCTCTTGTCGTTGAGCTGCATCAGCGCGGCGTAGAGCGTGGTGGTCTTGCCCGAACCGGTGGGGCCGGTGACCAGCAGAATACCGTGCGGGCGGTGGATCAGCTCATCCAGGCGGCCGCGGGTGGCTTCGTCCATGCCGAGTTCGGTGAGATTGAGGCGCCCGGCCTGCTTGTCGAGCAGACGCAGCACCACGCGCTCGCCGAAACTGGCGGGAATGGTCGATACGCGCACGTCCACCGGTCTGCCGGCAATGCGCAAACCGATGCGACCGTCCTGCGGCAGGCGCTTCTCGGCGATGTCGAGCTTGGCCATGACCTTGATGCGACTGACCACCGGCGAGGCGATCGATTTCTGCGGGCTCAGCACCTCGCGCAGCACGCCATCGACGCGGAAACGCACGACCAGGCGGTTCTCGTAGGGCTCGATATGGATATCCGAGGCGTTCTCGCGCACCGCTTCGGCCAGCAGCGCGTTGATCAGACGGATGATCGGCGCGTCGTCCTCGCTCTCCATCAGATCGGTGGGCTCGGGCAACTCGTCGGCCAGCTGCTTCAGATCGAGGCGCTGGTCGATGTCCGCCGCCATGCTGCGCGAATCCTCGCCGCCGCCCTCGTACAGCTCCTGCAGCAGCGCTTCGAAGCGCTCCGGGGCCACTTTCTCAGGCGCCAGCGGCGTCCCCAGAAAGCGCCGCAGTTCCAGCATGGCCTCGGGCTTGACGTCAGGTCGGCAGGCCACCCGGGCCTTGCCGTTGGCCAGTCCCAATACGGCGACACCGTGTTTGCGCGCGAAACCAAAGGGCAGTCGGGGAAGTGCGGTCATTGCCTGCAGACGATTGATCCAGCCGTGCATTCTCCACTATCGAGTGCGTTGGCGGTAACAACCCCCGCTCTGGAACTCAGAAAGCGCCGATGCAAGCGTTGGTTTGTCATGTTCGCCCGCAGGGCCATGGGCGCGGACCCGGTCCGCGATAGTCCGTAGGTCAGGTTGGCCCGCAGGGACTGCATGGCACCAGAACGATTCTCACGCGGAGGCGCGGAGGTCGCGGAGAAAGATTCGAGGCGCTACTCCGCGCTCTCCTTGCGAGACCGGCGGTGTCGCCGTTCCGACTTCAATGTAGGTCCTTCGCGTCGATACGCTTTGATCGAGCCACAATCCACCCACGCGAGGCGCCCGGCGCCTTGCGGTCTACAGAGCCGCGGCCGCCGGCGCGATTACTCGCTGGCGCTCACCCAGGCCCACGCGCACCGGAGCCGCGCTACGGCCGCAGGGCCTGATTTGCTGTCCTGAGGCCTGATCTGCGACTACCGCCGCGGCGGTTCAAGGTGGCGTTGGCGCGCACCTTTCTGCCGTTGTCGGTGACCTGACTCGGTGCCGTCGCTGGATCGACTTTTCTTCGTGTCCTTTCTGCTCTTCCTTCGCGTCCTTCGCGTCCCGCTTCTGAATGGTTGCCAGACGCAGCTGTCACGTAGACCCTTCGGGTCAACGTGACCTACTTCCACGGTTTGATGCGCGAGTAAACGCACCGCCAGGGGCGACCGGGACTCCCACAGGGGCTCAGACGATCAGCGGCTCGGCGGCGGCGGCTCGGCGGCGGGCATGCCTTTCTTGAGGAAATCCTCGTACTGGGGCAAAACCGGAATCTGGTCCTTGCGGATCAGACCGTCGCTGTCTTCGCGCGAGCGCAGCTGCTCGGAGCGGATGTAGTTGTACTTCTCGCTGCTGATCGAGGCTTCCATGATGCCGTCGCGGGCAATCGTGGGCTTGAGGAAGACCAGCAGATTGCGGCGCTCCTTGGTGGTGCTGCGGCTCTTGAACAGATTGCCGAGCAGCGGAATGTCGCCGAGGCCGGGCACCTTCTGCACCGACTCGCGCAGCTCCTCGCTGGTCAGACCGCCGAGCACCAGCAGACCGCCATCTGGCACCAGCACGCGGGTGCTGAGCTTGCGGTTGTTGGTGATCAGATCGACCGCGCCGGCGGTGTTCGGCGCCAGGCTGGAGGCTTCGAGGTCAATGTCGATGATGACCGAATCGCCCTCGTTGATATGCGGGGTCACGCGCAGCTTCAGGCCCACTTCCTTGCGGTCGATGGTCTGGAAGGGATTGACCACGCCGCTCTGGTTGCCGCCGCTAGAGGTGTTCGCGCCGGTGGAGGCGTACTGGCCGGTGAGGAAGGGCACTTCCTGACCCACGCTCAGGATTGCTTCCTGATGGTCCAGGGTGATCGTCGATGGCGTCGACAGGATGTTGGTGTTGGTGTTGCCGGTCAGGGCCTTGGCCAGCGCGCCGATGCGCACGAACTCGTTGTCGGTGCCGGGCAAGGTGGCGGTGCCGACGATGTAGCCGATGTTGAGTCCGCTGGAAGCGCCGAGCAGGCGCGGATCCTGACTGACGCCGAAGATGCCGCCGGTGCCGCTGCTGCCCTGGAAATTGGTGCCGCCGATGAAGCCGCGATCGGTGAAATCGTCGGTGGTGGCCTGCCACTGGATGCCAAGTTCGCGGGCGGTCTGGTCATTGACCTCGGCGACGATGGCCTCGATCAGCACCTGGGCGCGACGGATGTCGAGCTGGCGAATGACATTGCGCAGCTCGCGGGTCACCGCCGGCGGCGCCGTGATGATCAGCGCATTGGTGTCCTTGTGGGCGCGGATGAAGCTGGTGCTCTCGCCTTCCTTGCCGGGCGTGGCCTGCTGGCCGAGCATGCTCGACAGCGAGGCCTCCAGGATCGGCACCATTTCGGCGGCATCGGCGTAGCGCAGGTACACCACCTGGGTGGAATCGCCCTCGCCCAGCGGCGTGTCCAGATTGGCCACCAGCGCCTTCAGGCGCAGGCGCCGACCCTTGTCGCCGGCAATCAATACCGAATTGGTGCGTTCATCGGCGGCGATCTTGTTGCCGGCGGCGTCATTGGCCGGCTGCAGCAGCGTCAGCGTGCGCACGATTTCCGAGGCATTGGCGTGACTCAGCGGGACCACGTCGATCTCGCTCTCGCTGGCCTGATCCAGACGCCGGATGATGCTTTCGATGCGCGCCACATTGCCGGCACGGTCGGTGATGATCAGGCTCGATGAGCCCGGATGCGGAATCAGGTTGGCGCCCTGCGGCAGCAGCGGCCGCAAGGCCTGGGCCATGTCGGCCGGGGTCACATGCTTGACGGTGATGACCCGGGTCACCAGCGCATCGCTGTTGCCGGCATCGATGCCGCCGTCCTGGCCGGCCACCTGCTCGGGCACGATCTTGATGATGTTGCCGGCCTGAACCGCGGCGAAGCCGTTCACGCGCAGCACCGACAGGAACACCTCGTACAACTCGTCCTCACCCATCGGCGACTGCGAGATCACGGTGACCTTGCCGGTCACGCGCGGATCGACCACGAAGTTCTTGCCGGTGGCTTCCGAGACCAGGCCGATGAAGCTGTTGATGTCGGCATCCTTCAGGTTCAGCACCTGGGTGCCCGGCTGCGCCGGCGCCGGTTCGCCGGCGTCATAGGCGGGGGACTGCGAGTAACTGGGGGACGCGGCGAAAATCGCAGCGATTGCCAGGATTCGAGTCAAACGTAAAACGTCAAACGTCAATTGGGCGGTTCCAGACATCGCGCTGCGCAGTGGTCCCGAGGATTCACGAGCGCAGCGCGGCGCGCAAGAAGTCGAAACATCCTGAGCATCCATGGCAACAGCTCCCTGCTCTACTGGTTGACGTTTTACGTTTGACGTTTTCCATCCACCATCGGGCCCCGCAACTCGCGCACCCGAGGATTCACTGCGTGCAGTCCAGCCTGTCAGTTTCATTGCGGCATCCGTATCGCCGGCAGCGTTTTCTCCGCGCCGTCGCGTCGGACGGTCAGGGTCACGGCTCCGGCGGTTTTCAGGGAATCCAGTGCGGCATAGCCGGCCTCGATGCTGTCGAGGGGGCTGCCGTTGACGGCTGTGACAATGTCGTCTGGCTTCAAGCCGGCCTCGGCCAGCTGAGCACCGTAGGTATTCGAGCTGACCCGCACGCCGGCAAGCTTGCCGTCGATCATGACCGGCAGCACGCTGAAGGCCTTGGCGATGCTGCTGGGATCGGCGATGGCCTGCTGACGCACGGCTTCCCAGTCTATCGGTGCGGTCACCATGGCCATGGGATTGACGCTGCCCGGGGCCGAGGGCGTCATCGCGTTCAGACCGACCAGACCATTGCTGCCCGGCGTGACCACCGAGCGCGGATCGGGCTGGCGATTGTTGCCGGCCGCCATGCCGCTGCCGGGCTGGCGCAGACGCAGCACCTCGATGCGACCGGCGGCGTTCAGGACCACGCGATCCGGATAGATGGCCTGGACATTGACGCCATTGCCGAACTGGTCGCCGACCTTGTAGATCTTCTCGCTCTGCTGCTCGTCGGCGATGACGGCGCGCGCGAACTGCTGATCATGATGCGAATTGGTACCGCGCAAAGTCAGCTTGAGCGCGGTGTCCGGGGCATCGGCATAGGCCCCGCCGGCCGGATCGACGACGCTGCCGAACAGCCGGAACTGCGCCAGTGACAGTCGCGACTCGGCACCGGTGATGGTGCCCTTGGCCGGCAGCTCGGGCACGTACTCGGTTTCGGGCGTCAGCCAGTGCCACAGCAGCCGGGTCACGCTGAGCAGCATCCACAGCGCCGCCAGCGCGATCACCAGCGCCGGCAGCCAGCGGCTCGTGGTCAGTCGCGGCAGGCTGAGGACAGCGCTCATGGTTCAGGACTCGCTGCTGCTGTCTGCAGGCGGCGTTGCCGCCGGCGCCGCGCTGGCGCCCTCGGCCGTGGCCGGTTTCGGGCCGCGCCTGGAACCGCCACCGGAACCGCTGCGGCTGCGACCGCCATCACGACCCTTGCCGCCACTGCCACTACCACTGCCACTGCGACCGCCGTCGCGACGCTGACCACCGGGCTTGCCGGAACCGCGCGGCCGGGTCATCTTCAGCGGCGGCACATCGGCCAGCAGCTCATTGGTGATCGGTTCCACCGGGATGCGCTGGCCGATGAAGGCCTCGATGTCCGGCAGGCCGATGGCGTAGCGCTCGCAGGCGAAACTGATGGCATCGCCGCTGGCACCGAAGCGCGCCGTGCGGCCGATGCGGTGCACATAGTCCTCGGCGTCCTGTGGCAGATCGTAGTTGAAGACGTGGCTGACGTCGGGGATGTGCAGACCACGCGCGGCGACGTCGGTCGCGACCAGGATCGCCACCTCGCTGCGCTGGAAACGTCCCAGCAGCGACTGCCGTTTGTGTTGCGGCACATCGCCGGACAGGATCGCACTGGGCAGCCCGTGCTTCTCCAGGCGCTCATGGATCTGCTCGGCCGCAAACTTGGTGTTGACGAAGACGATGGTGCGCGGTGCGTCCATGCGCGACAGCAAACCCAGCAGCAGCGGCAGCTTCTCGTCGGTGGCCGGGAAGTACACGCACTGGCTGACGCGCGCGGTGGTCACCGTGTCGGTTTCCACTTTCAGCGTCTTCGGGCTGTTCATGTGCTCGTAGGCGAGCTCCAGCACCCGGTGCGACAGCGTGGCCGAGAACAGCAGGCCCTGGCGCTCGGCCGGCGGCGGCATCTTGCGCATCAGGTAGCGGATGTCCTTGATGAAGCCGAGATCGAACATGCGATCGGCTTCGTCGAGCACCACGACCTCGATCGAGCGCAGACTGAACACGTGCTGCTTGAGGTAATCCATCAGCCGCCCGGGCGTGCCGATCAGCACATCGCAGCCTTCGGCAAACTGGGCGCGCTGCTTTTCATAATCGACGCCGCCATAGACCAGCCCCAGGCGCAAACCGGTCTGGCCGCCGAGCTGCACCGCATCCTTGTGAATCTGGATGGCCAGCTCGCGGGTGGGTGCCAGGATCACGGCGCGTGGGTCCTGTATGCGCCGTTCCGGTCGAGCTTCGACCGACAACAGTCGCTGCATCAGGGTCACCAGGAATGCGGCGGTCTTGCCGGTGCCGGTCTGGGCCTGGCCGGCGACGTCGAAATTCTTCAGGGTTTCCGGGAGCGTCAGCGCCTGAATCGGCGTCAGGCGGGTAAAGCCGGCGTCGTGCAGGCCTTGGGACAGGGTCGGGTGCAAGCCCAGGCTGTCGAAATCGAGATCAGTCAGTGTGCGTTCGGTCATCTATCCATGCAGTCCATGTCGTGAAGCCGACACTGCGCGCAGTACAGCGCGTCTGCATGCCGGCATGGTCAGGCTCGTCGGAAAATGTTGCGACGGAGCCATGAAATCCTTTTCGATCAACACCTTGCCCCTATCCTCCTGGACTGCGTACAGTCCGCAAGTGGAACATCATGGGTTGAAAACGAACGAAGGAGTCACCACACTTCGCTCGCCCCAGCGAGGTTCAACGCTGTCTCCCCGAGTTGCGGAGCCATCGCTGTAGACACTGGCCGGTGCGAGTTTATCCCAATACACCCCTGTATAGCTGGAGTAGCGCAGTGAGCGAAGCCATTTCCCAACTGGGCAGCAGTGATTTCGATGCGTCGGTGTTGCAATCCGATATGCCGGTGCTGGTGGATTTCTGGGCCGAGTGGTGCGAACCGTGCAAACGCATGGATCCCTTGCTGAAGGAACTGGCGAGCGAACTGGAAGGCAAGGTCAAGGTGGCCAAGGTCAATGTCGAGGCCTTTCCCGCCATCGCCAACCAGTTTCGCGTGCGCGGCCTGCCGACCTTCATGATGTTCAAGAACGGGCAGGTGCATTCCACCCAGATCGGTGCCATCAGCAAGAGCCAGCTGGCGCAGTTTGTGGCCAAGGCGATCTGAGGCTGGCAGCTGGCAGCTGGCGGATGGCAACTGGCTGTTGGCGATTGGGGCGCGTTGCCGGTGCGACGAGGCGAACGAGGGGCTCCGTGGCCACGGCCCGGGTCTTGCCGCTGCGGGCTGCGTGCTTCACCCGTTCGGCTGCATGAAGCGCCCCAATCGCTACCCGCCATTTGCCAGATGCCGCTCTCAACGCTAGACCTCGCCACATTCGGCATGCTAACTTTCGGTTCATCGCGCTCGCCGAACCCGGCTTGAGTGCTGTCTGCTCCGATATCCACGGCTCTCGATCGACGCACTGCGTCCGACTCGATGGCCTGATCGCGCGATCCGCGCAAACTCCGCGTCACTCCTAACGCCCAATCTCAAGGCGCCTCTCAGCAAATCCTATGCATCTATCCGAACTGAAGCGGAAATCCGTAGAAGAACTCCTGGAAATGGCCGACGCGATGCAAATCGAAGGCGTCGCCCGGGCCCGCAAGCAGGAAGTCATCTTCGCCATTCTCAAGGCCCACGCCAAATCCGGAGAATCCATTTCCGGCGAAGGCGTGCTGGAAATACTCCAGGATGGATTCGGCTTTCTGCGCGCCGTCGATACCTCCTACCTGGCCGGCCCCGATGATGTCTACATCAGCCCCAGCCAGATTCGCCGCTTCAATCTGCGTACCGGCGATTACATCCGCGGCAAGGTGAGACCACCCAAGGAAGGCGAGCGCTATTTCGCCCTGCTCAAGGTGGACGACATCAATGACGAGCCACCGGAATCGAAGAAGAACCAGGTTCTGTTCGAGAACCTGACGCCCTACTACCCGACCGTGCGCTACAACCTGGAGCGCGGCAACGGTTCGGCCGAGGACATCACCGGACGGGTCATGGACCTGATGTCGCCGGTGGGCAAGGGCCAGCGTGGATTGATCGTGTCGCCGCCCAAGGCCGGCAAGACGATGATGCTGCAGAACGTCGCCCAGGCGCTGATGGCCAACCATCCGGAAAGCCATCTGATCGTGCTCCTGATCGACGAGCGCCCGGAAGAAGTCACCGAGATGCAGCGCATGGTGCGCACCGGTGAAGTCATCAGCTCCACCTTCGATGAACCGGCCGCCCGCCACGTGCAGGTCGCGGAAATGGTGATCGAACGGGCCAAGCGACTGGTCGAGCACAAGCGCGATGTCATCATCCTGCTCGATTCGATCACCCGTCTGGCGCGCGCCTACAACACCGTGGTGCCCTCGTCGGGCAAGGTGCTGTCCGGCGGCGTCGACGCCAACGCCCTGCAGCGCCCGAAGCGTTTCTTCGGTGCCGCGCGCAAGGTCGAGGAAGGCGGTTCGCTGACCATTCTCGGTACGGCGCTGGTCGAGACCGGTTCGAAGATGGACGAGGTCATCTACGAAGAGTTCAAGGGCACCGGCAACATGGAAGTGCATCTGGAACGTCGTATCGCCGAGAAGCGCATCTACCCCGCCATCAACATCAACCGCTCCGGCACCCGCCGCGAGGAGTTGCTGCTGGCCGCCGAGCCGCTGCAGAAGATCTGGATCCTGCGCAAGCTGCTGCACTCGATGGACGAGACCGCGGCGATGGAATTCATGCTCGACAAGATGAAGAGCACCAAGTCCAACGACGAGTTCTTCCAGTCGATGAAGCGGCAGGGCTGAGGACGCGCAATCCCTGCCGAGCAAGCTCGGCACTACCAGAGCCTCGTACACCAGACGCTCTGGTAGAGCGGAGCTTGCTCCGCGGCCTTGGCTGGGCTGGTCTTGATGCGAAAGGCCGCAGTTCCTGCCGAGCAAGCTCGGCACTACAAAGGCCTCGAACGCCGACGCTCTGGTAGAGCGGAGCTTGCTCCGCTGCTCTGGCTTGGCTTTGGCGATACGTGCTTGCCGAGCATCAAGCCTTCGCCATCGGGCAGTAGCGCTCGACGTATTCCTGGTGGGCGGGCAGCTGGCGCAGGCTCATGGCCACCTGTTTGCGGATGCCTTCGAGAAAGCCTGAGAGTTCGGCATCGCCCATCAGGTCGGCGACCGGATGGTGCTGCTCGGGGGTGATGCCCTGGCCGAGCATGACCTGGATCCAGGAATTCTCGGCGAAGAGCTCGTTCGGTACCCGGAAGACCCGACCGGTCTGGCGGAACAGCTCGATGCGGTGACGCAGGCTGGGCGGAATGTCGAGCTCGCGGCAGGCGCGCCAGAAGGGCGTGTCCTGGCGTTCGGTCACGTGGTAGTGCAGCACGATGAAATCGCGGATGTGCTCGATTTCGGCGCGGGTCTGCTGATTGTATTCGTCGATGTCGGTCTGACGGATGCCATTGCCGGGAAACATCTGCATCAGCCGGATGATGCCGCGCTGGATCAGATGGATGCTGGTCGATTCCAGCGGCTCCAGAAAGCCGCTGGACAGGCCGATGGCCACGCAGTTCCTGGCCCAGGTCTGCCGGCGCTGTCCGGGACGGAAGCGGATCACCCGCGGCTCGGTGCGGGTCTGGCCCTCGATATTGCCCATCAGCGTGGCCCGCGCCTGCTCATCGTCGATGTAACGGCTGCTGTAGACCAGGCCGTTGCCGACCCGGTGTTGCAGCGGAATCCGCCATTGCCAGCCGGCACCGTGGGCGATGGAGCGGGTATAGGGCAAGGCCGGAGCGACCGAATCGGTCTGCACCGCCACCGCGCTGTCGCAGAACAGCCAGTGTGACCAGTCCTCATAGCCGATGTTCAGCGTCTTCTCGATCAGCAGGGCGCGAAAACCGGTGCAATCGATGAACAGATCGCCCTCGATCTCGGCTCCTGAATCCAGGCGCAGGCTGCGGATGTGGCCCGATTCGGCATCGGTGCGCACCTCGACGATCTTGCCTTCGATGCGCTGGACGCCATAGCCCTCGCTGAACTGGCGCAGGAAGCGAGCGTAAAGGCCGGCATCCAGGTGGAATGCATAGTTCATGCCTCCGCGCGGCAAATGGGCGAAGCGGCTCTCCAGCGCGGCCTTGAGCTCCAGGCAATAGTCGCCGTAGTCACCCGCCAGCCCGCGTTCGCGGCCCTTGAGCCAGAAGTGCTGGAAGCCGGCAGTCCAGTGGTCGGTGCCGGTCAGGCCGAAGGAATGGATGTAATCGAGGCCGCGATCGCGCCAGTTCTCGAAGCGGATGCCGAGCTTGAAGGTGGCATTGGTCGCGGCCATGAACTGCTGCTCATGGATGTCGAGCAGACGATGGAAGGTGATGAGGGTCGGGATGGTGGCTTCACCGACGCCGACGGTGGCGATTTCGTCGGACTCGATCAGCTTGATGTCCAGCTGCCGCCCGAGAATCTTCGATACCGCAGCCGCCGCCATCCAGCCCGCGGTGCCGCCTCCGGCGATGACGACGCGCTTGACCTTCTGAGCTTCCATCTCTGCTTCCTCTATCGATTCAGGCGCTTCAGCAGCCGCGCGCGCAGGCTGCGGGTGGCGTCGGCGTCCATGGTCGCGAGCACGCCGCGCGCGTGCGCGGGGATGTGCGCGGCGGTGTGCTCATCGGCGTCGAACACATAGTGGTCGAACATCTGCTGCCAGGCCTGACGCTCCACCGCCGGCAGATCGCGCACGATCATCAACGCCAGCATCAGCGCATTCATGGGCGTGTCCATGTACGCCGGCGATTGCCGCCACCAGTAGTTGAGCAGCACATTGAAGGGCTCCAGCGCCTCCACGTGGTGCCACCACATGCTCGGTAACAGCAGCGCATCGCCGGCCTCCAGTTCGGCCACCCGGGCGTGCTTCAGGGCCTCGGCAAAGCGCGGGAAACGGGTCAGATCGGGTTCGGAAAAATCGACCAGACTGATGGCCTGCCCGGCGGGCGTGAAATCCAGCGGTCCGACGTAGAGATTGCCGATCTGCTCCGGCGGGAACAGCGTGAAGCGGCGGCGGCCGGCGACCACGCAGGCGAGGTTGTCGGGCACATCGTGGTGGGCGGCGATGCGGCTGCGGTTGCCGATCCAGATGCTGGCCAGCGGATCGCGTCCGCCCAGGGCCAGATCGTTGTCGGCGCGGAAGCCGGGCAGGCAGGTGTCCACGGTGGTCGAGCCGACGTAGATCGCCGGCGCCGGATGCTGGTCGGCGCAGGCGCCGATCTGGTCCAGCACCTGATCCAGGCGCTGCCGCTCGACCCGGAAATTGAAGCCGTTGAATTCGGGGTTGTAGAAGAAGCGGCCGTTGCTGTCGGCATCGCCGTGCCAGGCCACCACCGGTTCGCCGCGGTAGAAACCCGCCAGATAACGCATCGCCGCGGCGGCGGATTCGCGCCCGGCGCGGACCGCCGGCCAATGTCTGACCAGACCCCGCAGCAGCAGCGGTTCGCTGGAGCGCAGCAGGGAATCGCCGAGCGCGGCGGGATCGTCCAGCTGCAGTTCGCGGATGGCCTCAGGCATGGGCGGCGTGGAGACGCTGCTGGCGCTCGATCAGTTCGCGGAAATTCGACAGCGAGGCGATGGCCATGTAGATCGGCAGCAGATGACCGCTGCTTGCCAGCGCTTCCAGCTCGCTGCCGGGCAGCGCCTGCAATCGTTCCTCGTTGATGGTGTGGAAGCCCACGAGGCGGTTCTGCGAGCCGTCGCCGAGCTCGATGTCGAGCACGAAGGATTCCAGCAGATCACGGCGCACCAGGGCATCGACGAAGGCCGGCGTGCTGGCGACGCCCTGATGGATGGCCAGCAACAGGGAATTGACGCGGTCGAGGTACTCGGTGCTGCCGCCATGTGGCAGGAACACCGGCTCGCCCGCGCTGCTGCTGACGCGCGGGCTGTCCATGTCGATGTGGATCACGGCTTCACCGCCGCTCTGGCCGATCAGGAAGGGGGCTCTTTCGATCACCATCGGCACATAGCTGGCATCCCAGCGCTCGCCGTCCAGGAACAGATTCTGGCCCTCGCGGAAACCGAACAGCGCCAGCGGCTGGAAACTCGCGCCATCCGCCGTCGGGTGGAACACGATCGGGTAATGCGCCTGGATGCTGCGGAACTCGTCGGGAAAGGTCAGTGCGCACATCAGCCCGTCACCCAGTGCCGCGCTGCGGCCGGTGAGGATGCGTAGCGCCTTGTGGTCGATGTTGTTCAGCAGTTGGTGTCTGGCCATGGTGGCGCTGGGCTCTCCGGGGCAATGGATTCGGCGGCGGGTGCTCAGTGTCTGGGCAGACCCTTGTGGTGGATGTGCGCCAGCAGTTCGCGATTGCCTGGCAGCGCCGCCAGCATACGTCTGGACAGACTGGCCGCCTCGCGAAAGGCGCGGTCGGCCCGCTCGGGCTGATCCGAGTGCCGCGGGGCCGGATCGGCATCGGGCCTGAAGCCCATACCGTACAGCACATACTGGTAGCTGGCCGAGGGGAACATTTCGTCGACCCGATGCAGGTCGTAACGCGAAGGCGACTGCTGCCGCCACAGCGCCAGCTGTGCGCGCAGACGCTCAGGCACCGATTCCGGGCGGCAGTTGTCGCGCCAGTAGTCCGAGTCGCTGCGCTGGGTCAGCACATAGTGCAGTTTCAGGAAATCGATCACCCGGCTCCAGCGGTAACTGAAGGCATCGTTGAAGCGCTCGGCGACGATGTCCATGCGCTCGCGCGTGGCCGGCAACTGGTCGCAGATCATGGCCGCCGACAATTCCACCAGGGCCAGCGCCGAAGCTTCCAGCGGTTCGATGAAGCCCGAGGACAAACCCACGGCGACGCAGTTGCGGTGCCAGAAGCGTTGCCGGTAGCCGGGCTGGAAGCCGAGCTTGCGCGGGGCGGGACATTCGACCCCGCCGCCATGGGCCGCCACATAGCGGCGCAGCTCGGCTTCGGCGGCTTCATCGGAGATGTGCGCACTCGAATAGACATGGCCGATGCCGCGTCGGGTGGGCAGGCCGATATCCCAGATCCAGCCGCTGCTCTGGGCAGTGGAGATCGTATGCGAGGCGATCGGACTGTCGGGCTGCGGGTACGGTAGCTGCAGGGCCAGCGCCGAGTCGTTGAACAGCACCTGTTTCTGGTCGATCAGGCCGACGCCGTAATGCTCACCCAGCAGCAGCGAGCGCAATCCGGTGCAGTCGATGTAGAGATCACCGGCGAGCGCACCGTGCTCGCGGGTCTGCACCGAGGCGATATCGCCGTTGTCGGCGGCATTCACGGCCACCATGTGATCCGGAACGTGGCGCACGCCCAGCTGCTCGACGCAGTGCCTGCGCAGGAACAGGCCGAACTTGCCGGCGTCGAGGTGGTAGGCGTAGTTGGCCACCGCGGCAAATTCCGGCGTCTGCGCCTGCTTGGGGGCCTTGCCGGCGGCGCACAGATGCGGCTGAAAGCTGACCAGATCGGCAAACGGCACCTGGGCATGATGGCGCAGCCATTCGGCGACCAGATTGGCCTCGCCATAACCCTGCGGCAGCACGAAGGGATGGAAGTAGTAATCATCGGGCTGGCCGTTGACCCAGCCGATGAACTGCGAGCCCTGCTTGAAAGCGGCATCGCAGTCGCGGAAGAAGGCGCTCTCGGACACGCCGATCCGGCTCAACGTGTCGCGCATCGTCGGCCAGGTGCCCTCGCCGACCCCGATGGGCGGTACCTCGGGCGACTCCAGCAGGCTCACCTGCAAGCGGCCACCGGCGGCGCGGCCGTGCTCTGCGGCTATGACGGCAGCGGTCAGCCAGCCGGCCGAACCGCCGCCGACGATGACCACATGGTTGATGGCAGCACTCACCGTTTTGCTCTCACCCGAGTTTCCAGGCCTGGTCGTTCACAGTGTAGTTCCTCGCTCCGATCCAGACCGTGACGACCCTGTGGGAGCGGGCTTTGCCCGCGATCATCCGCGGATAACCGGGCACCGATCGCGGGCAAAGCCCGCTCCCACAGACGTGCGTTGCACAAACGAGAAGGCCGCTGAATCAGCGGCCTTCTCCGCTGCCTGATTGTTCAATCATGCAGCACTTTCCGCAGAGCTTCCCGGATCAGAACTTGTAGCGGAAGCCAACCATATAGCGCGGACCGGTCTGGGTCACGTACAGCACCTGATTCTCGGTGCGTCCGTGCAGGCGCTGGATCTCGTCGGTGAGGTTGATGGCCTCGAACTGGAAGGACAGCTGGTCGTTCCACTGGTAGCCGACATTCATGTCCCACTGGCCATAGGCTTCGGTGTAGACCGGGTTGGGCAGCCCGGTGCCATCAAAGCGACCGGCCAGGAACTCATCGCGCCAGTTGTAGGCAAGGCGCACCGACCAGTTGTACTTCTCGTAGAAGCCAACCAGATTGGCCGAATCGCTGACGCCTTCGAGCGCGAACTGTTCGCCGCGATCATAGTTGTCGTAGCTCAAACCCGAATCCACCATGGTGTAGTTGGCGGAGACGCCGAAACCGGTTTCCCCGAAGACGTGCTGGATGTTGAACTCCCAGCCGTCGAGGGACGCCGAGCGCTGGTTGGCCGGGGTGGTGATCAGGAAGGTCGCAATCGGATCACTCGGGCGGCCGGCGATGGTGCCCGTGCGGTTGCCGTTGGGGTCGTTCGGGCCACGGGTCACGCTGGGATCGCTGGAGAAGTTGTCGAAGATGTAGTTGCGTATGCAGGTCACGTCAGCCTGGGGGCAGCCATTGGCTATCGCCTGGTTGAAGAAGGAGCCGCCCGCAGGTGTATGCAGTTCGAACGGGGTCGCCTGCACGGTGGTGACACCGATGTAGTTGTCGATGTTCTTGCGGAAATAGCCCAGCGACAGGTAGCTGGATTCGCCGTAGTACCACTCGAAGGAAACATCGAAGTTCTGCGACTCCAGCGGCTTGAGTGCCGGATTGCCCTGGGCACCGGTACCACCGTTGATGCGCGCCAGCTGGTTCAGCGTCTGGCCTCCCTGGATGTCGCCCCAGCCCGGTCGGCCGATGCTCTCGCCGTAACTGAAGCGCAGGATGGTATCGGCGCTGGTCTCGATCGACAGATCCAGATTAGGCAGGGTGTACTGGTAATCGCCCCGGAGCGTGGTGTAGCCGGGATCGCCGAACTGCACCGAGAACTCGTTGTTGGCTACCCAGACGATACCGGTGGCGGTCGGCACCAGCGCGGTCGAGGTGACGTCGGTTTTCTCGAAGCGCACACCGGCATTGAGGTTGATCGGCATGCTCGTGTCGAAGGTGGTGCTGTACTGCAGATAGGCACTCCTGGACTTTTCCTCGACCCGACGATCGGTGGTGAACACGTCCGAGCGCAGGTACAGCGATTCATTGCCGGCAGCAGCCGCGGCCAGCTGGCGAACGGTCTCGAAGTCGAAGATGAAGAACTGGTTGAACAGCGCCGGATTGCCGCTGCCATTGATGTTGTCGAAGAAGGGCCGCACCGGCTGCAGGTGCCAGACGCTGTCCGGATAGTCGGCCGGACTGGTGGCGCCGCCCCAGGTATCCCGCTGCACATTGGAGAAGGCGGTGCGGTTCTTGACGTTGGTGATGCTGACACCGAAGTCCAGGCGCGAGGCTTCGGCGAAATCGAAATGACCCTTGATCTGGCCCTGATCGACATCCGACTTCATGTAGCTGTTGCGGAAGCTGGAGCCGGTCACCAGCATGGCCGAGGGATCGATGCTGGACATGCCCGGGGGCAGCTGCACGCTCATCACCGGGAAATCGCGGGTGAAATCGACCGTGGTGGTGCCGCGGAAGAAACCGGCGGTACCGAGCACTGCATTCGAGCCATAAGGGCTGTCGGCACCGGTTTCGGCGCTGGAGCTGTGAATGTCGAATTCCAGGCCAAGGTCGTTGGAGACATCCCATTCGACATTGAAGCCAATCGAGTCGTTGTCGCTCTTGGTCGCAAAGGCAGCGCCACCCATGGCCAGATCGCTGTTGGCCGGATTGATGGTTTCCGAATAGAAGTTCGGGCCGGCCACCGGACCGTTGGTCCAGGAACTGGTGGACGGGCCGAAGTTGAACCACACCGACAGCTCATTGCGCTGCTGCTGGATCTTGTTCTGCGAATAGGTGTAGTCCAGCGTGGTGGTGATGTTGTCGGTGGGTGCGAACTGGAACGTGAGCTGGCCGTTGGTGCGCTGGCGCTTCAGACCATTGACGCTGTAGACCAGATTCTGCGGCACCGAATAGATGTCGGTGGGGCCGGGGCGATTGATGATGTTCTGGGAGCCCGGCGTGCCCGGCTGCGGAATCGTACCCCAGTTGTTCTCGTCGCCAGCGAAGGGTCGCCAGCCGTTGGCCACGGCGGCCTGGTTGTAGCCCAGATCACGCTCCTGGTAGCTGCCGGTCAGGGCCACGCCAAAGCGGCCGTCCTCGCTGGTATTGCTGAAGATGCCCGAGATCTCCGGGGTGAAGTCATCGCCCTGCAAGGCACCGGGGAGATTGCCATTGGAGGTGTCGTGCACGCCCTTGACGCCGACGTTGGCGCGGAAACCCGGCGCTTCCAGTGGCTTGGCGGTCTTGATGTTGATGGTCGCACCGATGCCGCCGGTGGGGGTCGCTGCCCGACCGGTCTTGTAGACCTCGACCTCGGCGATGGCTTCCGAGGCCAGGTTGGCGAAATCAAAAGCGCGCGAATTGCTCGGGCCAGTCTCGCCGATGCTGGAACCCGGCATCTGCCGGCCATTGAGCAGCACCAGATTGAAGTCGGGACCAACGCCACGCACCGTGACCCTGGAGCCCTCACCGTTGGAGCGGTCGATCGACACGCCGGTGATACGCTGCAGCGATTCGGCCAGATTGGTGTCCGGGAACTTGCCGATGTCCTCGGCGACGATGCCGTCGACCACACCGGTCGAGTCGCGCTTGAGGTTCATCGACGAGGTCATGCTGCCGCGGATACCCTTGACCACGATCTCGTCGAGTTCGGCCGCCTGCTCGGACTCATCGTTGTCCGCATCGACATTCTGGGCATAGACCGATGGACTGGCCAGGGCCAGCAGAAGGGCGGCCGTCAGCAACCGCTGCTTCGGAAATGGGTGCGCTTGCTTCATGGACTCTCCCTCCAGGGACATTCACAGACGACGGGTGGACAGACGCGGACGACAGCAGGTCCGGCGCCAGGTGGGTGGACATTGCACGACGAATTGACAGCGTTGTCAATCGTTAATGGACAGTTCAGGCTGACTTTCATGCAAGATCAGGCCCGGGATCGGATAAACGGTAGCTTCGACATTTCACTGAGCCACATCGCAGCTGAGCACGCGGTCGTGTTCGGCCGACAGCGCCAGCCCCGAGAAGGACAGCGACAGCGCGGCGCTGGTGCGCAGCTCGGCCATGCGCTCGATGCGGGACAGATCGGCGCCGGCGCGCTGGAAGCAGGACAGGGGCACGGCCAGACGCGTCCAGGTCGACAAAGGCAGCTCCGCCAGCGTTGCATCCAGCGACACCGCTCCCGAGCAGGCATCGCCGCAGCCCAATGACAGGCTGACCGGCGCTTCGGCTTTGCTGTCCAGCCGCAGGCTGAGCACCAGCATGGCTCCGGCCTGGGTCTCGCGGCTGAGATCCTGGGGTGTGGCGGCCTGCAGCCAGAAGCGACTTTCGCCACCGCCATTCCATTGCAGGCGACGGGCGTCTTCCTGGGCCTTGTGATCGGCTGCAGCGACCGTCAGATGTTGCGCCAGATCGCCACTGGGCAGCGCCGTCAGCACAGCGCCTTCTTCGGCACCGTCGGCGATCATCATCGTCCAGCCCGGCGCCGCTTTGCCCTGACCAAAGTACAGACCCGGCTGCTGATCGAGATTGGCCAGACCGGATTGCTCGGACAGCAGCTCCAGTTCGGCGCCCTGGGCATAGCTGAGCCCGTAGCCCAGTGCGAACTGCGGGTCATAACAGCTCTGGCCCTGATTGAGCGGTGTCTGTACCGCCGAGCGCGGCCACGAGAACGACAGCCGTCCGCTGAAATCGTGGGCAATCTCGCCCGCCGGTGTGCGCAACAGCACATCGGCGATACCGCCGCCCTCCGATCCCGGCAACCAGGCAGCGACGAAGGCATCGGCACTGTTGATCTCGCGATTGACCCACAGCGGCCGGCCCGACAGGAACACCGCCACCACCGGGATGCCGTCGTCCTTGAACCGGCGCATCAGCGCCAGATCGTCGGCCTGTCCGGGCTGATAGGCCAGCGCCGGAATGTCACCGATGAATTCGGCGTAGGGATCCTCACCGAAGACCACGATGGCGACATCGGGTCGCTCGCTGTAGTTGCCGGTCTCCGACAGCTCACTGTGGCCACCGCCGGCCGCAACCGCCGTCTGGACGCCGGCCCAGATCGATTCGGCGTTGGGGAAATCGGCCGGCGTCACGCCGGTGCCCTGCCAGCTCAGAGTCCAACCGCCGGCCTGCTTGCCGATGTTGTCGGCACCGTTACCGGCCACCAGGACGCGGCTGTTTGCTGGCAGCGGCAGCAGGCCGCCATTGTTCTTCAGCAATACCAGCGACTGGCGCACGGCGGCCCGCGCCAGCGCCCGGTGTTCGCTGCTGCCCAGCTGTTCGAAGCGGCCGCCGAGGGCGCGCGCCGAGGGCGCGCCGGCTTCGAACAGGCCAAGACGGAACTTGACCCGCAGGATGCGCGAGACCGCATCGTCCAGCCGCTCCATCGGGATCGTCCCGTCGCGCACCTGGGCCAGGGTGTTGTGGTACAGGGCCTTCCAGGTATCAGGCGCCATGTACATGTCCAGACCCGCCATGAGTGCGGCCGGACAACTCTCGTTGCTGCAGCCACTGACCTCGCCGTGGCCATTCCAGTCACCGACGACAAACCCGTCAAAACCCAGACGCTCCTTCAACACGCCGGTCAGCAGGCTGCGATTGCCGTGCATCTTCTCGCCGTTCCAGCTGGAGAAGGACGCCATGACGGTCTGGGTGCCGGCCTTCAGCGCCTCGATGTGTCCGGCGCCGTGGATGTCGCGCAATTCGACTTCGGAGACGCGGGTATCGCCCTTGTCCTTGCCGCCGTGGGTGCCACCGTCGCCGATGAAGTGCTTGGCCGAGGCCAGCACGTGGCTGGCGTCGAGAAACTCAGGCGAAGCGACCTTGCCCTGCAGACCTTCGACCACCGCGGTGGCATAGCTGGCGACCAGCGCCGGATCTTCCGAATAGCCTTCATAGGTGCGACCCCAGCGGTCATCACGGGGCACCGTGACCGTAGGCGCGAAGGTCCACTCGAAGCCGGTGGTGCGCAATTCGATGGCGGTGGCCTGCGCAATCCGGGCCAGCAGTTCCGGATCGCGGGCGGCGCCGAGGCCGATGTTGTGCGGGAACAGCGTGGCGCCGACCACATTGTTGTGTCCGTGGACGGCATCGATGCCGAGCAGCACCGGGATCGCCTTGCCGCCACGACTGGTGTCCATCGAGGCCCGATAGAAGTCGTCGGCCAGCGCCAGCCATTCGGCCGGGGTCGCGTTGTAGCGTCCGCCCGGGTCGGAATTGCCGCCGGCCAGCACCGAGCCCAGCCGGTATTCGAGCAGGTCCGCCGGGGTGACGCTGCCGAGGTCGCCCTGGATGATCTGGCCGACCTTCTCTTCCAGCGTCATCGTATCCAGCAGCTCGCGGACCTGCGCTTCGATACCGGCATTGCTGGCGATGGGCGAAGTCAGTGCCGGCCACAGCGAGGGATCAGCGATCGAGGAGCTTGCGGCAGTGTCGGCAAAGGCAGGGCCGCCGAGCGCCATTGTCAACAGCCATGCAAGGCCGATGCGCGCCGTGCCGCGGGTGTACCGATGCCTGGCCGCAGCGGCCGCGATCTCGCTCTGCATGAATCTCCCTCCCCGGACATTCGCGACGGATCAGCCACCGCAAAGCGGATGACCGATCGTTGAGGGCGAATTAATACGCGCTTGTTGACAGCGTTGTCAACGATCGGATTTACTCGGGCCATTCCATTCACGGCTGGCAGCGGCGGGGTACGGACCGCCTATCCGCGACATTGCACCGATACGGCGAGCGCCTGCTGGCTGGTCGGCAACAGTGTCGCCCTCGGACATCCAGGATTCCCGCACCCGACGATGACACCATGAGCGCCCACCTCGTCTTGCTGGCCGATATCGGTGGCACCAATGCCCGCTTTGCGCTGGGCGACCCAAGGCGGTCCACGCCGCTGCTGCTGGACAGCGTGCGGCAGGCGGTGGCGGCGGAGTTCCCCACGCTGGTGGCTGCCGCGCAGCACTATCTGGCGGCGATCGGTGTCTCCGGTCGGGATCTGCGCGCCGGCGTCTTTGCGGTGGCAGGTCGGGTCGACGGCGATACGGCGCAGATCACCAATCACCCCTGGCTGATATCGGCCGCGGATACCGCCAGGGCACTGGCGGTCGAATCGCTGACGCTGATCAACGATTTCACCGCCCAGGCGCTGGCGACGGAGCTGTTGGTGGAAGCGGACCTCGCGCCCATCGGCGGGCCGCTGCTGCGGCCACGGCCTTCGACCTCGCGCAGCCATGCGGTACTGGGTCCGGGCACCGGACTCGGTGTCAGTGCGCTGATGGTCCGCGATGATCGCAGTTTCGCACTGGAAACCGAGGGCGGCCATGTCGGCTTTGCTCCGTCCAGCACCGAGGAGTCGCAGGTACTCGACATCCTCGCCCGGCAGTTTGGCCGGGTCTCCAACGAGCGTCTGCTCAGCGGTGGCGGCCTGGTCAACCTCCATGGCGCGCTGCACAGCCTCAGCCACGGAAAGCCGCCGCCAGTCGCTCTCGCCCCCGAGGACGTCACCGCCGGTGCCGGCAAGGGTGACCCGCTGTGCCTGCGCGCAGTTCAGATGTTCTGTGAAGTGTTCGGGAGCGTCGCCGGCGATCTGGTACTGACGCTGGGTGCCTGGGACGGCGCATACCTCTGCGGTGGTCTGGTGCCGAAGTTGCTGCCGCAGCTGCAGGCTTCGGCCTTCCGTGAACGCTTTGAGGCCAAGGGCCGCTTCCGCGCAGCGATGGCCCAGGTGCCCACATTGGCGGTGCTGCATCCCCACGCCGGTCTGCTGGGCGCCGCCGCAGCGGCGCTCAGGCCGGCACTGCGGTCGGCCGCCTGAGCGGCGAGCCCAGGTCTGGGCAGCAACCCTGTGGGAGCGGATTCAGCCGCGATCGCAGCACCTCAAACCTGCCGGGACCTTGATCGCGGGCAGAGCCCGCTCCCACAGCGGCCCATTTCGCGCTAAGGCCTGGCCGGCAGCTTCTCCACCCGGAATGGCATGTTGGCATGCGCGGCATGACCGCGACCATCGCGCACGGTGACGAACAGGCGGTAGTTTCCGGACCGACGCGGCGAGGTGAACTGCAACATGCCGGGGCCATCTGCGCGCATTCGTACCGGAACCGCGCGTGGCACCTCCTCAGCGTCGCCACCGACACTGCGGGCCTCGCTCTCGCGCAGCAGGCGCCAGTCGAACTGCAGCGTGTCGCCATCGGTGTCGCTGGCAGAAACGGCGGCCCTGTAGCTCTGTCCGGGCGCCAGCACCACGCTGTCGGCGGCCTGTCGTGCATCGATCTGCAGCGGCGAGATCGACGGACTGCGATTGCCGGGCCAGGCCCCGGTCCACAGATAGCGCATCGCATCGACCGCGGCGGTGGCCTCGCCGGTCTTGAGGAACATGCCGTACCAGGTGGGTGTGCGCTCCTGCTTCTGACCCCAGAGGAACACAAAGGAACCCAGGCACTGTCGGTGATCGCTGGCGATGTAGCGCTGGTAGCGATCCAGCAAGAGCTCGGCCTTGCGGCTACTGTCATCCTCGATCGGCGCGCCCCAGGCAGTCAGAGGCACTTCCCAGTGGCCGCTGGGGCCCCACTCGGTGACGATGTAGGGGCCGTCCCAGGCACTGTCGCGCAGCTTGGCCGGCAACTGCACGATGTCGCCGTAGAGCTGGATTCCGATCAGATCGAGGGCCGGCGCGCGCGTTCGCAGCTGCTCGGCCAGTTCGGGGTTGAAGCCGGCCAGCGTGGTCATCACCGGATGATCGGGATCCTCCTGTTGGATCCACTCGGCGATCTGGTTGACCGCGTCCCAGACCCGGGGATTGCGCCCGTCCAGATTGAGTTCGTTGCCGACCACCCACATCAGCAGCGCCGGGTGGTCCTTGAGACTCGTGACTTCCCGGCGCACCCGCGCAAACTGCCGGGCGACCGCGGCGGCATCGTCATAGTCGAAGCCATGGCGCTCTCGGGCAATCTCGATGCCCATCGCCACCATCAGGCCATGCTCCCGGGCGCGATCGAGCAGGCGGCGGCCGCCCTCGGTACGCCAGGTGCGGAAGCTGGTCGCGCCACTGGCGGCGAGCGCCTCCAGGTTGCCGGACTCCAGTCCGGCGCCGTTGACGCGAAAGGGCTGCCCATCCACCAGCAGCTGGTATCCGGCATCGATCTTGACGATCTGCACCTGCGCCGGGCGCGCGCTGGCCGCCATCGCCGCCGGCGTGATCGACCACGTCAGCGCCAGGCCCAGCAGCGAAGCCAGCCAGGTCCGGACGGCCATCTGCATGGAGAGTCTCGGCATGCTCAGTGGGCGACGGTGGCCACGGGTCCCTGATGCAGGCGCGCGTACTTGGCGCCGAAATAGAAGATGAAGCCGTAGCACAGCAAGGGCACCACAAAAGAGCTCTGGATGCCAATGCGGTCGGCAGCCACGCCCTGCACCAGCGGCACCAGTGCGCCGCCGACGATGGCCATGCACAACAGTCCCGATCCCTGACCGGTGAACTTGCCGAGGCGGTGCAGAGCCATGCTGAAGATGGTCGGGAACATGATCGAGTTGAACAGCCCCACACCCAGGATCGACCACATCGCCAGCTGACCGTGACTGAGGATGCTGGTCAGGATCAAGGCCATCGCACAGGCAGCGTTGAAGGCCAGGGTCTTGCCCGGACTGACCCTGCGCATCACTGCGAAGCCGATGAAGCGACCGACCATGGCCATGCCCCAGTAATAGGCGACCAGCTTGGCGGCCGCCGCCTCTTCCAGGCCCGCGATCCGACTTTCGCCGAAGTAATTGATCAGGAAACTGCCGATGCTGACCTCGGCGCCCACGTACAGGAAGATCGCCATGGTGCCGAGCACCAGATTGCGATGCTGGAAGATGGAATTGCCGGCTGCCGGGCCAGCAGCGTCGGCGGGATCGTCGGCATGGGTGATCTTCGGCAGCTTCGCCAGCGCAAAGAACACTGCCAGCGCCAGCAGGGCGGCGGCCAGCATCAGATAGGGGCCCTGCACCGTGGCCGCTTCCTGGGCCTTGAAGGCGGCCTGTTCGGCCGCCGACATCTGTGAGATATCACCACTCACCAGGGCCGCTGCGCCACCGAGGATCAGCATGCCGCCGAACAGGGGGCCGACGGTGGTGCCGAGGGAATTGAAGGCCTGGGTCAGCGTCAGCCGGCTGGAAGCGGTCTTGGGGTCACCCAGCACGGTGACATAGGGATTGGCGGCCACCTGCAGAATGGTGATACCCGCGGCCAGAATGAAGAAGGCGAACAGGAACAGCCCGTAGCCGCTCTGTGCGGCCGGATAGAACAGCGCGCAACCACTGGCAGCGATCATCAGGCCGGTGACCGCTCCGCGCTGATAGCCGATGCGCTTGATCAACGCGCCCGCTGGCACCGAGACAATGAAATAGGCGCCGAAGAAGCAGAACTGCACCAGCATGGCCTGGGTGTAGCTCAGCGTGTAGATCGACTTCAGGTGCGGAATCAGCACGTCGTTCAACGAGGTCAGCAGACCCCACATGAAGAACAGCAAGGTCAGGATGATCAGCGAGCGCGTGTGCGCACCCTCGCCGGTCGGCGCCAGTGAAGTTGGCGCGGAGGATGAATGCGGTGTCATGAGCCTTGCTCCCCAATGCTGGTACCGACGAGAGGCGCCCGCCAAGACAGGCGCGCCGCGCCCGAGGTCACGGCGCCGACATTCTGGGACAAAAAGAGGTTAATTGATAGCGCTGTCAATTGGTCTCGGCATTGGCAAGGGCGAAGGCATCCGGCGCGGCCGCGCGCCTCTAGGCCCGGACTTGCGCTGGCGTAGGCCGGGTCCATCGCGTCGACGTCCTTTGCTCAAGCCCGAGGCCACACACGCGAGGCGCCCGGCGCCCTGCTGACCCCAGAGCCGCGGCCGCCGGCGCGAAGACCTCAGGGCACCTTGGCCAGGCCCACGCGCGCCGGAGCCGCGCTACGGCCGTAGCACCCTCGCGGCGCCGGGGTGTCGTTGCATGGATTGCCAGTCGTCAGAGCCCCTCGGATCAAGGCTATACTGCGCGACTGACAGCGTTGTCAGCATTCGCCTCCGAGCTAGAATCCGGATTTTCAGGCCCTGCAGGCACGACACCCAGGAGCAATCATGGCAGTCAGAGTGCGGATCGAGGACGTAGCCGAAGTGGCCGGCGTGTCGATGAAGACCGTCTCGCGGGTGCTCAACCGTGAGCCGAATGTGCGTGAGGATACCCGTTTGCGGGTGATGAAGGCGGTGGACGAGCTCAAGTACACGCCGCATCTGTCGGCGCGCAGTCTGGCCGGCAGCAAGTCCTATCTGATCGCCCTGCTCTACAACAATCCCTCCGCCAGCTATCTGATGGGCGTCATCGAGGGCGTGCTTGAGGCCTGCGAGGCCGAGAATTACCACATGATGCTGTGTCCTCTGGAGGACGAGGATGAGCGCATCGTCGCCGCCACCGAGGACCTGATCGCCCGTTCGCGCCCGGACGGGCTGCTGCTGACGCCGCCGATCACCGATTCACCGGCGCTGCTGCAGCGACTGGCTGAACTGGAGATTCCCTTTGCCAGCGTCTCGCCCAAGGTCCAGAGCGAGGTCATCGGCGTGGCCATGGACGAGACCCGGGCCGCCTTCGACATCGTCACCCACCTGGCCAGTCTGGGTCATCGCCGTATCGGCCACATTGTCGGCCATCCGGCACACGGTGCCAGCGGCTGGCGACTGAACGGCTACAAGCAGGGACTGGAGCGGGCCGGCATCAAGTTCGACCCGGCGCTGGTGGTCCAGGGCGAATTTTCCTTCGATTCCGGGGTGCTCGCGGCGACCGCATTGCTCGACCTGAAACAACGTCCGTCGGCGGTGTTCGCGGCCAACGACGATATGGCCGCTGGCGTGATCCGGGTGGCCCTGGAGCGCAATCTGCGCGTCCCCGGAGATCTCTCGGTCTGCGGCTTTGACGACACGCCGATGTCCAGCCAGATCTTCCCGGCCTTGACGACCGTGCACCAACCCACCGACGAGATGGGGCGTATTGCCACCATGGAACTGCTGGCAGCCATCCGCACGCCACATTCCGGGCAGATGGTGCGAGTGCCCTACACACTGCGACTGCGGCGTTCGACCGGGCCGCTTCAGGCCTGAGTTCGCCCGGAACCAGGCGCTGGACCTGGTGCACTCTCTGGCAGCCACCGACCACTCAGCCCGATACCCTTTCCGCGCCCATACGAGGTCGATCAGGCCGCCAGCCGCAGGCCACGCTGGCTGCGCGTACGCCGGCGTGCCTGGCCCGAATGGCGACGCGGGCGTCGCTGGGCTCCGATGCCAGGGTCCGGCAGGAACTGCTTCAGATAGGGCAACAGCGCCAGTGCCGGCAACAGCGCGCACCAGAACACCGGATGCGCCAGCAGGCCAACCGCCTCGGCGCTGGATCGCGGCAGCAAGGCCACCAGCGGCGTCAGCGCCAGCCAGATCCAGAGGGCACGCAGCAGACGGGGCGGCAGGGACAAGGCCTTGGGTTCACGATTCATGGGGCAACTCCGGTGCGGATGACGATCCCAATCTCGGCGCTGCCCGTCTCAGGGACTGAGACGGGGCTCCAGGGCCTTGTGCTAGCCTCCGCGGCGTCACTGGGGAGTAGCCGCCCTGTCGAGGCTGACAGGGGCTTGCGTCAACATGCTTGGTCTACCGACCATGGCGCACGCAGTTCGAGCTTGGCCAGACCTTTGACCAGAATGCGCCGCCGGGGCCGGGGTGCGTTGTGGTCATTGCCCTGCGCCGGCCCTGGAGTTCCCCATGGAAGCATTTCTGGTTTCGACCGGCATCGTGGCCCTCGCCGAGATCGGCGACAAGACCCAGCTGCTGGCCTTTGTGCTGGCCGCGCGCTACCGGCGGCCATGGCCGATCATTCTCGGCATTCTGGTCGCGACCATCGTCAATCACGCGCTCGCAGGTGTGGTCGGCACCTGGATCACCACCTGGCTTGGCCCGATCACGCTGCGCTGGGTGCTCGGCCTGTCTTTCCTGGCCATGGCGATCTGGATTCTCATCCCGGACCAACTTGACGAAGCGCAGCAGCCGGCCTCCAGGCATGGCGTGTTCCTGACCACTTTGCTGGCCTTCTTTCTGGCCGAGATGGGCGACAAGACCCAGATCGCAACCGTCGCTCTGGCTGCCCAGTATCAGGCTCTGTTTGCCGTGGTCGCGGGCACCACGCTCGGCATGATGATCGCCAACGTGCCGGCGGTGCTGATGGGCGAGGGCATCGCCCGAAAGATGCCGGTACGACTGGTGCATGCCATCGTCGCGGCGATGTTCGCGCTGCTCGGTGCCGCCACCCTGATGGGCGCGGCGCAGTCGATCGGGCTGTAGCGCCGACGCGAGAAGCGCCGGCGGGAGTCGGGGGCACGGGGCACGGGGCACGGGGCACGGGGCACGGGGCACGGGGCACGGGGCACGGGGCACGGGGCACGGGAAAAGGCTAAGGGTTTCGGGCTCTGGTAGGGCCAGACTTTGTCTGGACGCTTCTCAAGCACCAGACCAGGAGCGTCCAGACAAGTCTGGACCCACCAGAGCCCGCGTCATTGCGACCCCGGATTTGATCCGGGGGAAGCAATCCAGAACTGGAGTCGCAGGTCCTGGATTGCTTCGTCGCTGCGCTCCTCGCAATGACGCCCGGGGTCTTGTCCCGAGTCCCGAATCCCGAGTCCCGAGTCCCGAGTCCCGAATCCCGAGTCCCGAGTCCCGTGCCCGCTGCCTCACTGCCCTCGCCGCTACGGCTACACCACCGTCAGCACCAGTTTCGCCAGCAGCGGCAGCCACAGCACCGAGATCAGGATGCCGTAGCCGACCAGGGCTGCGGCCAGATCCGGGGCCAGGCGGGCGTCGATGGCCAGGGCGCCGGCGGTGATCATCGCCGGCATGGCCGACTGCACGGTGTTGACGGCGGTCAGCAGGGCCTCGGCACCGGCCAGCTGGGCGATGCTGAAGGCGACGGCAGGCAGCAGCACCAGCTTGAGTCCCAGTCCGGCCAGCATCGGCAGCGCGTAGGCGCGCGGCGGCACCAGCTTGAGCTGGAAGCCGACCGCAAACATGGCCAGCGGCACCAGTAGTCCGGCCAGGGTGTCGATCAGACCCTCCAGCAGAGGTGGCCTGGCCCACGGCAGCAGGCCCAGCAGCAGGGCGCCGAAAGACGGGAAGGTGACGATCTTGCGCAGCACCGTCGTCCACGGCGGCCGCTTTGCGCCGCTGTACACGGCGACGACGACGACGCCGAAACTCGACAGCAGCAGGAAGGAGCCGAGCTGATCGTAGACCACGGCATAGGGCAGCGCCGCAGGCCCCAGCGTGGCCTCGACCATCGGATAGCCCAGGAATGCGGTGTTACCCAGCGCCACGCACAGCAGCAGGCAGGCGCTGACTTCCCGCGGCCAGCCGAGCAGTCGCTGCAGCGACAGCACCCCGGCCATGGTGACCGCTGCCAGCAGCCAGGGCGTGGCGATCAGCACCAGCAGGCGGGGGTCGAAGTGCAGTCCGTGCACAGCCTTCAATACCAGCGCCGGCAGGAACAGCCAGATCACCAGCCGGTTGATCACATCCGGGGTATAGGCGGGAAGCACCCCCGAGCGCGCATAGATCTTGCCCAGCAGCAACATGGCGACCACCAGAATCAGTGCCGGTGATGCGCTCACTGCCTCACACTCACACCGTCGTGGCGCGGAATGAAGGCGCCGTAGACACCTCGAGGACTAGGCTTTGGAGCGTCGACGGTGCAGCCCTCGCCGTAGGCTGTTGCGTCGGGCCGGCAGTTGTTGTGGCCTCTCATCGATTGCACCACCGGAATCCCCCTGATGAACTCTGCACGCATGCTCTCGTTTCGCTGGCTGGCACCGCTGCTGCTGTTGCTGTTGATGCTGGGCTGCGCAGCCAGTCCAACCCGCCACACCGAGGCGCGGGCCGCGCTGTCGCCGATAGCCCGCGAGCATATGCTCGGAAACTGGTACATCCTGGCGAACGTGCCCTATTTCGCCGAACGCGGCAAGGTCGCGGCACGGGTGGAGTATGTGCAGCGTAGCGACGGCCGTCTTGACGATCTCTACTACTTTCGCCGCACCATGGACTCGCCCGAGGAACGCTGGGAAGGCGTGGCCTGGGCGCTGGATGAATCTGGCGCGCGCATGAAGGCACGCTTCATCTGGCCCTTCTCCACGGAGTTCTGGATCATTGCCCTGCAGCAGGACCAGCAGATCGCGTTGATTGCCACGCCTGATGCCAAACTCGCCTGGGTCTATTCGCGCACGCCGACCATCGACGCGGCCAGCTACCAGGCGGCGCTGACGCGGTTGCGGGAATTCGGGGTCGACACCGAAACCCTCGTGCGGATCCCGCAGCCCGCATCGTAGCGAACCGCTGCCGCTCATCCCTCACTGACTGGCGCTCGACACCGCACTGGGTCCATGATGGGGGTATGGACAGCAACGGCGATTGCCTGGGTGTGGTGCTGGCCGGTGGCCAATCGCGGCGGATGGGCGCCGACAAGGCACAGCTGGTCTGGCACGGACAGCGCCTGATCGACCGCTGTGCGCAGCTGTTGCGCGCAGCAGGTTGCAGCCGTGTGGTGGTCAGTGGCGACTATCCGCAATACCCGCACGTGCCGGATCAGTACGACCATCGCGGACCACTCGGCGGGCTGGCCAGCGTCGCTGCCAGCGAGGCTGAATCTCGCTGGCTGGTCAGTGCTGTCGACCAGCCCTTGCTGGATGTGACGCTGCTGCGCGCTCTGCTCGACGGCCTGCTGGTGGCCACCGAGACCGGGCGGGCGGTATGCCGCTACGGCGAGGATCCGCTGCCGATGGCGCTGCTGGTGGCGCCGGAAACCCGACGCTGGATGCATTACGCCGTCAGCGGCGACAGCCCCGGCCATCGCTCGCTCAAGGCCCTGCAGGAACACCTGCGCATCCACGCGCTGCCAGCGGACGCGGCAACGCGGGCCCGGCTGCGCGGCGTCAACACACCTGAGGAATGGCAGGCCCTGCTCGATCAGCCGCCGCCGTAGGGTGTAACCCGCCCACGATAGCGCCCGGTCCATGCGATCAAACCCCGCTGGCGGATTCCACCGCGACCCTGCGTCGGGACTTTTCGGTGGAATCCGCCTGCCGGACTTGATCGCGAAGATCGGGGACGGTCGTGGGCGCGTTCCACCCTACGCCGCCCGGCGCATGCTGGCATCGCCCATCAGGATGGCCCAGAGTTTGCCGAAGCGGGTGGCTAGCGGCTCTTCCACATAGGGCACGCCATGACGAGCGCAGATGGCCTTCAGTCTGGGCGCGGCCTGACGGTATTTCAGCATCGGCAGATCGGGCCAGACATGGTGCTCGATCTGATAGTTGAGATCACCCATCAGGAAATCGCGAGCGTCACTGCCGCCGGGGTCTGTCCGCGCAGCATTGCCGCTGTAAGCTTCACTGTCCAGCGTGGACAATGGGGCATCTGATGCAGGGAGGTGAGCGCTTGATCCAGTCTTTGCCGTCACGCCGCCGTATGCGCAGGCTCCAGGCATGAGCGATCGGGTATCCGACCAGACCCTGCTGACGCCGGCGCCCAGCCTGCATCTGGTGACGCTGAGCCGGGTCGGCGATGCCGTCGAGTCGGACCGGATCGAGCTCCACGCCGGCCAACGTCTGGGGCCCTTCGAACTGCGCCATCTGCTCGGTGCCGGCGGGATGGGTCAGGTGTTCCTCGCCGATCAGCTGCATCCGGTGCAGCGCCAGGTGGCATTGAAGTTCAGCCAGCTGCGCCTGGGTGACGGCGAAGCCTCGGTGCGTTTCGACATCGAGCGCCAGGCACTGGCGCGGATGAGCCATCCGGCCATCGCTCATGTCTACGAAACCGGCACCACCGCCGACGGCTTTCCCTATCTGGCCATGGAATACGTCCCCGGCGAGGCCATCGACGATTATTGCCGTCGCTGCAAGCTCGATCTGGATGCTCGCCTGGAGCTGTTCATCCGCGTGGCGCTCGGGGTCCGGCACGCCCATCAGAAGCGCATCCTGCACCTGGACCTGAAGCCGGCCAATGTGCTGGTCGCCACCGTGGATGGGGTCGCCCAGCCGAAGATCATCGATTTTGGCCTGGCCTCGTCTTCCGTGCGGCTACCAAGCCAGCGCAGCGGCCTGGCCATGGCCGGCACCCCGGGCTACATGAGTCCGGAACAGGCCGGCGTGGCCCAGGACGGGGAGGCGGTGGATGTCGACACCCGCAGCGACATCTACGCACTGGGCGTGATCCTCTACCAGCTGATCGCCGACAGCCCGCCCTTCGCCATTGGCCAGTTCAGCGATCTGAGCACCGCGCAGCTGCGCCAGGCTCTGATCGGTTTCGAGCCGGCGGCGGTTTCGCGACGATTGCTGGAGAGCGGCGAAAAGGCGCGGGCGCGGCGGGTACAGGGCGATCTCGATGCGGTCGTGGCCTGCGCCATGCATCCGCAGCGCAACCAGCGCTATGAGGCGGTCAGCGATCTTGTCGACGATCTGCGCAGCTGGCTGGAATACCGGCCAGTGCGGGCAAGGGCGCCGGGCAGCCGCCACCGGCTCGGGTTGTATATCCGCCGCAACCGGCTGCCGCTGGGCGTCGCCGCCGGCCTCGGACTGAGCCTGATCGCTGGCCTCGGCGCCGCCACCTATGGCTTGCTGCAAGCCCGCGCCGAGCGCGATCAGGTCGCCGCCCGACAGCGCGACCTGGAGCAGGTCAGCGAGTTTCAGCAGTCGATGCTGGCCGGCCTCGATCCGGCTGTACTGGGCGAGAGCCTGCGCGGTTCCCTGAACCAGCAGCTCGCAGCCGCACTGAAGTCGGATCCTGCCGCCGGGGAACGCCTGAAGGCCTTCGATCAGGATCTGAATCTGGCCAACCCCACCGAAGCCGCGCGACAACTGATCGACGACGACCTGCTGGGTCGTGCGCTGGGTGCGATCGATACCGAACTGGCCGGACAACCCAAGGTCGGTGCCGAACTGCGGTTGGCCATCGGCGAGGCCTATCTGTCGCTGGGCAGCTTCGACACCGCGCTGGAAGTCATCGATGCCGCGCTCGACAGCCTCCGTCGCGAACTCGGCGATAGCGCGTCCAAGACGCTGCAGGCGCGCCTCAGCCGCAGCGAAGTCATGCGCGCGCTCGGGCGTGGGCGCGACGATCTGCCGGCATTGGAGCAGTTGATCAGTGACGCCCGGGCACCGGGATCGGGCGCCACCGGCGTCATGCTCAGCGCCGAACGCTTGCGGGTGGAGGTGCTGGGCCTGGAAGCCGGGCAGCTGGTGCAGAGCGTGCAGATGGCGCGCGATCTGCTGAGCCGGCACGAAGCCCATTTCGGCGTCGATGCGCTGGAGACCATCCAGTCGCGTCAGGTGCTGGCAGCGCTGCTGGGACGCAGTGGCGATCTGGAAGACGCCACGCCGCTGTGGCAACGCTCGCTGCACCAGCTGCAGGCGCGCTTTGGCGAATCCGACCCGCGCACGATTTCGGCGCTGGACGCGCTCGGTTCCAATCTGGGCATGCTCGGCGAATACGAGCAGGCGCTGCCGATCCATCTGAAGACTGCAGACTGGCGACGCCGGCATCTGGGCAGTGAGCACCCGTTGACCCTGCAGAGCATGAACGGGGCTTCAGTGAGTCTGGCCAAGCTCGAACGCTTGCCCGAGGCCATCGCCCTGGCCCGCGATGTGCTGGCCCTGCGCACCCGCACGCTCGGAGCGGACCACCCGCTGACCTTGCGCTCGATGCTGAATCTGGGCGCTTTCCTGGCCATGAATGGCGATATCTCCGAGGCTTCCACGCTCACCCGCGAGTGCTATGAACGGCGCCGGCGCGTGCTCGGCCCGGACAATCCGGATGTGGCCACGGCGGCGCTGAATCAGGTCGACTTCGAGATCATCGAAGGCCACGCCGCCGAGGCCGTGCGGCTGGCCGAGGAAGCCCGTGAGCAGCGCATCCGTCTGTTTGGCGCCGATCATCCGGCCGTGCTCGGTGCCGAGGAAGGTCTGGCCCGGGCGCTGACCGCAGCAAAGCGCCATGCCGAGGCGCTGCCGCTGCTGGAACAGCAGCTGGCCGAACTACGCCAGCCGCAGGCCGGCAACGCCGGCAAGCGGGCGCTGACGGCCTGGTATCTGGCCCGCGTCTATCTGGGTCTGGGGCGCAGGGCCGAGGCGCAGGCGCTGATCGACCACGAGCTCGAATATCTGCGGCAGACGCCCTGGGCCAAGCTCAATCCGCCGGAGCGACTGGCGCAGCAACAGATCCGGGAGTCCCTGTCGAAATGAAGATTCTGGTCTACGGCGCTGGCGCCATCGGTCAGTTCGTCGGCGGCATGCTGGTGCGCGGCGGCGCCGAGGTGCATCTGATCGGCCGGCCGGCACTGGTCTCGGCGCTGGCGGCCGCGCCGCTGCAAGTCCAGGATCTGGATGGCAGCGTGCACACGATCAGGCTCACGGTGAGCGCCACCCTGGCCGAAGCCCCGGCGATTCCGGATCTGGTGATCCTCACGGTCAAGGGCCCGGCCACGGCGGAGGCCGCCGCTGATCTGGCCGGGCATCTGCCGGCGGCGACGCCAGTGCTGAGTTTCCAGAACGGTGTCGACAATGTCGCCCGCATCAGCGCCGCTGCACCGGGCCTCGCGGCCTTGGCCGGCATGGTGCCCTACAACGTGGTCCAGATCGCCCCAGGGCAGGTCCGGCGTACCAGCGATGGCCAGCTGATGGCCGAGCGCGCGCCGGTCACCGAGGCGCTGCTGGCGATCTGTGAGAGAGCGGGTCTGGCCCTGGATCTGCGCAGCGACATGCGCGCGGTGCAATGGGGCAAGCTGCTGCTCAATCTCAACAACCCGCTGAATGCGCTGAGCGGCCTGCCGTTGCGCCAGCAGCTGCTGGATCGGGGCTACCGCTGCCTGTTGGCCGATCTGCAGCAGGAGGCCCTTGCCGTCCTCGACAGGGCGGCCGAACCGGTCGCTCAGGTCACCCCGCTGCCGCCGCGCTGGCTGCCACGCTTGCTGCGACTGCCGACCTGGCTGTTCAAGCCGCTGGCGGCGCGGATGCTGAAGATCAGCCCCGAGGCGCGCTCATCCATGTACGACGATCGTCTGGCCGGCCGCCCCACCGAGATCGACGATCTTTGCGGCGCGGTGGTGCGCTGCGCCGACAGCGTGCAGCAACTGGCGCCGAAGAACCTGGCGCTGGCTCGACTGGTGCGCGAGGCGCCTGCGGGTCGCTGGTACGGCGCAGCAGAGATTGCGGCAGCACTGCGGAGCTGATCGGCGCCGGATGTTGCTCGCTGTCTGGGTATCGCAACTGTCATGCTTTATGCGAGAAGCCACGAAGCGTAGCTGCACGGCGCCGAACTGCGGATACACTGGCCGTCCGGCACTTGGCTCCGGTGTTCTGAACAGCAAGGGCAATGGACCCCGGAACCGCGATATTGATGGCCGCGCTGATGATCCTGCTGAACGGCGGGGTCCTCGGCCTGGTGCAACGAGATCTGCCCGAAGATCTGCGCCCCAGCGCTGTCAGCTGGCGTATCGCCACATTGCTGCACGCGGGTGGCTGCGTTCTTCTGGCGCTGCAGACCGAGGCTTCGAAGGTCCTGGTGCTGCCCCTGGCCAACGGCCTTCTGCTGCTGGGCCTGGCCGGCTACTGGCGCGCACTGCGGCAGTTCTACGGCTTGGACGAGTACTTTGGGATGCTGGTGCCGGTGCTTCTGGGTGTCATCGCCATCTTCTGGTTCGTGGCGGTCCATGAGAGCTTTCCGCTACGGGTGGCCATGGTTTCACTGGCCTGGTTCTGGTTGTTGTTGGGTTGCATCCGGACCCTGTATTCGACCGCCGACCGTCGCGGCGGTTCCAGTCGCAATGTGCTGGCCGGGATGTTTGCGGTGGCTGCCACCTTCATGATGCTGCGCGCGCTGTATTTCCTTGGCGTGTCCGACTCACCCTCCGGTCTGCTGGATCAGCGCAACTGGTTGAACGTGGTGACCCCCATGGTGGTGGCGGTGATCCCGGTGATCGGCACCACCACCTTTCTGTTGATGTGTTCGCAACGTCTGACCCGACGCTGGGAGTCCGCTGCGTCCACTGACTATCTGACCGGCCTGGCCAATCGCCGGACGGTGGTCGCCAAGGGCGAAGCGCTGATTGCGGGTGCCGCAGCTTCGGGTGCCGATGCCGCCTTGATGGTGGTCGACATCGATCACTTCAAGCAGATCAACGATCGCCATGGACATGCCGTCGGCGACCGCGCCATCCAGCACGTTGCCAGGCAACTGGCGCATAGCTGCAGCGGATTCGGCAGTGCCGGTCGCCTGGGGGGCGAGGAGTTCATCGGCTTGCTGGCCAATGTGGAACCGGCCGAGGCGCTGCAGATTGCGGAGCAATTGCGTAAGGCCATCGATGAATCACCGTTGCCGTTGGAGAGCAAAGCCGAACCGGTGCGCCTGACCGTCTCCATCGGCGTGGCCAGCCGGCAGTCACGGGATCCGGATTTCGCGGCCCTGCTGCAGCGGGCCGATCAGGCGCTGTACGCGGCCAAGGCCGCGGGCCGCAATCGGGTGGCGAGCGCGGGCTGAGGCCTCAGCCCTCTCCACAACGCAGGCAGTCCTTCACGCGCCAGCCCTGACGCTTGTAGATCTTCGATCGGGCGGTCTCGCGACGCTCGGCCGGCGCCTCGTTCCGAATCGGGGAGGCTGTCGGCTGCTGCAACTCCCGCTCGACCGTGGCGCGTTGCGTTGCCCGCTCGCGCGCGGTCTGCGCCAGCAACTCGAGCAGCCGCCGGTAGTCGGTCTGATCGAAACTCGGCCCGAGGGTTTCGTGCTGCTCGTCCTTGAAGGTCTCCATGCGCACCGCCAGCGACAGCAATTCCAGCGGCTGCCCGGCCGCCGGCCAGCGCCAGATCGGTCCGCCGCTGGCGCCCGCAGACATCCACAGCGCAAAGCGCTGGAAGGGCTCGGCTCCGCGTGTACAGGCGCTTTGCCCGAACAGGTTGACGGCCGCGCCAGGCGCAATACGTCCGGCCGGACCGATCACGCCGTAGCCGGCACGCAGCACCCGCAAACCGGGTGCCGATCGCGGGGCACCGAAGCGCAGCCGCGGCCAGGCCAGATCCGATGGCAGATCGGCCGACTGGTCGAGCACCAGAAAGGCAAAATCGTGGGCGGTGCGCTCGTCAAAACGCTCGTTGAGATCGGGCGGAGCTTCGGCCTCACGATGCCAGCCACCGCGCTCGCTGAGAAAGGCCCGCGACACCATGGCCGTGCCGAAGGGTGCCGCCGGTGGATCGGAGTAACGGCGGCCGCCGGGCACCAGGCGATAGCGGTCGCAGACCACGCCTTCGCTGGTCAGCACGACGTGGGCCGCGGTCATGGCCAGATCCGGCGACAGCAGCACCCCACTGCCGGCGGTGGGCCGCGAGCCGGGGTTGCAGCGATGCGGCCGCACCCTCAGCGCCAGAGGCGCCACCGGATCGGGCAGGGCCGTGGGCAGCAACTCGCGACTCGGCAACGTGACCGGGCACCAGGGCAGGCTGGGGCGGTCCGCCGCCAGCCGGATCGGTGGCCGCGTCTGCCACAAGGGATCGCGCTCGCGTTCGCGCACGGCGCGCACATCCGCGCTCGGGTAGGCACTGGCCCTCAGATACTCGGCCAGTTCGGCCGGCGGTAGGCCCAGTCGCTGCAGGCCTTGCGCCTGCTGTGGGCTCAAGTCAATCTGCAAGGGCCAGTCCAGACGCAGGCACGGGCCCCGCGACGTCTGCAGCACCCGCCAGGCCAGCATGTCCTGCGCGCCCGGCAGATACTGAACCGCCGACTCCAGTACCGACTTCGGCGCGCTGGCTGCTGCGCTGCAGTTGACGTATTGCGAGCCGGTGCCGGCACCAGCGGCGTCGAGTAGGGCCAGTAGATCGGCCCTGGCGGCTTGGGCTGGCGCTGACAGGCACAGGAGTGCAACGACGCCGCTGCCGATCAGGCGGCCCAGAATCCGGGGGACAGAGTGCATCAGGACCACGCGTGCCGGGAACTCGCGTTCAGGAATGCCAGCCCGAAGCGCAACATACGGTGAACGGGGGCGTCGAGGGGCGTCTCCTGAAGAGCCGCCAGTGTCACCCAGGACTGCGGGCTGACCTGGAACTGGCGTCATTGCGAGCGACCTGCTTCGGCCCGACACTGCCCACGGGCCATGAACCCCCGGCGTCATTGCGACCCCGGACTTGATCCGGGGGAAGCAATCCAGGGGCGTGCTGCGCTGTCCTGGATTGCTTCGTCCCGCCACGCTGCGCTCGCGGCTGAAGGCGCGCTCCTCGCAATGACGCATCAAGAACTTGCGACATACGTTCATGGAGAGCCACGCGCTGGCCAAGAACCCACCTGGTGCGCGTAGGCCGAGGGTGCCGCGCAGCGGCTCCCCGGCGCTTGTCGCTGCTGTGCTTAGCCTGGTGTGCCGCGCAGCGGCTCACCGGGGCTCTTCTGCATCACCGCCCGCAGAGCGCTGCGCGCACTTCGGGCTACAGAAGCCGGCGGCATGGTCAGATCGTGTGGCGCGGCAGGTCCCTCGCCCCCTGCCCCCTGTCTCGTGCCCCGTTCCCGGCACCCTTGCCGACTGCCGCCGCCCCCCGCCCTCGCCGCCGCACCTATTCGAAGCCGTTGGCGAACACCGAGTCGGGCGCCGACGACTCGACCTCCACCGCACCCTTGTCGCACTGCGCCGTGCCGCTGTTGTCGCCGTCCTGGGGCCGGGTGATGCCGCGCTGGTCGCTGCCGAGGCAGAGCAGGTCCGAGCCGGTGTCGATCAGCGCGCTGCCGGCCTGCGGCAGATGGGTGCGGGTGCCGCCGCCGTTGTCGGCCAGGGCCGCCAGTCCCGCCGGTACACCGAGCACATCGCCGCTGCCGCTGCTGAATCCGCAACTGGAGCTGGGTGCCTCCAGATGATTGGAGGCGAGAGTGATATTGCTCAGCGAGGCGCTCTTGCTGCAGTCATCGACAGTGCTGCCACTGCCCGCCAGATTGGCGGCGAAGGCACTGTTCTGAACCAGCCCGAAGTTGCCCTCCATGCGCAGGCCGCCGCCGACACCGGCGGCGTTGCCGTCACTGTCGGCGCGGTTGCCGACCAGGGTCACGTTGATCAGGTTGACGCGGCCGCTGGCGGTGGTCGAGAGCACGCCGCCGCCGTTGAAGCGCGCCTGATTGCCGGAGATGGTGCTGTTGTAGATGAAGGTGTTCGAGGTCGAGGAGATGCCGCCACCGCCGCCGGAAAAGCCCGAGGTCGAGTTGTTGCCGTTGAGGGTGCTGAAGGCGACGTCGACGCGGGTGTTGGCGTCTCCACCAAAGGACAGGCCGCCACCATCGCTGGCCGCGGTGTTGCCGCTGATGACCGAATCGATCACCACCGTGGGCCCGTTCGCCCGCAGGCCGCCACCGGCCAGCTGCGTGCTGTTGTTGCTGAGTTCCACCCGCTGCACGGCCAGATGCTCGTTGCCGGGGGTGGCACCGGAACTGGCGTTGATGCCGCCGCCAAAGGTGAAACCGGCGACACCGTTGCGCACCGACAGATCCTTGAAGGCATAGGTGTGACCGAGGGTGTTGCCCGGATCCAGATCGAAAACCCGCTCGGCGCCATTGCCGAGCACGCGCGTGCTGTCGCGGCCAGCGCCATAGACGGCCATGCCGGTGGTCAGATCCAGATCGCCATTGACGTTGCTGTTGTCGCTGCCGATGCGGGTGAGGGTGTAGTCGCCAGCCGGAATGATCACGGCGCCGGGGGCGGCATTGGCGGCGCTGATTGCTTCACGCAGGGAGCAATCGGCATCGCATTGGCCGTCCAGGGTGTCGGCGGTCTTGGTCACGTTGTACACGGGCGCCGAGCGGATGTTGAAGCTGAGACTGGCGGGATTGGGATTCTGGGCCGGACGCGCCACCACGATCGAATAATCGACGCCGCCTTCCAGGCGCACGCCGGCCAGTGCAGCGGCGAAACCGCCGGCACCGTCGTCGTTGCAGGCGCCGACCAGCGGTCGAAAATTGCCCGGTGTGCCGGTGTAGATGGCGACGATATCGTCATAACCGAGGGCACTCAGGTTGACGTGGAAATTCTGACCTGGAGCCGCGAAATTCAAGCCGTACCAGACCGTGTTGCCGCGTTGCTGGGTGTCACCGTTCTTGCAGGCGAGGATCGGATCGGTACTCTCGATGGTGGCCAGTGCTATGTCCGGCTGGCTGTCACTGAATCCGCCCGCCATCTGCAGCGTGGCCGGATTGATCTGGATGCGGTTGGCCCAGTTGTCGTTGGCCGGCGCGCCTCCGGCGATGGCCAGCACCGGCACCAGCGCGACGATGCCTGCAGCCAGACACTGCATCGATCGATGGCTCATCATCGATGGCTCCTGCTCACTTCGGGGGTGCGCAGTCTCACCGAAAGTTTGTCCGGACAATATTACCGCTGATCGGAATGTCCGGACAATGATGGCCTTTTGACGGGAATCAGACGTCGCCGTCGGCCGGCCAGCCCTCGCCCGTGCCTTTCTGGAACACCCGATCCTGCGGCTGCACGCTGCCGGCGGGGAAAGCCGGGGCGCCCTTGAGATCGTAGTAGATCGGTCCGAAATCCGGATCGACCGTGGATCGGAACAGCTGCTCGAAGCTGTCGATGACGAAATAGGTCTTCTGGAAGGTGTCTATCCGGTAGCGGGTGCGCATGACTCGTTTCAGGTCAAAGCCGATGCGGTTGGGAGCCGCGCTTTCCAGGCTGTACAGGCTTTCGCCCTTGCTGGAGACGATGCCCGAACCGTAGATGCGCAGACCCGCCGGGGTGTTGATCAGGCCGAATTCGACGGTGTACCAGTACAGCCGCGTCAGTTCGGTCAGCGGCTCGTCGCCGTAGCGCGCAGCCTTGAGGCCGCCCTCGCCATAGGCCTGCATGTAGTCGGCAAACACCGGCAGCAGCAACAGCGGCACATGGCCAAAGAGGTCGTGAAACAGATCCGGCTCGCTGATGTAGTCGATCTGTTCCGGCTTGCGTATCCACCAGGTGACCGGAAAACGGCGATTGGCCAGATGCTCGAAGAAGGCCACCTCCGGCAGCAGACCCTCGACTGCGATCAGCTGCCAGCCGGTCCGCTCCTTGAGGATGGGATTGAGCTCGGCGAAGCGTGGAATCGCGTGCGCGTTCATGCCGAGCTGCCGGAGCCCGTCGAAGAACTCGTCGCAGGCGCGGCCGGGCAACAGCGCGATCTGGCGCTCGAACAGGGTCGCCCAGGTCTGATGTTCGGCCTCGGTGTAATCATCCCAGGGCTGCTCGACGACGGTGGTCGTGTAGACCGGCACATAGCCCTTGTCGGTCAGCTGGCTCTCGACCCGGCGTGGCTGCTCCATGACATCCCTCCCGATGCTGGTTTCAGTCTCCTAGCTTAGCGCGAAGCGCCTGCAGCGGGCCTGCGTTTCTTGCGCCGTGAACGGCTGTTGGCGCAATCTGATTGCAACCATTCAGTGTTTGGAGCAAGAAAACATCATGAGCGAGCTTGATCGTGTCGATCGTTTGCTGCTGGACCTGCTCCAGCGCGACGCCCGACGGACCAATGTGCAACTGGCCGAAGCGCTGTCCTTGTCGCCCTCGGCCTGTCTGCGGCGGGTACAGCGGCTGGAACGCGCCGGCGTCATCCGCGGCTATCGCGCCGTGCTTGATCCGGCCGCCCTCGGTCGCGGTCTCAGCGCCTTCGTGCGGGTACAGCTGGAGCGCCACGATGCCGAACATGTGCACCGCTTCACCGAGCTGGTCGGCGGCTGGGACGCGGTACTGGCCTGCTACGCCCTGACCGGCGACATGGACTATCTGCTGCATGTGGCGGTGGCCGATCTCGCCCATTTCAACGAGTTCATCATGGGCGAACTGCTCAAGCACGGCGGCGTCCGCGACATCAACAGCAGCTTCGTGCTGGCGAATGTGAAGAGTGAACGCAGCGTACCGGTGGCGTAAGGGGGGGCACGGGGCACGGGGCGCGGGGCACGGGGCACGGGCAGGGGGCACGGGAAAAGCCGGCGTCATTGCGAGGAACGCAGTGACGAAGCAATCCAGTCGCTGGTGATTCTGCGTATGGATTGCTTCCCCCGGATCAAGTCCGGGGTCGCAATGACGCTGGCTTGTGCTCCTGTAGGTCCAGACTTGTCTGGACGCTCTTGGCGAGGGTTGAAGAAGCGTCCAGACAAGTCTGGACCTACAAAAGCCTTCAAGCCCGTAGCCTTTTCCCCTGCCCCCTGCCCCCTGCCCCCTGCCCCCTGCCCCCTGCCCCCTGCCCCCGCTCTTCGACCAATGGTGAATAGCCGGCGTCGACCGACGCTCGCACCATGCACCTGCCGCAAGTCGCGGCGTGCGCCGGCCACCGTGCATCAGGACTACGGCGACGCCTGCCAATACTCAGATCGGAGGGGAGGACATCATGAACGCAGGACACCTGAAGCGTCGCCCGCTGGCGCGCATCCTGGCACTGATGCTGGCGCTGGGCGCGCCTGCGCTGGGCCTGGCCCAGAGCGGCAAGGAAGCCGAACTGGAGACACGCATCCAGCTGCTGGAAGCACAACTGGCCGAGCTCAAGGCCCTGGTGGCCGAACAGAAGGCAGCCACGGCACCGGCGCCGGCGGCCGGCTCGCCGCCGCCGATCCAGTCGACCACGATCACGCCGGGGGCGGTTGCCGGTAGCAAATTCACGGTCGGCGGTTTCGTGCGCACCGAAATGATGTACACCAGGACCGGGGACGGCGAACTCGCCGACAGCAGTGCCGGTCGCGACCTCTATCTGCCGGGTGCCATCCCGGTGGGTGCGCCCGACGAGGGTTCGGCCGACTACGATTCGACCATCAAGTTCTCGCGACTGTGGTTCGGCATCGACAACGTCTCCGATGCCGGTGACAAGGTCACGGCGCGGGTGGAGCTGGACTTCTTTGGCGGCGCGCTCGGCAATGAAGTCGCCACCAATACCTACGGCGCCACCATCCGCCACGCCTTCGTCGGCTGGAATCAATGGCTGGTGGGTCAGACCTGGTCCAATTTCATGGACGTGGCGGCGCTGACCGAGGCCGTCGATTTCATCGGCCCCACCGACGGCACCATCTTCGTGCGCCAGCCGCAGGTGCGTTACAGCAACGGCCCGTGGAGCTTCTCGCTGGAGAATCCTGAAACCACCATCACCCCCTTTGGCGGCGGCGCCCGCATCTCCAGTGATGACGCCAGCGTGCCGGACTTCACCGGTCGCTACACCTACAAGGCGGCCTGGGGACACCTCAGTGGTGCGTTACTGGTGCGCCAGCTGAAGTATCAGACCGCAGGCGCCAACGGTTTCGACGACACCCAGGTTTCGGTCGCCGGCTCGCTGTCCGGTCGCTACAATTTCGACGCCAGCAACGATCTGCGTTTCGCCATCAATGGCGGCGGCGGCATCGGCCGCTACCTCGGTCTGGGCATCGCCAGCGATGCCATGCTGGATGCCAACGGCAAGCTCGACGCGCTTGACGGCATCGGCGGTTTTGTCGGATTCCACCACGCTTTCAGCCCGCAACTGCGCGGCAACCTCTACTACGCCGCCTCCAGGTACGATAACCAGCGCGCCAACACCGGCACCGGTGTGACCGAGCGCGTCAGCTCGATCTCGGCCAACCTGCTGTATTCGCCGCTGCCCAAGCTCGACATCGGCGCCGAGCTGCGTTTCGCCGATCGTGAGCTGGAAAGCGGCGTCGATGGTTCGCTGACCCGGCTGCATTTCCTGGCGCGTTATTCGTTCTAGGTTCGGGATAGCGGTCGCGACACCAGTTCGCGCCTACGAAATGCCACACGGCCCTGTGGGAGCGCCCTCGCGGCGCGACCTTCTGGCCGCGAAAATCGCACATCGGTTGCACGACCAGGCCAGAAAAGCGGATCGCAGAGAACGCAGAGGAAAAGCAGAGAGGGCGCGGAGAGAAGCGAGATCCATAGTCAGTGTTCTCCTCTGCGTCCTCTGTCCAGCCTCGAGTTTGCCCATCGCCCTCCAGTGCCGGGGAGCCGCTGCGCGGCACCCTCGGCCTACGTCCGGGAGCTGGCCCTGACCCGGCTTTGGTAGGTCCAGACAAGTCTGGACCTACAGCAGCCCTCAGGCCCGCAGCCTTTCCCGTGCCCCGTGCCCCATGCCCTCGAGCCCTCGCGCCCTCGCGCCCTCGCGCCCCGCTCCCCGGCATATCCCTCAACATTCCAAGCAGCGCCCATGACGGACTTCTATACTGCGGACGAAACCGGGCCGGGGGGCCCGGCCACCCTCACTTGAAGTCCGTCCTATATGAAGAAGACCCAGCTCTATTTCCTGGCATTCGTGATCGCGGCCATCGGCCTTGGTTGGGCCTGGTACAAGTGGCAGGTGCTGCAGTTTCCGTTGAGTCCGCGCGAGGAAGTGGAGGTCTGGTCGGTCGAGGCGCGCCTGGAGTTCCAGGGCAATGGCGGACCCAACAAGGTGCGTCTGCAGCTGCCTTCGCGAGGTCCAGCAGCCATCCCCGGCTTCACGGTCATTGATGAACGGCTGATCTCGCGGGGTTACAGCGAGCAGGTCACCAAGACCAAGGAAGGCCGCCAGGTGGAGTGGGTGGTGCGCCGTGCTTCCGGGCGCCAGGTGCTTTACTACCGCGCCAATGTGGTGCGTGACAGCACGCCCTATCTCGAAAGCGGCGAGCCCAGGCTGCGCACGCCGCCGGATCTGAGCGAGGCCCAGACCGCGGCCATCGACACCATCTTCGAAGACGTCAAGATGCGCTCGGCCGATATCGCCACCTTTGCCCGCGAGTTCGTGCGCGAATTTTCGGCCGAAGTTCCGCGCGACGAGGCCCGGGTGCTGCTGGACGGCCTGTACACCATGGAAGACCGCGCCCAGTTCATCGCCAGGGCGCTGGCGATCCGCAGTATTCCGGCCCGTGTGCTGCACGGATTGCCACTCGGCGAGCCCACGGCCTTCGAGCAACTGCAGCCCTTCCTGCAGGTACACAACGGCAGCGACTGGATCAGCATCAGTGTCACCTCTGGCGAAGAAGGGCTGCCGGAGAACTTCTTCCTGTGGACGCGCAGCGCCCGTGATCTGCTGGTGGTGCAGAGCGACAAGCGGCCCAAGGTCGAATTCGCCGTACAGCGCAATCTGGCCGATGCCGTGGCCATCGCCAAGCGCCGCACCGAGGTCCGCAGCGAAGGTCTCGTCAAATACTCGCTGCTCGGCCTTCCGGTGGAAATGCAGGGCGTGTTCAAGATCCTGCTGACCGTGCCCATCGGTGCCTTTGTCATGCTGATCATGCGCAACCTGATCGGTATCAAGACCTTCGGTACCTTCATGCCGGTGCTGATCGCGCTGGCCTTCCGTGAGACCCAGATCATCTCCGGTGTCATCCTGTTCTCGCTGGTGGTGTCGCTGGGTTTGCTGGCGCGCTTCTACCTGGAGCGATTACGGCTGCTGCTGGTGCCCAGGCTGACCAGTGTGCTGATCCTGGTGATTCTGCTGATGAGCATGATCAGCGTGATCGCCCATCAGCTGGATCTCCCGGTGGGATTGTCCATAGCCCTGTTCCCGATGGTGATCATGACCATGACCATCGAGCGCATGTCGATCGCCTGGGACGAACGCGGACCGGGCACCGCCATCAAGGAGGGCATAGGTACGCTGATCATCGCCTCGCTGGCCTATACGGTGATGACCTGGGCGCCGCTGGAACATCTGGTGTTTGTATTCCCGGAACTGCTGCTGGTGCTGCTCGGTATCACGCTGTTGCTGGGGCGCTATTCCGGTTACCGCCTGACCGAGCTGTTCCGCTTCCGGGCGCTGGCTGCCGAGCGCGAAGAGGCGTTGAAGAAAGGGCCCCCGGCTGACACGGATGCCAAGCCATGATGAACCCCTTCCGCATTGCCAGGCGGCTGCGCGAGATCGGCCTGGCGGGCATCAATCAGCGCAACGCCGATTTCGTGCTGCGCTACAACGCGCGCCGCTTCTATCCGCGGGTGGACGACAAGGTACTGACCAAGAAACTCGCCATCGAGCACGGTTTGCCGGTGCCCGAGCTGTATGCGGTGGTCCGCGAGGAGCACGAGATCGAAGAGCTGCACGCCACCCTCAAGGATCGCGAGAGCTTTGTTGCCAAGCCCGCGCATGGCTCCGGTGGCGACGGCATTCTGGTCATCAGCGGCCGGCGCGGCGCCAAGTATCGGCGCAGCAACGGGCAACTGATGGACCAGGACGACTTCGAACATCATCTGTCGAATACGCTGTCCGGGCTGTTCAGCCTGGGTGGCCAGCCGGATTCGGTGCTGATCGAATACTGCGTGCAGTTCGATCCGATCTTCGATCATGTCAGCTACAAGGGCGTGCCCGATGTCCGCGTGATCGTGTTCAAGGGCTATCCGGTGATGGCCATGATCCGCCTGCCCACGCGCATGTCCGACGGCAAGGCCAATCTGCATCAGGGCGCCATCGGCGTCGGCATCGACATCCCCACCGGCATCACCCGCCGCGGCGTCTGGGGCAACGAGCCGGTCAAGGAGCACCCGGATACCGAGCACTCGATCATCGGCCTGGAGATTCCGCGCTGGGAAGAGCTGCTGATGATCGCCGCCCGCGCCAGCGAGATGAGTGGCCTCGGCTACGTCGGCGTCGACCTGGTGCTGGACAAGGAACTCGGCCCGCTGATCCTGGAACTCAACGCGCGTCCGGGACTGGCCATCCAGATCGCCAACGGCAACGGCCTGGTACACCGTTTGCGCAAGATCGAAGCACTCGAAACCATCGACCCCGACCCCGCCGCCCGCGTGGCCTGGTCCCGCCGCGAATTCCCGACGCTGTAGGCGGCGCCGTCGCGGTTTCCTGGAGCAACCTTGCGTCGCGTCCGCGCGCGATCAGGGTTGCCCTGAGGCTGTGTGGGAGCAGAAGCCGATCGCAGAGAACACGGAGAAAAAGCAGAGAGAACGCTGAGGAAAGCAGAAGAATGATGTGGCTTCTCTCTGCGTTCAGCTCCTTGGGAGCGATCTGCGACTCACCCGCGATTTCACGCCGCGCCGCGCGCGATCAGCGTTGCCCTGAGGCTGTGAGTGAGCAGAAGCTGATCGCAGAGGACACGGAGAAAAAGGAGAGAACGCAAGAAAAATGTAGCTTCTCTCCGCGTTCTCTCTGCCTTTCCTCTGCGTTCTCTGCGTCCAGCTCTTTGGGAGCGATGTGCGACTCATCCGCGATGTCGCGCCGCGCCGCGCCGCGCGCGATCAGCGTTGCCCTGAGGCTGTGAGTGAGCAGAAGCTGATCGCAGAGGACACGGAGAAAAAGCAGAGTGAACGCTGAGGAAAGCAGAAGAAAGATGTGGCTTCTCTCTGCGTTCTCTGCGTCCAGCTCTTTGGGAGCGATCTGCGACAGACCCGCGATTTCACGCCGCCCCGCGCGCGATCAGCGTTGCCCTGAGGCTGTGAGTGAGCAGAAGCTGATCGCAGAGAACACGGAGAAAAAGCAGAGAGAACGCTGAGGAAAGCAGAAGAATGATGTGGCTTCTCTCTGCGTTCTCTCTGCCTTTCCTCTGCGTTCTCTGCGTCCAGCTCTTTGGGAGCGATCTGCGACTCATCCGCGATGTCGCGCCGCGCCGCGCGCGGTCGCGACGCAAGGCCGCTCCTGCATTCGGGGCTACTTCCCGCGCAGCTTGAACCTGGGTTTGCTGCGCGGCTCGAAGGCCTTGGGCGGCTTGACCGTCAGCTTGGCTTCGGCGCTGGCGCCGTCCAGATCCAGGGCCAGGGTGTAATCGCCCGGGGTCAGGTAAAGCGGGTGTCCCAGACGCCGTGATTCGGCCAGCGGTGTCTTTGCCAGCACGCCCTCCAGGCTGGCGTTCTCGTCGGCATCCTGGTTGGCCTTGTTGACCCGGGCCACTTCGGCGGCGATGCCGAGCTCGGCATCGGCCAGCAGATCGTATTACAGACGATTTATCCCGCGCTCGGCCGTGACCGCAATCTCGCGGACCAGATTCTTGTCGGCGTCGAGCACCTTGAGCGTGCCGCTGCCGGCTTGCGCCGCCCAGTACTGGATCACCGACTTCGGCTTCTGCTCGTTGTGGTCGAACCACTCGCTGGCCTCCGAGCGCCAGCCGCGCGAATACTCGACGTCGGCCACATGGAACAGGTGCGCTGCCCTGGCCCGCACCTCGCTGCTCAGATCCTGCAGCGGCAGCACGTCGACGATCCAGACGCTGCGGCCATGGGTGCCGGCCACCAGTTCGCGGTCACGCGGATGCACCACCAGATCGTGCACCGGCACATTCGGCAGATTGCCCTGCAGGGCCTGCCAGTTGCGGCCCCGGTCGATGGTCACATAGACACCGCGATCGCTGCCCACATAGAGCACATCGGCATTGACCGGATCTTCCTTGATCACGTTGACCGGCTCGGCCGGCAGATTGGCGCTGATGCTGCGCCAGTCCTTGCCGAGGTTGTCGGAAACGTAGACGTAGGCGGCCATGTCGTCATCGCGGTAGCCGTTGAGACTGGCGTAGATGCGATTGCGGTCGTGTGCCGAGAGCACCGCGCGGCTGACCCAGCGATCCTTGACCAGCCCTCGTGTGGCCTCGCGCCATTCAACGCCGCCGTCCTCGGTGACCCATACCAGTCCGTCATCGGTGCCGGCCACGATCAGCCCGAATTCACGCGGCGACTCGCTGACCGTGGTGATGGTGGCGAAGGGTACGTCGCCGCGCTCCTTGCTGCGGCTGAGATCCCCGGAAATCGCGCGCCAGTGGCGGCCCTGGTCGAGCGAGCGGAACAGTTTGTTGGCGCCGAAATAAAGGATATCCGGATTGTGTTCGGACAGCAGGATCGGGGTGTTCCAGTTGTAGCGCAGGGCGCTCTCGGTGAGCGCCGGGCGCGGTCGCACCTCACCACCATCCTTGCCGCCACGGCGATACCAGCCGAACTGATAGCCGCTGTAGTGCACGCTGGAATCGCGCGGATCGATCTGCAACTGCATGCCGTCGCCGCCGTTGAGGAAACGCCAGCCATCCCCGCTCTGTTCCCAGAAACTGCCGGGCGCGTCGAGGTCGATGCTGCTGGAACCCTTCCAGCTGCCGTTGTCCTGCAAACCGGTGTAGACGTTGTAGGGCTCATCCATGTCGACGGCCACCGAATAGCTCTGGCCCACCGCCTGGTGATCCAGCTTGAGCCAGCTGGCGCCGCCGTCGTAGCTGACATCGACACCGCCGTCATTGCCGTTGAGGATGCGCTCGGGATGTTCCGGGTCGATGGTAAAGACGTGGTGGTCGACGTGGACCTGGGGAGCATTGATGCGACCGCTCCAGGTGACGCCACCGTCCTCGCTGACTGCAGTGGGCACACCCAGCACGAACACCCGGTCGGCGTTGTCGGGCGCGGCCTTGATGGCGCCGAAATAGTAGCCGTAGGTATAGGTGAAATCGCGGATGGGCTCGCGGTTGACCTTGGCCCAGCTGGCACCGGCATCGTCCGAGCGCCACACCTCCAGCCCCTTGATGTCGGTATCGAACAGCGCCGCATTGCCGTCTCGCAGCTTGGCCCGCAGTTGATCCATGCTCAGCTCGTCGGACTTGATCCTGGCGATCAGGGTCTGGGCGTCGATCGTGGGATCGAAATCATTGCCGCGGATGAACATCTCGATCTCATCCGGGTCCTGGCGCAGGAACTCGTCCTTGCTCATGGTGCGCAAACGCTTGCTCGACAGCGGCCGGTCGCCGAGCAGGACCTGATCGGCCGGCAGCGGCTCCTGATTGTCGATGCTGGCGTAAACGCGCTGAGGATTGGCCGGCGAAATGCTGAGGCCGATACGGCCCACATGGGCACCCTCGGGAAAGCCGCTCAGCCGGGTCCAGCTGTCACCACCATCGGTGCTCTTGTAGACACCGGAGCCGGCGCCGGCTTCGACGAAATTCCACGGCCGTCGCGAGCGCTCCCACATGGCCGCATACAGGGTGCCGGGCGTGGCTGGATCGGCCACCAGATCAATAGCCCCGGTCCATTCGCCGTCACCGGCCAGTACCTGCGTCCAGGACTGGCCGGCGTCATCGGTGCGATAGATGCCGCGCATGCCGCCCGGTGTATACAGCGGCCCCTGCACAGCGACATAGACGCGCTCGCTGCGGGCCGGATCCACCAGCACCCGGGCAATACGATCGGCCCCGGTCAGTCCGGCGTGTTCGAAGCTGGCGCCGCCATCGCGGCTGACGAACATGCCCAGACCCGAGTACGAGGAGCGTGAGGAATTGGCTTCGCCGCTGCCGATCCAGAGCGTGTCGGGCGCCTGCGGGTCAATGGCGATGTCGCCGCTGATCATGCTCGCCAGCTGATCCGTCAGCGGGGTGAAGGTGACGCCATTGTTGACGGTCTTCCACACACCACCGGAGGCGTAAGCCACATAGAAGGTATAGGGATGCGCCGGATGCACCTCGATGTCGACGATGCGTCCGCCCTGCACGGTGGGTCCGATAGAGCGCCACTGCAGGCCCTTGAACAGACTCTGCTGCTGCAGCTGCTGATGCTGCTCCCAGGCCTGCCAGCGGGCATCGGCATCGGTGCGGCTGGTCTTGGCCCCCAGCGGCGCCGTGAAGGCGACGGCCAGAGCGAGTACGAGCATAGGGCGCATGGGTCCTCCCACGGACGGCGCAATCGACGAAGGCCCGAACGATAACGCGCCAAAGAGCGTTTGGATCGGCGCGATCGTGCCAATCGGAGACGGGAAGGGGGCGCGACGGGACACGAGACACGGGGCAGGGGGGCACGGGGCACGGGGCACGGGGCACGGGGCAGGGGGCAGGGGGCAGGGGGCAGGG
>JALHRS010000034.1 GCA_022841325.1 Lysobacterales bacterium | reverse complement strand
TGCATCTGCCCGCTTTGCGGCCCTCGCGCGTTCTTTGCGACTATCGCGGCGTTGCTCCTCCTCGCAATGGAATGACCATTCCTCGTCGTCGCGCCTTGCGCTAGTCGCAAAGCCCTGCCCGAGCTTCCGCAACAGGTGTGAGACATGCGGGCTAGCTCCCCGCCGGATGCTTCTCCAGCCAGGCCGCGACATAGCTGCAACTGCCGATCACGCGCCAGCCCTGCTGCCGGGCGTAGCCGACGGCGGCTTCGACCAGCTTGCCGGCCAGGCCCCGTCCGCGCAGTTGGGCCGGGGTGTAGGTGTGGACGAAATCGATGACTTCGGGCGCCAGCATGCGGTACTCGACAAAAGCCTCGGCGCCATCGGCAACGATCACGAAGCGCTGCCGCAGCGGCTGGTGCAGAACTTCTTGCCCGTGCTCGGTCATGATGGCCGTTCCTGTGATCTAGATGGCGCTCAGTTCGACCGCCGGATTGACACCCAGTCGCTGATGCATGATCGGGCTGGTGGTCGTGTACTGCAAATGTACCTTGGCGCCAGGATTCATGCGCGCCTTGATGGCAAATGCCGCCAGCGCCGCCTCATGGAAGCCGCACAGGATCAGCTTCTTCTTGCCCGGATAGGTGTTGATGTCGCCGACCGCGTAGATGCCCGGCACATTGGTTTCGAAACGCTCGGTATCGACCTGGATCTGGTTCTTGTCGATGCCCAGGCCCCAGGTGGCGATGGGGCCGAGTTTGGGTGAAAGGCCGTAGAAAGCCAGCAGATGCTCGAACTCGACCACCCGGGTGACCGCATCGGCACCGATCACGTTGACCGCCTTGAGCGTATCGCCATCGGTCTTGATGCCGGTGACGTTGCCGATCATCAGCTGCATCTGGTGCTCTTCGCAGAGCTTGCGCATCCTGGCGACCGAGGCCGGCGCGGCGCGGAATTCGTTGGAGCGATGGATCAGCAGCACGCTGTGGGCGATGGGCTGCAGCGCCAGCACCCAGTCCAGCGCCGAGTCGCCACCACCCAGGATCACCAGGTCCTTGCCGCGGAACTGTTCCGGATTCTTCACCGAATAGTGGATCTGGCGGCCCTCGAAGACCTCGGCGCCGGCGACCGGCACCTTGCGTGGCTGGAATGCGCCCAGGCCCGCGGCCACGATCACCGCCTTGGTGACGAAGCGCGTGCCCTTGCTGGTGATCACCTCGAACTGGCTGTCGTCGAGCTTGCGCACCTCGGCCACTTCCTGGTCCAGGTGGAACTCGGGATGAAAAGGCGCAATCTGCTGCATCAGGTTGTCGGTCAGTTCCTTGCCGGTACACACCGGCACCGCCGGGATGTCGTAGATCGGCTTGTCCGGATACAGCTCGATGCACTGGCCGCCGGCGACCGGCAGCGCGTCAATGACATGCGCCTTGATGCCTAGCAGGCCGAGTTCGAATACCTGGAACAGGCCCACCGGGCCGGCTCCGACGATGACAACATCCGTATCAATGGTCATGGGTTCATTCCTTTGAAATCTGCAGTTCGACGCGGGCCGCTTAAGGACTCGTCCGCGGCCAGCGGCCGCAAGTCTAGCGGCGGATGCGTGAGTACGTCTTGATGATCGACCATTGTCACCCAAGCTCAGCTGAGTGGTCGACCCATGGACGGCCTGGCCAGCGGGTGCGCTTGCATCGCGCCGGCTTCCGCGGGTAGCGTGCGGGTCCAATCGGGGGGTGAGACATGCGCACCAACAGTCTGGATGTCTGCATACAGGGCAGCCAGCTACAGGGCGGCGGCGAGCCTCGGGGATCGCCGCTGGATCGCGAGGATGCGCCGCAACTGGCGCGCGAGCTTGAATCCCTGTGTACGACCCTGCGCTGCCCCAAGCCGCAAACTACGCTATTCACCGCGGAGTTTGCGCTGCGCGTGCACCGTCATCGTGGCTGGCTGGGCCCCACGCGCAAACGCACGCTGGCGCTGGGCTGGCCGATGCTGCATCTGCTCGATGCCGATGAGTTGCGCGCCGCCCTGGCGCTGGCCCTGCTCGGCGAGACCGTGGGTATCGGTGTCTCTGCGGCCGGTACGCATGACGCCAGGGTCGCCGAGCTGCTCGGGCTGCCGCTGCTGCTGCGCACGCTGACCCGGCTGCTGGCGGCCGATCAGGTGGGTGCCGAGCACTGGTTTGCCGGTTTCAACCAGGAGGCCAGACTACAGCCCGAGCCGCCGTCGGCAGCCTTCGACCAGCTGCGTCAGCAGATGCTGGCCTGTGGCCGGGGTGGCTGGCAGCCAGCACTGGACCGGGCCCTGCTGGACCCAGCTGCCGGTGCCCGGATCCGGGCGTTGGGCGAGCCCATGCTGGAGGGCGGCAGCCATCGCACGGCGGCATCGGCCTGGGTCTGGGAGGGCATGGTCAGCCGCTTGTGGACTGCCCTGGAGGCGCCCTTCGCGGCCATGCTGAGCTCAACCTGGTCGGCCCGCCATCAGGCTCAGAGTTCCGCGCGGGCGCGGGTGCGCGAGCTCGAAGAGCGTCGCCGGCAGGGGCGCATCGAGATGCCCGAGCTGATCGAACTGGCCCGTACCGTGGAACAGCTGGCAGGCGCGCGCGCGGCCTATCCGCTGTACCGTCAGGCCTATGCCAGCGAGCGTAGTCCGCAGCTGGCGCTGTCCCTGGCACGGACCATGGCCGCGGTCGATCTGCCGCAGGCGCGCATCGCCCTTGCTCACCTGGCGGGCAGCAGCCATGCTCTGGCCTCCGAAGCCGAGCTGTTGCTGCGCACGCTGCCGGATGTGAATCGCAGCGACGCGGTGCCGGATCACCCGCCATGAACAGGATTGCCGACATCAGCCCGGGTCAATTTCTGGAAGAGGAACTGCTGCGCACCATTCCGCTGACGCGGGCCATGCAGCTGCGCGTGCAGGAATTCACCGGTGTCGGCCTGGAGCTGCGAGCGCCCCTGCTACCCAATGTCAATGACAAGGGTTGTGCCTTTGGCGGCAGCATGGCCAGTCTGATGACGCTGGCGTGCTGGGGTCTGGCGCGCCTGGCGCTGCGTGAACGCGATTTCGAGCCCGATATCTACGTGCAGGATTCACAGATCGAGTACCTGGCGCCGGTCTGGGGCGATCTTGCCGTGCGTGCGCTCGCCGCGCCGGGTCCTACGCTGGCAGACTTTGTCGACATGTATGCCCAGCGCGGCAAGGCCAGAATCACGCTGCTGGCCAGCATCGACTGGGACGGTCAGACTGCGGCACGAATGCATGCCCGTTTTGTAGCCAAGCGACGACAGGAGTACACCGAATGAGCCCCATGCGCACGCGCCTGATGCTGATCATGTTGCTGGTCTTGCTGCTCGGCGCCTGCGCCTCGGCCGCGCGCCAGGACGGCCTGCGCTCCCGGCTCTACAACTACGCCTCCGCCATCCGCTGGAACGAAATCGAACAGGCGGCGGCCTTCGTCGATCCGGCGGTGATGCAGGAACATCCCTTCACCGACGCCGATCGCGCGCGCTGGGCTCAGGTCCAGGTGTCCCGCTACTACGAAGGGCCGCAGGGCGTCGATGCGGACGGCAAGGTCACGCAGACGGTGCAGATCGAATTGATCGACCGGGCCACGCAGACCGTGCGCAGCATCGTCGATCGCCAGCGCTGGCGCTATGACGAGGCAGCGGAGATCTGGTGGCTGGAAACCGGCTTGCCCAAGCTTGAGTGAACGCAATGGATCGGCGGCCGGCGCCTGGCCTGCAGGCGCTCGGCCAACGCCGTCCAGGCAGTCCTACTTGCCCATGCAGAACACGTTGAGCTTGTTGCCGTCGAGATCGCGGAAATAGCCGGCGTAGAAGTTGTCGCCACGCAGCCCAACCGCGCCTTCGTCCTTGCCACCGAGTTCCAGTGCCTTGGCGTGCAGCGCATCGACCTTGGCCCGGCTGTCGACCACCAGCGCGATCATCACGCCATTGCCGACCGTGGCCGGCTTGCCATCGTAGGGTTTGGCGACACTCAGACCTGGCGCGGTCGGCGATACGGTCCAGGCGATGAAGCGCTCGGTGTCCATGAAACGCTTGCCGCCGATGCTGCCCAGCAGCGCATCGTAGAAGGCGGCGGCGCGCTCGATGTCGTTGGTGCCGAGGGTGACGTAGCCGATCATGCTTGACTCCTGTTGAGTTCGGAAGCGCAGTGTGCTCGGGCGCCGCAGCGTCGACAAGAGCCGATCTGGCACTGTTCAGGGTGAGATCCGCCGCATCCCTTGGTGCATTGCACCATCGAGCGCTGTTAGATTCGTCGATCCCGGATCAAAAGCCCACAGACCATGGATCTGCACCTCTACAACACCCTCACTCGCCAGTTGGAGCGCTTCACGCCAGCGCGTCCGGATCGGGTGACGATGTATGTGTGCGGACCGACGGTCTACAACTACGCGCATATCGGCAATGCCCGACCGTATACGGTATTCGGCGTGCTCGCCAAGCTCTTGCGCGACCAGTTCGGGCATCTGGACTACGCCCGCAACATCACCGATGTCGACGACAAGATCAACGCGGCTGCCGCCGAGCGCGGGGTCGGTATCGATGTGGTCACGGCGCAGTACACCGAGGCCTTCCATGAAGACATGGCAGCGGTCGGCGTCGTCGGCGAGTTTGCCCCCAATCTGGAACCGCGGGCCACCGCGCATATTCCCGGCATCGTCCGCATGTGCGAACGCCTGATCGCCTCGGGCCACGCCTACGCCGCCGAAGGCCATGTGCTGTTCAATGTCGATACCTATGAGGGTTACGGCCGGCTGTCGCGACGCACGGTCAAGGAAATGATCGCCGGCGCCCGCGTCGATGTGGCCCCGTACAAGCGCAATCCCGCCGACTTCGTGCTCTGGAAACCGTCGACGGCGGATCTGCCGGGCTGGGAAAGCCCGTGGGGACGCGGCCGGCCGGGCTGGCACATCGAGTGCTCGGTGATGGCCGAGGAACACCTCGGTCAGACCATCGACATCCATGCCGGCGGCGCCGACCTCAAGTTCCCGCACCACGAGAACGAGATTGCCCAGAGTGTCTGCGCCCATGGCGGCGCCGAATTCGCACGGCTGTGGATGCACAACGGCTTTGTCACCATCGAAGGCCGCAAGATGTCCAAATCGCTGGGCAATGTGCTGCTGATCAAGAATCTGCGGGAGCAGGCACCGGCCGAGGCCCTGCGCTACCTGTTGCTCAACGCCCATTACCGACAGCCGCTGGACTGGTCGGATTCGGCGCTGAAACAGGCCAAGACCACGCTCGATCGGCTCTATGGCGGCTTGCGCGATCTGGAGGATGTGGATGCTTCTGGCGTGAGCGTGGAAGCCGACAGCGTCAAGGCCGCACTGGCCGATGATCTGGGCACGCCACAGGCACTGGCGGCCCTGAGCGAGTTGTCCCGCGATGTGCAGAAGGCCGAGGGCCCGGCGGCCAGGGCCAGCGCCAAGGCGCGCCTGCTGGCTGCCGGCTCCTGGCTGGGCTTGCTGCAGCAGTCGCCGCAGGACTGGTTCCAGAGCGGCAATGCCAGCATCGACGTGGCCCGCATCGAAGCGCTGATGGCCGAACGCCAGCAAGTCCGCGAACGCCGCGATTTCGCCCGCGCCGACGCCATCCGCAACGAGCTGACCGAACTCGGCGTGGTCATCGAGGACACCCCGCAGGGCGCGCGCTGGAAGCTGCTGTAGGCGGGGCACGGGGCACGGGGGCACCGGGGCACGGGGCACGGGGCACGGGGCACGGGGCGTGGGGCACGGGGCGTGGGGCACGGGGCACGGGGCACGGGGCACGGGGCACGGGGCACGGGGCACGGGGCACGGGGCACGGGGCACGGGGCACGGCAAGGCTACTCGGCTCGGGCTCTTGTAGGTCCAGACTTGTCTGGACGCTTTTCGGCACGTCGCCAGAAGCGTCCAGACAAGTCTGGACCTACAAGAGCGGGCGTCATTGCGAGCCACCTGTTTCGGCCCGAAACTGCCCACGGGCCATGAACTCCCGGCGTCATTGCGAGCGTAGCGAAGCAATCCAGAGGCACCGCTTCAGAAGCACTGGATTGCTTCGTCGCTGCGCTCCTCGCAATGACGAATCAATAACTTACGGTATGGGTTCATGGAGGGACGTAGGCCGAGGGTGCCGCGCAGCGGCTCCCCGGCGCTCCTGCGTGGTGCCTGAGCCGGGGAGCGCGCCTGCTGCGCGCACCCTCGGCCTACCAGAGCCAAAGGCGTCCAGACAAGGCTGCAGCTACAAGAGCAGGCGAGCTAGTCAGCTCTGGTCGGCAACCACAACCAACAACCGACAACCGACCAGCGCCTCAATGCGCCCTGGCCATTCCCAGCAGGCGTGAGGGCAGCAGGCGGATGCGCTGCAGCAGATTGCCGGCCAACCACGAAGGCATCTGGGCATCGGGCCGTGGTGCGACCACGAATCGGCGGGCGGCCTGGGGGTTCTGCTTGAGCTGCCAGTAGCGGCCGACGGCGGCATCGACACTGAGGCGGCAGGAGCCCATGCGCACCGGTTTCAGCAGCAGCCGGAAAACCTGGCCCTCGTTGATCAGATCAATGGCCACGCTGGCATTGGCGCGATCGGTGACCACCACGGTGGCGATATGCGGGTGGTATTGCTTGAGGGCCTTGATCAAGGCCGTGAAGTCGCCGTGCTGTCCAGCAGTTTCGGAGATGATCACCCCGGTTTCGTGCTGCTCCAGCACATGCAGGGCACGCTCGGGCGAGGTCACGAAGCGCACCTGATAATGCGGCTGCAGGATCTCGCGCATGCGCTGCTGGGTTTCCGGGTCGTCTTCGATCACCAGCACGCCGACTTCGCGCCGGGCCTGCTCGCGATCAAACTCGTCCACCGGCTTGTCGCTGAGGGCCGGGGTCTCGCGGGCAATCTTCGCCGCCTGCTGCACGGTCTCGCGCAGCTCGGTGTTGTCCCAGGGCTTGTTGATGTAGCGGAAGACCTCGCCCTCGTTGACCGAGCCCAGCACCGCACTCAGGTCGGCGTAGCCGGTCAGCAGTACCCGCATGGTGCGCGGATGCGACAGCCGCACTTCGCGCAGCACTTCGATGCCCTGCATCTTGGGCATGCGCTGATCGCAGACGATGACATCGATGTCGCGCTCGCTGGCCCAGCGGATGGCCTCGCCCGGGTCGGTGGTGATCGAGACGTCCATATCGCGAAACAGCGCCTTCAAGGCCCGCAGAATGCGGGCTTCGTCGTCGATGCAGAGAACTCGGATACGCGCGTCGGTCATGGGATGCTCAGCCGGGCTGCTTCAGTAGCGCATGGTCTATCGGAAAGCTAATGGTAAAGGTGCTGCCTTTCTTTGCTTCAGTTCGCACCTTGATGTCGCCGCCATGACTTTTGACAATCTTGTGCACGATCGACAGCCCCAGGCCGGTACCTTCTCCCACCGGTTTGGTGGTGAAGAAGGGATCGAAGATCTTCGGCAGTACCTTGTCGGGAATGCCGGCCCCGGTGTCGGCGACCTCGACCTCGACCTGATCGCCGGCGCGACGCGAGGTGATGGTCAGCTTGCCGCCGTCGTCCATGGCCTGGGAGGCGTTGGTGATCAGGTTGAGCAAGACCTGATTGATCTGCGAGGCAACGCCATGAATCTTGGGGATGGGTCCCAGTACCTTGACCACCTCGATACGGTCGCGCAACTGGTGGGCGGCGATGGTCAGCGCGCTCTCGGCGCATTCATTGAGATCCATAAGATCCATGCCGTCCTGATCGACCCGGGCGAAGCCCTTGAGGTTCTTGACCAGATTGGCGATCTGAACCAGTCCGTCGACCGAATCGGTCAGCAGCTCATCACCGTCCTTGAGGCGCTCATCGGTTGCCAGCGCGGCCTTGACCTTGCTCAGCGCCCGGCGCACGGGTTCGACCATCTGCGGCTTGCCGAGGTCGGTGGCCAGCACCATGTCCAGGCCCTTCAGGCATTTTTCGACCAGCTGATGATGTTCAGTCCAGAGCTCGCGCACCACCTCGACATTGCTCTTGACGAAACCGATCGGGGTGTTCATTTCGTGGGCAACACCGGCAATCATCTGTCCCAGTGAGGCCAGCTTGGTCGTGTGGATGACCTGGGCCTGGGACTGCTGCATGTGTTCCAGTTCGGACTCGAGCTCGGTGGCGCGCGCCTGGGCTTTTTTCCACCGACCGTGCGTGTATGCGCCGAAGCCCGCCAGCGCCAGACATGCCACACCCAGAATCAGTTCGAACATGCCCAAACCTCAGTCCCCCGTGATTCACCCGTAGCGATCTGTCATTAGACTGCGGCGGCAGGGATCAGCCGTCGGCTGCCGTCAATTTAACCCAGATCACAGCACGTTGACTGTCGCAGAATGGCTGGATATTGACAATATGCGTCACCTGCTTTGCCGACTGGTCGACGTTATCAGGCCACTATTGCGCAGAGTCGTGCTGCAGATCGCGCCTTGAGGCCCCCGGCTCCGTGACCCAGGCCGCGTTGAAGCACTTGGTCGTGTAGTGCAGCGGCGCGTGATCACGCAATTCGATCGGGGTCAGTGCGCCGATGCCGTGGCGCAGGTTTCCGGGCAGTCGCGACCAGAAGCTGCGCACGCTGCGGGCGTAGTTCTGACGATGGCTGACGTCCAGATGCACCAGCTTGCCCGCATGTCGATACCCCAAAGTCTCCGGCGGCATCTCGGGCACCAGGTCGCAGGCATTGACCACACGCAACAGCGGTAGCCGGTCCAGCACGGCGGCACAGTCGCCATTTCCGACGCGCGGCTGTCCAAAGCTGATGCTGCCCGCCAGTTCGGCACCGCTGTCGAGCATGCGTGCCGCAGCCAGGGTTGCCAGTGCGCCGCCCAGGCTGTGTCCGCACAGCCACCAGCGTCGATCACCCGCCAGCGCCGTGCGCAGCTGCAACCAGAGGCCGTCGAGCGCGCGCAGGAAGCCCCGGTGGACCTCGCCCCCAAAGGACCAGGAGACTTTGCGTACCTGTGCGTCGGTCCACCAATCGCGGGCCACGGCGCTGAGCTTGCGCCAGGAATCGCCGGGTTTGAGGGCCTCGGTTCCGCGGAATGCGATCACGCCCCAGCCATCGCCGAGCGCCACATGCGCGAAGCTGCCGCTGTTGCGGTCACGCGCGATCGAGCATTGCCAACCATGGCTGCTCAGGCAGGATTGAATGCTGCGCGCATGCGCATAGGCCAGCAGCGCGTGCTCCGACAGCCACCAGGCCTGCTGCGGGGCGCGCAGGTCCGCTTGTGGGTCGAAGCTGGTGCCGGTGGGCGCGTCGAAGTAGCGATATCCGGGTATGGGCGGATACAGCGCAGACAGGCTGGGCGGTGGCAATGGGCGGCGCGCTTGCACGAAGGTCGGCCGTGGCGGCGAAACGTGGGCATGAGACTAGCTTCTTCGAGCCTCGCGGTGAAAGCCGCCAGTGACTCAGACGCGGGAATAGTGCCAGGACTGCATGCGGCCGTCGCGATAGGGCATGACCCCATGGAATGGGCGGGGGTCATCGTCGAAGACCAGTGGCAGGAAGTGGCGGTCGCCATCCCACAAGGGCAGGGTGTGGATTCTGTCGATATCGACCCATTCGAGCCGGCCCTCGGCATTGTGCTCGGGTACGGTGCCGACAAACTCGGTGATCAGGAACACGAATCCCAGCCAATCCTCACCGTGTTTTCCGAAACCCGGCCAGGAGATGGTGCCGCGCAGGCTGAGTTGCGGGCATTCGATACTGGCCTCTTCGTGTATCTCCCGACGCATGCCGCTGACCACGTCCTCATCGGCCTCGAGCTTCCCGCCAAGGCCGTTGTACTTGCCGAGATGGGCGTCATCGGGACGCGCATTGCGGTGCACCAGCAGGACCTGGCGGCGATCAGGCGACAGCACATAGCCCAGCGTCGCCAGTATCGGTGTGTACGGCATCGGTCCTCAGCTGTTGTCGGCGCGATGCTTGCCTGAGCGCTGCTGATGGCGTCCGGCGCCGTGCTTGCTGCGCGGCTTGCCCGCGCCGCCGCCGCCACCCTGGCGTCGGGCCGGATCGGCAGGACGGGCCTGCGGGTCGAAAGTCGGGGCGATGTGGTGATCGGCATAGGTCCAGGCCGGGCGCTCGGTATCCGGTCCGAGTACGCTCCATTGGTCGCGATAGTCATCGGGCTGACGCTCGTCATAGATGTTGGCCCGATTCTCGTCGATCACCACCGGCGCAAAGGGATCGCGGCGACCGCGCCGGCGGCCCTGGCCGCCGTGATTGAGCTGTGACGGCGGCGGCGCTGCCAGAGAATTGCCGCGCTCCGGCCCGTCACTGTCTTCATCGCCATGCACCTTCGGTGCACGCGGCTGGCGATCACCACGGGGCTGCTTCTCGCCACGCGGGGCGCGCTCTGCACGCGGACCGCGGTCCTTGCGGGCAAGGGGCTGTCCGTCGGCCGGCGGCTGAGCCTCTGCAACGGCGGGAGCCTCGCCGACCGTCGCAGCATCGGTCACAACGGGCGTGTCGGTCCGGGTATCGCCACGGCCATTGCGATTGCGACGATCGCGTCGTCCGCGGCCACTTTTCGCGCTGCGAGGATGGGTTTCGGCTGTTGCCTCCGCCGCAGCCGCCGGCTCTGGGCTGACTTCCGGTTTCGGCGGCGGGTCACGCTCGGGATCGAAGGGCTCGGCGGCTTCGAAGCCAGCCAGTACCTCGATATGCATGGGCGCCGGCAGCAAATCGCGCACGGCCCGGAACTGGGGCGATTCTTCCTGGGTGATCAGCGACAGCGAAATGCCGCTGCCATCCTGTTGCAGGGCGCGGCCCACGCGCTGCAGATAGTCCTCGGCCACATAGGGCAGGTCGTAGTTGATGATCAGCGGCATCGACTCCAGCGTCAGCACGCGGGCGGCGATATCGGTGACCACCAGTACCGACATCTCGCCACTCTGGAAGCCGCCCAGCGCGCGGGCGCGGGCGCCCTGGCTCTTGTCGCCGTGGATCGCAGCGGCCTTGATGCCGCAGCGTTCCAGGAAGCGCGCGATCTTGTCGGCGCCATGCTTGGTGCGAGTGTAGACCAGCACCCGCGAGTTGGCCGTGGCGGCCAGAATCTGCTCCAGCACCAGCCGCAGCGCCTCGCGCTTGCGCCCCAGAGCGATCGGATGCACCCGGTGGGTCATCAGGGCCGCGATGGCGGTGGCTTCTGCCGATGGGGCGGTGGCTGGCGTGGGCGCCGGGCTCGACGCGGCGTCGACTGCATCTGTTGTCGCCGCTGTCGGTGTTGGTGTCAGTGTCAGTGTCGGTGCCGGTGTCGGTGTCGGTGTCGGTGTCGGTGTCGGCGCCGGTGCCGGTGTGCCGGCGTCCGGGACTGCGGCGTCGGTGGCCTCTGCCGCAGTGGGAATGGCCGCAGTGGGAATGGCCGAACTGGGCTTGGCGCGGCTGCGGCTGGCACGAACTTTCTTGACCGGTGCACCTGGAACGTCGGCGCTTGCGGGAGTCTCTGTCGTGGACACGGTTGCATCTGCGACGGCTGCTGGCACCGGCTCTTCCGGCAGTCGCAAATCCAGTGCCACCTGCGGACTGGCCTCGGCGGGCGCGGATGCAAGCTCAGCCTGGGCCTTGGCTGCCGCCTTCTCCGCACGCTTCTCCCTGGCGCGTGCCTGCGCCTTCAGCCTGGCCTTTTCCTTGGCCTCAGCCTGGGCCCGTGCCTTGGCTTCCGCCTTCGCCACGTAGGCTGCGTAAGCCAGGTCGGCATCATTGGCAACCGCAGATTCGGTGCTCTGATCAATCGGCGAAGGACTGGATTCGTGCGAACTCGCTTCGTCGCTGTTGGACGGCAACGCAGGCGCCAGCCCGAGCTTGTCGGAACTCATGTAATCGAAATCTCCCTTGGTCCTCACTGGCCGTGGTCTACGGAGTTGAGGAATTGGCGTCGCACATTCCAGTGTGCTGCTTTCGACGCCGGCTAAGCCACTGTTGCGGACAGCGTTCTGGAAACGCGCATCGGTCCGGTCTACGCCTTACAAGTCGGGCGACGTCCGGACTTCCCGGGAACTATGAGCTCCCCAACCAGAAGTTCCGGCGGTCTGGGCAAAAACGCCGCTTGTCGCGCTTACCGCCAAACTTTACGCCAAGACTCTGCGCTTGTCACCAATTCCGGCGCGAACAATGTTCAGGAAGCAACTGAAATGCGTGGAAATTTTGCCCAATCGCGTTCTCTGGCCCGGCTTGTGACGAGTAGAATTGTTGCGCCCGAGCAACAACTGTGGCGTTAACACCAATTTAAGCTTTGACCGGGGCTTCGCAAATGGATATGTTCGCCCCGTTTTCACTCAAGAGACGACCTGCGTGATCTATCAGCCTGATTGGCAACATCGCCGCAGCTCAGCCCGCAATCAGGCGGTACGTCGTCACTATCAGCAGCGCCCCGTCCGCTTGAAGCCGGCAGCGCGCATGCGCCAGGCGATCCTGCGCAGTCTTGAGTTCCTCTGGGTACGCGGCGCCGACCGTCGGCGACTGACCACGGTGCTGAGCACGGGGGGTCTGGTGGCGCTGGTCGGGCTGGTGATCCTGCCGGTGTTCGCCAGCGTCAATCGCCCCGATCCCATTGCCAGTCAGCTCAACGTGCCCCTGGAATTGCCGGCGCCCAGCGAAGCCACGGCCTCGGCCCTGCCCGAGCCGGTCAGCGCGCTGGAATCGGATCTGTATCTGGGCAGCGATGCCGAATCCGGCTGGCAGGTGGTGACGGTTCGCCGCAACGAAACCCTGGGCAACATCTTCGAGAGGCTGGGTCTGTCGGCGGCGCTGATGCATCGCATGCTGGAGCAGAGCGAGAGCGTGCGCAGTCTGGTGCAGATCCATCCGGGCGATCAGATTGCCTTCCGCATCCCGACCGAAGGCAAGCTCAGTGCGTTGCAGTTCGATCGCAGCGAGAGCGAGCGCATCCTGGTCCAGATCGAGGGCGACAAGGTCCGGGAACGGGTCATCGAGCGCCAGCTCGAGCGACGCACCCAGTATGGCAGCGCGGTGATCACCAGTTCGCTGTTCGGCGCCGGTTCGGCTGCCGGCATGAGCGATCTGCAGATCATGCGCCTCGCCGAAGTGTTCAACTACGACATCGATTTTGCCCAGGATCTGCGCGAAGGCGACAGCTTCGCGGTGGTCTACGAGTCGATCTACCGTGATGGCGTGCGCCTGCGCGATGGCGACATTCTGGCCGCAGTCTTCGTCAATCAGGGCAAGCGCTACGAGGCTTTCCGCTACACCGGCGCCGATGGCCGCAGCGATTTCTACGGTGGCGACGGCCGCAGCCTGCGCAAGGCCTTCATCCGCACGCCGGTCGAGTTCTCGCGGATTTCCAGCCGCTTCTCCTCGGCCCGCAAGCACCCGATCCTCGGCCGCGTCCGTGCCCACAGGGGCGTGGACTACGCCGCGCCCAGCGGCACCCCGATCCGTGCCGCCGGTAACGGCAGCGTGCTCTTCGTCGGCAAGCAGAACGGCTACGGCAACGTGATCATCCTGCAGCACGGCAAGGACACCACCACGCTGTACGGACACATGTCGCGCTTTGCCAAGGGCATTGCCCGCGGCCAGAAGGTCCAGCAGGGTGATCTGATCGGCTACGTCGGCATGACCGGTCTGGCCACGGCGCCGCATCTGCACTACGAATTCCGGGTCAAGGGCGTGCACCGCGATCCACTCAGCGTGACCCTGCCCAAGGCCGAACCGCTGACCGGCACCGAGTTGGCTGCGTTCATGAAGACCCACGCCAGCTACGCCACCGCGCTGGCTGTGGTCGAGGATCAGAATCTGGCCCTGCGCCAGTAGTCAGTCAGGATGACCGAGCTTTATCTCGGGCTGATTTCCGGCACCAGCGCGGATGGAATCGACGTCGCGCTGATGCATTTCGAGCCGCGGACCGAATTGCTGGCGGCCCGCACCTACGCTTACCCGAGCGATCTGCGTGAGCGCATCCTGGCGCTGATGCACGCCGAGAGTCTGGCCGTGGATGCCTATGGCGCCCTCGATATCGAGATTGCCCGCTGCTTTGCCAGCGCCGCTCTGGAGCTGTTGCGACAGGCCGGCGTCCAGCCGGCCGCGATTCGCGCGCTGGGCTCGCATGGTCAGACCGTGCGTCACCGCCCCTGGGGTTCGCCGGCCTTCACCCTGCAGATCGGTGATCCCAACACCATCGCCGAAAACTGCGGAATCACCACCGTGGCCGATTTCCGTCGGCGCGACATGGCTGCCGGTGGTCAGGGTGCGCCACTGGTCTGTGGGTTGCACGCGGCCCTGTTCGCCGATGACGAGGAGCCGCGGGCGATCCTCAATCTGGGCGGCATCGGCAACTACACCCTGCTGCAGCCGGGCCAGCCGGTGCGCGGATTCGATACCGGACCGGCCAACTGTCTGCTCGATGGCTGGGCCTTGCGCCATCTGGGGCGGGCCTGCGATCTGGGAGGCGAGTTTGCCGGCAGCGGTCAGCCCGATGCGGCACTGCTGGACGAGCTGCTGGGCGATCACTACTTTGCCCGGCCGCTGCCCAAGAGCACCGGTCGCGAACACTTCAATCTGGACTGGCTGGATCAGCGCCTGGCCACGCACCCGGCGCTGTCGGCAGCCGCTGTGCAGGCCACGCTGCTGCTGTTGTCGGCGCGCAGCATGGCGCGCGCTCTGGCGGAGCACGCCCCTGCCACGCGGCGAGTGATCAGCTGCGGCGGTGGCGTCCACAATCCGCGCCTGCTGGCAGCGCTGGAGCGCGAACTGGCGCTGGCGCTGGGGCACCCCTGCGTGCTCGAAACCAGCGCGGCCCATGGCCTCGACCCCGACTTCGTGGAGGCCGCGGCCTTCGCCTGGATGGCGCGCCAGACCCTGAATCATCAGCCCGGCAACTGCGCCGATGTCACCGGGGCTGCTGGACCGCGGGTGCTGGGCGGGGTGTATTTCGGGGCGTAGCCGCACATCCTGCCGAGCAAGCTCGGCACTACCACAGCCTCGTACACCGACGCTCTGGTAGAGCGGAGCTTGCTCCGCTGCTTTTGCCGGGCTTTTGCTGTGGCTCTCCCCGCAGCCCAGAGAAGCCGCACATCCTGCCGAGCAAGCTCGGCACTACCGCAGCCTCGTACACCCTTGCTTCGGTACAGCGGAGCTTGCTGCGCTGCTCTGGGCGCCGAGCCGGTTGCGGATGCGCCTGCGGCCTACTCGAAACCGTTGGCGAACACCGCATCACCGGCGGTGCACTGGTTCTGCCACAGGCAGGCGACCCATTCGGGGTGGTCGATGAAGGGGTTGCGATTGCCCTGGAAGCTGTAGATCACTTCATTGCGCAGCACTTCTGCCGGCGTGACCGGGTCCTGGATGTGCCATTGCAGCAGCACCGGCAGCAGGCCCATGTAGCCCACCGAAGCGTTGCCACCGGTGTTGACGATCAGAGCCGGATTGTCGGTCAGCCGCAGATCGGGCTCGGGGGCGCCGGTGACACCGTGGACGCCGCCCTCGTAACGGATGTCCATGTAGAACATGGCCCTGGCCAAATCGCCCTTGCGGGCGTTCCAGACCTCGTAGAGCACGCCGTTGTACCAGTTCGAGTTGCCGGGATAGGTTCCGCTACCGCCACCCTGACCGTGGTTGGCAAGCGTGGGATCCTCGGTACAGGAGGCACTGCAGGTGCCGAAGTACTTGTTGCCGCGGTTGCTGTTGTAGGTGGTATCCGACAGGTACAGCATGTGGGTGTCGGTGTAGGGGTAGTTCAGCGCATTGGCCGGCGCGGCGTCGTCGTTGTTGCCAAAGCCGAGCGAATTGGGCCAGGTGTGCTCGCGGTTGTAGACGCCCTGGCCGCCGGTGATCTTGGTGTACGAGGCGTTCTTGTAGACATCCAGAATCTTGCCGGTATCTACCGGATCCTGATCGGCCATGTTGAGGATGGCCCAGGTGTTGGGCGTACCGGCGGTGTAGGCAAAACGGGTGTGATCATCGATCACTTCATGCAGTGTGCTTCGCAGCACCGTGGCGTTGCTGGAATTGACGGCGCTGTAGTAGTTGCTGGCCGATGCCGCAGTGGTGAAACTCCACGCATAGTTGCTGGTCAGCGGATCGGGTGTACCGTCCTGATCCAGAATCAGGGCCGCGGTCAGCGTCACCGTGCACTGTTCCAGCAGTTCGAAGTCCACATCCGGGTTCAGCGTGTAGTTGATGGGGCCGCCGCTGGCCACGGCGCTGTGGGCGCCGGAGTTGGCACACTGGATGGCGAACCAGCTGCCGCTGGTGGTCACCGCTTCGCTGAAGTTGATCAGCAGATTGGCCGCGACCGGCACATTGGCGACGCCGTTGGCGGGCGTCGTGCTCGTGACCGCAGGCGGGTTGTCCACCGCGATGGTGAAGCTGAACTGATAGTTGCTGGCCATGGGATCCGGCGTGCCGTCGAGGTCGATCACATTGGCCGCAGTGATCGTGGCCGTGCAGGTTTCGCCGAAGGCCAGCGCCGCCGGCACCGGGTCCAGCGTGCGCACAGCGCCGCTGCCGGATTCGCTGACTGCGACCGCGCCACTGACGCTGCAACTCAAGGCAAACCAGCCGGGATTGGTGGTCACCGGCTCGCTGAACTGCACGCTCAGATTTGCTGTCGGCACCACGCCGGTGGCGGCATTGGCCGGCACCGTGCTGCTCACGGTCGGCGGCACGTCGATCGCACCGGTGGTGCTGGCGATGAAGTTGTCGATGCCCAGCATGTCGTCGGCACCGGCGATGTTCGGGTCCGCCCAGCGGATCCAGAAGGTCTGGCCCACGCCGATGCTCAAGCCGGGAATGGTGAAGCTGATGCTGCTCTGGTTGGCGCTCAGATTGCCGTTCAGGGCAGCGGCGCTGGCGCCGCTGACCGGCGAGACGAAATCGAGTTCATCGATCTCGGTCCAGGTGCCGTTGCCGAGCGCGGTGGCATTGGTCGAGATGGCAAAGTTCAGGCGGTCGGCGCTGCCCGACCCGCCATTGCGCCATTGCTCGCCGGTATAGCTGATGGTCAGATTGCCGATCGTCGAGCCAGTCTGATTGACGAACTGCGCGCCAAGCGTGGCCGAGTTGGAGTTGCTGGCAATGCTGCCGAAGGCGCGATCCGTCGAGCCGCTGCTGCCGATGCTGTAGGTGTCGCCACTGGTGGCGGTTCCATCGGCTGCGGTGTAGCTGGTATTGCCGGTGGATTCGACAAAGGTCCAGCCGGCAGGCAACTGCGCCTGGGTGCCGGTACCGGTCGCCACCAGCGTGTCGAAGTTCTCCTGGACCGGAGTTCCGGTGAGGGCAATCTGCGCGTGGGCGCCGGTGGCCATCAGCGCCAGTGCGCAGGCCAGAAAATTTCGGAGCTTGGACATGGAAGGCATCGGCACCAGCAAGGGGGCGGGCATTCTAGGCGCATTCACATGACATTCACCGGCTTTGATTGTCACGCAGTGTGTTTTTCCGTCAGTGCAGGACTCCGCGTTGTAAGGCAGGGCCGCTTGCCTTGCTGTAGATTTCACGCATTCCCAACCCTAGGACCGTCGTGCAGCCGATACGGATGTTTGATTCCCTACGCGTGCAGTCACCGCATCTGGCCTCCATGCGTGACGCCATCGACGCCGTGCTGTCCTCCGGTCGATTGGTGCTGGGGCCAGCCGTCGCCGATTTTGAGCAGGCCTTTGCCGATTACATCGGGGTGGCCCATTGCGTCGGAGTCGCCAACGGCAGCGATGCGCTGGAACTGGCGTTGCGGGCCCTGGAGATCGGTCCCGGCAGCAGCGTGCTGACCGTGGCCAATGCTGGCGGCTACACGACCACGGCCATCCGCGCCTGTGGCGCACAGGCGCGCTATGTCGACATCGATGAGCAGACCCTGCTGATCGATGCCGAGGCCCTGGAACGGGCGCTGGGCGAACGCCCGCAGGCGCTGGTGCTGACTCATCTCTACGGGCAGATGGCGGACGCGGAGAATATTGCAGCGCGCTGCCGACATCACGGCGTTGCGATGATCGAGGATTGCGCCCAGGCCCATGGCGCGGCAAGAAACGGCCGCCGCGCCGGCAGCCACGGCACGCTCGCCTGTTTCAGTTTCTATCCGACCAAGAATCTGGGAGCCGTTGGTGATGGTGGTGCCGTGCTCACCGCCGATGAGCACCTGGCCAAGCGCGTGCGCCAGCTGCGCCAGTACGGCTGGTCCGACAAGTATCGCGTGGATCTGGCGGGCGGGCGCAATTCGCGTCTGGATGAACTGCAGGCGGCTGTGCTCGGGGTCAAGCTGTTGCATCTGGAAGCCGAGAACGAGCGCAGGCGCGCTGTTGCCAGACGCTATCAGGCGCAGGTGCGCAACCCGCTGATCCGGCTGCCGACGCGGGCGGCGGGTGCGGATGATGTGGTCCATCTGGCGGTGCTGCGCTGCTCGCGACGCGATGGCCTGCGGGCCCATCTGGCCGGCTGCGGCATCGACAGCGACGTGCATTATCCGATTCCGGACCACTGGCAACCGGCCTGGCGCGATGCCAGTCCTCCCTCGCTGCCGGTCACTGAAGCGGCAGCCGCCGAAGTGCTGAGCCTGCCTTGCCATCCGGCCCTGGACGAGGAGGAAATCCAACGTGTCATCGAGGCCGTCAATGCCTTCCGCTGAATGCACCGTGGTGGTTCCGGTGTACCGCAATGCCGAGAACATTCCGGCCTTGCTGGAGCGCCTGCAGTTGCTGCATCGACAGACGCCGGGCGGCATCGAAGTCATTTGCGTGGTCGATGGCAGTCCAGACCAGTCGCACGCGCTGCTGGCGGCGGCCCTGCCGGCACAGGAGCATGCCTCGCAGTTGCTGCTGCTGTCGCGCAACTTCGGATCTTTCGCCGCCATTCGCGAGGGCCTGGCGCACGCGCGCACTCCGTACTCGGCGGTGATGGCGGCGGATCTGCAGGAACCGATCGAGCTGATCGCCGAGTTCTTTGCGGTGCTCCGCGCCGATGGCGCCGATGTGGTCGTGGGGCATCGCGCCGGACGCCAGGATGCGGCGATGGACCGCTGGGCCTCGGGACTGTTCTGGTGGAGCTACCGGAAACTGGTGCAGAAGGAGCTGCCGCCCGGTGGTATCGACGTTTTCGGCTGCAATGACGCCTTCAGGCAGCATCTGCTGCGCTTCAACGAAGTCCACAGCTCGCTGGTCGGGCAGATTCTGTGGCTGGGTTTTCGCCGCCAGGCCCTGCCCTATGTGCGCCAGGCCCGAGAGCATGGCGTCAGCGCCTGGAGTTTTCGGGCCAAGCTCAAGTATCTGATGGACAGCGTTTTCGCGTTTTCGGATCTGCCGATCCGGCTGTTCACGCTGGCCGGCGGTCTGGGACTGACGCTGTCGATGCTGATGGGGCTGGTGGTGCTGGTGGCGCGTTTGAGCGGGGCCGTGGAAGTGCCCGGCTACGCCGCCACGGTCTTGACCATCCTGTTTTTTGCCGGCATCAACTCGCTGGGCCTGGGCATCATCGGCGCCTATGTCTGGCGTGCCTACGAGAACACCAAGGCGCGTCCGCTGGCGGTGCTGATGCACGCCCAACACTATCCGGGAGCGCAGCATTGAGCGCCTATATCCATCCGCAGGCCCTGTGTGAGAGTTCAGCCGTGGGCGAGGGCACCCGCATCTGGGCTTTCGCCCACATCCTGCCCGGCGCGCGCCTGGGACGGGACTGCAATATCTGCGACGGGGTCTTTGTCGAGAACGATGTCATCGTCGGCGATCGGGTGACGGTGAAATGCGGGGTGCAGCTCTGGGATGGCGTGCGCCTCGAGGACGACGTCTTCGTCGGCCCCAATGCCACCTTCAGCAATGACCGCTTTCCGCGCAGCCGACAGCGCCCAGAGAGTTTCGCCCAGACCTGGGTGAGACGCGGCGCTTCCATTGGTGCCAATGCCACGCTGTTGCCGGGAATCACCATCGGTGCCGGGGCCATGATCGGCGCCGGCGCCGTGGTGCTGCGCTCGGTGCCGGCCAATGCCATCGTGGTTGGCAATCCGGCGCGCATCGTCGGCTATACCCAAACCACGTCGGTGGAACTCGACAGTGCCAGCGCTGCGCCGGCGACGACGCCAGTGCCCGGGCAGGTCCGGGGCGTGGAGCTGCGCCGACTGACCCGAGCCGTGGACATGCGCGGTTCGCTGGCGGCCGGCGAAGTCGGTCGGGAACTGCCCTTCGTGCCGCAGCGCTGCTTCATGGTCTACGACGTGCCCAGTGCCGAAGTCCGCGGTGAACATGCTCATCGCCAATGCGCGCAGTTTCTGGTGTGCGTGCACGGTCAGGTATCGGCTCTGGTCGATGACGGACGCGAACGGGCCCAATATCGGCTCGACCGGCCCGATATCGGTCTGTACATAGCGCCGATGATCTGGGGCACGCAGTTCCGCTACAGCGCGGACGCGGTGCTGCTGGTGCTGGCATCGCATCCCTATGATGCGGCGGACTACATTCGCGACTATGCCGAGTTCCAGGCGCTGCTCGGGGAAGCGGGTTGATGCTGAGGCAGGGGATGCGTTTCCTGGCGATCGGTGCGCTGAACTTCGTCGTCACCTTCGGGCTGTATTGCCTGCTGGTGTTCTGGTGGCATCCGCAGCTGGCCTGGCTCACGGTGTTCTGCATCGGCCTGGCGATGGGCTTCTATCTGCACACGCGGGTGGTGTTTCAGGGTCAGCTGGGGCGACGCAAGGCCGTCGGCTACACGCTGCTGCAGCTGGCGATGTACGCACTCAGCAGCGCTGTCATCCATCTCGCCATGAGTGGTTTTGGCGTAGGTCCGCGCACCGCCGGCGCGATCGCCATCGTCATCAATGTGCCGATCTCCTTCTTGCTGAGTCGACGCATCCTCAGCGATACGCCCGCCGCCGGCCTTGCCGGTTGATGCCGTGAGCACCCGCGCAGCCCTCCCGGTTTCAGTGCTGCTGCTGCCGCTGCTGCTGGTGGCGCTGATCTACGCGCCTGGTTTCTGGGGCTACTGGCTGGGCGATGATCTGACCAATCTGCATCATTATTTCCGTTGGGCCGAGGAAGGGCGACTGTGGAGTGACAGCTACGCGCGCTTCTTCCAGGGCATTTCCGCGGAGGGATCCGCCTACCGGCCGCTGTCGATCCTGAGCCTCTCGGCCAACTACGCCGTGGCCGGCAGTCACTATGCCGGCTGGTATGCCTCGAACTATCTGGTGCATCTGGGCAACACCCTGATGGTGGCGCTGCTGGTGCTGCGTCTGGCCGCGCATCAGCGCATGGAGGGTCGCGTGGCTGCGGTACTGGCCGCGCTCGCCTTTGGCCTGGCACCGACGCTGGCCGAGGGCGTGTACTGGCTGTCGGCCCGTGCTGACGGTTGGGTCACGCTGCTGACCCTGACCGCGCTCTATGGCTGGATCGGTCCGGCCGACGCCCAGCGCCCGCGGTCGTGGATGCCGGTGTGGGCCGCACTGTGCCTGCTGCTGGCCTTGAGCTTCAAGGAATCGGCGGCGGTTTACCCGTTGCAGCTGGCGCTGCTGGCGCTGGTCTGGCCGGGGCGCCTCGGGCCTTCGCGCTGGGTCGCGCTGGCGCTGGCCTTTGCGCTGCTCCTACTGTTCTTCTGGTGGCGCGCGCACCTGTTCGGTCATGCCTTCTGGGTCTATGCCACGCCGGGGGCCGAGCAGGCGCCGGTGGACTGGCTGCGGCGACTGGGCCTGGCGATAGGCTCGATCCCGTCCTGGTGGATGGCGCTGACCCAGGGCGCGCTGTGGTTGTCGCTGCTGTATCTGCTGGCGCTGCTGGCCGCCGTCATCCTGCTGCTGGTCGCGCCGGGTCGGCAGCGCGTGCGCTGGCTGGCGCTGGCACTGTTCGCCGCCAGTGGCGGCATGGTGCTGGCCACCATCTTGAATCTGGGCAGTTTCCTGGCGCACGGCGAAGGCGGACGGCTGAGCTATGGCCCGATCGCCTGGGCGGCCGTTGGCCTGGGCGTGCTGCTGCTGCATCCGCTCCAGGCGCAACCGCGGGTGCCGCTGCGTATCGCCAAGGTGTTGACGCTGGCGGCCGTGCTGGCCGGCGGCGCCCTGCTGACCCTCGAACTGGCGCAGGTGCGCCGCGCCCAGCAGGGTCTGGCGGCGTTGGTGGCGGCCCTGCCGACCTATGTGCAGCAGCATCCGGGGTACACATTGCTGCTGGTGCCGGAGACCGACGGACAGGCCGTGATCCTGCGCAACGGCCAGGGTGCCGTCGCCTTGCCGCCGCTGCAGGCCGAAGGACTGCTGGATCGGGTGCTGCCGACCCTGCCCTCGGATATCGAACAGCGCCATCTGCGTCTGGCGGGCGGCATGGGCACGCGTTTCATCGAAGGCCGATTCCAGCATCTGGCCGGCGAGGAAGTGGCTCGTCTGTACGATCCGGCCGAACCGCGCTGGCCGGATCGATACGCCTGCTGGTCGCAACGCGAGCGCCGTATCCTGGCATTGCCGGCCCCCGATCCGGCCGATGCGGCGGCCTGGGTGGCGCAGTTGCGGGCTGCGCTGCCGGGCTGCGCGATAGACTCGCCCTGAGGATCTGAATGCACGGTGCCGCGCCCGCTCTGCCCTATCTGCGTGAGGCCATGATCTTCCTGGTCGCGGCCGGCATCGTCGTGCCCTTGTTGCATCGCTGGCGGGTGAGCCCGGTCCTGGGATACCTGCTGGTGGGCTATCTGATCGGCCCCTTTGGTCTGGGTCTGTATGCCGGGGAATGGCCCTGGCTGGCCTATCTGTCCATCCCCGAGATCTCCGGGGTGCAGACGCTGGCAGAACTCGGGGTGGTGTTTCTGCTGTTCGTGATCGGGCTGGAGCTCTCGCTCGAACGCCTGTGGGCGCTGCGGCGACTGGTGTTCGGGCTGGGCAGCCTGCAGGTGCTGGTGTCGGCCGTGATCATCGGGCTGGTGGCCGGACTGCTCGGCAGCGCTGCCAGCGCAGCCACCCTGATCGGCGCCAGTCTGGCGCTGTCGTCCACGGCGATCGTCATGCAGCTGTTGGCCGAACGCCGTCAGCTGGGCACGCCGCTGGGGCGGGCCGCCTTTTCGATCCTGCTGCTGCAGGATCTGGCGGTGGTGCCGATCCTGTTCCTGGTGGGCGTGCTCGGCGCCCAGCAGGGCAATGGCGTGTTGCTGCCGCTGCTGCTGGCGCTGGGCAAGGCGCTGCTGGTGATGGCCGCCATCTTCCTGGTCGGGCGTCAGCTGCTGCGCCCATTGATGCGACTGGTCGCGCGGACACGCAGCCCGGAGATGTTCATGGCGGCGATTCTGCTGATCGTCATCGGCAGCGCCAGCCTGACCGCAATTGCCGGCCTGTCGATGGCGCTGGGGGCCTTTCTGGCCGGGCTGCTGCTGGCCGAGACCGAGTTTCGGCACGAGATCGAGGTTGATATCGAGCCCTTCAAGGGTCTGCTGCTCGGCCTGTTCTTCGTTTCGGTCGGCATGGGCATCGATGCCCGTGTGATTGTCGCCGATCTGCTGGCTATCCTCGCCGCATTGCTGGCCTTGATCACGGCGAAAGCCCTGATCATCTACCTGCTGGCCAGAGCCTTCGGACTGTCGCGGGCGCTGGCGCTGGAAACGGGTTTGCTGTTGGGACAGGCCGGCGAATTCGCCTTTGTGGTGCTGGGTCTGGCCAGCCAGATGGCGCTGTTGCCAGCCGCCGACATCCAGTTCCTGCTGATCGTGGTGGGCCTGAGCATGCTGCTGACGCCGGGACTTGCGGCCCTGGCGCGGCGCTGGGCCGAGGGGATGGTCCGGCGTCGACCTGAGCACGGTCAGCCTGAGCCCGTGGCCCTGGACGGTATCGAGGGGCATGTGGTCATCGCCGGTTTTGGTCGAGTCGGTCAGGCAATGGCACGGGTGCTCGACTCGGAGCGCCTGAGTTATGTGGCCCTCGATCTTGATGCCGAGCACGTGGCGAGGGCGCGGGCTGAACTGCTGCCGGTGTTCTACGGCGACGCCTCCAGGCTGGACATGCTGCGCCGGGCCCATCTTGCCACCGCCCGGGCGCTGGTGGTGACCATGGACAGCGCCCAGGCCGCCGAGCACATCGTCCGGGCGGTGCGGGAGTTCGCACCGGAACTACCGATCTATGCCCGCGCCCGGGATCGCGCCCATGCCCGGCGTCTGCTCCAGCAGGGCGCGACCGAAGTGGCGCCTGAAACCATCGAAGCCAGTCTGCAACTGGCGGCCCGGGTGTTGGTCAGCACCGGCTTCAGCGCCGATGCCGCCAAGCAGCGCATCCAGATCGAACGCGAAGCCGAGCTCCGGCGCCTGCGCGAGACCTTGCCCTGAGGCGCGGGCGCGGCCGCCGGCGTCACCTTGTCACGTAGCCCGCTGCGCGGCCAACGTGACCTACGAGAGCGCCGCATGTCGATCAGCCCAGCAGCGCCATCACCACGCCGTAGCCGCCGACCAGCAGCGCGGCAGCCAGTGCCAGGAAGGTCACCAGAAAGCCCCACTCGCGCTTGTTGGCGGCCTGCTGGTAGCCGATGGCGTACCAGACCCGGCCGATCACCCAGACCAGGCCGATGGCCGCAGCGATGTAGTCGCCGACGAAACCGGCACAGACCAGCAGGGCCGGCAGGAACATGGCCAGTTGCTCGACGGTGTTGCCGTGCACGCGGATGGCCCGTTCCAGGGCCGGATCGCCGGTCATCGCCGGGGCCTTGACCCCGCTGCTGCGACGGCGGTTGCCCACGGCCATCGCCATCCACATCTGCAGCACGGACATCAACAGGATGACAATGGCAGTCATCGGATAGGCATTCATGCTCAGCTCCCCGGCGGACGGAATCGGCTACGACGGCGTTGACGATAGCCGAGAATGGCAGTCATTCGGCTAGCCCCGGTGCATCCGTCGGTCCCAGGCTCTATCGTCGGCATCGGACGCTGCCGCTGCAGGCAGCGCGATCGCCTTCATCATCAGGACCTGTCATGCGTCAGCCACTGCAATGGACTCTGGGTGATACCGCGCCGGCGGCCACGCTGCGCGATCAGGGTTTCGTGCTGCTGCGCCCTTCGCGGCTGCTACAACTGGCGGGAGTGGACGAGCAGGCCTTCGCGGCACTGACCCGCTGGTGGGACGATCTGCCGCCCGATCCGCATCTGCGTGACGGTGGCAACTACCGTTCGCGTCGGCATGCATCGCTACGGCTGGATCCGGACAGCGGTGCCATCGTCGAGCGGGTACACAGGCCGCATTGGCAACCGCTGGACTACAACGCCCTGCATGGCGGCTTCGAGCGTCATTTCGCCGCCATCGAAGCTGCAGCCCTGGACGAACCGGCACTGCCCGCCATCGTCGGCGCATTGGCGCGGTTGTTCGCCGGGTGCGCCGGGCACGCCGTGCCTTTTGTGGAAGTGCACCAGTTCCGCATCGATACCGCCGCAGGCATCGGCCGACCCACGCCGGAAGGCGCCCATCGCGACGGCGTCGATTTCGTCGCCGTCATCCTGATGCAGCGGATCGACGTGCGTGGCGGCGAAACCCGCGTTTTCGAGGCCGAGGGCCCAGCCGGTTTGCGTTTCACCATGAGCGAAGCCGGCGCTGCGCTGCTGCTCGACGATACCCGCGTGATCCACGAGACCACACCGCTGCAGCCAGATGTCGGCGCCGGCTACCGGGATACGCTGGTGCTGACCTTCCGGGCCGATGGTTTTCTCGATCCGCCCTGAGAAGAGAGCTCCTGCAGGTCCAGACTTGTCTGGACGCTTTTGCTTCGGTGCCGAACAAGCGCGCTCCTGTAGGTCCAGACTTGTCTGGACGCTTCTGCTTCGGTGCCGAACAAGCGCGCTCCTGTAGGTCCAGACTTGTCTGGACGCTTCTGCTTCGACGCCTAAAAGGCGCCCAGACAAGTCCGGACCTGCAACAGCCTCAAGGCTCGGCGCCCACTCGCGCCCAGCCGTGCCCGGATTGCGCCGAGTGGTGCCAGCTCGGGCGTGGTCCGCGCTAATCTGAGCGGATGATTCCCGAGCATCCCCGTTCGCTGTACTCGCGCCTGCCTTTCTGGGCCTTCCAGCTGATCGGCTGGTTCGGCTTTCTGGTGGTGCATTTCCTGACCGGCATGGCCCACGGCCAGCACAGCTCCTATCTGTCGGTGTCGATCAGCAGTGCCATCGGTGGCGCCATCGTCACCTGGCCGCTGCATCTGCTGTACCGGCGCATCTGGTCGCTGCCGCCACGGCAGCTGATTGCGATCGCGACGCCGGCCTTTCTGGCCATCGTCGCCGCCATGAGCATGATCTACGCGGCTTCGATCCAGAACTACTGCCCGGACGAATGCCGGCCCGCCAGTTTTCTCGGCTATGTGGCTTATTCGGGCTTCACGGCCTACGTGATCCTGAGCTGGAGCGCGCTGTGGTTCGGCATCCGCAACGGTCGGGCGCTGGCAGTGGCGCGCGAGCGCGAGCTGGCGGCGCAGGCGCAGGCCAATCTGGCGCAGCTGAAGATGCTGCGCTATCAGCTCAATCCGCATTTCCTGTTCAACACCCTCAACGCCATCGCCACCCTGGTGCTGGAGGGTGCCAATGACACGGCCGAGCGCATGCTTGGCGCGCTCAGCCGTTTCCTGCGCTACACCCTCGACCAGGAGCCGCAGCAGAAGGTGCCATTGAAGCGCGAGCTGGAGGTGCTGGATCTGTATCTGCGCATCGAGAAGATGCGTTTCGAAGAGCGCCTGATCATGGATATCCAGATCGATCCACAGGCCGAGCGGGCGCTGGTGCCGGGTCTGATCCTGCAGCCTCTGATCGAAAACGCGATCAAGTACGCCGTGGCCAGATCCGAGCAGCCCTGCCGGATCGGCATCCGCGCCCAGATCAATGGCGAGTGGCTGGAGCTGGAGCTGAGCGATGACGGACCTGGCAGCCCGCACTTTGTACCGGGCGCAGCCGAGCCCGGTGGCGTGGGCCTGCGCAATACCCGCGAGCGGCTGGCCACGGTCTATGGCACGCGCCAGCGCATGACCGTCGAGAACAGGCCCGAAGGCGGCGCCCGGGTACGTCTGACGCTGCCGCTGGAACTCGCGCCATGAGCACCCACCCGAGTCCGCCGCCGCTGCGCTGCCTGCTGGTCGATGACGAGCCCCTGGCCCGTCGCGGGTTGCGCCATCGTCTGAACCTGATCGGCGGTGTCGAGATCGTGGCCGAGGCCGGCAACGGTCGCGAGGCCCTAGGCCTGATCGGTCAGCACGAGATCGATCTGATGTTCCTGGACATCCAGATGCCGGGTATCGACGGTTTCGGAGTGCTGCGGGCGCTGCCGGTGTCACGCTGGCCGCTGGTGGTGTTCGTGACCGCTTTCGATCAGTACGCGATCGAGGCCTTTCGCGTGCACGCGGTCGACTATCTGCTGAAGCCGGTGGATGACGATCTGTTGCGTCAGGCGCTGACGCGGGCGCAGCAGTGGCGTCGTGGCAGCGAACTGGAAATCGAGCACGCCCGGCTGCTGGCGATGATGGGCGCCGAGCGCAGCCAGTCGCTGGGCGAGCGCGCCGAGGATCGGCTGACGCTCAAGGACGGCAGCCATCTGATCCGGGTGCCGCTGGCGCAAATCCGCTGGATCGACGCCGCCGGCGACTACGTCGTGGTGCATACCGATCAGGACAACCACGTGGCCAGAGCCACGCTGCGCGAACTGGAAGAACGTCTGCCCGCCGAACGATTCGTACGTATCCACCGGTCGACCATCGTCCACACCCGCTACATCCGGCGCCTGCGACCGCATATCAACGGCGAATACTTCGTCGATCTCGACGGCGGCCAGGAACTCAAGCTCTCGCGTGGTTATCGCGAGCAGCTGGACAAGCTGAGCTGACGCGGCGGGCCAGGCGGCCATTGCCCCATCGGTGTAAGTGGTCGATGCGTCATTGCGAGCCGCGTGTGTCGGCCTGAAACTGCCCACGGGTCATGCCCCCCCCGGCGTCATTGCGAGCGTAGCGAAGCAATCCAGAGGCACAGCTTCAGAAGCACTGGATTGCTTCGTCGCTGCGCTCCTCGCAATGACGCATCAACAACTTACGATATGGGTTCATGGAGAGCCACCTTTTCCCCGCGACACTGCCGACGGACCCGGAACCATCGAAACGGACGTAGGCCGAGGGCGCCGCGCTGCGGCGCCGCCTTGCTCTGGCTTGAGAACAAGAGCGGCCGCGCAGGCGCGCGGCCCTCCTCAAAGCTGCTCGGTGCTTGCCAGGGCTCATGGCCCGTGTGCCGTGCCGGGCCAACACTGGTGGCGCGCAGGGATGCCTCACTCCGCCCGCAGCGAGTCCAGCGGGTCGCGGGCGGAGGCGCGCCAGGCCGGTAGCCAGCTGGCCAGCAGCGCCGCGCTTGCCAGTACCGCGCCGACGGCCAGATACAGCCAGGGCTCGAAGATAGTCACCGCCGGCAGCACCGGTTGCAGCGGCAGGGCCAGCGCATAGCCCAGGATCAAGCCGCTGCCGATGCCGAACATGGTGCGTCCCAAATTGCGGCGCACCAGCATGGCCGTCACCGATCCGGGGCTGGCGCCGAGGGCCATGCGCAGACCGACCTCCCGGGTGCGTCGGCGTGCGGCAAAGGACATGACCCCGTAGACGCCCACCGCGACCAGGATCAGTGCGGCGACGGCGAAGATTGCGGCCATGCTGCCGATGATCTGCAAACCCGTCAGGCCAATCCGAGTGCGCTCGCGCAGCGTGGTGATGGTATGGATGGGTTGGTCCGGGTCGATCGCGGCGACGGCCTCGCGCACCGGGGCGATCATCGCTTCGGGATTGCCCTGCACCCGCACCAGCAGATCCAGCCAGCCCCAGCCGGTCTGATCCTGCAGCAGATACCAGCCGGCGGCAGGGGCACGATTGCCGATGCCCTCGATATGCAGATCCGGCACCACGCCAACCACCGTGGCCCACGGTGCGCCGTCTTCGTCTCTGCGCAATCGCTCGCCGATGGGGCTGCGGCCGGGCCAGAAACGTTCGGCCAGACTCTGGTTGACCAGCGCGACCGGGGCGCTGTCGATGCCATCCTCGCTGCTGAACAGCCGGCCGCTGATGGCCTTGCGGTCGATCACCTGGAAATAATCGCGCGAGATCACCTCAAGGAAGGCACCGGGGCGATCCTGAGGGCGGTCTGCCTCGCTGCCAGCGATCTCGAACTGGCTGTAGACGCCGGGATTGACCAGGTCGCGGCTGCTGACCGCCGCGGCGCTGACCCCGGGAACCTGCTGGATCCGGTTCAGCAACTGCTGGTAGAAGTCGCTGCGCTGACGGGCTTCGATATAGGGCAGCCCCTGCAATTCGACGCGACCGATGAGCAGGGTGTCGGGATCAAAGGGCAGGGTGCCGCGACTGCTGCGCACGGCGCTCAGCGCCAGCAGGCTGGCCAGGATCATCGCCGCACAGGCAAAGCCGAGCTGGCCGATGACCACCGCGCGCGCGGCCCAGGCGCGCTCGCCGCCGACGCTGCCACGGCCGTCCGCGCGCAGTGCCGAATTCAGGTCCAGAGCGGCCAGACGCAGCGCCGGCACCAGTCCGGCAGCGAGGCCGGAGAGCACGGCGATCACCGACGTGAATGCCAGTACCCGCCAGTTCAGATCGAAGGCGATCCACGAGGACAGGCTGACTCTGGCACTGATCTCGGATTGCAGCAGATGCACGCCGACGCTGGCAATCAGCAGTCCGATGCCGGCGCCGAGCCCAGCCAGCAGCAGGCTCTCCAGCAGCAGTTGCCGCACCAGACGCGCGCGATCGGCGCCCAGTGCGCTGCGCACCGCCAGTTCACGCAGGCGGTCGCTGGCATGGACGTACAGCAGATTGGCCGTATTGATGCAGGCCAGCACCAGCACGATCAGCGTCATTGCCAGCATGATGCCGAGCAGCGTGACGGTGCCTTCATCGCTGTAGGCCGACTGAAAGGGCTGCAGCAGCAGTTGCGTTGCCTCGCGGCCGGTATCGGCAGCCGCTGCCAGCGCCGGCAGGTTCTGCAGCAGGGTTTGCCCTTCGGCCTGTGCCTGGGCGATGCTGATTCCCGGTTTCAACAGACCGAGCACTTCGACGTTCAACAGCTGCTGGTCGGCCGCCGCTTCGTCGAGGCCGGCCGGCAGGCGCAGATTGACCCAGACATCCTCGCCAACGGGGAAACGGAAACCGGGCGGCATCACGCCGACGATGGTCGCCATTTCGCCATTGAGCTTGACCTGACGGCCGAGCACGGCCGGATCGGCACCAAATTCCTCCCGCCAGATGACATCGGCCAGCAGCACTTTCAGTTGCTGGCCCTTGTGCTCGTCGGCAGGACCGAAGGCGTGGCCCAGGGCAGGCTGGGTGCGCAGGGCCGGGAAGAAGCCGCTGCTGACCGCGCGCCCGGTCAGGCGCCGAGGTGCAGCGCCGCTTTGACTGAGGTTGTAGAAGTCGAAGTTGAAGGCGGCCAGTTCTTCGAAGCTCTGCTGTCCATCGCGCAGGGCCATGAATTCGCGCGGCGTCAGCGGCTGCCAGTTCAGGCCGTTGCCGGCGCTGCTGCGGCCCAGATGCAGCAGTCGGTCGGCATCGGCAAAGGGCAGGGGCCTGAGCAGGATGCCATCGACCAGACTGTACTGGGTGGTGACCAGGCCTATGCCCAGACCCAGGGTCAGGGCCACGATCAGCGTGAACCCGAATTGCCGGGTCAGGTAGCGCAAGGCATATCGCAGATCGTTCAAGCGGCGCTCCAAGGCCCATGGGTTGGAGGTGCGTAATGCAAGCGCCGTGCCGTCGATCGGGTGCCGCAAAACCCACCGCGGCGGCCATTCCCGAGCCGCCGCTGGCCATTCCCGGACATCCGTGTCCGTTCCCGAGCGCGTGGCAGTGCTTCAATAGATATCGAGCTTGATCTTGACCACCGTGTAGCGGCCCGCGGAGTAATAGCCCTTGCTGCTGGCGTCGCGGCTGAAGCGCAGCGTGATGGTCGGCGCGCTGGCGGGATAGTAGGGTGCGCTCGAATAGTCCGGGGCCGGCGCTGCGCCGAGGTTGTAGCTGGCGCTCTGGTCAACGACCCGGGTCAGAACCCTGGACGTCTCGAAGGCACTGAAGATGTCCGCCGAGTCGTAGTAGCCGCTGTAATAGCGGGTGCCGATCAGGGACTTGCTGCTGCTGATCAGCTGGGTGCTGTAGTTGTAGCTGTCGCCGGCGGTCAGCAGGCTGACGCGCGCGCCGTTGACCTTCCAGTAGCTGCCGCTGGGGTAGGTCGCCGCGCTGAGGTCGGCGATGATCACCGGACCGCTGCCAAAGACCCTGGCGATATGGCTGTTGGTGTCGACCAGCAGGCCGGTGTCCTCATCGACGCCAAAACCCTGCTGGCGCCCCATCGAGCGCATGGCCGCCAGTAGGCGGCCGAGGCGCCCGGACCGGGCGTCGAAATGGGTGTCGGACAACAGATTGGCGGGCAGGAAGCTCAGACCCTTGAGCTTGGCCCCGTTCTCGAAATAGCGCAGGGCCGTGAGGCCGTCACGGGTATCGCCGAAATCGGCAAACTGCGGCACGCTCACCGTGGGCAGATCGGCTCGATAGTACAGATAGCCATAACTGATGCCGCCCCCGTGCATCAGGGAGTTCATCGCATGGTTGCCGGCTGAGTCGCCGCCGACCACGAAGCCCGGACTGTTGGCATTCCAGCGCGCGCGCAGAGCCGCTGCCAGCGGCGTGTCGCTGCCATCGTTCCTGAGCCAGCTGCGGGCGATCCTGGCCTGATCACCGCCGGCAAACCAGACTACATCGGCCTGATTGACGATGGCGATGTTGGCGTCACCGGCGCTGTTGCCGCTGTAGGCGTGGCTGCCGTAGTTGTCGACGTGCACGGTGATGAATCTGGGCGAAAAGCCGTGTGTCTGGAACAGGTTGTAGTAGCTGCGCTTGACCGTGCCGTCACCGTTGTCCAGATCATTTTCAAAGGCATCCAGGCCGACCGCGTAGCTCTCCTTGCTGGAGGTCACCACGGCAATCCGCGGACAGGCAGTCGTCGCCCAGTTGCTGCTGCAGTTGCTGGTGCTGTTGAGGTCGGGGGTGTAGCTGCCGTCGCGCCCGGTGGCCTTGCGCAGACCATTGACGAACAGATCGACGTTGGCATCGTCATAACCACCGCCCATCAGATAGATCTTGCCGGCGTGCACCGGCGCGGCTGCCAGCAGCGCCCATGCCAGAATCCCGACTGTCGGCCATCGTTTCATGTTCGCGCTCCCCAGGTCAGTAGCGGCAATGCCCCCATTGCCGTGACCCACTGTAAACACCGGGGAGAGTCAGGACCAAGGCCGGACTTGCGCCCATGCGTCGTCGAATTGCCGATCTGCGGCGCCGGACCCGATCGAAGGGGCTGAAGCGGCGTCAGCAGCTGCCCGAGAGCTCGGCAATGGCGCCGGGAACGCCGGCCAGCGATTCGACCACGCGCAGGCGTGCGGAACCGAGGTCAGCCTGATGCTCGGCCTCCAGCGCCCAGGTGATCGCATAAGGTACGTGCACACCACAGCCGCCCAGCGCCAGCACCGGTGCTATGTCCGAGCGCAGCGAATTGCCGACCATGGCGAAACGCTCGGCCGGTAGCGCGAACTCCTCGAACAGGCGGGCATAGGTGGCGGGATCTTTTTCCGACACGATCTCGATGCGGTGGAACAGGTCGGCCAATCCGGATTGCCGCACCTTGGCTTCCTGGTGAAACAGATCGCCTTTGGTGATCAGGACCACGCGATGACTCCGGGCGACGGCCTCGACCGCCGCGCGCACGCCAGGCAGCAACTCCACCGGATGGGTCAGGACGGCCTTGCCCAGCTCCAGCAGGGCACCGATGTCGGCGCCGCCGATGCGCGCGTCGGTCAGCTCGATGGCGGTCTCGATCAAGGACAGGGTCATGCCCTTGGCGCCGTAGCCGAAGAGCTTGATGTTGCGGCGCTCGGTCGCCAGCAGGCGCTCGTGCACGCGGGCGTCGGCCAGGTCGATATAGCGCCCGAGGATGTTCTCGAAGGCCGCATGGGCCTGCTGGAAATAGGGCTCGCTGTGCCACAGCGTGTCGTCGGCATCAAAGCCCACCAGCTCGATCATGCTTCGGTTCCTGTTGGATGGCCGCAGAAGATAGCGCGCTGGCGCGTCACCACGATGTCAGAGCCGCCGGCGCCCGCGTACAGGCGGACATGCAGCGCACCCGGTAGCTCCGGGTGCGCGTTGACTTCAGGCTGCCTGTCGGCCGGTCGGCCTGTCAGTCCTGCGGCTCAATCGACCTTGAGCTGGTAGCGCCGGTACACCGGTTCCCACACCTGGGCCATGATCCGCGGCAGGAGTTCGGACTCGTCGCACATGTCGGCGACGCCATCGAGCTGGGCCTGGCGTGCCGTGGCCAGAGCGACGTCGATCGACACCGCACGCAACTGGTCCACCGGCGGCAGCAAACGCGCCTTGGGGTCATGCCGTGCCGGTGACAGGGCGGCCAGGGCCTTGCCGGCGGCCATGAACATGGTGTCGGTGACCCGCCGTGCGTTGACCGCCAGCACCGCCAGGCCGACACCGGGGAAGATGTAGGAATTGTTGGTCTGGTTGATCGGCAGCATCTCGCCCTTCCAGGGCACCGGCGGGAACGGGCTGCCGGTACCGATCAGGGCGCGGCCGTCGGTCCATTCGATCAGATCGGCGGGGATGGCTTCGGTGCGTGAGGTTGGATTCGACAGCGGGAAGATGATCGGTCGCTCGCAGTGGCGAGCCATCGCCCGGATCGCAGATTCGGTGAATGCGCCGGCCTGTCCGGAGACGCCGATCAGCGTCGTTGGCCGGGCATTGTTCATGACATCGAGCAGGGTGATCATGTCGTCGGAGCCCAGCGTCCATCCCGACACGGCTTCCTGCGGCTGTGCGTACAGCGCGCGCTCGCCGCTGACTTCACGCAGTCCGTGGGCGACCAGTCCCTTGCTGTCCAGCACGTAGAAGCGCTGGCGCGCTTCGACATCGCTCAGGCCCTGCTCCATCATGGCCTTGACCAGCAGACCGGCGATGCCGGTGCCGGCAGCCCCGGCGCCGACGATGGCGATGCGCTGCTCGCGCAGTGGTACGCCAGTCACGCCAATGGCAGCCATCAGCGTGCCTGCGGCCACCGCAGCCGTGCCCTGGATGTCATCGTTGAAGGTACACAGGCGGTCGCGATAGCGCTCGAGCAGGCGGCCCGCGTTGTGACCCGCGAAGTCTTCCCATTGCAGCAGCACGTTGGGGAAGCGCTCGTGCACGGCGCTGACGAATTCTTCGATGAAGGCGTCATATTCCGCGCCGCTGATCCGCGGATTGCGCCAGCCCACGTACAGCGGGTTGTCGAGGCGCTCCTGATTGTTGGTGCCGACATCCAGCATGATCGGCAGTGTGGCTTCCGGATGGATGCCGGCGCAGGCCGTGTACAGCGACAGCTTGCCGATGGAGATACCCATGCCGCCAGCGCCCTGATCGCCCAGGCCAAGAATGCGCTCACCGTCGCTGACCACGATCACGCGGACCTTGTCGAAGCGCGGATAGGACAGCATTTCGCGGATGCGATGGCGGTTGGAATAGCTCAGGAACAGCCCGCGTGGCTTGCGCCAGATCTCGCTGAAGCGCTGGCAGCCTTCGCCCACCGTGGGCGTGTACACCAGCGGCAACAGCTCCTCGATGTGATTGACCAGCAGCGCGTAGAACAGGGTCTCGTTGGCATCCTGCAGGTCGCGCAGAAAGGCGTAGCGCTCGAAATTGGTGGCGAAGTTGCGCAAGACCTTGAGCCGACGCCGCACCTGGCCCTCCAGTGTGCCGATGGTCGGCGGCAGGGTGCCGTGCAGGCGGAACTGGTCGCGCTCCTCCTCGGTGAATGCCGTGCCCTTGTTCAACAAGGGCTGATTGATCAGATCGAGTCCGCTCAAGCTGGTTTCGATGACATCGGATGATGTCGACCCTGACGACTGATTCATGACGCATCTCCCGGAAGTTGATACTGCAAGATCGAGTGGCAGCAGGTATCTCGAACTTGCATGAAAGCAACAAATGGGCAGGCTGTCAGCTTTTTGTGCAGATAGGGGGTTTGTGAGGTGCTGGAATGGGGCCTTCTATAGTTGTTGATACGTCATTGCGAGGAGCGCAGCGACGAAGCAATCCAGTGCTCGTGCGGATATGGGTCTGGATTGCTTTCCCCGGATCAAGTCCGGGGTCGCAATGACGCCGGGGGTTCACGGCCCCCAGGCAATTTCGGGCCGAAACAGGTGGCCCGCAATGACGCCCCGCCAGGAACGGCGTCGGCGTCTGGCAAGGCCCACAAACGACGGAGGCGACCCATGGGTCGCCTCCGGATTGCCTGCTTTCAGACCCGCTTACCAGCCACGATGGCGATGCTGACGGGCGTATCGACGCTGGTCCCGATAGCTGTCGCGGTAGTAGCGGTGGTGATTGCCGCGATAACCGTGACGCTGGTCGCGATAGCCACGGTAATGGCCGCGATAGTTGCTGCGATAGCCGTAGTCGCTGCCGTAATAGTGACCACGGTGGCGGCGGTGATGGCGATCATTGTCGTGACTGGCGATCAGTGCCGCAACGCCGATGGCAAGTGCAATGCCGACGGCGGCATCGTTGCGGTTGTGGTGCCGGTCGTAGTGCTTCTGACCCGCTGAAGCGATGGGTGCAACCAGCATTGCGGCGCAAGTGAAGACGATGACGGTCAACAGCTTGTAGGTCGAATTCATGGTGCCTTCTCCTCAGGGATCAATATGTCCCGTGTCTACGCTTCCTACCTTGCCCCTTGCTGCCTGAACAGAAGCCGCCCCCTTAGCTGAACGAGGCGTTCTTGTTCAGGTTTGACTGCGCAAAGCGTATCGGCGCGGGACTGCTGGTTCAGGTCTGGCGCCGGCCATCAGCGCCGGCGCGCAGCCTTCGGGCCACCGTCTCAGCGGCCGTCGTAGGGGTAACGATCATCCGTGTAGCCGTAGCCGGAGTCATCCTGGTCATCGCAATAGGCGGCGTCGCCCTCGTCGTAATACTCCGGCGCCGCGTAGCCCTGGTCGGTGTAGGCGTCATCGACATAGCCGGTTTCGTAGCCGTAGTCGCTGTAGCCCTGGTCGGCATAGCTCTCGGCGCCATAAGTGGACGGGTAGGGGTTGCCATGGCGGTAGCCGCCGCCAACCACGGTGGTGCTGAAGCCGGCGTTGTCGTAGCCGGGGCCGTAATTGCTGTAGCCCGCGCCACCGTAGCCGGATCCGCTATAGCCGTATCCACCGTAGCCCGAGACGGCATAGGACTGACGATGATGATCGCGGCTGGCCGAGATCAGCGCAGCCGCGCCGAGGACCACGGCGACGCCGATGGCGGCGTCGCGATTGTCATGACGACGGTGTCCGGCGTCGGCCAGCGGGGTGACCAGCATGGCAGCGCATCCGAAAACCAGGGCCAGACCCGTGTGCTTGATCGATTGCATGGTGCATTCTCCAGTCGAGCCGTGATGGCCGCTGGAGTAGATTGCGACCTTGAATATGAACGGCGCGGCCAAGCTGAACGATAATGGGTCTGCGGACGGATGCCCGTTCAGAGTTTCTCAGCATTTCAGGAGGCGGATATGTCAGCAGACGGTAGCTTGAAAGTGGCCCTGGCACAGATGGCGCCGGTCTGGCTGGAGCGCGAGCGCACGCTGTGGAAGATGGCGGCCTGGGCCCAGCGGGCGGCCGACGCCGATGCTGCCTTGTGCGTCTTCGGCGAGGCGCTGCTGCCGGGTTACCCCTTCTGGGTGGAACTCACTGATGGCGCGCGTTTTGAAGATACCTTCCAGAAGTCCCTCTACGCCCATTACCTGCAGGAGGCTGTGAATCCCGCGCGCGACCTGGCGCCGCTGCAGGAGCTGGCACGCGACAGCGGCATGGCCATCGCGCTCGGTTGCATGGAGCGGGCGAGCGATCGCGGTGGACACTCACTGTATTGCTCGCTGGTCTACATCGATGCGCGCGGTGAACTGCAGCCGGTGCACCGCAAGCTGGTGCCCACCCATGAAGAGCGCCTGGTCTGGGCGCCGGGCGACGGTCACGGTTTGCGCTGCCATGCCCTCGGGGCGTTCACGGTGGGCGGTCTGCTGTGCTGGGAGAACTGGATGACCCTGCCGCGTGCCGCGCTGCACAATCAGGGCGAGGACCTGCATCTGGCGTTGTGGCCGGGCAATGAGCGCAACACCGCCGAATGCACGCGCTTTCTGGCGCGTGAGGGGCGCAGCTTCGTGCTCTCGGTATCGGGTTTGATGCGCGCCGAGGACTTGCCGGAAGAGCTGCCCTTTGCCGATGATCTGCGGCCACTGCTGCCGGCCATGTCGGCCAATGGCGGATCCTGCATCGCCGGCCCCGATGGCCACTGGCTGGTCGAGCCGGTGGTCGGTGAAGAACGCCTGATCCTGGCCGAACTGGATCACACGCTGGTGCGCCGCGAACGCCAGAATTTCGATCCGGCCGGGCACTATTCCCGGCCTGACGTGTTGCAGCTGGCGCTGGATCGTCGCCGTCAGGGAAACCTGACCCTGCGTGGAGACGAAGACTGAGTCAGCGCTGCGCGGGCGAGCTTGCGCGCAGCGCCGGCCTGGGCCTTATTCGGAAGCTGGCGCCATGGTCTCGTCCAGCATTCGGATCAGGGCCTCGCGGTCATAGGCGTAGGGCTGATTCTGATTCAGCTGGACCATCTCCTCGATGGCCTTGCGGATGGTGATCTCGGCCTCGCGCTGATTCGGTACCACCATGTAGCGACGCTGCGGGCTGGCATCGAACAGAGCCCGCTTGACGGCGGCGGACACCGCGTCCGGCTCCTGGTAGTTGGAGCGATCGGCCGGGGCCGCCATCACCCGTTCCAGTTCCTCCTGGTAGAGCGAGCCCTCGGTGGTCTGGCCGCGCTGCTGCATGCGATTGCGCACCGACATGGCGATGTCGGACTTGAAGTTTCCGGGCTCGATGACGCTGACTTCAACGCCGAATTTCTGCATCTCGCGCGCCAGTGAATCGGTAAAGGCCTCCACCGCATGCTTGCTCATGCTGTAGGGCCCGAACAGCGTCCCGGACACGGTGCCCGAGATCGATCCGATCGTGGTGATCCGGCCCTTGCTCTCGATCAGCAGGGGCGCAAAGGCACGCGTGACCCGCCACGGCCCCATCAGGTTCACATCCATCACAAAGCGCATGTCGACCTCGTCGACCTCGATCAAGGGCGCAAAGACGGCAACACCGGCGTTGTTGACCAGACCATAGAGGCCGGTTCCACGCTCGCGAACCAGGGCCAGGGCGTCGTCCACGTCCTTCTGCACGGTGACGTCGAGGCGGATGCCTTCGATATTGTCGATGGCGCTGAGTTCATCGATATCGGCCTGCTTGCGCGCACCGGCGTACACCAGATAGCCCTCGCGGGCGAGCGTCTCGGCGATGTTGCGGCCGATGCCCGAGGTCGCACCGGTGACCAGGACCGCCTTCTGTTTCGGGGCATCGGCCGCCGCTGGCGTGCTCTCGGCGTGTACCGGAAGTGCCAGGGCCAATACTGACAACCACCACAGGCTGCGCAAATTCATCAGAAGGTCTCCGCCAGCGATCGAAGCGATCGGAGCTGCCTAGACTACGGGATATCATTCCCCAGCAGGATCCGGCGACAAGTGGCGTAGCGCACTTGTCCGGTCCAACTACATGACTTTCACGCCAAGTCCGCGCACCATTGGCGTCTGCTACCCGCCGAGAGTTCCGATGACCCAGCCCTTTGGACGCAACACCCCCTCACCGCTTGCCAAGGATGATTTCGAGAACATCGCCAGCGCCGCCATCGATGCCGGCCAGAGCCTGCCGCAGATGCTCATGGAGGCTTGCCAGCGCCGCGGCAAACAGCCGGCCTTCACCAATATGGGCAGGACCCTGAGCTATGCCGATATCGATCGCCTGAGTGCCGACCTTGCCGCCTATCTGCGCGGCGAACTCGGACTGAAGCCCGGAGAACGGGTGGCGGTGATGTTGCCCAATCTGCTGCAGTTCCCGATTGCCGTGCTCGGCATCCTCCGGGCGGATCTGATCTCGGTGCTGGTCAATCCCTTGTATACGGCGCGCGAGTTGCGGCATCAGCTGAAGGACTCGGGGGCGTCGGCACTGATCGTGATCGAGAACTTCGGTGCCGTGGCTGCCGAGGCGCTGGAGGGAACCGGCGTCAAGCACGTGATCACCACCCGCGTCGGCGATCTGTTGAGCTGTCCCAAGTCGACCGTCGTCAACTTCACGCTGAAGTACGTGAAGAAGCTGATCCCGGAATTCTCCATTCCCGGTGCGGTGCGCTGGTCAGAGGCGCTGTCGCATGGCGCGAATCAGCCCCGGGTCACGGCGCAGGCCGCAGCCACCGAGGTGGCGCAACTGCAATACACCGGCGGGACTACGGGGGTCTCCAAGGGTGCAGCCCTGTCGCATGTTGCGCTGATGGCCAACGTCGCCGCCTGCGAGCAGTGGCTGGGACGGGCACTGGATCCGTCGAAGGAAATCGGACTGATCTGCCTGCCGCTCTATCACATCGCCGCCTTCACCAACATGATGTACGCGTGGACGCACGGCCTGCATGGCGTGCTGATCACCAATCCGCGCGATATCCCCGGTCTGGTCGCCAGCTTCCGCCAGTACCAGCCCTCGATCTTTTCCGGGGTCAACACACTCTACGATGCCCTGCTGAACTCGCCCGAATTTGCAGCGCTCGATTTCAGCTCGCTCAAACTCTGCATCCAGGGCGGCACGGCCTTGCGCCGCGCCACCGCCGAGCGCTGGAAGCAGGTCACCGGCCGTGAAGTCGTCGAAATGTATGGCTTGTCGGAAACCAGTGCCGGCATCACCGTGAACCGCTGGGATGCGCCGAATCCGGTGGGATCCATCGGCTTGCCCTTGCCGGATGTGGACATCAGTCTGCGCGACGAGCAGGGCGAGGTGGTGCCGATCGGCGAGCCCGGCGAGCTGTGTGTGCGTGGCCCGCAGGTCACCAGCGGCTACTGGCAACGACCGGAAGAGACCAGGGATGCCTTCTTCGAGGGCGGCTGGTTCCGCACCGGCGATATCGCCAAACGTGGCGAGGGTGGTTATCTGTTCCTGCTCGACCGCCGCAAGGACATGATCCTGGTGTCGGGTTTCAACGTGTTTCCGAACGAGATCGAAGACGTGGTGGCCATGCATCCCGGTGTGCTCGAAGCCGCGGCAGTCGGCATTCCCGACGACAAGACCGGTGAAGCCGTGAAGCTGGTGGTGGTGCGCAAGGATCCGGCGCTGACCGAGGAAGCCCTGCGCGCCCATTGCCGGGATATGCTGACCGGCTATAAACAGCCCAAGCGCATCGAGTTCCGCGACAGCCTGCCGAAGACGCCCGTAGGCAAGATCCTGCGCCGCGAGCTGCGTTAGCCTAGGGAACACGCCTGCGGCGCGTACCCTCGGCCTACGTCTGCCGAGCGTGCCGCGCGGCGGTCGAGGATTGTCACGGTCTTGACCCCTGGCGCGGCGATACTCCGTAGTTCCTGATTCCCGCCTGGATGAGACCAATCGATGCATCGATCGCTGGCTGTTGCCCTGCTGTGCCTGATGTCCGCTACTGCGGCTGCCCAAGAGAACGTGATGCTGGTGCTGGATGCGTCCGGCTCGATGTGGGGCCAGATCGATGGCAAGGCCAAGATCGAGATCGCTCGCGAGGCGGTGGATCAGCTGGCCAGTCAGTGGAAGCCCGAGAATCGTCTGGGACTGCTGGCCTACGGCCATCGCCGCAAGGGCGATTGCGCCGACATCGAGACGCTGTACGCGCCGCAGCCGCTGAACCCGCAGGCACTGCGCGATCAGGTGCAGGCGCTCAATCCCAGGGGCATGACGCCGCTGTCGGCGGCAGTGCTCCAGGCAGCGCAGGTGCTCAGGTCCTCGGAGCAGAAGGCCACGGTGATCCTGATCTCCGATGGCGAAGAGACCTGCAACCTCGATCCCTGCGCCGTCGGCAAGGAACTGGAGCAGAACGGCGTCGACTTCACCGCCCATGTCATCGGCTTCGATGTCTCCAATCCGGCCCATCAGGCGCAGCTGCGCTGTCTGGCAGAAAACACGGGTGGCCAGTATTTCAATGCGCGCGACGCCAAGGACCTGTCGGGATCGCTGTCGGCCGCGGTGGCCGTCAGCACCGAGGCCAGGCTGCCCCCGGCCACGGCCAGCATCGGCGCCCCGGAGCGGGCGCCGATCGTCACCACCATCAGCGTGTCCTTCGAGGGACCGGGTGACGAGGGCGATTTCATCGGGATCTATCCGGCAGATGCGACCGATGTCGGCGAACTCGACTACGCCTGGATCAAGGATGCGAGTCCGGCCGGGAAGGTGGAACTGGCCATGCCTGCCGAGCAGGGCCGGTACGAGCTGCGCTATGTCAGTCCCTTGCGCGAGCCCAAGGTGTTGCATCGGCGCCCGATCGAAGCGATCCCCAGCGCGGTGTCGATCAGCGGTCCGGCGCAGGCCGTCGCCGGCAGCACCATCGAGATTCAGGCCAGTGGTCCGGTCAGCGATTCGCACTGGGTCGGATTTGCCCCGGCCGGCGGCGCTGCCGGTGCCTATCTGCAGTACGAGCGCCCGCAAGCGGATGGATCTCGCTACAGCCTGCGCACGCCGGCGCAGGCCGGCGACTACGAGCTGCGCTATGTGCTCAATGAAAACGAGTCCGTGGCGGCAAGTCAGGCCATCAGGATTGTCTCGGCCCAGGCCGGTATCGAGGCGCCGGCGCAGGTCAGGGTCGGCGAGCTGGTCAAGATCCGCGCCCGTGGCCCGGTAGCCCAGGGTAACTGGATCGGTTTTGCGCCGGCGGGCAGTGAGCCCGGTGCCTACCTGGCCTACGACGATGTTCGCGGCGAGGATGAAAGCTACGAGATTCTGGCACCGGAACAGCCCGGTGATTACGAATTGCGGTTCATGGCGTACACCAACGACACCGTGCTGGCGACCCGGCCGATCAAGGTCGTGCCCTGAAGCAGCCGGCGCCGGGGCCTGGCGCTGCGCCAGGCTCTGCCTGCCCTGGCGCTACTACGGCGATTCTTCAGCGGCGTCCTGGTCGACTTCGTCCATGATCTCCAGCGCCGTGTTGTAGAAGGCCTCGCTGCTGCGTCCGTCTGCCAGTGCCGCAAAGGGTGGTTTCAGTGATCCGCCGATGCTGGGCTCGCTGCGGAAGCGGCCGTCGCCGACGCCTGGCAGCAGCGACAGGGCCAGAAAAGCCACACCCACCAGAGCCGCGGGCAACAGCAGCGCACGGGTCTTGCTGCGGGAAATCAGCCGCAGATGGCCGAACAGCAGGGCCGTGACCAGTAGCGCGCCGGAGACGCTGCCAAAGGCTGGCAGCCAATCATCGAGGGATGCTGCGTAGATGGCATAGCTGCCGACGACCTCCATCAGGTTGGCGACCACGACGGCAGCGCCACCCAGCGCCAGATGCCCGAAATACTGAAAACGGTGCGCGACCACGCGATTGACCAGGCTCCAGGCCAAAGCCCATAGAGCCAGCACGATCAGCCCTGGCGCAACGCCGCTGGCGATGGCGCCAGCTCGGAGCGTCTGGGTGCTGCCGAGGATGTTCTCGGCGGCCATGGCCAGCGCGCAGCCCAGGGTGGCGGCCAGGCCCCAGCCCCAGCGATCCAGGCCCAGCCAGCGCGAGCCGGCCAGCGGATCAGCTACCGTGGCCGCTAGCTGTTCATCGATGCCGCGAAAACGCAGATGGGTGTGACCCAGACGCAACTCGCGTTGCTGGCCAAGCTCGATCCGCGATTGCCGCTGGGCTCCGCTGCCGACGAAGCTGCCATTGACGCTGTCCAGATCAACCAGCTCCAGCGTGTCCGTAGCGCGGATCTCGGCGTGATGGGGGCAGGCATAGACATCATCCAGGACCAGATCATTGTCCAGTGCCCGGCCGATGCGAAAAGGCAGCTGCTGCACTCGCACCCGCTCGCGCACGTGGCCGGCGCGATCAACGATCTCCACCACTCCCAGAGTACTCATGGCTGCACCTTCACGATGCTCTCGGCAAAGCGCCGGGCGAAGGCCAGTCCATGTTCACGGTCGACGCCGGTGAGGATCAGCGTCGATTGCAGCGCCTGATCGGAGTGATCCAGCGTCACCTGTCGCTGCACCAGATCGTACAGCCCGCCGAACTCGCGGTAGCGACGCACACACAGCACCAGCTTGCTCTTGAGCTCGCCGTGCCGGAAGAAGTCCTGATGACAGGAGAAGTCGGTGGAACTGGTCTGGTCGCCGCCCAGATCACCATAAAAACTACGGAAGCCGCGCTCCAGCTGCGCCCAGAATCGCACAACGCCGATCTTCCTGGCGCTGCGCAGCTGGTGCTCGAAGCGGATTGCCCCGGTCGACAGATTGCCTTCGAGAAAGATGTCGTCCTCGCTCTGGCAACTGAGCTCGGTGTAATCGAGCAGGCGCTCGGGATTCTGGTCGGTCTGGCTCCAGCAACTGATATGCCGCGCCAGCGAGGACGGAACCCGGTAGCTGCCAAGCGTGGTTGACTCCAACGGCGCCGCCATCAGCGTGCCCAGATAGCGGGCCTGGTTCGCGCGCAGCTGGGCACCGATCCGGTCCATCAGTTCGCCCTGGGTACTGGCCTCGTCACGCGAGAGCAGATCGATCACGTGCCGCGACGGCACCAGAAAACTGACCTGATCGCCGGCCGTGGCCACATTGACACCGATGACGTTGCCATAGCGGTCGATGGCCGGGCCGCCGCTCATGCCGGGATTGATCGAAGCCGTCAGATGGATGCGCTCGTACAGGGACTTCTCGAGCAGGCCGTTGTAGGTGCCTTCGACGATGGTCAGTCCCAGATCGTAGGGAAAACCCAGGGAATACAGACGCTCACCCATCTTCGGCAGATTGCTTTCAACCGCCAGAAACTCCCGTGCCTGCAACTGCTCGGATTGAAGCAGGGCGAGGTCGTGAACGACGTCGACATCCAGCAGGCGCAATTCGCCGCTGCCGCCCTCGCTGTCATGCCACTCGGCGCGGTACTGCCCCGGGTGGTGGACAAAGTCGGCGACCACATGGAAATTGCTGATCAGGCGGCCATCGTCGCTGACCATGAAACCACTGCCGATGGAGCGTTTGGCGCCACCCTGGGCATCAATGATGCGCACCTGGATGACGCTGGTCTTGTGTCGGGAAAACACCTCTTCGGTGGTCCAGTCCTCGGCGTGCAAAGCCGGTGTCAGCAGCAACAGCGTGGCCAGGATACGGATCAGATACATGGGAGGACTGGGTTTCCCTGACGGCCAATGTGGGTTGCCAGCGCACATGCCCTGGACGGCTTTGAGTATGCCAGAGCGGCCCCGGCGACCTCGTGAAACAGGCGCGCCGAACTGAGTCCCAAGCCATGCCGTCTACTCCTGTTCCCGGGAGTGGCAGGGTAGGCGGCATTCCATCCGGCAACGATCGTTGCAGATCGCCCGATTGCACCGCAGCCGTTAAAGTCGCATCGTGCACCAGCGTCACTCAATCCTGGCTACCGGAGACCTCATGTCGGGCAGCGGCCGCCATGCGCCAGCCCTTGTGCAGCGGACCATCGCGTCCGCCGCCGCCGGCTGGGCCTGTTTGCTGTTGCTGACGGCGCTGGCTGCCAGTGTGTCGGCCAGGGCTGAAGACTGGGTCGGGCAGCCCAGCATGAGTCGCTACACGCCGGCCGAGACTGATGCCAATCCTTACAGTTTCTCGGTGTTGCCACTGGCCAGTGGTGAGGTTTTTGTTGGCAACGCCGACGGCCTGTTGCGCTATTTCGGCAAGCACTGGCAACTGATCGAGCTGCCTGGCTCGGGCGCGGCACGCTCTTTGGCGCTGGGTCGGGATGACCGCGTCTATGTCGGTGGCTATCAGCACTTTGGCGTACTCAATCGCCATCCAGACGGCCGTTACCGGTTTGAGGGACTTGATCGGCTGTTCGCTCCGGAGGCAGCCGGCGCGCCGCTCGGCGAAGTCTGGGATACGCTGGCGGTTGACGATGGGGTGTGGTTCACCACCAACCAGCAGATCTTCTTTGCCGGCTACCGGGGTGAACGGCTGACGATTGATCTTCCGGAGCGACTGCAGACCGCTTTCGCGGTCGGCGGGCGGCTGGTGGTGGCATTGAGCGACCATCAGGTCCATCGCGTTCAGGACGGCAGGTTGAGCCCCTGGTTCAAGGCCGACGCCGGTCTGCGAGGGCTGGTTCGCACCGCTGCCGAACAGTTCCTGATGCTCGACAGCGATGGCCGGATGTACCGCGTGCAGGGCAGCGAGCTGCGGCCGCAGGCCACCGCTGCAGATGCCCAGCTGCGCAGTGGTGCGCCCTACGTCATGACGATCCTGCCCAGTGGCGATTACGCCATCGGCTTGCTCAGCGGTGAGATCATCCGCCTGAGCGCGGATCTGGGCCGGTTTTCCATCTGGCGCACGGGCCCGGCTCCGGTGATCGCCCTGGCCACGGATCGCGAGAATCATCTGTGGGCAGCGACCGAGGCCGATATCGTCCGATTGTCCCTGTCGGATGCCTGGTCACTGCTGGATCGCAGCCATGGTCTGCGGGGTCCGGTCACGCACGCGGCGGTCCATCAGGGGCGACTCTTCGTTGCGACCTCGGTGGGCCTGTTTGGTGCGAGCCGTGATGACCGGGGCAACCTGGGCTTCGAAGTGCTGGCCCTCAGCCGCAAGGAGGTCAACCATCTGGCCGCCACTCCGACCGGCCTGCTGGTGGCTGCGCGCGACGGCGTTTACCTGTGGCGTGATCAGCGCTTGACCACCGTGGTCGAGGCAGTTCTGGGTTGGCGTCTGTTTCCCTCGACGGTCATCGGTGGCCGGGTCTATGCGCTGGAAGACACCGGACTCATGGTGCTCGACCCAGCGGGAGACGGCTTCAGCGTCAGTCAGCGTTTTTCAGATCCTTCCTTCCGCTTCGACGAGATTTCCGAGGGCGCGGACGGCAGCCTGTGGGTGGATCGCTTCCTGGCAACTCCGATGCATTTCGCCATGAGCGACAACGATCGGCGCCTGCGGGACCCGGTGCCGGTCGATCAGGATCTGGGCAACGATCCCGAGAGCAATGCCGCTGTGCTCAATCTGGACGGCACGACCCTGATCTCCACCGACCAGAGTCTGTTTCAATGGGACGGCAAGCAATTTGCAGCGGCGGCGTCCCATCCACTGATCAGCACTGGCCTCGCGCCGAGTTCGGAGCTGCGCCTGCGGAGCTGCGCAGATGGCAGTGTCTTTGCCTTCACCGGCCGCCGTCTGCTGCACCGGGATGCGAATCCGGCGCATCCCTTCGAGGATCTGCACCCGATGGCCGGGGGCACCCGTGGCATTGTCGACGTGCAGTGCTCGGGGACCGGTGGCCTGGCCTGGATCGGCACCTGGAACGGCATGGTCCGCTTCGATCCAAGGGCACCCCGTGCGGAGATCGAGCGTGAGCCACCGCAGATGGAGAGCGTGCGCAGCGATGTCGAGGGTGGCGGCGTGCGCTGGCATCCGCTACGGCCTGGCCAGGAGCTCAAACTCAAGCGCTTTCGCCAGCTTCGTTTCGAATACGCCAGCCCGGCACTCTCGGCAAGCTCACGCTACCAGTCGCGCTTGCTGGGCTACGACGGCGACTGGACCGACAGTGACAGTGAAGGTGTGCGCGAATTCAGCACGCTGCCCCCCGGCAGTTATCGCTTCGAGGCCAGAACCATCGATGCTGGCAGCGTCCCGGGACCGGCACTCAGCTATGAATTCACCGTGCTGCCCGACTGGTATCAGACGCTGACCGCCAGACTGGCGGCAATCGTCGCCCTGATCCTGCTGTTCGCCCTGCTGCTGCGCTGGCGCTCGCAGCGACTGGAGCGGCGCAACCAGGAGCTGGAAAAGCTGGTGTCCGAGCGCACCGAGGCTCTGAACCAGCGCAGCCTGCAACTGGAACAGGCCAACCAGCGCCTGTCGGAACTGGCTGATCTGGATGGTCTGACCGGGGTTGCCAATCGCCGCAAGCTGGAATTCGAACTGGACGAAGCCTGGGCGGCGGCGCGCGCTGCCGATGCCCACCTCTCTCTGCTGCTGATCGACGTCGATCACTTCAAGCAGTTCAACGACACCTTCGGGCACGCGCTCGGCGACGAACGCCTCAAGGCCATCGCCGGGCGCCTGACCGGGTGGGTTGGGCCGGGCGAGCTGCTGGCGCGTTATGGCGGCGAGGAATTCGTGTTGCTGATGCCCGGCTCGTCCATCGACGTCGCCCTCGAGCGCGCCGATGCCATCCGCCGCGATGCCCGTCAGGCCGGCCAGGATGGTGCCCGCAGCAGCATCTCCATCGGCATCGCCGAGCGCATCCGCCACAAGCCCGCCGATCAGGCCCAGCTGTTCGAATACGCCGATCTGGCCCTGTACCGGGCCAAGAATGCCGGGCGCGATCGGGTTGAGGTTTATACGGAGTGACGAGGGCCGGTGGCACAAGGGCAAGACGGCACGAGGACACGAAGGATCAAGAGCTTGTCGGAAGTTGCTCTTGCATGCCCTCGTGCCCTCGCAAATCCTACTTGCCCTTCACCCGCAGCTGACGGTCCAGCCAGTTGGCGATCGCATTGAACACATGCTTGCGCACCGCGGGGCTCTGGTTGATGCCGTGCTTGCCGCCGGGGTAGGTCATCAGATCGAACGGGGTGCCGCTCTGCTGCAGTTGTGCCATCAGCTGGGTGGAATGGGTGAACAGCACATTGTCGTCGGCCATGCCGTGAATCAGGTACAGCGGGCTTTTCAGACCCGGCAGATGCGGGAACAGCGAGCTGGCGTCATAGGCGGCCTTGAAGCGCCCGGGGTCATCCATGTAGCGCTCGGTGTAATGGGTGTCGTACAGGCGCCAGTCGGTGACCGGCGCCACGGCCACGCCGGCAGCGATCGGCCCCGAGTGCTTGGCCAGCATCATCAGGGTCATGTAACCGCCGTAGCTCCAGCCGAAATAGCCGATATGCGCGGCATCGACGAAGGGCTGTTCCGCCAGCCAGCGCACGCCGACCATCTGATCGGCCACTTCCGGCCCGCCCATGCGCCGGAAGATAGGTGATTCGAACTTCACGCCACGGCGGGCGCTGCCGCGATTGTCGAGCGTGAACACGATATAGCCGCGCTGGGCCATGACCTGGTCGAACAGGCCCCAGCGGCTGTCCCAGCTGCGTTGCACGTACTGCACATGGGGCCCGCCGTAGACGCGGATCAGCACCGGGTAGCGCTTGCCCTCGACAAAGCCGAGCGGCTTGATCATGCGGTAGTACAGCGTCTGCCCATCCTCGGCCTTGAGGCTGCCGAATTCCGGCGCCAGGTGCGATTCCAGATAGGGGTGGTAGGGATGTCCGTCCTCGACCTTGTTGGCTTCGAGCACCGCCAGTTCCTTGCCTCCGGCCTCGTGCAGGCGCACCTGCGGCGGCGTGTTCTCGTTGGAAAAGGTGTCCACGAACACCTTGCCGTCATCGCTGAACACCGCTTCGTGCCAGCCGTTGTAAAGCGTGACCCGGGTCGGCGATCCGGGCGCGGTGGTGTCCAGTGAGTTGAAATACACATGCTTCTCGCGCGGATCGTCGGCATTGCCGCTGAAATAGACCCGACGCAGTTTCTGATCGACCGCGAGCACGTCCTCCACCACCCACGGGCCGCTGCTCAGCGGCCGGATCAGGCTGCCGTCGATGGCGCGCAGCTCCAGATGCTGATAGCCGCCAAGCTCGCTGCTCCAGACAAAACTCTGGCCGTCGTCGAGCACCTTCAGGTTGTCGTGCAGATTGACCCAGGTATCGCTGGCCTCGGTATGGATGACCGCGCTGTCGCCGGACGCGACCTCGGCCCGCATCAGGTCCAGGGTGCGCTGATCGCGACTCTGGCGCTGCAGCAGCAGTGCCTTGCCGTCGGGCAGCCAGTTCACCCGTGCCAGATAGATGTCGCGGTTGTCGCCGAGGGCTATCTCTACCGCTTCCTCGCTCGCCAGCTTGCGCACGTACAGGCGCACATCGGCGTTGGCCTTGCCGGCGGCGGGGTAGCGCTGTTCGATGACGTCGGTGCGGTCGGCATGGATCTCGAATCGCTTTTCCACCGCCACCGGGGCTTCGTCGACCCGGGCGTAAGCGATGGCGCTGTCATCCGGCGCCCACCAGTAGCCGCTGAAACGCCCCATTTCCTCCTGGGCCACGAATTCGGCCATGCCGTAGCTGACCGTGCCCGAGCCGGCCGGGCTGATCCGGGTTTCGCTGCCGCTGTCGATCTCGATGGCATACAGGGTGGCATCGCGCACGAAGCTGACATAGCGCCCCTTGGGCGAGAACCTGGGATCGGTGGCGAAGCCGTCGGCGGCCTGGGTCAGGGCCTTGACCGGATCCTTCCTGGCATCGACCCGATAGACGTACAGCGAGCCGGCGATCGGAAACAGCAGCTGCTTGCCATCGGCGGACCACTGATATTCGACGATGCCCGAGGTGCCGGCGATGCGCATGCGCTCGCGGCGGGCCTTCTCGGCGTCCGACAGCTGTTCCTCGGCGCCCCCGGTCAGGCTGGCCGAATCCACCAGCAGGCGCGTCTGCTTGCTGGGTACATGGTATTCCCAGAGATCGAATACGGTCTGGTTGTCACTCTTGCCACGCAGGAAGGTGACGCGCTTGCCGTCCGGGGACAGCTTCAACAGACGTGGAGACGGTCCCGACAAGGCAGGGTCCTCGAACAGACGATCGATGGTCAGGGTTTCGGCAGCAATCACGGGCAGGGCACCGAGGGTCAGCAACAGGAATACAAGGCTACGCACGGTGTGGGGCTCCGGCGGTGGGGGCTCGATTGTATAGGGCATCGCAGCGCCGGCGCTCGCTTTCGCCCGCAGCGCTGGGAGTAGACTCGGGCTTTCGCTGACCGGAGTTCGCACATGAAACGCCTGGCCCTGTTGATTCCGATGATGACGCTGCTGGCAGCCTGCGGTTCCGATGCACCGCCGCCGCCCGCCGAGCCGCAGGAACCGGTCAAGACCGTGCTCGACGACCAGCTCAAGGCCATCGACAAGGCCAAGGGCGTCGAGGAAATCGGCATGGACCACAAGCGCCAGATCGACGAGCAGCTGGACAATGCCGATTGACGATCGGCGTCGGCGCTGGCGCCTCTGGCCAGCGCTCCTACTGATCCTGCTGCTGTCTGGCGTCGCGCCGCTGGCTGCGCGCACGCTGGAGCGCGGCAATGGCCCCGAGCCCGACACGCTCGATCCGCAGCGCGCCCAGGGGCTGTCGGCGCAGCAGATCCTGCGTGATCTGTTTGAAGGGCTGATGCGGGATGACGCCGAGGGCGAACTGGTGCCCGGCGCGGCCGAGTCCTTCGAGATCAGCGCCGACGGGCTGCGCTATCGCTTCCGTTTGCGCGCGGACGGTCGTTACGCCGACGGCAGCGCGGTCACCGCCGCCGATTTTGTCCACGCCCTCAACCGTGCACTGGATCCGGCCACCGCCGCACCCTCGGCGGCGATGCTGCTGCCCATTGTCGGCGCCGAAGCCAGGCTGCGCGGCGAGGCGGTCGAGCTCGGCGTGCAGGCACTCGATCCACTGAACCTGGAAATCCGATTGAGCACGCCGCGCAGCGACTTCCTGCGCCGGCTGGCGCTGCCGATCGCCATGCCGGTGCAGCGCAGCGCCATCGACCAGCACGGCGGCGGCTTCACCCGTCCGGGGCGCCTGTTCGGCAACGGCGCTTATGTGCTGGATGCCTGGACCCCGCAATCGACCATCGCGCTGGTGGCCAATCCCCACTATCGGCGTGCCCCGGAGGTGGCGATCGCCAGCGTGCGCTATCACGTGACCGAAGATGCCGCCCAGGAATTCAAGCGCTTTCAGGCCGGCGAACTGGACCTGACCGAGACCCTGCCGCCGGGTCAGCTGCAGCGACTGCAAGACGACTATGCCGAGCGCCTGCTGATTGCGCCGGCCTACGCCACCTTCTATCTGGGCTACAACCTGAGAGCGCCCGCACTGGGACAGCAGCACGGTCTGCGCGAGGCGCTGTCGCTGGCCATCGACCGTGACATCCTGGTGCGCTACATCACCGGCAACGGGGAAGTCCCCGCCTACGGCCTGATCCCGGCCACGGATGACCAGGCGGTGGTCCATGCCGGCGCCAGACTGGCACCGGCGGCACGACTGCAGCGGGCCAGGGAGCTGTACGCACAGGCCGGGTACTCCAGCGCCCGACCGCTGGAGATCGAGCTCCGCTACAACACCAGTCTGGCCAATCGCCGTCTGGGATTGGCGGTGGCGGCGATGTGGCGCGAAACGCTGGGCGTACGCACGCGCCTGCGCAACGAGGAATGGAAGGTCTTCGTGCAGACCCGCCGTGCCGCGGTGCTGACCCAGGTTTTCCGCGGCGGATGGTTTGCCGACTACGCCGACCCGCTGAATTTTCTGGAACCTTTCAGCAGCGGCAATGCGCTGAATTACACCGGTTACTCCGATCCCGCATTCGATGCCGATATTGCCCGTGCCGCCGCCGCCATCGGACCTGAGCGCGAACAGGCGCTGCGGGCGGCCGAGCAGCGTCTGCTCGATGCCCACGCCCTGATTCCGCTCTATCACTACAGCGCCAAGCACCTGCTCAGCCCCGATCTCTGTGGCTATCGCGCCCATCCGCTGGACCATCATCCCAGCGAGTTCCTGCGCTGGTGCGAGGCGGCGCGATGAGACTACTGGTCTCCCTGCTGCTGCGTCTGGCCACCACCGCCCTGACCCTGCTGGCGCTGCTGGTGCTCTGTCTGGCGCTGCTGCGTGCGGTGCCGGGTGGGCCCTTCGATCAGGAGAAACTGGCACCGCCCGAAGTCCAGGCGGCGCTGGCCGCGCGTTACCGGCTGGATCAGCCCTTCTGGGTGCAGGTCAGCGATTACCTCGGCCATGCCCTGCGCGGTGATCTCGGGCCCTCGTTCCAGTACAGCGACTACAGCGTGCAGGAGCTGATTGCGGGAGCGGCGCCGATCACGCTGATGCTCGGTGGTCTGGCGGCGCTGCTGGCCATCGCCCTGGCGGTGCCGGTGGCCTGCACGCTGGCGCTGCGACCGGTCGGGCTGCGGGTGGCGTCCTGGACCTCGCTGCTGGCGCTGGCAGTGCCCAAGTTCGTGCTGGCACCCTTGCTGGTGCTGCTGTTTGCGCTGCAACTCGGTTGGCTGCCGGCGGCAGGATTTGGCTGGGATCAGCCGCGCACCTGGGTGCTACCGGTGCTGAGCCTGGCGCTGCCCCAGTTTGCCGTGTTGCTGCGGGCGCTCGCAGAGAATCTGCGGGCGGCGCTGGACAGCCCGCCGGTGATCGCGGCGCAGGCGCGCGGCTATGCGCCAGCGCGGGTGATCTGGCGTCACGCCCTGCCGCTGGCCCTGTTGCAGACGCTGGGCTTTCTGGGCCCGGTGCTGATCGCCCTGCTGACCGGCTCGGCCATCATCGAAATGGTCTATTCCATACCTGGCCTCGGGCGCTATCTGGTTGCCGCTGCACTCAATCGCGACTACACCCTGCTGATCGGATCGGTGCTCACCGTCGCCGTGATCGTGGCGCTGGTGAATCTGCTGATCGATGCGCTGCAGTGGCTGCTGGACCCGCGGCTGCGGAACTGATGACGCCGCCCATCTCAAGCAAGCGAGGAGCTGTGGGAGCAGGCTCCGCCCGCGAGCTTCGGTCAATCGACGACAGGTTCGCGGACAGAGTCCGCTCCCGCAGGGGCGCTTGGGCCCGCCGTCATTCCTCGATGACATTCACCGAGCGCGCGGCTTCCGGGTCCACCGCCATGCGGCTTGCCATGGTGACCGCCATGGTGCGGTTGTGGGCGCCGAGCTTGCGCAAGATGGCGGTGACGTGGGCCTTGATGGTGGCTTCGGTCACGTCCAGATCGTAGGCGATCTGCTTGTTGAGCTTGCCCTCGCAGAGCATGGTCAACACCCGGAACTGCTGCGGCGTGAGTTCGGCCAGACGTTTGGATAGCTCGCGCTCGGCTTCGTCGAGGCGCACCGCGCCATGGGCAAAGGGATCGAAGGTCTCGCCATCGATCACCGTATTGAGTGCCCGTTGAATCAGGTCGGCATCAGCCGATTTGGGGATGAAGCCCGAAGCGCCATGTGCCAGCGCCCGGCGGATCACCATCGGCTCCTCGCGGGCCGAGACCACGATCACCGGCAGCGCCGGACGGGTGGCGCGTATATGCGCCAGCGCCGAGAAGCCGTGCGCGCCGGGCATGGTCAGATCCAGCAGCAACAGATCCGCATCCGGATGCGCATCGATCAGAGCCAGCAGTTCCGCCACGTTCTCGGCTTCGGCAATCGTCGCCGCCGGCTGCGCCCGCTCCACCGACCGGCGCATGGCCTCGCGGAACAGCGGGTGATCGTCTGCAATCAGGATGATGGACATGGCTGCCGGACCATTGAGATGCCGACCCAATTCCATCATGTTTTGGGCTTCAGTGCTCAAGTGCGAGCGCCACGGCGGCGGCAAGCGCGGGGACGTAGGTCACGTTGGGAGCAAAGCGAGCTACGTGACACGATGAAGCGGCCAACTCCGGTACCCGGTGGCCACCGCACCTGTGGACCATCGCCGCCTCGCCTGTGGGAGCCGACTCTGTCCGCGACGACTGACCGCCAAGCGGCCCTGCCGACATCGCGGACAGAGTCCGCTCCCACAGGAAAGAGCGTTAAGGCCAGTCTGAACCCACAAGAGCGCCGCAAATCCGTAGCCTTTCCCGTGCCCCGTGCCCCGTGCCCCGTGCCCCGTGCCCCGTGCCCCGTGCCCCGTGCCCCGTGCCCCGTGCCCCGTGCCCCGTGCCCCGTTACCGCACCAGACGCTCCGCCACCAGATTGGCCACCACGCCCGGATCGGCCAGCGTGGAGATATCGCCGAGCTGCTCGTGTTCGTTCGCGGCAATCTTGCGCAGGATGCGGCGCATGATCTTGCCGGAGCGGGTTTTCGGCAGACCGGGGGCCCACTGGATGTAATCCGGTGTGGCGATCGGGCTGATTTCCTTGCGCACGTGCTCGCGCAGTTCCTTGCGCAGTGCCTCGGTGGGCTCGACGCCGGTCTTCAGGGTCACGTAGACATAGATGCCCTGGCCCTTGATGTCGTGGGCGCAGCCGACCACGGCGGCCTCGGCCACGGCCGGGTGCGAGACCAGCGCGCTCTCGATCTCGGCCGTGCCCAGGCGGTGGCCGGCCACATTCAGCACGTCATCGACGCGGCCGGTGATCCAGTAATAGCCGTCCTCGTCGCGGCGGGCGCCATCGCCAGTGAAATAAGTGCCCGGAAAGGTCGTGAAATAGGTTTCGATGAAGCGCTTGTGGTCGCCGTAGACAGTGCGCATCTGTCCCGGCCAGCTGTCCAGCAACACCAGATTGCCCTCGACCGCACCTTCAAGCTGGTGGCCTTCGGCATCGACGATGGCTGGGCGTACGCCAAAAAAGGGCAGCGTGGCCGATCCCGGCTTCTGGGCGATGGCGCCGGGCAGTGGCGTGATCAACATGCCACCGGTTTCGGTCTGCCACCAGGTGTCGACGATCGGGCAGCGGCCATCGCCGACCACCCGGTGATACCACTCCCAGGCTTCCGGATTGATCGGCTCGCCGACCGTTCCGAGCAGGCGCAGGGATGCGCGCGAGCAGCGTTTCACCGGCTCCTCGCCCTCGCGCATCAGCGCGCGGATGGCCGTCGGTGCGGTGTAGATGATGGTGATCTGATGCTTGTCGACCACCTCCCAGAAGCGCGAGACATTCGGGTAATTGGGGATGCCCTCGAACATCACCGAGGTGGCCCCATTGGCCAGTGGCCCGTAGACCACATAGCTGTGTCCCGTGACCCAGCCGACATCGGCCGTGCACCAATAGACATCGTCTTCGCGCAGATCGAACACGGCCTCGTGGGTGAAGCTCACCCACACCAGATAGCCGCCGGTGGTGTGGAGCACACCCTTGGGTTTGCCGGTGGAACCGGAGGTGTAGAGGATGAACAGCGGATCTTCCGCGTTCATGCGCTCCGGCTCGCAGGTCTCCGGCTCATCGGCGACGATCTCGTGGTACCAGAGATCGCGCCCGTTGACCCATTCCACGGCGCGTCCGGTGCGCTTGACCACGATGACCTTCTGCACCGTTGCCGTGGCCGGATTCTTGAGCGCCTCGTCGACATTGGTCTTCAGCGGCACGATGCGGCCGCCGCGCAGGCTTTCGTCGGAGGTGATCACCAGCGTCGACTGACAATCGTCGATGCGGCTGACCAGCGCATCCGGCGAGAAGCCGCCGAAGACAATGGAATGCACCGCCCCGATGCGGGTACAGGCCAGCATCGCGATCGCCGCCTCGGGAATCATCGGCAGATAGATCGTGACCCGATCGCCCTTGCCGATACCGAGCTTGCGCAGCGCATTGGCCATCTTGCAGACCCGCGCATGCAACTCGCGATAGCTCAGTCGCAGACTTTCCTCGGGATTGTCGCCCTCCCACAGAATCGCGGTCTTGTCGCCGCGGCTGGCCAGATGCCGGTCCAGACAGTTCACCGACACGTTCAACTCACCGTTCTCATACCAGCGGATGCGGAAATCCTCGGCCTGGTAGCTGACATCCTTGATCTGGGTAGGGAAGGTGTACCAGTCGAGCCGCCTGGCAGCCTCACGCCAGTAGCTTTCCGGGTCGGCCATCGAGGCCGCATATTGCGTGCGATAAGTCTCGGCGGTGAAACGCGCCCTGGCGGCAAATGCTTCAGGAACCGGATACAGAGTGGCCATGGTGTCCTCCCGAACAGTGTGGTTGACGCATGGAGCAAGCTTAGCCGAGCCCGCTGCTCCCGGCGTCCGACTTTGGTCGTGGACTAGACCAAAGTCGGTCTTTCGCGCGCCGGAGCCGCGCTACGTCCGGCGTAGGCCGGACCCACTTACGGTGCCGCGAGCTCCCGCAAGGCCTGCTCATGGGCCGGAAAATTCAGCGCGCAGCGCTGCACGAAATCGCGGATGCGGGCGATGTCGTAGCGGGCGGCCTTGGCGCTGGGCGGGATCAGGCGCTGCGGCGGCGGATACTGACCGTAGCCGCCGAGCAGGCAATGCCAGCTGGCGGCGGCGTAATAGCGCTCGATGCCCTGTCGCTGCAGTTCCGGCAGCAGATCCTGGCCGTCGTGCCAGACCTGCAGGATCTGCCTGAGCGAATCGGACAGCACGGTATTGGCGGAGTTGTCGCGCCAATAGGGCGTGTCGCTGCGCGAATTCACCTTGTAGTGGCAGACGATGTAGTCGCGGATGCCCTCGAAACGGGCGTTGATCGCGGCATTGCAGGCGTCCTGGTGCTGGTTGCTGAAACCGCCGGCCGTATAGGCCTCGATGAAGCTCTCGACCGTTTCCTGCACCAGATGCAGCGCGGTGGCTTCGAGCGGTTCGATGAAGCCCTGTGACAGGCCCACCGCCAGGCAGTTGCGCGCCCAGTGCTGCTCCACCCGACCGACCTTCATGCTCAGGTGGCGCAGCGGCGGGCCGTCCTCGGGTAGTCCGAGATGCTGCCGCAGCTCGTTCTCGGCGGCGATCTTCGACAGATAACGCGAGCTGTAGACATAACCGTTGCCCACCCGGTTGGTCAGCGGAATGCGCCAGGCCCAGCCGGCGCTGAGCGCTGTGGCGGTGGTCTGCGGGGCGATGCCATCGGTGTCCGCCGGCGTAGGCGCCACCACCGCGGAATCGTTGTAGAGGTTGTCGCCGAAGGAACGGAAGGGTACGCCCAGCGCGCCCTGCAGCAGCAGCGAGCGGAAACCGGTGCTGTCGACAAAGAAATCGCCCTCGATCCGGCGTCCGTCTTCGGTATGCAGGGCCAGGATGTCGCCGCTCTCGGCTTGTTCGACCCGGGCCACGGTGCCTTCGACGTAAGTCACTCCACGGGCGCAGCAGTGCTGGCGCAGGAAGCGCCCGATCAGCTGCGAATCGAAGTGGTAGCCGTAGTAACTGCGGAAGGGGAAGTTCCTGGCCGGCAGCGGCGCCAATTTGCGTCTGGCCAGTTCGGTGGCGAGGAAGAACGGGTCCGGATGGCCTTCGACATCGGCCCCGCGGCGACGGATGACGCTGTTGAAGAACAGCGCCGGCGCGGTGCGTTCGTCGGTCTCGCTGGGAAAGGGATGGAAATAGTGTTCGAAACCGGCCCGCGTCGACCAGTCACGAAACTCGATGCCGACCTTGTAGGTGGCGTTGCAGCGCGGCATCCACGCCGATTCGGCGATGCCCAGCGTGTCGAAAAAGGCCTTGAGCTGCGGTGTGGAGCCCTCGCCTACACCGATGATGCCGATGTCCGGTGACTCCAGTACCTGGATCGATGGCCGGCGATCAGCCCAGCGGGTGGCCATCAGCGCGGCTGCCATCCAGCCGGCGGTGCCGCCGCCCAGAATCACGATCCGCATGGGGCGATCGCCTGGCTCACTCATGACCTTGCACCACCCCAGGTACTGATTTGTACCGAGCATAGCGGCGCACGCTGTTGGCGGCATCCGCCACCCGCCGGCCGTGGCAGAATCAAACCATGGCCAAGCCCAACAAGAACCGCCGGGTGTCGCGACCGCATTACCGTCTGGTGGAGACGGCTGCCGGCCGGCACATGCTGGCTACCCAGGACGCACCGGAATCGCGTTGGCCGGCCTATGCGCGACTGCTGCGTCTGGACCGCCCGATCGGCATCCTGCTGCTGCTCTGGCCCACGCTGTGGGCGCTGTGGCTGGCGGCGGGAGGCTTGCCGCCGATTGCCACGCTGGCGATCTTCGTGGCCGGCGTGGTCCTGACCCGCTCGGCGGGCTGCGTCATCAACGACTACGCCGATCGCTGGCTCGATCCCGAGGTCGAGCGCACCAGGGACCGGCCGCTGGCCAGCGGCGAAGTCTCCGGCACCGAGGCCCTGATCATCTTTGCCGCCTTGATGCTGACGGCCTTGGGCCTGGTGTTGCTGACCAACCGACTGACGATCTGGCTGGCGGTGGTCGCGGCCGTGCTGGCGGTCAGCTATCCGTACATGAAACGCCACATCTGGTTCCCGCAGGTGGTGCTGGGCGCGGCCTTCAGCATGTCGATTCCGATGGCCTATGCCGCGCTGGAGGTGGAGATCGGACCGATCACGATCCTGCTGTTCTGCGCCAATCTGCTGTGGACCACGGCTTACGACACGCTCTACGCGATGGTCGATCGCGATGACGACATCAAGGCCGGCGCACGCTCCACGGCCATACTCTTTGGTGAGCTCGACCTGATCGCGATCGGCATCCTGCACGGCTCGGCGCTGGTGACGCTGGCATTGATCGGCCAGCGCAGCGAGCTGGGCTGGCCCTGGTGGGCGGGCCTGGGCATGGCTGCCGCCCTGATGGGCTGGCAGCTCTGGCGCGCCCGCGAGCGTGAGCGCAGCGCCTGCTTCGCCGCCTTTCTCAACAACCACTGGGTGGGCGCCGTCATCTTCGTCGGCCTGGCAGTGGCGCTGGCGATTGCGCCGGCGGCCAAGGTCGTCTGATCTGGAGAGCTCCGGTCGCGAAAACTGGTCTTCTCGGCCGTGCACGGCCAGCAGCGGGACGCGAAGGACGCGAAGGAAAAGCAGAAAGTGCACGACGAAGAGCCCGGATCAAAGCTGGGTTGCGGTGCCAGCATGAGCAATCGGTGGTTGTGACCGAAATCATCGGCCCTTGCCCCGGCGTCATTGCGAGCCATGTGTGTCTGCCCGACACTGCGCGCGGGCCATGAACCCTGGCAGGCACGGAGCGGCTTTGAGGAGGGACGCGCGCCTGCGCGGCCGCTCTTGATCTCCGCTCAGCGCAAAGCGGCGCGGCAGCGCGGCGCCCTCCAGAGCAGCAGCCCGCCTGGTCTTGCCGCCATCGCTTGTCTGCAGTTCATGGAAAGCGCCGTGAAGCAATCCGGGGGCACGATTCCAGGAGCACTGGATTGCTTCGTCCCGCCACGCTGTGCTCTCGGCAAACTCAGGCGCGCAGACCCACGCCCTTGTTCAGCAGCCGCAGGCAGTAGAGGCCGAGCACGGCGATGGCGACCAGCATGATGGCGAAGGCGGCGCCGATGGGCACGTCGCTCTCGCCGAGCACGCCGTAGCGGAAGGCGTTGACGGTGTACAGGATGGGGTTGGCCATCGACACATTGCGCCAGAACTCGGGCAACAGGCTGACCGAGTAGAACACGCCACCCAGATAGGTCAGCGGCGTCAGGATGAAGGTCGGGATGATCGAGATGTCGTCGAATTTCTTGGCGTAGACGGCGTTGACGAATCCGGCCAGGGAAAACAGCACCGAAGCCAGGATCACGCTGGCCACCATCACCAGCGGATGGGCAATCGACAGGTCGGTGAACAGCAGCGCCACGCACAGCACGATGGCGCCGACCATGCAGCTGCGCATCACGCCGCCGCTGACATAGCCGGCCAGAATGATCCAGTTGGGCGTGGGTGAGACCAGCAGTTCCTCGACATAGCGGCCGAACTTGCTGCCGAAGAAGGAACTGACCACATTGGCGTAGGCGTTCTGGATCACGCTCATCATGACCAGCCCCGGCACGATGAAATCCATGTACTGATGCCCGCCCATCTCGCCGATGCGCTTGCCCACCAGTTGCCCGAATATCAGGAAGTACAGGGTCATCGTGATCGCCGGCGGCACCAGGGTCTGGCCCCAGATGCGCAGGATGCGATTGATTTCCTTGATGACGATGGTCTTGAACGGGACCCAGCGCACGGCAGTGCTCATGCGGCCACCGGCGGTTTTTCGAGCAGGCGCATGAACAGTTCCTCCAGGCGATTGGCCTTGTTGCGCATCGAGCGCACACCGATGCCAGCCGTGGTCAAGGCGGCGAACAGGCCATTGAGTTCGGTGCCGCGCGGCACCTCGACTTCGATGGTGGTGTCATCCACCCGGTGCACCACGCAGCCGGGCAATTCCGGTGCCGTGGCCGGCGCCGAGGCCAGGTCGAAGACGAAGGTTTCGACATCCAGCGTCGCCAGCAAGGCCTTGACCGTGGTGTTGGTGATGATAGTGCCGTGGTCGATGATGGCCACGTTGCGGCACAGGCTCTCGGCCTCTTCCAGATAGTGGGTGGTCAGGATCACGGTGGTGCCCGCGCGGTTGATCTCGCGCAGATAGGTCCACATGGAGCGACGGATCTCGATATCGACGCCCGCAGTAGGCTCATCCAGGATCAGCAGACGCGGCTGGTGCATCATGGCCCGGGCAATCATCAGCCGGCGCTTCATGCCGCCGGACAGGGTGCGCGAAGCGACATCGCGCTTGTCCCACAGCGACAGTTGCTTCAGATACTGCTCGGCCCGGCTGCGCGCCAGCGCCCGCGGCACGCCGTAGTAGCCAGCCTGATTGACCAGGATCTCGAAGGGCTTCTCGAACTGGTTGAAATTGAATTCCTGGGGCACGAGGCCGATGTGGGACACCGCGGCACTGCGCTGGTCGACCACACTGTCGCCGAAGATCAGCACATCGCCCTCGGAAGGCCGCACCAGCGAGGCTGCAATGCCGATCAGGGTCGATTTGCCGGCGCCGTTGGGCCCGAGCAGGGCAAAGAAATCCCCCTCCTCGACGTTGAGCGAGATGCCCTTGAGCGCTTCGACGCGCCCGGCGTAGGTTTTCTTGAGGTTGCGTACAACCAGCGCGGTCATTCGCGCCTCGTGGTAGCCAAGTAGGCCGCCAAGTATAGGCGAAGGCTAGTGCCGGCTTTGGTGACGACGGGGCTTTGCCCGGAGCGGGGCCGTCGGGGGCGGGGAAAGGAAAAAGGAAAAGGGAAAAAGGAAAAGGGAAAAGGAAAAGGGAAAAAGGAAAAGGGGAGGCCGCCTGTCGCCACTCTGTGCACCGGCGACACCAGACTTCCTGACATGACTCGACTTTCGCATGGTGGAAGCTATAACAGCGGGATGTCACATCACGCCCTCCTGGTATTGCATCTGTTGGCCGCCGCGGTCTGGGTGGGCGGCTACCTGTTTCTGGTGCTCGGCTACGCGCCTGAAGCCGTGCGTACGCGCGATCCCCGTGGTCTGGTTGATGCGCACGCGCGGCTGCAGCGGGTAGGCCTGCCCGCATTGGCAGTACTGATCGTCAGCGGCTTGTGGCTGGCCTGGAACTGGTTGCCGGACTCGACGCTGTGGTTTGAATCCAGCCTGCCGATCGCCAGCGTGATCCTGGCCAAGCTTGGATTGCTGGCGCTGATCATGTTGCTGCTGACCTATCTGCGCCTGAGAGTGCTGCCTACGCTGATGCCCGCGCGGATTGTGCGACTGGCGATGGTGCTGGGGCTGATCGCCCTGGCCGGCATCCTGGCGGCGGCGATAGGACCGAGTTTCCGCTACGGCGGATTCTGAGCGGGTAGGATTGCACTGCGCGATGGCGCGCTCAGATCTCAGCGGAATTTCTGTATGGATCGCTACGAACGCATTGTCCGTCTGCATCGCTTGCTGCGGCACAACCGCACCGGGGTCTCGCTGGAAAAACTGATGGACGAGATCGAGGCCTCGCGGGCCACGGTCTACCGCGACATCGCTTTTCTGCGCGATGCGCTGGGCGCGCCGATCGACACCGATCCCGACACCCATCGCTTCAAGTACAGCAGCGATGAGGAACACAGTTTCGAATTGCCTGGACTGTGGTTGTCGCCCGATGAGGTCTACGCGTTGCTGGTGGCACGGCAGGCGCTCAGTGCCCAGAGCGAGGGCGCGCTGGCCGAGGCCCTCGGTGATCTCGGACCCCGGCTCAAGGGTCTGGTTGGTGACCGGGTGGATCACCTGGGACGGATTCGGGTGATCCGGCAGGCCAGTCGCCAACTCGACGACGCCACCTTTCGCAGCGTCACCAGTGCGGTGCTCGAGCGCAAGCGCCTGAGCTTCAGCTATCGCGCCCGTTCCACCGGTGCCGGCAGCGTGCGCGACACTTCGCCGCAGCGGCTCACCCATTACCGCGACAACTGGTATCTGGATGCCTACGACCACGACCGGCGTGGCCTGCGGAGTTTTGCCCTGGACCGGATCAGCGCCGCGCAGGTGCAGCTGGCGAACGCCGAGGACTGGCCGGAGGCCGAACTGGATTCGCACTTCGCGTCCAGCTACGGCATCTTTTCCGGGCCTGCCCGGGCCTGGGCCACGATTCGCTTTTCCTCGCACGCGGCGCGCTGGGTGGCCGACGAACGCTGGCATTCGCAGCAGAAAGGGCGCTTCCTGCCGGATGGCCGTTTCGAGCTGCAATTGCCTTTCGGCAATGCCCGCGAGTTGCTGATGGACGTGCTGCGCTACGGCCCCGACGCCGAAGTGCTGGCACCGGTTTCGCTGCGCGAGGAAATGAAGCAGCTGCTGACGCTGGCGTTGACGGGCTATGGGCGCTGACGCGCTGACGCGCGTCGGGTGGTTGGTTGTCGGTTGTCGGTTGTCGGGACTCGGGACTCGGGACTCGGGACTCGGGACTCGGGGCTCGGGGCTCGGGACTCGGGACTCGG
>JALHRS010000033.1 GCA_022841325.1 Lysobacterales bacterium | reverse complement strand
CACCGGAAGCGTGATGTTGAAAGTGGTAGCGTTTGCAGCGAGGGTCGTGGACATCAGCGTAGCTCCTTCAGGTTTAGGCACCGCAGAGGATCTCGCGTCCACGGCCCTCATGGCATCTAAGTCTGAGGAGGGTGCTCGGCCAGAAGGCAGCCCAGGTAAGCGCAGCGCACCTGGGAAGGTGCCAGGAGCGCCCAGACAAGTCTGGACCCACAAGGGCTCGGCGTTGCTTTGCATCATCCCCGGCATTCACGCATAAAGACGCTTTCCGAGGATTCCCGGGGGTCATCGAATGAAGCGGTTCTGGCGCTGGCTGATCGCGCTCGTATTCATCGCGCTGGCGACTATTGCCTACAAGATGCTCTGGGCATCACCAACGCCCATCGCTGGTGCCTTCAATATCGATCTCCAGGCCGCACGCGGGCTGGTCACCGATGGTGCCGGCCCGGTCGAAGTTCGCGCCATCAAGGTTGCCGAGGCCTCGGCGCCCTTTGGCGCCATGGTGGCGGGAAAATCCCTGTTCACCCAGAAGTCGCTGATCATCTTGGCCTACCAGCTGGTCTATGCCGATGGCAGCGCCGTGATGATCGACAGCGCCCACGACCTGTCACTGCATCAGCGGAGTTTTGCGCCGGACGGAGCCGGTTTCGATCAGGATGCCTTTGACCGGATGCAGCAGGGCCTGCGGGCGGCCGATCTGATCCTGGTGACCCACGAACACCTGGATCATCTGGGCGGCATCGCCCAGTCACCCTATCTGGCTGAGCTGGCACCCAAAGCCTGGTTGACCCGGGCGCAACTCACAGGACCGACGCTGTCGCATGTCCAGTTCAAGCCCGGCGATCTCGAGCGCTTCGCGCCGGTTGATCTGAGCGCACCCACATCCCCGGCGCCCGGTGTCGTCGTGATTCCGGCGCCCGGGCATTCGACTGGCTCGCAGCTGATCTACGTGCGCCGCGCCGATGGCCATGAGTTCCTGTTCGTCGGCGACATTGCCTGGCACGCCGATGCCATACGCCATAGCACCGGCCGGCCCCATGTGGTCAGCCACTACATGCTGCAGGAAGACCGCCAGGTCGTCGCCAACCAGTTGCTGGCCCTGCAGCCGCTGTTGGCGAAAGACGAGCTGACCCTGATCGTGGCCCACGATGACGCGCAATGCCGGGATTTGCTTGAGCGGGGCTTGGTGGTCGAGGGCCTGAAGTTGCCGTGAGCGTGTGCCGCGCCCTGCACCGGTGGCTCTGTGCTGGTGGCTCTGCTCTGGTGGCTCTGCTCTGGTGGGGCCAGACTTGTCTGGACGCTTTTTTGCTCCAGGAATCAAGAGCGTCCAGACAAGTCTGGACCCACAACAGCCCCGGTGAGCCGCTACGCGGCACACTCGGGCTACCAAAGGCAACAGCCCCGGTGAGCCGCTACGCGGCACACTCGGGCTACCAAAAGCAGCGTGCGAACTGGAGGCCCGGTTTCTACATCTCCACCGGCTGCGCATGTTCCTTGGTGGCGGCAAAACGCAGCTTCGGATAGCGCTCTTCGGTCAGCTGCAGATTGACCCGGGTCGGTGCCAGGTACACCAGCGCACCAGAGGCGTCGCGGGCCATGTTCTGCATGGTCTTGGATTCCATGTCCTCGATCGACTTGGCATCATTGCCGATGATCCAGCGCGCGGTGTGGATCTGTGCCGGCTCGAACAGGCAATCGACGCCATATTCGTCCTTGAGCCGGTAGGCCACCACGTCGAACTGCAGCGTGCCGACGGCGCCCAGGATCAGGTCGTGGCCCAGCAGCGGCTTGAAGAACTGGGTCGCGCCTTCCTCCGACAGCTGGGTGAGGCCCTTCTGCAACTGCTTCAGGCGCAGCGGATCACGCAAGCGGGCGCGGCGGAACAACTCGGGCGCGAAGTTGGGGATGCCGGTGTACTTGAGCATCTCGCCTTCGGTGAAGGTATCGCCGATCGACAGCGTGCCATAGTTGTGGATGCCCAGAATGTCGCCGGGGTAGGCGCATTCGGCAATCTCGCGGTCGCTGGCCATGAAGGTCAGCGCATTGGCCACGCGGAACTCCTTGTTGGCGCGCACATGCCAGGCTTTCATGCCCGATTCGTAGCGCCCCGAGCACACCCGGAAGAAAGCCACGCGATCGCGGTGTTGCGGATCCATGTTCGCCTGGATCTTGAACACGAAGCCGCTGAACTTGTCTTCCAGCGGATCGACCGTGCGGGTCTCGGTGGCGCGCGGGCGCGGGGAGGGCGCGTGTTCGACGAAGAAATCCAGCAGCAGCTGCACGCCGAAATTGTTGATGCCCGAACCGAAGAACACCGGCGCCTGCTGCCCGGCCAGGTAGGCTTCGCGATCAAAGGGATGCGAGGCACCCTGCACCAGTTCCAGCTCGTCCTTGAGTTCGGCCAGCACCTGGGCGCCCAGCCGCTCGGCCAGTCCCGGCGCATCCAGGCCCTTGAAGATGGTCGAATCCTGACGCGTGAAGTTCTTGCCTGGCTCGAAGATGTGCACCTCATCGAGCAGCAGGTGGTAGACACCCTTGAGCCTGGAACCCATGCCGATCGGCCAGGTGATCGGCGCACACTGGATGCGCAGCACGCTCTCGATCTCGTCCAGCAGTTCGATCGGTGAGCGGCCCTCGCGGTCGAGCTTGTTGATGAAAGTCATGATCGGCGTGTCGCGCAGGCGGCACACATCCATCAGCTTGATGGTGCGCTCTTCCACGCCCTTGGCGCAGTCGATGACCATCAGCGCCGAGTCGACCGCCGTCAGCACTCTATAGGTGTCTTCCGAGAAGTCGGCATGGCCCGGCGTGTCCAGCAGATTGATGATCCGCCCCGCATAGGGAAACTGCATCACCGAGGAGGTCACGGAAATGCCGCGCTCCTTTTCCAGCGCCATCCAGTCCGACGTGGCATGCCGCGCCGCCTTGCGCGACTTCACCGAGCCCGCCATCTGGATCGCTCCACCGAAGAGCAGCAGCTTCTCGGTCAGCGTGGTCTTGCCGGCGTCAGGGTGCGAAATGATCGCAAAGGTACGGCGGCGCCGGGTTTCTTTCTGATGTTCGGACATGCGAGGCTGGGTTCAACGTCAAGCGGGGGCGGGATTCTCCCAGTTCTGGAGAGATCTTGCAGCGGATTCCTGGCCCCTGGATCATTGGCAAAGGCTACGGCCCCTGCTCACCGCTACGCTTCCGGAGTAGGTGCCTTGAATTCTTGCCCGATAGGCGCGGTGCTGCTCGCTGCTGATGCCGTGCAGCTTCCAGGGTTCCGGATGGGTTTGTCGCAAGGCGGTAACAACAGCGGCATGAAACATTTGTAGACTGGTTTATCGCACCGCTGGTCGGTCTTTTGATGCGATTTTCGCATTCGCCTGCGGAATTGTTCTTGATGTCGCGCTACGCTATCGCAACCCAGCTGCTGATGGGCATCAGGCGCTGGTCGAAATTGCTGTTACACGTGCGTCTCGTCAGGTTTCGTAGCTTCCAGATGAGCGCGCAGGTGATTACGGGGGATGAGGTCATGTGGGCTAGCAAAACTCTACAGCGCTGCTGCGCGCTGGCTTCGCGGTGGACAGGTGGTTCGGCGGCGGAATGTTCCGACGACAGTTTGTATGTCTCGAACTCCGCGTGCGTGCGCCGTCGTCGGCGTAGTCCGTCGATGCTTGTCGTGATCCTGATGCTGGCGGGATTGTTGCCTTGGAGCGCGGCATGTGCCGCTGTGGCCATATTCAAGCCTTGGACCACCGAATACAACAGCACGGCCTTTCCTGCCGGCTCTATCAATGGTGCCTACTCGATAGCCGCCGGATCGAATCGTGTACTCGTGGTGGTGGTGGCTTCGACGCGCACCAGCGCGGGCGCGATGACCGCTTCAGTCACCTACGGTGGCCAGAACCTGGTCAAGGCCGTGACCGACGAAGCCAGCGACACCGCGCAACAGCACTCATGGATATTTCTGTTGGCCGATTCCGGAATCAGCGCTGCAGTTGGCTCCAGCCTGGTCGCCAATGTCAGTGGGGGTACGTCAAATAACACCATCATTCACGCCGCGGTGTATGCCGGCGTTGATCAGGCTACCTTGCTCACCGATTCGCAGAATTTCAACAGCGCGGCAGGCTCAAATTCGACGATAGGGCCCTTTGCGACTGCGCTGACCATCAACTCAGGAGACCTTGCCGTTGAAGTTGTGAACCTGACGCGCAACAACAACGGAGCGGCACGAACGATCTCGGGTTTTGCTGCAGGCTGGGCCAGCGCCATCAACGCCACCCAGCCCGCGGATCCCAATCGGATGAATGCCTACGCGCTGGAGAGCACCACGGCAGGTACCAGCACATCCCAGCACACTGCCAGCGGCAACACCTTTGATTCGATGTCGGCCGTCACCCTCAAGGCTTTCGATCCCGGTCCGGCGCAGGACGGCGATGTCACGCTCACCGCCTCGCGCTCGCTGAACAGCTACACCACGCTGAACGGTGCCGCAGCCGCCGGCGCTACCAGTTTCACGGTCACCAGTGCCGCGGCCCTGGCCTTGCCAACTTGCACCGGGACCTGCGTGAATTCGGGTGCCACCACCGGCAATGGCTTCAATACAGCACTGGGCCCCAATGATCTGCTGATGATCTACCAACCGCAGGAGTTGGGCGGCACCATCACCACCACGGATAGCACCGCTTTTGGCGCGGTCACCAGTTATGGTGAGGCGGGGCTGTATGAATTCGTTTACGTCAACTCGGTGGCTGGCAACGTGGTCACCATTGTCACCAACTCGCCCAATTGCACCGGGCTGAAAAAGAGTTATGACTCGGGCGCCATGGTGATCCGGGTGCCGCAACTGCGCAACCTGACGATCAATTCGGGCGGCGTTCTTGTGCCGCCCTCGGCTTGGGACGGCAGTACCGGTGGCGTGATCGCTCTCGATGTGCGTATCGGTACCGCCTACAATCCGGCCAATGGCACCATCGCCATCAACGGGACCGGCCGCATTCGAGCCAACGGCGTGGGTTTCCGCGGCGGTGCGTCGGATGATCTGACTGCTGGTTCTGGCGGCCCGCCGGTCAACACCTATCTGGCCAACGACTGCAACGCCGGTGGCCGCAAGGGCGAGAGCATTCTCGGCTGGGCCGGCGACGACAACACTGGTACCTGCGGCAGCCTGGCGGACAATAATGAAACCGGCAGCTATGGAAGTGCGGGCTCCGGGGCCTTCAATCGCGGTGCGCTGGCCAATGGCGGTGGCGGCGGCAACTCCCACAATGCTGGCGGCGGCGGTGGCGCCAACGGCGGTAGTCCTGCTGCCTGGAATGGTGGCGGAAACCCGGTCGCCGGATTTGCTGCGGCCTGGGCCTTGGACGATAACTCGGCAGACGCCAATGATCTGCCAACGGTAACCTCTGCCAGCACCAGTTCTGGCGGCGGGCGCGGCGGTTATACCTTTGGCAATGTGGATCGCGATGCAGCACTGGTCGCGCCCGGCTGCACGACTTTCAACCCGGGTTGCAACGGTGGGCAGAATTGGGGTGGAAACAACCGCCTCAACCGAGGCGGATTGGGCGGCAGGCCGCTCAACCGTCGTCCACTGGTGGCTGACAGTGTAGACCGCCTGTATTTCGGCGGTGGCGGCGGATCTGGCGACGGCAACAACGGCTCCCAGCAAGGCGGTGCGGCCGGTGGTGGTCTGATCTTCCTGATCGCTCAGCGAATCACCACGAATGCGGGCGTGGCAACCACATTGATCGAAGCCAATGGCGCTGACGGCTTACCGACCATCGCCACGCATAACGATGCCCCAGGTGGCGGCGGTGGCGGTGGCACAATCGTGGCCTTGATTGACAAGACCATCGCCAATAACGTGCGCTTTGCCGCGAACGGCGGTGTCGGCGGCAATCAGTTGATCGCCAACAATGAATCCGAGGGGCCAGGCGGCGGTGGCGGTGGCGGCGTGATCTCGCTGGCCTTTGAAAGCGGCTCGCCCACTACCGAGGTACTCGGCGCGACCGGTGGTACCAGTTCCAGCCTTGCGGTCACGGAATTCACCCGCAACGGTTCCACTGGCGGCGGCGCTGGTAGTTCTGGTTCGGCACCGCCGCGCAACGGTTCGCCGTTACTGTGCCTGCAGAGCAATGGGGGCAGCTTCACGACGCCAATAAGCAACGCCTACTTCAGAGCGAGGCGCGAGGACGGCCAGCTGACGATTCAGTTCGCTTCCAGTGCCGAGGCCGGAAACCTCGGCTATCGCCTGTATGCGGACCAGGACGGCAAGAGAGTGTCTATCGACGGCTTGATCGCCAGTCGCGTCATTGATTCGGAACTGCCGCAGAGTTACGAGCTCAGGATTCCTGACGAAGGCTATGAAAGACTCTATCTGGCCGATGTCAGCATCACCGGCGACGAAGTGCAGCGCGGCCCCTTCAGCATCGGTCAGGCCTACGGGGTCATGCCGGCGGCAGACGTGTACGACTGGGCGCAGGCGCATGCCGAATTGTCGCAAGTCGCGCTGCAGCGCGGTCTGGGTGGTGCGCAATCCGCCTATATCAAGGTGGAAGAGCGCGGCATGCAACGGGTCAACTACGAGGCACTCGCGGCAGCAGGCGTTGATCTGGCCGGCGTGTCGGCCTCGGACCTCGCTCTGTTTGGCCGCGAAGGTCCGGTCACTCGGCGCATCCGTGGTGGCGACGTTTTCGGCCCCGGTTCCAGCATCGAATTTTTCGGTACTCCGAAGTCTGATCGCTACGCCCGCACCGAAACCTATGTGCTCCGGCGCGATGCCGCCTCCGTACGAGAGATGTCAGTGTTGCAGCCGGTCAGCTTTCAGGCCGGCGACGCTGCGGGGCAGTGGGCCTTGGCGCGCTATGCGCCGCAGCTCGGTTACAGCTTCTCGTCACCTGTTGGCGATCCCTGGTTCGCTGCTCGAATCGTTGCCAATGGTGGGCCGGCGTCCGCTGACTTCCCGCTGATGCTCAGTGGACCCGTTGCCGGCAATGGTCGGCTCAAACTGAGTCTCTGGGGTGGACTCGACTATCCGCCCGCTGCCTTGCCCGATCACCATGTCCGGGTGTTGTTCAATGGTGTCGAGGTGGCTTCCCGACGTTTCGACGGCATCGTGCCCTGGGACCTGGAAGTGGCTGTGGACAATCTGCAGGCTGGAAGCAATACCGTTCGGATCGAATTGCCACGCGACACCGGCAACGCCGCCGATCTGGTGCACCTGGAAGCCATCGAATTGCGCTATCAGACCATGCCTCATCTGTCTGGCGGCAAGTTTTTCGGCTCCGGGTTGCAGTCAACTTCCAGTATCCCTGATCAGCTGTTCGCCGATGGCATCGGGGATGGCCAGTCACTCTCGGCCCTTGCGATAGAAACCATCAGTTTCCCGGCCTTTGGCAGCACCGTGCGCAGCTATCGCGTGGATGCCGACGAGCCCACCGAGTTGGTCTTGAGTCCCGGTCGGGCGATTCCGAACTCGGCCCTGGGCGCGAACAGCGAGCTTTGGCTCTCTAGCGCCAACCAGTTGCTGCAGCCCACGGTAAGCCCGGCCGTGGATCTGCAGCCACTCCCGGCTGCGCCGGCGCAGTATTGGGTCATCAGTCATGGCCTGTTTTCCGGACAGATTGCGCCCCTGGTGGCGCATCGCCAGGCGCAGGGCCTGAGCACGGCTCAAGTCGACGTCGAGCAGATCTACCTGCACTACAGCGGTGGCAACCCTGACCCGGAAGCGATTGCCCGTTTCGTGCGCGAATTCGCTGCGCCGCTGGGGGCGCAATATCTGCTGCTGGTTGGTGGCGATACCTACGACGCTGCCGGCTACCTGAACTCGGGTTCGGTCAGTTTCGTGCCGACTCCCTATGCGCGCACCAACGAAATCGTTGCCTATGCCCCCGCCGACCCGCTGTACGGCGACCTCAGCGGCGATGGCGTGCCGGAAATCGCCGTGGGGCGTCTGCCGGTACGCACCCAGGCTGAGGCAGCCGAGGCGGTGCGCAAGATCATTGCCTACGAGACCCAGCCCTCCAGCACCAGGATGATGCTGGTGGCCGGCGCCACCGACAGCAACCAGCAGCTGAATTTCGGACAGTCGGCAAGCAGTCTGGGAGCAGCCATGGCACCGGTTTGGCAACGCACCGAGGTCTATACCGATGTCCTCGGTGCGGCGGCAGCACAGAGCGCTGCAGTCGCCGGTTTCAACGACGGCCAGAGCCTGATCAGCTACACCGGGCACTCGAGCCCCACACAATGGGCCTTCGAACAGCTGCTGAGCGCAGGCCAGGTGGCAAGCCTGAATCCGAATGCCAATCAGCCCATCGTGCTGCAGTTCGGCTGCTGGACCACCTATTTCGTTTCGCCCACAGCCAACACCATGGGTCATGCGCTGATGTTGACGCCCCAGCGTGGCGCGTCAGGCGTGATGGGCTCCACGGTCCTGCTGGATCAGCCCAGCCACGATGCCATGGCCCAGGCCATGGCCAGTCGGCTCATTCCCGGCACGCGCATCGGTGATGCCATCGTCGCGGCCAAACGCGAGATCGCCGAGCAATCGCAGGATCCCTTCAAGGGCATCGAGGTGTATCTGGGTATCGCCCTGCTGGGCGATCCGGCGCAGCCGATCCGGTAACCGCGAGCCGAGGCCCTTGCAGTCGATGGCGGCTGCCTGTGGCAATTTGTTTCCTGTGATACTGAATCAGGCTGCATTTGCCATGTATTCTAGTCCGGGGCAGGGTCTGCCCGTACTGAATATCAAGCGCGATTGCAAGGGGTTGGCTGATGAATCTGAGAAAGAACGCGAAGTCACTGCTGTTCGCAGGGCTTGCAGTGATCGGCTCATTCTCCATGATGGGGCCTGCGGCTTATGGCGCAGGCGCCGGCTATAGCCAGTTCTTCATCCCCGGTGATGAGGACCTGCTGGCCTACGCGCTGCGCGATCTGCAGAACCAGGGTACGGCTGGAACCACCATGCACTCGCTGGTGGCCGTAACCGCCTGGGCCGACAACACCATCGTCATCGTCGACCACTGGGAAGACGGCTACGAGTACGACATCACCAACCCGACTTCATCCTATGACGAACTGTTCACCCTGAACTTTGCCGGCGACGCCAAGCTGTTCGAGGACGCCAGTATTCCGCTCGGACGCACCGTCAACCCGAACCCTGCGTTCTGCAACGCCTCTGCCGACGAAGCGGATGACAGCGTTTGCGCCGTCGACGGCCGCGACATCCTTTATGTCATCGGTACCTCGGCAACGGTCACCCGTGCAACCTGGATTGAGGGCGTAGACACCTTCCAGGCCCTCGCCTGGGAGGTCTACCCGGTCCGACCGCAGCTGATCAAGTACATCCTGCCCTTCGGCGAGGAGCTCAACGCTCAGGGACTACTTGATTTCGAGCGGGTCTATGCGCTCATTCAGGCCACCAATGACAACACCGTCCTCGAAATCGACTTCAATGGCGACGGTACGGCTGACTCCTTCGACCACGACTACAACGGCAGCCTTGATGGCACGCAGATGGTCCTGGACAAGGGCGAGGTCTACCTGCTCGACCGTCGCAGCAACGGCAACGCGGCTACGCCTCTGCTTACCGGCACGACCATCCTTGGCTCGGAAACGCTGCAGGTGCAATACCTGGTCGGCGATCAGGGGTCGAACTTCGAACTGCGTGGCTTGAGTGCATTCCCGCGCGGCTTCTGGGACGACGAGTACTACGCTCCGGTCGATCAGGCCAACAATGGCGTGGTGACCGACATCTATCTCTACAACCCCAATTCGACCGATCTGACCATCAATTGGGAAAGTTCGACCGGTTCAGGTTCCTTCGTGATCGGCACGACCAACCGCACGGTGTCGTTCATCGCTCAGCCCGGGGCCTCGATCCCGCAGGGTGGGGCAATCTACCTCAGAGGCAGCGATGTGTTCTGGGGCGTCTCCAGCATCGATGCTGAAGGCCAGATCAGCGATTGGGGTTACAGCCTGGTCCCCAGATCACTGCTCGACACTGAATACTATCTGGGCTGGGCGCCAGCCTATGCGTTTTCGATTCTGACGCCGCCCCAGGCGGCCGATGAGAAGTCCGGTTTGTTCATCACCGCAGCGCAGGACAACACCACCGTCTATGTCGACGAGGACGTCGACGGAATTCCGGATCAGACGATTACACTCGATCGGCTGGAGAGCGCCTACGTCACCAGTTCTGACACGCCGGCCAGCCTCAACGATGACGACTTGTCGCGGGCGCGGATCTACGCTACGGGTCCTTACGCGATGGCCTATGGCCAGAATCCCGACAACTCCTTCCCTGGTGACAACCCTGCGCTTGACCTGGGTTACACGGTTCTGCCGACCACTGATCGCTGGTTTGACCTGGTCCTGGATGTCCAGAAATCGGCCAACCCGACCCTGCTTGCTGCATCGACCATCGGACAGCAGACGACCTTCACCGTTCGCGCCTATACCGTTGCCTATGGGGTCGATGATCTGGTGTTCGTGGACACCCTGCCGGCCGGTTTCGAGTATGTCGCTGGCTCCACGGTAGTCACTCTGCCCGACAACACCACGGTGACCGGTGCAGCGGCCGATGATGGCAACCTCACTGGTGCAACCACCCTCACCTGGAGTGGCTCTGACGTCTTCGGTGCCTATGCCAGCCTGGCCGCGAATCAGGCCATCAGCATCTCCTTCGTGGCGCGTACCACGGTGAACACCTTCGGCGAGGGCGCGCTGGCGACCAACAACGTCACCGCCACCGGCACCCGCACGGTGCAGGGCATAGATCAGGTCTTCACCGCGACCGATTTCGCCTTCGTCACCTTCTCCAACAGCTCGATGGCGATCACCAAGACCTCGGATGTCAATCCGCTGGCCTATCCGGGCGACATCATCACCTACACGGTCAACGTCCTGAACAACGGTGCTGCACCGCTGAGCAATATCTCGCTGTACGACGCCTTGCCCGACGGCGTCAGATACGTGGCGGCAAGCGGAACGATAGCTTTGCCCAGCAGCAATGTGCGTGATCAATTCGGTGCCGTTTCCTATAGCAACAACGACGGATCGCAGAGCTGGTCTGGAAACTGGGTGGAGACCGACATCCACAGCACCACGCCTGGGCCGAGTGACGGTTTTGCGCTGGTGAATGGCGGCGCCCTGCAACTGCGCTACCAGACCTCCAATGTCCGCGATGACTTCACTACCAGTTCCTATGCCAGGCAGGACGGCACCAACAACTGGGTCGGGGACTGGAGCGAAACGGGTGATGACGGTGCCCCCAATACCGGTACGATCACCGTCGACGCGGGCAACAACAACCGGGTGAACATAGCCGCTGGGGCGGCCGGCCGAGCGATTACGCGCGTCGCGTCGGTGTCCGGTGGCAGTGCCACCATCAGTTTCACCCTCAGCGATCAGGGTATTGACGCTGGCGAGGGCGTCATTGCCGAGTACGACCTCGGGCTCGGTGGCGGTTTCGTCGAGATCCAGCGTATCGACAACAACACCCTGACAGGGACCAATCCGCTGACCATCAGCACCGCTGGCGCATCGACGGTAACCCTGCGATTCCGGACCTTCGGCACTTGGACCGGAGGGGACGCTGCAGGCATTGACGCAGTCAACATCGCCTTCAACAATGCTGTAGGAACGCTCGCCCGACGCAGTGCGAATCTCGCCGGCGCGACCACCTCGACCCTGACGTTTGACTTCAATCGCGCCAACGTCGAAGCCACCGATACCGTGGTGGTCGAAGCCGCCAGCAGCAGTGCCGGACCGTTCACGACGCTAGCGACCTACAACAACGGCACGGCAATAGGTTCGAAGACCTTTTCCTTGAGTCCCTATATCTCCTCAGACACGACAGTTCGCTTCCGTGTCACGGGGGGACTGGACGTGGCCAATGAGTTCTTCTCGTTCGACAACATCAATGTGGCTTACGACCTTCCATCAGTTTCGGTTGTGCCCAACGACCCGCCGAATTTTGTTGCCGCTGCCAATAATTATTCGCTTGCGGTCGGGCAGTCGCTCACCCTGACGTTTCAGGTAACGGTCGACGACCCGCTCGCCACCAACATCACTCAACTCACTAACCAGGCCTGCGCGACTACTGCACAGATCAGCCTGCCACAGTGCGCCGAGGTCACCGATCAGGTGCGCAATCCCTCCGCCGCAGCGGGCGAGGTGGGCGATCTGGTGTGGCTGGACATTGACGGCGACGGCATCAAGGACCCCGGTGAGCCGGGGCTCTCCAACGTCGAGGTCACGCTCAAGGACGATTTTGGTACCCCGATTGCGGTGGTCTACACCGACGCCAATGGCGCCTACCGCTTCACGGGAATCCGCCCCGGCAATGGTTACTTCGTGGAGGTGACCGCTGGTCTGGGCGCCGGATTGACGCAGACGGCGCCAGTTGGACGTTCCGACAACCGCAGCAACCCGTTCAACCTGACCTCAGGGCAGGTCTACCTCGATGCCGATCTCGGTTATCGCACCCCTCCCGGCACCGGCACTATCGGTGACTACGTGTGGCAGGACATCAACGCCGACGGGATCCAGGACGCCAACGAACTTGGTCTCGGCGGGGTGACAGTGTTGCTGTACCGCGATGTCGACGGTGACGGGATCTTCGAGCCGGGTGGCGACGATGGCGCTTCGATCAGGTCGGTAGTCACGGCAGCGGACGGCAGCTACCACTTCTTCGGCGTCGATGCAACCAACGGCGTCGGTACCGACGACTACTTCGTCATTGTCGATATCGGTCAGCCTGCGCTGTCGGGTTACGGCGCCACCACCTTCCCGCAAACCAGTGTGGCCGATCTCGGGGCTGACGAAGCCCGTCTGGGGAACGACTTCGGCTTTTTCCCGAATTCCTCGCCGCGCTACAACTATCGCGATCGGGTGTGGTTCGATCCCAACGAGGATCAGCAGGATGATGGCGAAACCGGCATCGCTGGCGTCACCGTGAACCTGCTGAATGCGGCGCGTCAGGTGATTGCCTCGGTGACCACTGACGCCAATGGCTACTTCGATTTCGCCGGCCTGCAAGGCAGTACTTTCTATTACGTCGAGATTTCGGATACCAACAGCATTCTTTCCGACTTCTTCGGCACCACGGCCGGGGCAATTGCAGGAGAACGGCAGATCTCGAATCTGACCGCGGACCTCGACTTCACGGTTGAGCCGATCGAGCCCAACTTTGGCTACAACGCCTACGGCGCAGTAGGCGACACCGTGTTCAATGATCTCAATGGAAACGGTGTTCAGAATCCTGGCGAACCTGGCATCGGCGGCGTGACTGTTCGGCTCTACACCGACGCCAACGGCAACGGCATCATCGACGGCGCCGATGCAGTGATCCGGACCCTGGCGACTGACGCCAACGGCAACTACCTGTTTGCCGGTATTCCCAATGGGGATTACATCGTCAGTGTCGGCAGTCCGCCTGCGGGCTTCAGCTTTACCGGCACCGACAGCGATGGTGGAACCGCGGGGCAGCAGTTGCCTGCGACAGTCACCACTGGCGGAGCCGACCTCGATGCCGACTTCGGCTATCAGGTGACGTCCAACCCGCGCACGTTGACAGGTACGTTGTGGAATGACGCCGACAACGACGGTACCCTGGATGACGCCGGTCGTTTCGCCAATGTCACCATGGAGCTTCGCGACAGCGGCGGCACTTTGATTGCAACCACAACGACGAATGCCAGCGGTAACTACTCCTTCGCTGGCCTGCCTGCGGCCGCTGGCTATCAAGTTCGAGTCACCGACACCAATGGCGTGCTCAACGGCTACCAGACCACCTTCGAGGTGACGGAAGGCTCGCTCAACGGGCCTTACAACGGGCTCGAGATTGTCAACCTGAGCGGCGGCAATGCCAGCAACATCAACTTCGGCTACTACCGGCCGCCGGTGGTGCCCCTGGCAGTGAGTCTGTCCTCCTTCCATGCCGAACGTGGCGGCCGCGGCACGGTGTTCGAATGGACTACCGACAACGAGGTCGGCAATGTCGGCTTTTATCTGCTGGGCCAGGTCAACGGCGAATGGGTAGACGTCAGTGCCGATCTGATTCCCTCGCCGGTGATCGACTCCAGCAGTCGTCAGCACTACAGTTACGAGAGCGACCGCAGCGACATCCAGAATTTCATCCTGGTTGACGTCGATGTCTCCGGCAAGGCCCGTTACCACGGTCCCTTCGGCCTCGGCGACAGTGGGGTGTCACAGCCGCCGGCCCAACTCCAGATCGACTGGGTCAGCGTGCGCAACGAACACGCTGCCAAGGTGGCGGCGCGGCAAGCGGCCGTGCTCTCCCGAGGCACGCCTGTTGCGGCGCGTTTGTTGATCGAGGCTGACGGGCTCTATCGCATCAGCTACGAAGCCCTGGCCGCCGCGGGCTTCGATTTCGCCGGTAGGCCGGTGGCCTCCATGGGTCTGTTCGACCGCAATGGTGCGGTGCCGATGGCAGTGGTACCCAACGCGCCAACCTTCGGCCCGGGAATGGTGATCGAGTTCTTCGGCACAGAGAGCAAGAGTCTGTACAACAAGCGTAATCACTACACCCTGCGGACCGATCGGGCCGGGGTGATTGCGGAGCTCGATGCTGCTGCGCCGTCAGGCTCGCCGCAGACCACCTACCAGGAAACCACGCGGATCGAGAACGATCTCAAGTACACCTTCGGTTCGCCCAATGGTGACCCGTGGTACGACACCTGGGTGCAGGCGATCAGTGGCCCCGCCAGCTTGAACCGGACCATCAGGATTGAAGATCTGGTGCCGGGTGCGGGCAGCGCGTCTCTGGAGCTGGGACTGTGGGGTGTCACCTACTGGCCAGCGTCGCCGGACCATCGGGTCAAGGCCAGCCTCAATGGTGTCGAACTGGTCGATGAAACCTTTGACGGACATACCACCTGGAACCACCAGGTCGCGGTCGATCCGAGCTTGTTGAATACCGGCAGCGATGCACTACTGGAAATTCAGTTGCCGCGTGATCTGCCGGGTGTGATCTACGACATCGTGGCGGTTGATGACTACAGCATCACCTACCCACGGCGTCTGACCACCCGTTCGGCGGCGCCGGATCGGCTGTACTTCAGCCACTCGGGTGCGGGCGCCTATCGCGTGGACGGCTTCAGCTCGGACAACATCGTGGTCTACCGCCGCGAAGGCGACCGGATGCAGCGTCTCACGGGATCTTCGGTGGCTTGGAACGGAACCAGTTACCAGATCACCTTCAAGGGTGGCGGCGCCGCCGACTATTACGTGCAGCTAGGCAGCAGCCTGCTCGAACCCGGCGTAGTGCCGGTTCCCGAACCGGTTGCGCTGGGCGCCGGTCCAGCCAAACTGCTGGTGATCGCCCACCCCGATTTCATCAGCGATGTGCAGCCGCTGGTCGACTATCGCACTGCCCAGGGCTATTCGGCGGACGTGGTCGATGTCGAGACGATCTACGAGCGCTACTCCAACGGCATGGTCGATCCCGAGGCTATCCGTGGCTACATCGAAGAGGCGGTGGCCACCCGCGCCACCGGCTATGTGCTCCTGGTCGGCGGCGACAGCTACGACTACCGTGATCGCCTGGGCTTTGGGTCCCTGAGCTTCATCCCCTCGATCTACGCCGCAACCGATGAACTGATCACCCACGCGCCGGTCGATCCGCTTTATGGCGACATTGATCGCGACGGCACGGTTGATGTGCCGGTGGGGCGTTTGCCGGTCCGCACCAGCGCCGAACTGGCTGGCATCATCACCAAGGTGCAGCAGTTCGAGGCCAAGAACTATGTGCAGACCCTGCTGGCGGCAACCGACAAGTACGACGCAGACCAGAGCGTGTCCTTCAGGACACTGTCAGACCAGCTCCTGCAGCCCCTGGCGGGTAGCTGGGCGATCACTCATGCCGATGTGGAAACCATGGGTCTTGCCGCCGCGAAGCAACAGGTCAAGGACTCGCTGAATCAGGGCACGGCCTATGCCCAGTACTTCGGGCATTCGAGCCAGACCCTGTGGTCCTTCGACCGACTGTTCCAGGCGTCCGAGGTTGGCAGCCTGCTGAATCAGGGCAAGCCGGCATTGGTGGCCCAGTGGGGCTGCTGGAACAACTATGTGGTTGATCCGCAGGTCTCGACCATGGGCTCGGCGCTGTTGACTGCTCCCGATCGCGGCGCTGCGGCGGTGCTGGGGGCGTCCACCTGGACGTCCACCGCGGGTGATCTCGCCCTCGGTACCTACTTCCTGCCCCTGGTGACCCAACCTGGCTGGCCGGTGGGTGATGTATTGGTGTCCTCCAAGCGCAACCTTGCTTCGGTGCAGCCCGGTCAACACCTCGGCGTCCAATGGGGCTGGACCCTGCTCGGTGATCCGCTGCTGGTGCTGCAGCCGCTAGCCGCCGGCTCGTGCCAGGGCAACCCGGCAACCGGTGATGGTGACGGCGACCGAATCTGCGACGATATTGACGTCTGTATCGGTTCTGACCAGATTGGTGACATCGATCGCGACGGCGTCTGTTACGACCGCGACCTGTGTGTCGGCTTCCCGGATAGCGCCGACGCTGATGGCGATGGCGTCCCCGATGGATGCGATCTCTGCCTGGGCGATGACAGCCTGGGTGATCCGGACGGTGATGGCATCTGTGGTTCGCCGGAGGGCGACATCTTCAAAGATGGCTTCGAGAGCGGGATCAGCAGCGAATGAACTTGGCGACTGCTGAGCCAGCCCACCCGACTGGGCTGGCTCAAAAGCCAGCGGTAAGTGCAGCGGCGTTCCCGCAAGCCGGTAGCCGAGAACGGCAATGCGGATTCCAGTTCGAGATCACGGGCGCAGAGACATGCCCGATTCAGCTGGCCAAGCTGAGTCGACCGCCGGATGTGGTTACCGATTCGGGGGGACGTTTGTTCCTTTACGGCCGACTGGACGATAACCCGGCGCTTTGTCGGAAGCTCAAGGTTCCGGCGGGCAGGTCGGATGCAATGCTGGTTGCCGCCTGGCTGGAACGCTTCGGTACTGAGGGCCTCTCGCAGCTCCACGGTCGCTGGGCCTTGGCCTGGATCAGCGAATCGGGAACGTGCCTGGTGGCACGGGACCCTTTGGGTGGGCGCAATCTCTTCTGGGCGGCGGTCCCGGGGGGAGTGGTCGTGGCGACCGACTGGGAACCGCTCCTTGATGATCAGCGCTGGGATCGCACTCACGATCAGCACACGCTTGCCGCTTTCTTTTCGGTTCATCTGTCACCGGTAGACGGAGGCACCTTCTTCCGGGGCTTGCATCTGGTGCCACCCGGAATTGCGGTTCAGTTGACACCGACCGTCTCCAGGCCTCGGGATTTCTGGCGGCCGACGACCGACACCGTCTGGCAAGGCAGCGATGCAGAGGCCGAATCGGAGTATCGGCGGCTGCTGAAGCAGTCTGTACAGGCTGCCGTTGCCGACGCCAGGAAGCCGATGCTGCTGCTGAGCAGCGGTCTTGATTCTTCCAGTATCGCCGCCGTGGCGGCGGCGAATGACATCGATTTGCAGGCTTTGTCATGGTCGGTGAAATCCGTCCCGGCCGTCGACGAAACCCAGTGGATCAAGGAATTCGCCACTCATCTGGGAATACGATGGGATTCGACCCCGGCTGACGGCATCTGGCCGCTGCATGACGTTGATGCCTATCTGCCCTCGGCATTGGGCCCTTTGACGCCCCCGCTGGAGCAACTGAGGCAACGGCTTTACAGCCGGGCAATGGACCTGGATGGCGACGTGGTGCTCACCGGTGATGGTGGGGACTTGTTGTTTCTCGGTGCCGAGGGATGGTTGCGCGCCCTGTTGGATCGGGGCCAGTGGGCTGCGGCTCATCGTGGCCTGCGCAACGAGTGGCGTGCCGGTCAGGCGCGTCGCTGCCTGTCGGAACTGATCAGAAGTGTCCTTCCGCAGCGCCTGGGAACGTGGAGCCGTCAACAGCCGCTGCCATGGATGACGAGCGCGGCCCGCGGGCTCCTGTCCGGGCGCCTTGACGCCCTCAATGATCGAGGTGGAGTGCGGCGCCTGCGCGCCTTGCGATCGGACTGGTCGGACCTGCGCGAAGCGGCCCTTGCGCCCGGATACGCGCGCTTGCAACTGGATGTACGCCACCCCTTTCGCGAGCAGCGGCTGGCGGAGTTCTTTCTGTCGTTACCGCCCCATCTGTTGTTTCAACCCGGCGAAAGCAAGCGTCTGGCCCGACGCGGCATGCGCGGGTTGCTGCCTGACAATACCCGCACGGCACCACGCCGCGGAGCGCTCCTGCCGCTGGCGCGACGCTTTCTGACCGAATCCATGGACTCCGTGCGCCGCATTCTCCGGTCCAGCAGTTGCGACTGGCAGTGCTGGGTGCGAGAAGACTGGATGGAAGCAGCGCTCCAGAATCTGCCCCGATCCGGCCGCGACGGAGCAGCCTGGGTGGTGGTGTGGAATTGCGTCGTCTACGAACTGTGGAAGCAGCGATGGCCGGTAAAGGCCCATGCGCTCCATTCTCAACCGAATTTGATCTCTGCTCGAGGTTCCTGATGATGAATTCACCGGTCAACAACAAGAGGCCCACCAGTGGGCCAGGTATGGAGAGTCTTCAGTCGCGCCAGCGCAAGGAGAATCCGCAACCGTACCACCCGCCGCAGTTGGTGAAACTGGGTGACCTTCGAACGCTGACGCTTGGCGGATCACCGGGCTTCGGTGACAGCTCTGTCCAGCCTCAGAATCTGCCCACCTGAGAGGATGAGCCGCGGTTGGCAAGTCGAAGCTGACCGCCGCGTCGATGGTGCCCGGTGTCCGTGCGTGGCAGCAGTCACAGCCCGAAACCGCGCACGAGCCGTGGATCCACCGGTTGCGATGCATGGCCCGATCTGCCCCGCGCCGCGACTCAAAGGGGCTCCAGGCGCCAGCGGCCCACGAGCACTGCGCGCACTTCGGGCGGCGCCAAGCCTACACTCGCAGGAATAATGCCGAAAAATCCGGGTGAGCTATTGCTGAGAACGTGCCCCATCACTTGCCCATTGCAGTTCTGTCTGATTAACCGGTTTTAGCATGAGGACAAGCCATTCAGACCTGAACACCGTCGGCATGGATTCGTCTACCAGTAGGGTCACGATGATCGCGCCGTGGTTGACAAAGGCGCGACGCAGATCAGTTCCTGCCCCGCGCTGGCGATCGCATTCGCGGAATTGCCCGACCCTGTGTTCGCGAGCGTGCCCTGCGAGGTGCCCGCAAGCCGCGATTCCTGAAACAGAACTGTAACCTTGCTGCCGGCCTTGCATTTTTGGGGAGTTCTGCCCGTAACATAGGGCATCGCTCGGTAGTGAGGTCATTACATGCTCAGGTTCGGGTGTCTCGCACCAAGCTTGGCGGCAGTTGGCCTGCTGATGCAATCAGCGGCGGCCTTTGCTGCACTGACCATCACGCCCATCACCTGGAATGTGATCGGGCTGGACAGCAACAGCCCGACCACGGGTCCTTTCCAGTTTCCCGTTGCCGCACGCGTGTGCGCCGTGGGCGCTCCTTCCAGCGGTTCGGTGACCGCGACCTTCGCCTTCCAGCCGGGCGGCACCAACAACGGCGACACCGGTTGCGCCGGTTCGGCTCCGTGCGTGACGATACGCACGGGCTCCCTCAGCACCTTGCCGCTGGGTTCTCTGGCGGCGGGAACTTGCGCCGATGCCTACTTTGAAGTCGAGGTCAAGAAAGAGGCGGCCGCTTTTGACCGCGCTCGGCGCTATACCATCACCGCCAGCGACGGCGCCGGGTCGATCGTCACGCCGCAGCCGCGGGAACTCTACATCGAGCGATTGATCTCGCAGAATCGCAATTCGGTTCAGGACGTACGCTACAGCGCGCCGCTGACCCTGGCTTCGCCATTCCCGACGCCCCCGGGTTCAATGACCTCCGTATCGGCTGGTGGCAACTTTGGTTTGGCCGTGGGCGGTATCTACGATATTCGCCTCGACGCCAGTACCGCCACTCAGGGCTACGAGCAACTGGAGACTTTCGCCAACTTCTCCAATGCCGTGTTCCGGATCTTGCAGGTGGAGTCGACCTATACCGCGAACACCAGTCCCTTCTACGGCACGCCGCCGGGGACTGGGCCTGCGACAACTTCCTTTCTTTACGCCAATGGCTGCAATTGGCAGCTCAGTCCGGTATTGCCCAATTATCTGGGCTGTCAGGCCTCCGGCAAGACCGGCGGTACTATTTCGGCCACTTACCGGATTCAGGTATTGACCGTGCCAGGCGGGACCTCCTCGGCCTTGAATACGCTGATCTATGACTATTCTGGATCCAGCTTTCATTACAATGCTGACACCAATGTCGGTGGTCGAACAATTGTTATTGTCGATCCGCTGACGGCGAATTTCAGCAAGGCCTTTTCACCGGCAACTGTGCCGGCGAACGGAGTTTCCACGCTGACATTCACGATCAACAACCCGAATCTGACAGCGGTCAGCGGTTACAATTTCACTGACAACCTGCCAGCTGGACTGGTAGTGGCGAATCCGCCCAACGCCAGCACGTCTGGTTGTGGCACGCCGACCTTTGCGCCGACCGCTGGGGCGACGAGCGTCAGCTTTGGCAATCCAACCCGCGGCAGCATCGCGGGGAACAGCAATTGCACGATTTCGGTGAATGTCACGGCAGCCACCAATGGCAGCTACGTCAACGGCAGCAGCGTGGTCAGCGGCAATCCCAATGCGGTGGAGTTGTTTGTCGATTCTGCGCCTACCGGGCAATTTGCGACGGCTACATTGACGGTCAGTGCGGTAGTTCCGCCGCCGTCAGGGACATGTTTGTCGGGCGTAATTGATACCTTGGCCCAGTGGGATATGAGCAACAACTCGGTAGGCGCACTTGGCACGCCATTCGGTCCATCGCCCCCGATTGTTAATAATTCCGGGGCTGTTGCGAGGTTTGTCGGCTTCACCGCAGTAGTCAATAATGCAGACGTGGATGGTACTGGAAACCCCAACGCGAATTCATGGAGAGTCGGCGGCAACGGAACACGCGTCTGGTCAGCGAGCACCCCTCCGGCGACGCCGTTTGCCATCGGCTCGCAATATTTTGAGCTTCAGCTATCAACCAGTGGCTACATGAATGTTACGCTTTCCACGCGTGTCGGTTTCGAGGCCAATTCAGACTGGGGCAACGCCGGTAATCAGTGGGGTTATATTTATTCAGCAATGGACGGCGCCAGTTACAGCACCACGCCGGTGACTACAGCTTCAGGTCTCACCAAGACCGGCACCCTCGCAAATACAATTAGCGCCATAGCGTCGACAACGGGTCTCACGACGACCCGGTTCGGTCTGATTTTCGGCGGCGCGCAATCAAATTCCAATGGTAATAACGCGGATGTACTTCTTGACGATATCATTATTACCGGTTGTCGAATCATCAACCCTCTGACCATCACCAAAGCTTTCTCGCCAGCGACTATTGGCATCGGTCAGACCTCGACGCTCACCTTCACTATCAACAACCCGAACGCGCAACCCCTGACTGGCGTGACCGGAGTTGCGGTCAGTGATGTCATGCCGGCTGGCCTGACCATCAGTTCTTTCCCGACCAACACTTGCGGCGGCACGCTGAATCAGAGTCCGGCCGGCACCATCAACTTGACCAATGGCACGATTGCGGCGAGCGGCAGTTGTACCTTCACCGCCAGCGTCACCGGAGTGACCGCCGGTCTCAAGCAGAATGTCTCCGGGGCTGTCAGGTCCACCCAGACCGGCACCAACACCGGAGCCAGTGGTATTGCCTCGGCCAATCTGCGGGTAGTCGCCCCGCCCGTCATCTCCAAGGTCTTCACCAACAAGCCCATCGTTGCCGGCGGCACTTCCGGGCTGACTTTCACGATCAGCAATCCGAATACCGGTTACAACATGGCCAGTGTCGGCTTTAGCGATACCTTCCCGGTGGCGCCTGGTGCGATGGTCGTGGCGACGCCGCCTTCGGCTGTCAATAACTGCGGCGGAACCTGGACAACCTCCGCAGGGGCGGGGTCGGTGACCCTGTCTGGCGTGAGCCTGGGGGCAGGTGCCAGTTGCACGGTGTCAGTGCGGGTGCTTGCGCCAGTCGCGGGTACCTACAACAACACAAGCGGCGCCGTGTCGCATGTGATCAACGCGGCGACGCTGAACGGGAACACCGCCAGTGACAGCCTGACCGCCAACGCTCCCGCGCCCAAGATCGGTCTGCAGAAGCGCATCAGCCTGTCGCCGAGTGGTCCCTGGGGTGAGTTCGTGTCGCTGGCGCCCAGCGGTCAGGTGTATTACCAGTTCACCATCGAGAACACTGGCGACACGATCCTGAACCGACCGGTTTCAGGCTTCTGGATCACCGATCCGCTGATTCCTGGCGGGCCCTTCTGCGGCGCCGTTGCCTCACTCACGCTGCCGACGGTGTCCGATACCCATATCTACGAGTGCGTGGTGGGCCCGATTACCGTCAGCGGCGCGGCGACCACGGTATTGAACACGGCGACGGCCACGGGAACGCCGCCCAGTGGCCCCGATGTCACGGCCACCAACACGGCCTCCTACACCACCAAGCTGCCAGACCTGCTGGTCACCAAGTCAAAGATCGCGCCTGCCGGTCCGGTCAACACCAACACGGCAGTCAACGTGACCTATCGGATCAACGTGACCAATCAGGGCCCGCCGGCTACGGTCAATGACACTGTGGCGCCGGTGGTGATCGAGGACACGCTGCGTTCCGGGATCACCTATGTCAGCTTCACCTCGGCTGACCCGTTCTGGTCGTGCACCCTGGTGGAGACCTCGCCTCTGCACAAGATTTCCTGCACCTATTCGGGCGTACTGAGCGCCGGTACCAGCAGTTCCTTCGACGTGACCGTGCTGGTGGCTGCAGCAACGCCGGACATCAACAATGTCGCTGTGGGACTGAATGGCGGCGATCCGGTCTGCAATCAGACCAGCCCCACGCCGGCGACCAAGTGCAAGGGTACCTTTACCGAAGGTACGGTGCCGGTGACGCTGTCAAATGTCGCCGTGCAGGTTGAAAACGGCTTGCTCGTGGTGCGTTTTGGTACTGCCGTCGAGGCCGGTTCGCTGGGCTTCCGGGTGCTCGCGGGGAAACCCGCGGATCGCGCATTGCAGACGGTCAACGACAACTTCGTGCCAGCAGCCGGTTCCAGTCTGACGCCGCGTGACTACGAGGTGCGTGGCCCTTACACAGGACAGACCGAGGTCTGGATCGAAGAAGTGGGTGTCGACAGCGGGCTGACCCGATACGGCCCGTTCGCAGTGGGATCAAATACGGGTGAACGCGATCTCGCCTTCGCGACTGATTGGGCCGCGGTGGCCGCCGAGCAGGCCAGCTTCCGTCAGGCTCAACGCTCCGCCTTGCTGGCGCGCGGCGGCGAACCGGTCGAGGCCGAAGTGCGAGTCGCGGCCACCGGTCTGGTGACAGTCAGCCATGAGGACTTGCTGGCGCAGGGGATCGACTGGCAGGGTGTGCCCGCGCATCAGATTCGACTGACGCAGGGCTCGCAGGCGCAGCCACTGCGCTACGATGGGCCGGCTCTGTTTGGGCCAGGGTCGGTGCTGAGCTTCCTGGGCAAGGCGGTGGAGGGAAGTTTGTATACGCGAACTGCCGCTTATCGCCTGAGTCAGGCGGGCGGGTCATCGCCGATGCGCACGGTGTTCGCAGGCGCCGGGAGGCTGGCGGCTACCAGCGTCGTTCAGGATCGTTTCGAGCACGCACCTAACCGGGGTTACGACTTCACCTCTCCCAGCGGCGACCCTTGGTACGCCACCCGAATTCTGCGGGTGTACTCTGCATCGGCCTCGGCGACCGAGACCTTCAATCTGCCCGACAAGGCGCAGGGAACAGTCCCCGAGCGCATCGAGATCGACGTCTGGGGTGGCATCGACTTCCCGGAAGGCCCCGAGCACAGCGTACGGCTGCTGCTCAATGGCACCGAGATAGCCACGCGTCTCTTCGATGGAATCACCCGCGAAGTGATTGCCGTGGACCTGCCTCAGGGCTTGTTGCAGAGTGGGACGAACACGCTCACCGTAGAGTTGGTGGGCAACACCGGCCTGTACGCCGATCTGGTCTATCTGGAAGCGATCCGGGTCGATTACACGAAGCGCCTGCGGGCCGTCGGGGATCAATTGGCCTTTGTCGGACCGCCGACGCCGATCGGTGATCTGACGCCGGTCAGCGACCAGATATTCAGCAACAACATCGAACAGGGCGGTTCTCCAGCGTGCAGGGCAAACGAGGCCGGCTGCACGGCGTTCCGCGTGGATGGTCTGACGCGTGACGATGTGGTGGTGATGCGCCAGCGCCGGAATGGCCCTGCCGAGGAACTGTCCGGACTGAGATTCACTTCAGTGCCGGGTGGCTATGAGCTGGCCTTCGCGGCGGCTTCAGCGACCGGAGACCGCTACTGGATCCAGCCCCGAAGCGGAACCGTGAGCGCGAGCCTTGCGGTCAAGCCCAGGGTGAGCGACCCACTTGCTGGTCCCGCGGCGGAGTATCTGATCGTGTCCCACCCCAGCTTCATCAACAGCCTTGGGTCGTTGGTGGCTGCTCGTCAGGCAGAAGGTCTGAGCGTGCGCGTGATCAATGTCGAGGACCTCTACGATTACTATGACAGTGGCACCTTCGGTCCGACGGCCATCCGGCTCGCGTTGAGGGATGCGGAAGCCCGCCTCGGCACGCGCTATGTGCTGCTGGTGGGTGGTGATACCTACGACTACTTCAACTACGGCGGCAGTAATTCGACCAGCTTCGTGCCGACCAACTACCGCCACACCGGTACGCTGATTCGCTATGCACCGGTGGACTCGGTCTATGGTGAGGCTGAGGACGGCGGTCAGTTCGCGCTGGCAATCGGTCGTTTCCCTGTGCGGACCGTGTCGGAATTGAATGCGGTCATCGACAAGACTCTGGCGTACCAGAACTCGACCCATGTCCCGAGTTATTTCAAGTCCAGTGACCGCGATCAGGGCAGTCTGAATTTCGATGCCTATTCAGATACGGTCGGGAATGCGCTGGGTTCGGGTTGGACGCGCGGCGGTATCAGTCTGCGCAACTATCCTCCGGGTTCAGCGGGCGTGGCGATGGCCCGCAACGATCTGGTTGCGGCGGTCAACGCCGGCCAATCGCTGGTCAGCTTCTTTGGCCACAGCTCGCCAAACTCGTGGTCACGAGAGAGTCTGGTGACTGCCGCTGGCGTCTACGGTGGCATGTTCGCCAATGCGCAATCGCCGATGGTCGTGTGGCAGTTGGGCTGCTATGGCAGCTACTTCGTCGATCCGGTGTACAACACGGTGGCACACGGTCTGATGCTGCAGGCGAACGGCGGCGGTGCGGCTGCCGTATTGGGCGCAGGTGCACTGACCAACACGGCCAGCGATATCGCCTGGATGACGGCCTTGGCGCCGCTGCTTCCCAACGGCCGCCTCGGCGATGCCTTGCGTGCGTCCCAGCAGCAACTCAAGCTGTCAGGAGATCAGTTCGATGACGTCAGTGTGGGTGCCAATCTATTGGGTGATCCGGCGTTGAAGCTTTCGCAGTAGTGGTCCGAAATCAGTCCTCGAAGTCGTCGGCAATGGTGTACATGCCGCTCACGGCCTGCCGTTGGTACAGGTAGACCCAGCCCGTGCTCAGGCCAAGGCTGTCATCCGCAGGTACGCCGACGGCCAGCAGTTGGCCGTCAAGCCCTCCGCATGGGGGCCGCGGATACGCCTTGAAAAAAGGCTGAGTCTAATGCGCGGCGGGCGATTCTGGCCAAGTAGCCATGTCCATGCCCTTGGGACCAGATTCGGTCATCATCCTGGGCGCAGATTGTCGTCAGCCCTGTCGAGTCGCCTCGACATGATGGATGCGGGAAATCCGCTGGAGATGGGGGAGAGTCGCGAGACTGCGATTCCCTTCCGCTATCAGAATCTCTGGATGCCAGGGTTGCCGCTATCACCCGTGCCCAGCGAGCCTCCTAGCGTCAGCTCACGAAGGTCACCCAGACAACGAAGCTCAGGTTTCTGATAGGCAATTGAGGGCGCTTGCTGATCCGGTGCCCGGTAGACAACGGTTGCGTCGATCATGGATGGCACCCTTTTCTGCATTGCAACAGTCTAGTTCAGAGCCACTGGAGGGGACAAGCTCCCTGCGGACACACGAAGTTTGTCCACACATAGTTTAACGGTTGTTTCAGTTCAAACAGCGGTGCCAGAGAAAATATTTCCAATCGAATCAGGTCACATGTGTGTCTATTGTGCCTTCAAATCTGTAATGAAGCGGAACCAATAACCAAGAGAAGCGGCCAGCCAGCTGGCCGTGGCCAGATCGGCACCAGAGATCTTGTCGATGGCCGTCTGCTCCAGATATCGCTGCCTGTGCGCGCTCGATGCCGCAAGCGAGAGATCCAGCGTGTACTTCTGCGCCGCAACGAGTGCATTGAAAGCAGGGGTCAAGTCCGAACTCTTGCTTCGATTGCGCAATACCTCAGGCAAGATGCCGCGCATCGCCTCGCGCAGCAGCCACTTGCGCTGGCCATCACGCATGAAGAAGTCCGCTGGCAGGGAAAGACACCAGCGGGTGAGTTGCTGATCGCGAAAAGGCTGGCGTTGCTCCAGCCCATGGCGGCCCGCATACCATTGCTCGGCATTGGCATCAAAGGCCGCTGCAGCCCCCAGCAGACGCATGCACTGCTGCGGTCGCGGGAAGCTCCGATAGTGATCGGCCTCCTGATCAAGGCGTTCCTCGATCCGGCGACGATAGGGCGGTCGCAGCCAGTTCAGGCGATCAGAATGCTGGCGCACTCGCCCCAGCAAGCGCGATAGCGGGCGTCGAACCGCGGTGTCCTGCATCAAGGCGCTCAGGCCGGCGCGGCTGGCGAAATCGGTCAGCTGCTCTCGCAGCACGCGCCAGCGCCGAAAGCGGATGGCATTCGCCACCCATTCGACGTCACCGGCGAACAGATCGTCGGCGAAGCCACCATTCAGGCAGACGTCCACGCCAGCGGTCGCCATCGCACGGTAGCTCATTTCCTTCCAGGCCCTGAACGGGGACTGCGCCGGGTGGTCGGGACAGACCGGGTGTAGTTCGGCATCGGCAAAAGGCAAGAGCTGGTCGGCGGCAAAGTGATGGTGGCTGATACCCAGGAAGCGGGCCAGTTCTGCCGCCATCGTGCTTTCGTCGATGTCGGGGTAGCCGGGAAGACCCTGGGTGACGGCAAGACTGTCTGGTCGTTCGCGACTGACGAGCGCCGCAATTGAACTTGAATCCAGGCCGGCGCTCAGCGAAATGCCGATTCGCGCGGCGCCCCGGCAGGCTCGCTCCACGCTGCTGTGCAGCAATTGTCCGAATCGATCGACGATCTGCTCATCGGACATGCCACGCCAGGCGTGATCCGGTTCCAATCGGGTCTGTACCTGGCGCTCGCCGGTCGCATCGAGGTGCAGTTGTGCGCCGGCGGGAATCTGGTGGATGTCGCGGTAGACGGTTTCGGTTGGGGCAGGAGAAAGTCCGGCAAGGAATGCTGCCAGATAGCCATCGTCAAGTTCATCGGAAATGGCTGGGTGCGCCCGCAGAATGTGCTCGCCGGAAGCCACGACCAGCCCGCCGGGGATGCGCGCATACACCAGACGACGCTGCCCCATCAGATCCCGGCACAGGCTGACGCGCAGAGTCGGTAGATGCAGACCTATGGCGGAAGTCGCGGAGCCATCCATGAGGACCGCTTCCGGCCATTGATGGCTGTCACCGAGCGACGTAGGCGCGGGTCCAGCCTCCCGATCGAGCATGAACAGCCAGTGCCCGTCACCGGCACCCTGCAGCAATGACGGTGACTCCTGAGCCCTGGTGCTGGCGGTGTATGCCCTGAATCCCGGCCCGCTCTTCTCCGTTCCCGCGTGGCGACTGCCAGCACTGGCGCGTGCCCGCAAGCGTCGCCAGGTGTCTGCGGGCGGTTCAGTCTCGCGCCAGCTCAGCCAGAGCAACAAGGTGGCCATGGGAAGTGTAGGTCAATGTCGTCGTCGGGACCGTTGGACAATAGCAATGGTGAGTCTGGCTGATGGCGCCGTGTGCACCTTTCGCAAGGCGATTTATGGGTGTCTGGGTAGATTCCGACTGCGAAGCTCGTCCAGAACCGAACCCGGATTGGCTCGCTCGATGGATGTCGCTGATTTCAAAATGATTTCGGTCGAGCATTCTGGGTGCTTCAGGGCAATGGGCCTCGACACAGCCAGTGGTCCAGATCGGGATTGAGACGGAAGGTCGCTGCTCTTCACATCTTCACGATATCCAGAGGCGTATCTTCACATACGTGAAAACGCCCTATCCCGGGCCAGGAGATGATCATGAACAAGCGAGATGAGCAATCGGGTCTGGTGCTGCTGGTGGAAGACAACCGCGGCATTTCGGAGATGGTGGGGGAGTTCCTTGAGCGCCGGGGCTACTCGGTCGATTACGCTGCGGATGGCGTGACCGGTCTGCATCTGGCGGTGAGCAACAGTTACGACGTGGTGGTGCTGGACCTGATGCTGCCGGGCATGGATGGTCTGGATGTCTGCCGCAAGCTGCGTCAGGAAGCGAAGAAGTCGACGCCGGTGCTGATGCTGACGGCGCGCGACACGCTGGAGGACAAGGTGACGGGTCTGGATGCCGGCGCCGACGACTATCTGGTCAAGCCCTTCGAGGTGAAGGAGCTGGAGGCGCGGGTGCGGGCGCTGATCCGTCGTGACCGTCGCCAGGTCAGTCAGGAAGTGCTGCGGGTCGGTGATCTGGTGCTGGATACCGCCACGCTGCGCCTGACCCGCGGTGGCAAGGACATGCAGGTGTCGCCGATCGGCCTGAAGCTGCTGACGATCCTGATGCGGGAGTCGCCGCGGGTGGTTTCGCGTCGCGACATCGAACGTGAGGTCTGGGGCGACATGCTGCCCGATAGCGATACCCTGCGTTCGCACCTGTACAACTTGCGCAAGGTCATCGACAAGCCTTTCCAGAAGACCCTGCTGCACACCATCCACAGCGCGGGCTATCGTCTGGCGGATCTGGACAACGAGTCGGCTGCGGCGGCGTGAACTCTTGAGTCATTGGTTGCCGGTTGCAGGTTGTCGGTTGTCGGTATGGACCACCGGTGCCGGACTGTGGGAGCGGGCTCTGCCCGCGATCGCTTCAACGCCAAGGGCCCCGCTGAGCCGCTGCGCCGCACAACGGGCTACGAAAGGCTGGTTCCCGGTTGCGGGTTGTCGGTTGTTGGAAAGAGCCGCAGCCGTTGTAACCCGTACTGCGCGCAGCGCTGTGCGGGCGGTGATGCGTAGAGCCCCGCTGAGCCGCGGCGCGGCACAACGGGCTACGATAGGCGGCTCTTGTAGCCCGCACTGCGCGCAGCGCTGTCCGGGTAGTGACGCCGAAGAGCCCCGCTGAGCCGCTGCGCGGCACAACGGGCTACGAAGGGCGGCTGCGGTGGCTTGGGCGACGCCGTGTCGGGGAATGCACCGCCGCCACGCCGGCTTGGCTAGACTCTGGCTCTTCTGCCGGTTGGAGTCGAGCATGAAAGTCCGCGCTGCTGTCGCTCACAAGGCGGGTGCCCCGCTGAGTATCGAAATGGTCGATCTGGAGGGCCCGCGCGCTGGCGAGGTGCTGGTCGAGATCAAGGCCACCGGCATCTGCCATACCGATGCCTACACGCTCTCGGGCGCGGACGCCGAAGGTCTGTTTCCCTCGATCCTCGGTCACGAAGGGGCTGGTGTCATTGTAGATGTCGGTGCGGGTGTGAAGAGCGTGCGCAAGGGTGATCACGTCATTCCGCTGTACACGCCCGAATGTCGTGAGTGCGAGTACTGCCTCAACCCCAAGACCAATCTGTGTCAGGCCATTCGCAGCACCCAGGGTCAGGGCTTGATGCCGGACGGCAGCAGCCGCTTCTCGCTGGATGGCCGGCCGCTGTACCACTACATGGGTACGTCCACCTTCGCCAATTACATCGTGCTGCCGGAAATCGCGGTGGCCAGGATTCGCGCAGACGCGCCTTTCGACAAGGTCTGTTACATCGGCTGCGGCGTCACCACCGGTATCGGCGCGGTGATCTATACGGCCAAGGTGGAGGCCGGCTCACGCGTGGTGGTCTTCGGCCTCGGTGGTATCGGGCTGAATGTGATCCAGGGTGCGCGCATGGTCGGCGCCAGCCAGATCGTCGGGGTCGACATCAATCCGGCCAAACGCGCGCTGGCGGAAAAATTCGGCATGACCGATTTCGTCAACCCGAAGGAAGTCGAGGGCGATCTGGTCAGCTATCTGGTCGGCCTGACCAAGGGCGGCGCCGACTACAGCTTCGAATGCGTGGGCAACACCACGCTGATGCGGCAGGCACTGGAGTGCTGTCACAAGGGCTGGGGTACGTCCGTCATCATTGGTGTGGCCGAATCGGGCAAGGAAATCTCGACCCGTCCCTTCCAGTTGGTCACCGGTCGCAACTGGCGCGGCAGTGCCTTCGGTGGCGCCCGCGGACGCACCGATGTGCCGAAGATCGTCGACTGGTACATGGACGGGCGCATCGATATCGACAGCCTGATCACCCACACTCTGCCGCTGGATCAGATCAACGAGGGCTTCGATCTGATGCATCGCGGTGAATCGATCCGCAGCGTCGTCGTCTACTGATGGCCATCCAGGTACTCGGCGAGCACGCCTGCTTTGGCGGCGTGCAGGGTTTCTACCAGCACGATTCGGCCAGTTGTGCCGGGCCGATGCGCTTTTCGGTGTATCGACCGCCGCAGGCGGCGGGCTCCTTGCCGGTGCTGTTCTATCTCGCGGGTCTTACCTGCAACGAGGAGACCTTCGCGATCAAGGCCGGTGCTCAGCGGATGGCGGCCGAACTGGGACTGATGCTGTTGGCGCCGGATACCAGTCCGCGTGACACCGGCTTTCCCGGCGCCACCGGAGACTGGGAATTCGGCGAGGGCGCGGGTTTCTACCTGGATGCCACCGAAGCGCCGTGGTCCGGGCGTTTTCGCATGGAGAGCTATGTCAGCCAGGAACTGCCGCAGCTGATCGCCGAGGAATTCAATGCCGATCTGGAGCGCTGCGGCATCTTCGGTCATTCGATGGGCGGCCACGGAGCGCTGACGCTGGCCTTCAAGCATCCGCAGCGTTTTCGCAGTGTTTCGGCCTTTGCACCCATCGTCGCGCCGATCGAGGTGCCCTGGGGCCAGAAGGCGCTGCCGCGTTATCTGGGCGAAGATCGACGGGCCTGGTTGCGGCACGATGCCTGTGCCCTGATCGCCGAAGGCGCTTTTGCCGGAGAGATCCTGATCGATCAGGGCCTGGCGGACAAGTTCCTGATGAGCCAGCTGCAGCCGGAGAGATTCGAGGCGGCCTGCGCCAGGGTGGGTCAGAGCCTCAGGCTGCGTCGCCACGCCGACTACGATCATGGCTATTACTTCATCCAGAGTTTCATCGCCGATCATCTGCGCCACCACTGGCAGGCGCTGGGTGGTGCGCCGCGTTGATCTTGCGGGGCGTCAGGCTGCAGCGATGAATGCCGATGGCATTCCAGTTTGAGGCCTGCTGGTGTCTGCTCTGGAGGGCGCCGCGCTGCGGCGCCGCTCTTCATGAGGCCCCGCGAACGGCAAGAGCGGCCGCGCAGGCGCGCGGCCCTCCACAGGAGCGGAGCGGGGCGCTTTGGTAGGTCCAGACTTGTCTGGACGCCTGTGGCCGGATGTGATGAGAGGCGTCCAGACAAGTCTGGACCTGCAAGAGCCGGGAGCACCGTAGGCGTGATTCTGTGCTTTGCGCTTGGCGCAGCGTCGGAACAGAAGACGCCCAGTGATGCAGAATCAGGGAACCGAATGCCATGCTTGGCCGTCGATCGTTGATCCCGTCAAAATCCCGCCTATGCGCTCTGATTGCGGCGCGACGCCGTCAAGGACTTATCGCCCCATGCGCCTGCTGATACTGTCGATTCCGCTGTTGCTGCTGCTGGCCTGCAGAGAAGACCCGGCGCCTGTCGTCGATCCGGTGCCGGCACCGGCGCTGCCCAAACCGGCCATACCGGCAGAGGATCTCTACCAGCTGGCCGTCGGCGGCAACGGCTTCAGGCCGGACATGCGCATGGCCGATCTGCGCGCCCGCTTTGGCGAGGATCAGGTGAGCGCCGCCGAGGTGCCGCTCGGGGAAGGGCAGAGCGAGCCCGGCGCCGTCGTGCATCCGCAGGATCCGGCCCGTCGTGCCTACGTCTACTTTCTCGATGGCAATCCTGACAGCACGATCAGCGCGATCCATGTGCGCGATCCCGAATCGATCTGGCGTGGGCCCCTGGGACTGCACCTGGGCAACACCAGCCTGGACCTCGATCGCATGAACGGGCGGCCCTTCCGCTTCCTGGGCTTCGAATGGGATTACGGTGGATTCGTCAGCAATTGGGTCGAAGGTGCGCTGTCGCGATTGCTGCTGCCGCCGGGCCAACTGGCAGTAAGGCTGGCGCCGCCGGTGCTGGCCGAGGGGGTGGAGTTGCCGAAGGGCTATCCTCGTGGTGAGGGCGAGTTTGCATCGGACCTCGCTGCCGTCCGCGAACGTCCGCCGGTGGTGGTTGAAATGGGGCTGGCCTTTGTGCCTGAGGTGGTGGAAAACCCGCCGGCGGACACACCGACGCCTTGACTGCCGCGCGGAGGGGGCGCTCCGGCGCGATGCCGAGTCCGTCTATTCAGGACCAGGTAGCGGGCAGTGACCGAGATGGCGGGCTCTTGTAGGTCCAGACTTCTCCGGACGCTGCTTGCACAGTGCTGGAGAAGCGGGCTGCTTGCATGACGAACGGTGGTGTTCATGTTCCATTCCTTCACACTATGATCACCCGATACCCATGTTTCCCAGGACTTCGCATGTGTTTGCCGACCAGTCGTTTGTTGTGGACCCTGGGGATCTTGTTGCTGGTGGGTCTGGCGTCGAGCGCCGCGCAGGCGCAGAAGTTCTACAAATGGACCGATGCCAACGGCAACGTCCAATACACGCAATCACCGCCGCCGGAAGGTACCGAATCGGAGCAGCGGGTGGTGGCCACGCGCGAGGTCAGTGAGGAGCGGCGCAAGTATTGTGCGGCCATCCACTCGCTGGCTTATCGATTGGCGGGATACAACCGTTCTGGCATGTCGGTCAGCGCCGCCAGTGATGCGATGCGTCAGTTCGAGAAGCGCGAGGGTGTGAATGTGGACGACATCGCCTTGCGCGAGCTCGTGAATTTCGTGTTTTCGGCGTCGCGCCGTGACTACGATACCGACATCGCCGGGCGCGCGCTGGATGCCTGCCTGGGTGGCAGTTTCGGCAAGCTCGGACGCAAATCGCTGGCTTCGGCCGCAGAAGATGAAGCGCCGTCAGGCGGCGCAGAGCAGGGCCGGACCACGCGGGCCAATGGGAAAGTCACCGGTACCGGCTGGGTCACCCATGGACTGATCGCCACCAACTACCATGTCGTCAATGGCAAGGATCGTATTCGCGTGCGTTTCGCTGATGGCCACGAGGTCACCGCTTTCGTGGGTGAATCCGACAAGGACAACGATGTGGCCCTGTTGCGGGTTTCCGGCGCTCTGCCGGCGGGCCTGCCGCTGGCGGGCACCGAGGCCGGGCTAGGTGCCGAGGTGTTTACCCTGGGTTATCCGCACACCGAGATCATGGGCAGCAATGCCAAGCTGTCCACTGGCATCGTCAGTTCCACCACAGGCCTGCGTGACGATCCACGCCTGTATCAGATCTCGGTACCGGTGCAGGCAGGCAACAGCGGCGGGCCCTTGCTCAATCGCGATGGCGAGGTGGTCGGTCTGGTGACCGCCAAGCTGTCGGCGGCCCAGGTCTACCGCTGGACCGGTGATCTACCGCAGAACGTGAACTACGCGGTGAAAGTGTCCTTCCTCAATCGGTTGCTGCAGCGGACTTCTGCTGCTGCAGCAGAAATGCCGGCCCAGACCGATACGCTGGAGCATCATGCGGCACGCATAGGGCCATCGGTGGTGCTGGTGATTGCAGAGTGAGTTCCGGCCATCCGATCGCCCTGCATGTGCGCTGTTTCGGCTCGGGTCCGCCGCTGCTGTTGATCCACGGGCTCGGCTCCAGTGGCGACGACTGGGCCTTTCAGATCGGCCCGCTGTCCGAGCACTACCAGGTGATTGTTCCCGATCTGCGCGGCTGCGGCCGCAGTCCGGTCGGCAGCGGGGCGGTATCGATTGCCGGCTTTGCGGCGGAACTGTGGCAGTTGCTCGATCGATGGCAGCTTTCAGATGCGCGTATCGCCGGCTTTTCCATGGGCGGTGCCGTGGCGCTGGAAATGGCCTTGCAGCGGCCTGATGCCACGTTGCAGGTGGTGACCATCAACAGCCTGCCCAGCTATCGCGTCGATCACTGGCGCAAATGGCTGGAGCTGAACCTGCAGGTGGGGATGGTGAAGTTGCTTGGATTGCCGCGCACGGCGACGATGGTGGGGCGCAGGCTGTTTCCCGAGCCGCACCAGCTGGCGATGCGCCAGCGCGTGGTCGAGGTGCTCAGCGCGACCGCGGTCGATCCCTATCTGCGTTGTGCCCGGGCCCTGGCAGCCTGGTGCGCCGCCGAGCGTATCGATTCCCTGCGCACCGATCTGCTGATGATCGCCGGCGACAAGGACTACACCGAACTGGCGGAAAAGCGCGAATGGGCGCGGCGCATGGGTGCGCGCCTGGCGGTCGTGGCCGGTTCGCGGCACGGCACGCCTTTCGATGCCATTCAAGCCACCAATCGTTGCCTGCTGGCCTTTTTCGGAGGCCAACCATTGCCGGAAGACTTGCGCATCGACCACGCCGACGAGGTGCCGGCAGCACCACCCGCCTTGCCAGAGGAATCAGCCATTCTGGCTTCCTCAAGATCCTGAGCGCCGCAGATTCGCCGACTGCCAGCTCCAGACGCGCAGTCAAGACTGGCGGCCCTGCCGACCCCCAAAAAAAACATCGCCACGTTGCCATGGCGATGTCGGTCTAGCGTATCAGTGTGCTCTGACGGGGCAGCGTCGCTGCCCCGCAGAGATCAGTCGGACTTACTTCAGGTCGAAACGATCCAGATTCATGACCTTGTCCCAGGCGGCGACGAAGTCATGGACGAACTTCTCGGTGGCATCGCCGGCGGCATAGACCTCGGCCAGCGAGCGCAGCTGAGAATTCGATCCGAACACCAGATCGACCAGCGTGCCAGTCCACTTGAGATCGCCGGACTTGCGGTCGCGGCCTTCGAGCACGCCCTCGCTGCCGGCTCGCTGCCACTTCGTGCCCATGTCGAGCAGATTCACGAAGAAGTCGTTGCTCAGCGTGCCCGGACGCTGGGTGAACACGCCATGCTTGCTCTGGCCGTAATTGGCATCCAGCGCGCGCAGGCCACCGATGAGCACGGTCATCTCCGGTGCGGTCAGGGTCAGCAGCTGGGCCTTGTCGACCAGCATTTCCGCCGCCTTGCCTTCCAGACCCTTGCGGGCGTAGTTGCGGAAGCCATCGGCCACCGGCTCGAGCGGCGCAAAGGAATCGACGTCGGTCTGATCCTGGGATGCATCGGTGCGACCTGGTGCGAATGGCACGGTCACATTGACGCCCGCCTTCCTGGCCGCAGCCTCCACCGCCGCACAACCACCGAGCACGATCAGATCAGCCAGCGAGACCTTCTTGCCGCCCGCGGCGGCTGCGTTGAACTCGGCCTGGATGGCTTCCAGCTTCGGCAGCACCTTGGCCAACTCGGCTGGCTGGTTCGCTTCCCAGTTCATCTGCGGAGCGAGGCGGATACGGGCGCCGTTGGCACCACCGCGCTTGTCGCTGCCGCGGAAGCTGGAAGCCGCCGCCCAGGCGGTGCTCACCAATTGCGAGGTCGACAGGCCGGCGGCCAACAGCTTGGCCTTCAGGGAAGCGATGTCGGCGGCATCGATCAGCGGGTGATCCACGGCCGGCACCGGATCCTGCCAGATCAGCTCTTCGGCCGGCACCAGCTTGCCGAGGTAACGGGCACGCGGACCCATGTCGCGGTGGGTGAGCTTGAACCAGGCGCGGGCGTAGGCGTCGGCGAACTCGGCCGGGTTCTGCTGGAAGTGGCGCGCGATCTTCTCGTAGGCCGGATCGAAACGCAGCGACAGATCGGCCGTGGTCATCATCGGGCGATGTTTCCTGGCCGGGTTGTGCGCGTCCGGGATCATGTCTTCTTCCAGACAATCCTTGGGATGCCACTGCCAGGCACCGGCCGGGCTCTTGGACAGCTCCCACTCGTACTTGAAGAGCGTGTTCAGATAACCCATGTCCCAGGTGGTCGGATTCGGCTTCCACGCACCTTCGATACCACTGGTGATGGCGTGCTCGCCCTTGCCGCTGCCGAAGGCATTCTTCCAGCCGAAGCCCTGTTCCTCGATGTCGGCGCCTTCCGGCTCGCGACCGACATTCGAGTCCGGACCCGCGCCGTGCGCCTTGCCGAAGGTATGACCGCCGGCCACCAGGGCCACGGTCTCGTAATCATTCATGGCCATGCGCGCAAAGGTCTCACGCACATCACGGCCAGAAGCCACCGGATCGGGATTGCCATCGGGGCCCTGCGGATTGACGTAGATCAGACCCATCTGCACCGCGCCCAGCGGATTGGCCAGTTGGCGATCGCCGGAGTAGCGGCTGTTGGCCTTGTCGCTGGTGGCCAGCCACTCGCGCTCGGCACCCCAGTTGATCTCGTCTTCCGGCTCCCAGATGTCGGCACGGCCGCCGCCGAAACCGAAGGTCTTGAAGCCCATCGATTCCATCGCCACGTTGCCGGCGAGCACCAGCAGGTCGGCCCAGGACAGCATGCGGCCGTACTTCTGTTTGATCGGCCACAGTAGCCGACGAGCCTTGTCCAGATTGCCATTGTCCGGCCAGCTGTTGAGCGGGGCAAAGCGCTGGGCGCCAGTGCCGGCGCCGCCGCGGCCGTCAGCAATACGATAGGTGCCGGCAGCGTGCCAGGTCATGCGCACGAACAGACCGCCGTAATGGCCCCAGTCGGCCGGCCACCAATCCTGGGAATCGGTCATCAGCGCGGTCAGATCCTTGACCACCGCGTCGAGATCCAGCGTCTGGAATTCCTTGGCGTAGTCGAAATCTTCGCCCATGGGGTTGGACTTCGACGACTGCCCGTGCAGGATGTTGAGGTTGAGCTGGTTGGGCCACCAGTCGGCATTGGTCGGGCCAGTGGCAGTGACATGGCTGCCCACCCCACTGATGAACGGACATTTTGCTTCATTCGACATGGCTGTCTCCTTGATGGATCGCAGATGTGTTCCCCAATCTAGTACCTGGGGTCCGATAGAGCAATTCAATTATATTGATGGTATTGATAGTTGGTGCGAATGATCCCTGCGATCCTCAGGCATTCGATACGGCTCAGTCATCGTCGATGGTGCTGGCGGCGCCCGCTAGCGAGCGCACCGAGAACTCGCCGACCTCACTCAGCCAGGTGCGCGAGAGTTGTTCACTGCCGGTTCTGATGGTGACCAGATAGATGGCTGCTCCTGCAGCGAAAACCGCGGGCGTCGAATGGGCTTTTCCGACCACTGAGGCATCGCTGGCGCCCACTGCATCCGGATCCGGGCGCATCAACAGATAGCGCACCTGATCGTCGCCGCTGTTGAGGAATATTGAACCACTACAGGCGCCACCGAGGCGTACGAAATCGCTGAACGGCGGTAGGAGATTTCCTACAGGCGAATCGGATTTCGTCGGCTGCGAAAGGTTCCTGGCGCGCCGCATGCTCTGACCCGACCCTCTGACGGAGACAGCAGATGCGTGGCCTGTGGATATGCGGATGGTGGCTGCTGTCGGGCGCAAGCCTGGTATCGGCGGCAACGGTGACGGTTCATGAGTGCCCCGGTCAGGACGGCGAGCGGGTATTCAGCGATCGCCCGTCCTGTGCCGCCGACGCGCTGCGTACCCTGGTGCTGGCGGTGCCCATAGCCCAGCCACCGCCGCCTGAGCCGGCGCAGTCAGCGCCGACCGCGCGCTCGCGAAGTTCGGCTACGCCGAGGTCAGGATCAACCGGGACGACCGCCGCAGCGCAGTCCTATCTGTGCGAATCCGGTGACCAGCGCTGGTATCAGCACCATCCCTGCAGCGCGGCCGTGGCCGGTACCGGCAAATCACGGACGAAGCAGCGGGTGCAGCAATCCCGGGTGCCTCGCGCGCAGGCTTGCCGCGAGATCTCGCGACCCGCGGCGCTGCTGCGTCGCGGCAGCGAGCACGATGAGCGGGCCGGACCCTACGCCCGGGCCACGGGTCGCGATCCTTGCAGATAGATGCGGGGCAGGGCACACGGCGCGAGACCCACGCTTTCAGACCCGACGAAGGTTCGACGGTGAATCGAGGCCGGGCCCTTGCGACCCCTGAATGCGTCAATCGCCTGCAAGACTGAACCTGATGCGCCGCAAGTCGGTGCGCCCGCAATACCCCTTCAAACCGGCTCCGGGTTTCCCAGCCACGCTGAGCCGTCGTCAGGGCGGGGAATGACTGCCAGCAGGCGCGTGCCGGTGGTGTCGGAGTTCCAGTCGAAGCGGCCATCCAGTGCCTCGACGCGCTCGCGCATGCTGTCGATGCCGGTGCCGGCCTGGTAGTCACCTGCCGAGTGGCGGGCCGTGCCCTTGCCATCGTCCTCGATGCTCAGCCTGAGCTCGTCCTTGCCGGCTACCAGCCTTACTCGCACGTGGCGGGCACTGGAATGGCGCACGCAGTTGGTGATGGCTTCGCGCAGCACCAGGGCCAGAGCGGTTTCGATATTCGGCGGCAGTGTCACGCTGTCGATGTGTTGCTCCAGCTCGATGCCGAGCGCATCCAGCGCCAGTCTGGCGCTGGCCAGTTCAGCCCGCAGCCCGGCGGCCCGGATGCCCATCACCGCCCGACGCACCTGGCCCAGGGTCTCGCGTGCCACCCGCTCGACCTCCGCCATTTCGCGGCGGGCGGCATCGGCGTCACGGTCGTACAGGCGATTGGCGAGTTCGGCCTTGAGCACGATGACACTGAGCGTGTGGCCGAGCAGATCATGCAGATCGCGACCGATGCGTTCGCGCTCGGCCACCCGCGCCAGTTGCCGCACTTCCTCCTGGCTGAGTTTCAGCGCGGCGTCCTTGCGGCCGTAGGCGGTGGCCAGAATGTTGCCCAGGGCGATCCCAAGCGACAGCACGCAGGTGAAGACCGCCATCATGGCGGGATAGCCCAGATGCAGATGCCACAGGACATAGCTGAGCAGCAGCGCGCCGCCCAGCACCACTGTTGCGCCCACGGTCAGGGCGCCGCTGGCGGCCGCCACGGCAAAGATCACATAGGTATGGGCGGCCGGATTGACCGGCAGCAGCAGCAGACCCAGTCCGCCCATGGCGGCGATGGGCAGTGCTGCCCATGGACCGCGCATGCGCCAGGACGCCACATGAAGTGCCAGGAACGGTGGCAGCGTCATCAGTGTGTACGCCAGCCAACCCGGTCGCCCCATGCCTGGCGCCAGTGCCGGTATGAACAGGAACAGCAGATAGATCAGGCTGACCAGCCCGACCACCGCCTGACCATGGTCGCTGCCGAACACGCGCCGCGCCAGTTTCTGCAGGGATTCAGCAAGATTCATCGGCGAATGTCCGGGTGCTGTGGGCTACAGTGTCGGCCCGGTGTCGGTCCGACGCCAGAGCCCAGCCGTCAGGCCGATGGCGTGACAGATGTCATGCCGCCCCCGGCAGCACCAGGCCGTTGGGCATCTGATAGCCGGACACAAAGCTGCGACAGGCATCGGCTTCCAGTGGCCGCGCCAGCCAGTAACCCTGAACCTCGTCGCAGTTCTCGCCGCGCAGGAAGCTCAGCTGACGATCGCTCTCCACGCCTTCGGCGACCACGCTCAGCCCCAGCGAATGGGCCATCAGGATGATGGTCGAGGTCAGTACTTCATCATCGACGTTGTGCTCGATGCCGTCGATGAAGCTCTTGTCGATCTTCACGGTGTCGATGGCGAGTCCGCGCAGATAGCTGAGCGAGGAGTAGCCGGTGCCAAAATCGTCGATGGCGACGCGCACGCCGAGTCCACGCAATTCGGTCACGGCGCGGCCGGTGCGCTTGGGATCGGCCATCAGCGCACTCTCGGTGAGTTCGATCTCCAGCCAGCCCGGGGTCAGACCGTGGCCGTCGAGCACCATCTTGACCAGTTCCGGGAAACCACCGCGGGTCAATTGCACGGCTGACACGTTGACGGCAATCCGCAACTCGCGCATGCCGGCGTCGGCCCAGGCGCGCGCCTGCGACAGCGCCTGGCGCAGCGCCCATTCGCCGAGATTCAGGATCATGCCGGTCTCTTCAGCCAGCGGGATGAAGCGCGATGGCGGCACATGTCCAAGATCGCCCGAGCGCCACCGCAGCAGGGCCTCCACGCCGGTGATGCGGCCGCTGCGCAGACTGAGCTTGGGTTGATAGACCAGGCGGATCTCGTCGCCGTCCAGAGCCTTGCGCAAGGCCGCCTCCAGCCGCGTGCGTTCGCTGGCATCTTCAGCCATTCGCGCCGAATACACCCGGTAGGTGTTGCGGCCGCGCGCCTTGGCGTCGTACATGGCAGCATCGGCATTGCGCATCAGCTCGTCCATGTTGCGGCCGTGATCGGGGTAGTAGGCGATGCCGATCGAGGGCGATATCGCGATTTCCTGGCCGCTGACGATCAGCGGGCCGGCAAAGGCGTCGAGAATCTCGCTGGCCAGTCGCTCCACGCCTTCATTGCTGGTGTCTTCGGTGGCCATCACGGTGAACTCGTCGCCGCCGAAGCGTGCCAGGTATTCGGTGCCGCCGACCACGTGCCCCAGACGTCGTGCGGCCTGCCGTAGCAGTTCATCGCCGGCGGCATGTCCCATCGAGTCGTTGATGTGCTTGAAGCGATCCAGGTCCATGAACAGCAGCGCGAAGCGTCGGCTGCCACCGCCGTCTATGCGCTGACGCAGGCGTTGGCGCAGCAGGGCGCGATTGGGCAGGGCCGTCAGGGTGTCGTAGTGGGCCAGAAAGCGCAGCCGCTGTTCGGCCCGCTTGCGGTCGGTGATGTCGGCCAGCACGGCGACGAAATGAGTGCGTGTGCCTTCCGGGGAGAGCACCTCGGCAATCTGCAACCAGGCCAGGAAATCATCGCCCGAGCGGCGCCGCTGCCACATCTCGCCCGACCAGTTGCCGCGTTGATTCAGTTGCCGGCGCATCTCACTGTAGAAACTGCTGCTGTGTTTGACCGAATCGAGAATGCTGGCTGGCTGACCGATCAACTCGTCGACGCGATAGCCGGTCAGTCGTGAAAATGCCGGGTTGGCGGATACGAAGCAGAAATCCAGACTGGTGATCGATACGCCCTCCAGCATGTGCCGGATGACTTCGGCACTGGTGCGGCGCTGTGCCTCTTCCTCGCGCTCGCGCTCGATGACCCGCGAAGTACCCGATACCAGCAGCGGTTTGCCGCTGGAGTCGCGTGAGACCACGCGGCCGCGCGAGCGCACCCAGTTCCAGGCACCATCCGCACCGCGCATGCGGAACTCGATTTCATACAATTCGCTGTCGCCCCGCAGATTGGCTGCCACCGCGGCCTCGATGCGCTCGAGGTCGTCCTGGTGGACCGCGCGCAGGCGCCACTCCGAGCCCTTGATCGAATGCTGGTCGGCAAAGCCGAGCATGGACTCGGTGCTGGTCCAGGTCAGCAGATCGGCTTCTATCTCCCAGATCCAGAAGGTGTCACCGCTGCCCCAGAGCGCCCACATCAGGCGCTGGTCCGAGTGCAGGACGTCGGGCAGGATGCGCCGGCCGCGCAGGGCCGAGCGGCGACCGATCGCCCAGCCGGCGACGGCGCCCAGGATCAGGGCAAAGCTGGCCACGTACAGCCACTGCACCACGGAAATGGAAGCCACGGTGAGCTCGGCATGTGCCGGCCGGCCGACGATCATCAGCCCCAGCCAAAGCAAGATCGGATGTTTTGCGCGCATGGTGATCCACGATTCCCCCGGTACGATTCTACGAGGCAGATGCGCCGAGCGATACGCGTCGACGCGCGCCGAGTGCTCTACAATCGACAGACCTTGATGCTGCGACTCTCATGGACAACACCACGATTCCTGATTTCGACGAGCTCGAACTGGCATTGCGCGCACTCAACGCGGATGTCGGTGCGGCGGATTTCCACGGCAGCCTGTGCGGCTTTCTCAGCGGCGGCGGGCAGGGGCTGGAGCCGTTTCTGGTGGCCATGTCCCTGGATCAGGCTGGCCATGCCGATGCCCAATCCCGAGCGCTGGTCGGTGAGCTGTTTCGCAGCAGCGACGAACAGATGGACGACGACAGCTTCGCTTTCTCGCTGCTGCTGCCGGACATGGACAGGCCGCTGTCCGAACGTACCGAGGCCTTGCTGCAATGGTGCCAGGGCTTCGTCGGCGGCCTCGGCCTCGGCGGCTTCGCCGATGAGAATCTGCTGTCGGCCGACGGCCGCGAGGTGCTGCGCGATCTGATCGAGATCTCGCGCACGTCGGTGAGTCTGGATGAGGACGAAGAGGTGGACGAAACTGCCCTGGCCGAGTTGATCGAGTTCGCCCGGGTAGGCGCGCTGCTGCTGCGCGAGGACCTGCGTGCGCCGAAACGCGCAAGCCAGAAGGCGGCACGGGCATGAGTGTCAGCGCCAGTGAATTCCGTCGTCGTCGCCGTCAGCTGATGGAACTGGCCGGCGACGGCGCCATCATCATCGTGCCCTCGGCGCCCGAGCGCATCCGCAACAACGACGCCCACTATCCCTATCGGCAGGACAGTGATCTGGTCTACCTGACCGGATTCGACGAGCCCGAATCGGTGCTGGTGCTGGTGCCCGGCCGCGAGGCTGCCGAGACCATCCTGTTCTGCCGCGAACGCGACCGGGCGCGCGAGCAGTGGGACGGCCCGCGGCTGGGGCCGGAGCAGGCGCCGGAGCTGTTGCTGGTGGACGACGCCTTTCCGATCGCCGATATCGACGACATCCTGCCCGGACTGATCGAGGGCCGCGAGCGCGTCTACTACCACTTTGGCCGCGATTCGGAATTCGACCTGCGGGTACTGGCCTGGATCAACCGGGTGCGCGCCGAAGTGCGTCGCGGCGCGCGGGCGCCACACGAGATCATCGCGCTCGGCTTCCTGCTGCATGAGCTGCGGCTGTTCAAGAGTCGCGGCGAAGTCCAGCTGATGCGGCGCTCGGCGCGCATTGCCGCCGAGGCCCATACCCGGGTGCTGAACATGTGCCGGCCGGGCTTGAGCGAATTCGAGATCGAGGCCGAGATCCTGCACACCTTCCGCCGCCATCAATCGGTGTCGGCCTACGAACCGATCGTGGCCGCGGGTGCCAATGCCTGCGTGCTGCACTACCGGGCCAATCAGTCCGAACTCAAGGACGGCGACCTGCTGCTGGTGGACGCCGGCGCCGAGTACGCCTTCTATGCCAGCGACATCACCCGGACCATTCCGATCAACGGCAGGTTCTCGCCGGAACAGAAAGCCATCTACCAGCTGGTGCTGGACGCGCAGCTGGCGGCCATCGACCAGGCCAGACCCGGCAATCACTGGAACGATGTGCACGACACCGCCGTGCGGGTGATCGTCGCCGGCCTGATCAAGCTCGGCCTGCTCAAGGGCAGTCTCGCCCGGAACCTGAAGGACGAGCGCTACAAGGATTTCTACATGCACAAGACCGGCCACTGGATTGGTCTGGATGTGCACGATGTCGGCGATTACCGCATCGACGGCGAACCGCGACTGCTGGAAGCGGGCATGGTGATGACGGTCGAGCCCGGCATCTACATCTCCCCTGATCTGGTCGATGTGCCGGCACGCTGGCGCGGCATCGGTGTGCGCATCGAAGACGATGTTCTGGTCACGCGCAAGGACCCCGACGTGCTGACCTCGGGCGTGGTCAAGGACATCGAGTCGATCGAGGCGGCCATGGCGGCAGCGGCCAGGGAGCGCGGGGACATCACCAAGCGCACTAGACGCCGGGCAGCGTAGTTGCTTCAGCGGCGCGGCCCTGTGGGAGCGGACTCTGTCCGTGATCATCAGCCCGCGAAGTGCACGGTCGCGGACAGAGTCCGCTCCCACAGGATACGGCCAGACGGAAGTAGGCCGAGAGACCAACAACCAACAACCGCAGCCCCCCAGTGCCATCGCCGCGCGCTCTGATGTAGGCTCGTCATCACTTTGTGACAGCTGAAAGGCGCAGGCCATGAGTGCGGTACGCAGTAGCCCGGACACCGATGTTTCCACCCAGCCCAGCTGGATCGCACACTACGTCAACGGCAGCCGGGTAGCCCAGGCGGCGGGACGCACCGGTGCCGTCTACAACCCCGCAACCGGCGTGCAGACCGGTGTGCTGCCGCTCGCCGATCGCGCCCAGGTGGATGCCGCGGTGGCGGCCGCACTGGCGGCCTTTCCGGCCTGGTCTGCGACGCCGCCGCAGAAGCGCGCGCGGGTGATGTTCAAGCTGCGCGACATCCTCGAAGCCAATGCCGATGCGCTGGCCGCGCAGATCACCGCCGAGCACGGCAAGACCCACAGCGATGCCCTCGGTGAAGTGGCGCGCGGACTGGAAGTGGTCGAGTTCGCCTGCGGCATTCCGCATCTGCTGAAGGGCGAAACCACCGAGAATGTCTCGGCGCAGGTAGACGCCTATTCGATGCGCCAGCCGCTGGGCGTCGTCGCCGGCATCACCCCCTTCAACTTTCCGGCGATGGTGCCGATGTGGATGTTTCCGATCGCCATCGCCTGCGGCAACACCTTCGTGCTGAAACCCTCGGAGCGCGATCCCTCGTCCTCGCTGCTGCTGGCTGACTGGCTGGCGCAGGCCGGCTTGCCGCCTGGCGTGTTCAATGTGGTGCACGGCGACAAGGCCGCCGTCGATGCACTGCTGGAACACCCGGATGTGCGCGCGGTCAGTTTCGTCGGCTCGACCCCGATTGCGAAGTACATCTACGAGACCGGCGCCCGCCACGGCAAGCGTGTGCAGGCGCTGGGTGGTGCCAAGAACCATATGGTGGTGATGCCCGATGCCGATCTCGATCAGGCCGCCGATGCGCTGATGGGCGCCGGCTACGGTTCCGCCGGCGAGCGCTGCATGGCGATTTCGGTGGCCGTGGCCGTAGGCGACGAAACCGCCGACGCCCTGATCGCACGTTTGTCTCCGCGGGTGCAGGCCCTGAAGATCGGCCCGGGCGACGCGCCGGGCATGGACATGGGACCGCTGATCACGGCGCAGCATCGGGATCGCGTACGCGGCTATGTCGACCTCGGCGTGGCGGAAGGCGCGGAACTGGCCGTGGACGGTCGCGGTCAGGCGATTCCCAATGCCGGCGATGGCTACTTCCTGGGCGGTTGTCTGTTCGATCACGTCAAGCCGGAGATGCGCATCTACCGCGAAGAGATCTTCGGGCCGGTGCTGGTGGTGGTGCGCGTGACCAGCTACGAGGAAGCGCTGGCGCTGGTCAACAATCACGAATACGGCAACGGCACCGCCATCTTCACCCGCGACGGCGATGCCGCCCGCGACTACGTCAATCGGGTGCAGGTCGGCATGGTCGGCGTCAACGTGCCGATCCCGGTGCCCAGCGCCTTCCACAGCTTCGGCGGCTGGAAGGCCTCGCTGTTCGGCGACCACCACGTCTACGGCCCCGAAGGCGTGCGCTTCTACACCCGACTCAAGGCCGTCACCACCCGCTGGCCGACCAGCATCCGCGCTGGCGCCCAGTTCGTGATGCCGCATTAGGAGCGGTGAAACCTGAGACGTCAAAGGTAGGGCCCGCCGCGCGGCGATGGGGCGTGCGGTGGCTGGGGGAAAGGCTGGACACGAAGGACGCAAAGGGAAGGCAGAAAGGACGCGAAGGAGAACGGGGGAAGTGGTGTTGGAGACCACTGGGCAGCGTCTCGTTGCGAGCCGTCCGATTCGGCTCAGGAATGACTGCGACCGTGAACCGGCGTCATTGCGAGCGCAGCGAAGCAATCCAGATGCACGGTTGCAAGTTCCTGGATTGCTTCGTCGCTACGCTCCTCGCAATGACGCCGGCCCATGGTTCGACGGCATCGACGTGTGCCTTCCAATGAACCTTCGCGTCCTTTCTGCTTTTCCTTCGCGTCCTTCGCGTCCGAGCTTTAGCCATTGAAATACGACAGAATTCGGCCAGGGTAATGGCCGAATTGGGGGAGAGACAAACGATGAGCGCGGTATTGAAATCGCAGCAGCAACCGCTCGCCATCAACGGCCAGCGTCTGTGGGACAGCCTGATGGAGATGGCGAAGATCGGAGCCACCGCCAGGGGCGGGGTCTGCCGGCTGGCCTTGACCGATCTGGACCGCGAGGGCCGCGATCTGTTCGTGCGCTGGGCCAGAGAGGCCGGTTGCACCATCACGGTCGATCAGATGGGCAATGTCTTCGCCCGACGCGCCGGCAGGGACCACAGCCTGACGCCGGTGGTCACCGGCTCGCATGCCGATTCGCAACCCACCGGCGGCCGCTTCGACGGCATCTATGGGGTGCTCGGCGGGCTGGAGGTCATTCGCAGCCTCAACGATCACGGCATCGAGACCGACCGGCCCATCGAAGTGGTGATCTGGACCAATGAGGAAGGCTCACGCTTCGCGCCGGCGATGGTCGCTTCGGGTGTCTTCGCCGGGGTGTTCACGCTGGAATATGGCTTGTCGCGTGCCGATGTCGATGGCAAGACCATGGGCGAGGAACTGGCGCGCATCGGTTATGCCGGCGATCAGCCCATGGGCAAGCCGATCCATGCCGCTTTCGAGTTGCACATCGAACAGGGCCCGATCCTGGAAACCGAGGGCGTCACCATCGGCGTGGTCACGCATGCGCAGGGCCAGCGCTGGTACGAGGTGGTGTTCACCGGCCAGGAATCGCATGCCGGCCCCACGCCCATGCCGCGCCGCCGCGACGCGCTGCTGGGCGCCGCCCGGGTGATCGATCTGGTCAATCAGATCGGCCACGCTCATGCGCCCTACGCCTGCGCCACCGTCGGCATGCTGCAGGTGCATCCGAACTCGCGCAATGTGATTCCCGGCCGCGTGTTCTTCACCGTGGATCTGCGCCATCCGGAAGATGCGGTGCTGTCGCAGATGGACGCCGAGCTGCGCGCCGGCATCGCCCGTATTGCTGCCGAGGCCAAGGTCGAGGTCAGCAAACTCGAACAGATCTTCTACTACGCCCCGGTGCCCTTCGACCGTGATTGCGTGAACTCGGTGCGCGCCGCAGCAGAACGCTTTGGCTACAGCCACCGCGACATCGTCTCCGGCGCCGGCCACGACGCCTGCTATCTGGCTCAGGTCGCCCCCACGTCGATGGTCTTCGTGCCCTGCGTAGGCGGCATCAGCCACAACGAAATCGAAGACGCCAAACCGGAGTGGATCGAAGCCGGTTGCAATGTGCTGCTGCATGCGATGCTGGGGCGGGCGGGGCGGTGAGCGGGTCTCGCCGAGCGCCCGAACCAATGACTCTCAACGCAGAGAACGCTGAGTGACGCAGAGAACGCAGAGAAGAGCAAAATCAATTCGGGAGTTGGGACTGATAGCCTGACGATGTGCCGAATGTGACAGGGCACGCTCGCTGATGTTCTGGTCTGGATCTTCTCAGCGTTCTCGGCGCACCTTTGCGTTCTCCGCGTTGAATCGCTGTTCCCAACCACACAACTGACCAATGCCACGGAACCACGATGACACGACTGACTCACGGCGATATCCAGGCGGGCAGGCTCAGTGCCGAGGCGCTGGCGGAGAATTTTGCCGATGTGGCGCCGCCGCTCGATCGGCAGCAGGCGCTGCTGGCGGCGCAGCGCTGCTTCTATTGCTACGACGCGCCCTGCACCACGGCCTGTCCGACCGGTATCGATATCCCCAGCTTCATCAAGCGCATCAGCACCGACAATCTCAAGGGCGCGGCCACCGACATCCTTTCGGCCAACATCCTCGGCGGATCCTGTGCCCGGGTGTGTCCCACCGAAGTGCTGTGCGAAGGCGCCTGTGTGCGCAACATCGATGACGACAAGCCGGTGCAGATCGGCGCGCTGCAACGCTACGCCACCGACTGGGTCTATCGCGACGGCGCCCAGCTGTTCAACCGCAAGCCCGATACCGGCAAGCGCATTGCCGTCGTCGGTGCCGGACCGGCGGGCCTGAGCTGCGCCCATGCGCTGGCACGCGAAGGCCACGAAGTGGTGATTTTCGAGGCCCGAAGCAAGCCTGGTGGACTCAACGAATACGGCATCGCCGCCTACAAGGTGCCGGACTTTGCCCAGGCCGAGATCGACTGGTTGCTCGCCATCGGCGGCATCAGCCTGCAGCCGGGCTATACGCTGGGCATCAATCTGGATCTGCAGCAACTGCGCGAGAACTTCCACGCCGTGTTTCTGGGCCTCGGCCTCGGCGCCGTCAACGCGCTCGGCATTGTCGGGGAAGATCTGCCCGGCGTGCGCGACGCGGTCGATTTCATCGCCGAACTGCGCCAGTGCACCGATCTGTCGACCCTGCCGGTGGGCCGCCGTGTGCTCGTGATCGGCGGCGGCAACACCGCCATCGATGCCGCCATCCAGAGCCGACGTCTGGGCGCCGAGGAAGTCACGCTGGTCTACCGCCGCGGCCCCGAGTCCATGAGCGCCACCGTGCTCGAACAGGCTTTCGCCCGCGACGAAGGCGTGCGCATCGTGCACTGGGCCAAACCGGTAGCCATGCGTGCGCATGAGGGCAGATTGTCAGGTGTCGAGTTCGAATACACCGAAGTCGACGGCAGCGGCCGCCTGCGAGGCACCGGCGAGACCTTCACGCTGGCCGCCGACAGCGTGCTCAAGGCCATCGGTCAGGCCTTCGCGCCGAGCCCGGACGCGCCCGCCCTGCGGCATGGCCGAATCGCCGTCGACGCCGAATTCCACACCACCATCGAGCGCGTCTGGGCCGGCGGCGACTGCGTAGGCGGCAAACTCGACCTCACCGTGCAAGCCGTCGAAGACGGCAAACGCGCAGCGGCGTCGATCCACCAGGAACTGAGTCGCTAGAGTGTCGTTGAAATCGTCAACGCGGAGAACGCCGAGAGGCGCAGAGAACGCTGAGAAGAGCAGGTATCCGCTCGGGATGGTTACGTGACCGAGAACGATTTGGCCACCACGATTATCGGTGCGGCGATCGAGGTGCACCGGCATCTTGGGCCGGGATTGCTTGAATCGGCCTATGAGGCTGCGCTCTCCCATGAACTGCAGTCGCGATGTGTCCCTCATTTGCGCCAGGTAACCCTGCCTGTGTTGTTCAAGGGACTCGAATTGCCTGACGCCTATCGACTGGATCTGCTGGTTGACGGCGCGGTCATTGTGGAAATCAAGGCTGTAGATCACGTTGTGGCTGTGCATCAAGTGCAGTTGTTGACTTACCTCCGTTTGTCCAAGCTGCGCCTCGGTCTGCTGCTGAATTTCAATGTTCGGCAGATGCGCGATGGCGTTACCCGACTGGTCAATGAACTGCCGGGCGACGAGGAAGCCGTAGCCAGTGCCAATTTCAGGGTCAATCGCCAGTGACTGGCTTTTCTCAGCGTTCTCTGCGTTTCTCAGCGTTCTCTGCGTTGAGTGAACTCTTCCAATCCACCGACAAGCTAGGGTACGACCATGGCTGACATTCGCAGCAATTTCGTAGGTATCCGTTCGCCGAATCCCTTCTGGCTGGCCTCGGCGCCGCCGACGGACAAGGCCTACAACGTCAATCGCGCCTTCGAGGCGGGTTGGGGTGGTGTGGTGTGGAAGACCCTCGGCATCGACCCGCCGGTGGTCAATGTCAGCTCGCGTTATGGCGCGGTCAAGCTCAATGGGCAGCGGATCGCCGGGCTCAACAACATCGAGCTGATCACCGATCGGCCGCTGGCGGTCAATCTCAGGGAAATCGCCGAGATCAAACGGCTGTGGCCGGATCGGGCCATGGTGGTGTCCCTGATGGTGCCCTGCGACGAGGCCTCGTGGAAATACATCCTGCCGATGGTCGAGGACACCGGCGCCGATGCCGTGGAACTGAACTTCGGCTGCCCGCACGGCATGAGCGAGCGTGGCATGGGTTCGGCCGTGGGTCAGGTGCCCGAGTACGTGGAGATGGTCGCGCGCTGGGTCAAGCAGCATTCGCGTCTGCCCTGCATCGTCAAGCTCACGCCGAACATCACCGACATCCGCACCTCGGCACGGGCGGCTTTCCGCGGCGGTGCCGATGCGGTCTCGCTGATCAACACCATCAACTCGATCACCTCGGTGGATCTGGACCTGATGGCACCGACGCCGACGGTCGATGGCAAGGGCACGCACGGCGGCTATTGCGGCCCGGCGGTGCGGCCGATCGCGCTGAACATGGTTGCCGAGATTGCCCGCGACGCCGAAACCCGCGGCAAGCCGATCAGCGGTATCGGCGGCATCGGCACCTGGCGCGATGCCGCCGAGTTCATGGCCCTGGGCTGCGGCACGGTGCAGGTCTGCACCGCCGCCATGCACTACGGCTTCCGCATCGTCGACGACATGATCGACGGCCTGAACAACTGGATGGACGCCAAGGGCTACGCCCGCCTCGACGATTTCGTCGGCAAGGCGGTGCCGAACGTCACCGACTGGCAGTTCCTGAACATGAAGTACGACATCAAGGCCCGCATCGATCAGGACAAGTGCGTGAAATGCGGGCTCTGCCACATCGCCTGCGAGGACACCTCGCATCAGGCCATCACCCAAGAGAAGGATGGCCTGCGCTTCTTTGAAGTGGTCGACGAGGAGTGCGTGGGCTGCAATCTGTGCATGCATGTCTGCCCGGTCGATGGCTGCATCACCATGGAGCGCGTGGACGACGGCGGCTACAGCAACTGGACCACCCACCCGAACAATCCGATGCGCAAGGTGGAAGCGGTTTAGGCAGGCGACTGCGCACGGGGCATGAACGGTAGGTTGGGCTAAGCGCAGCGTGCCCAACACCGGCTTCCATTGTTGGGCACGCTGCGCCTAGCCCGACGGTCATGGCTGCGAGTCACTCGCAATCATGAGCTCGCTGGTGCCATGACCGTTGCATAGGGTTTCTTGCCTAACCCCTCCCCAGCCCTCCCTGAACATCGGGGAGGGAGCGACAGCACTCGCCTGAACGACTTTCACGGCAACCTGCATCAACTGTGGCTGGCCTCGAGATCAAGAGCGGCCGCGCAGGCGCGCGTCCCTCCTCAAAGCCGTTCTGGGCCAGCAAGGCTGTTCGGCGGACGTGCTCGCCGCTCAAGGCTCGCACTGACACCACCCTGAATCCCGCGCCCACTCAAGCCAGCAATCGCTGCGCCCGATTGGCCACGGCGCGTGCCTGCGCCGGTGGCGCGCGGCCGTCGCGGATGGCAATGGCATAGGCCGGCAGCAGGGCGATGGCCTGGTCGACGGTGACGATCATCGCCGGGGTCACCTTCAGCTGCTGCTCCATCAGCCGGATCATCAGCTGCTCCAGATGCCGGCAGAAGTCGCCAAGGTCGTTGGCGCCCACCAGCAGCGCGGAGCCCTTGATCGTGTGAAAGCCGCGGCGCAGATTCTTCAGTGCGTTCTGGTCGCTGCTGTTGACGCGCCAGATGGCAAAGGCACTGTTCAGCGATTCGCCGACGTCATCCAGCTCCGCGAAGAACACCTCGCGCAGCTCCGGGTCGAAGTCATGATTGGCAGAACTGGCTCGGCCAAAGCCGAGCAGGGCGCCAAGTCTGCGTAGCTGCGATGTGAACCATGCGAACACGCGGTGCGAGGCTGCCATGGATTTGGACTGCGGCAGATGTTAGGTGTTTTTGTGCTACTTCGCACCGCCGGAAGCGGTTTTTCAAGGTATTGGAAGTGCTGCCGTGCTGCCGTGCTGTCGTTGGCAGGCCTGAAGACCAAGGGCGGCCATTGGCCGCCCCTGGGGTTCATCTCAGGTCTGTTCGGTGGAATCCCGGCTGGCGCCGGGGTTCCACCCTACGTCAGGCACGCTCAGGCTTGACGGCGGACCGCGACGAAGCCGAGCAGGCCCAGCATCAGGCCGAGCAGGATCAGGCCGTACTGGTTCAGCGTCGGGATGCCCTCGACCGCAAAGCCCACCTGGACGCTGACATTGCCGACGTTGTTGGTGTTCACCGGATCGGAGGTTGCGGACACCGTGCTGGCATTGACCGCAGTGGCGCCTGCGTTGTTGCTGAAGGCCACGACCTGCAGCGTGCGCGAGGCATTGACGGCGGTGGCGCCGGCCCAGGTGCAGGTGATCGCACCGGTGGTCCCGACCTGCGGCGTGGTGCAGGTAGCACCGGTTGCCGTGTGCGAGCTGTAGCGGAAGTCCGGCGTCAGCGTCACCGTGATCGACAGATTCTGCGCGTCCGACGGACCCTGGTTCAGGCTGACCGCAGTGAAGGTCACCGGTTCATTGGTCAGCACTGCCAGCGAGGACGCACTCAGCGTCAGCTGCAGATTCGCATTCGCGATCACGGCTGTCGTCGCCGTGGCGCTGTTGTTGGCGCCATTGGGATCGGTCGAAGTCGAACCCGCCGTGGCCGTCGCGCTGATGCTGCTGCCGTTCGGCGCCGAAGCCGAGACCGCCACCGTGATCGTCGCCGTCTGCGACGTCGTCGGCGCGAAGCTGGTAGGGAAGGTGCAGACAATCGGCGAGCCCGCACAGCTACCGCCGCCGGTGGTGCTGCCCGACACGAAGGTGGTATTGGCCGGCAGCGGCATCGTGACCGTCACACCGGTCGCATCCGACGGTCCAGCGTTGGTGACGGTCGCGGTATAGACCAGATTGGTGCCGGCGGTGACTGGATCGGGGGAGTCGGTCAGCGTGATCGACAGGTCAGCGGACACCGCAATCGCCGTGTCTGCAGTCGCGCTGTCATTCGCCGGATTCGGATCCGTCGAAGTCGTGGTCACGGTGCCCGTGGCGCTCAGGCTGCCAGTGGCGCTGGACGGCACGCCCACTACCACGGTGGCGGTTCGGGTAGCGGCGTTCGCCGTGGCGCCAGCCCAGGTGCAATCCACGGTTCCGGTGGTGCCTACTGCGGGCGCGGTGCAGTTGCCGCCGGCGCTCGGCGTCACCGAGACAAAGGTACTGACGGCCGGCAGCGGCAGGCTGATGCTCACGTCCTGGGCATCGCCCGGACCGTTGTTGGTCGCGGTCGCCACATAATTGAGGCTGGAGCCGGCGTTCACCGGGTCAGGGCTGTCGGTCAGCGTCAGTGAGAGGTCGGCATTGACGGCGGTATCGAGGTCAGCAACCTCCTGGGCAGACAGGGCTCGGCTGTAGACGCGGAAGTCATCCAGCAGGCCACCGGCCGGGGCGCCAACATTTGCCGCGTAGCCCATGACCTTGAATGGACCCGTGCCGGTAATGTTGGGAGTGCCCTGTGCAACCGTGTTCACCAGCACGCCGTCCACATAGGCACGGACCACGTTGGCAACGCTGTCGTAGACGAATGTGGTGCGCGTCTTGGTCGACAGTGCTCCGCCTGGCGCCAGCACATCGGTGAGGCCAGCGCCTCGCAAGATGAAGTTGTTGCTGCCGGCAATGCCATTGGTGAAACAGCGGAAACTGGCGGTGCCGGTATCGCCGAAGACGTAATACAGCGTGGTGTTGACACTGATGCCACTCGTGGCCAGAGAGATGGTCCACGAGCCCGTGCCCAGATCCGGGGCCCAGCCGGTGTTGAGATAGTCGGTCGTCGCGCTGTTTCCGGAACCGACCAGCGAGAAGCCGTTATTGGCCAGATTCAAGTCCATCCCGTTCTGCTGGATGGCACCCAACAAGGTGGCGGTGGCGGTTCCCGGCGGCGGGGCGCTGGCCAGGTTCGGGGCGGTGCTCCCGCCAAGCTCGAACTTGTAGTGCAGAACCTCCGGGACCGTATCGACCAAGCGGGCGCTCGGTCTGACGTAGGGTACCGCTGGTGGATAGACCGGAATCTGTCCCGCTGCTGCATCATCTGGTAGCGCAGACTGCCCCGCAGCCATCTGGGTGACGAACAGCAATGCTGTCGCCGCACCCCACGCGAGTAGGTTGTTCATTGTTTCCCCTTGGTTGACAGGTGACTGATCAGAAGCGGCGATGGTCTGCGCGCACGAGCGTGAAAACTACCATATCGTCCGTGATCCTTGCTCGGCTCGAATCGCCCCCGAAGCGGTGCCAGCTGAACCCCTGGAAGCGCTGGCCAGTCATGAACTAGCGTATCGACTCATCCAGCATCAGCTGCCGCACGAAACGCACGGGTGGTGCGCCGTAGGACAGCACGCGGTCGTGGTAGGCCTTGAGATTGAAGGCCTCGCCCTCGCGGGCCATGACCGCGTTGCGGGTGGCGAAATGCTCCTGCACGCCGACGAAATAGGTGGGCAGCTGGGCGCTGGTGAGCTGTACGCGCACCCACTTGCCGGCGGCTTCGCGCTCTTGCTGGAAAGTGCGGCGCACCATCAGGTCCATGGCCTGCTCGCGGCTCCAGTTGTCCACATGCACGCCCTGATCGAGGATGGCATTGGCCACCGCACGCAGGTAGAACTTGTAGCGCATCAGGCGGAACAGCGGATCATTGTCGAGGTAACCCTGCTCCATCATCACTTCTTCGGTGTAGACCGCCCAACCTTCGGCAAACATGCCCGAGCGCAGCACGCCACGCAGCATCGACGGATGCTTGGCCGAATGCGCGCCCTCGACGTAATGCCCAGGCATGGCTTCGTGGATGGTCAGCAGGTGCAGCATCCGCGTGTTGTACTCGCGCAGGAAGGAATCGACCTGGGTATCGGTCCAGTCCTCCGGAATCGGCGAGACTGCGTAGAAGGTGTCCAGATGCTTGTCCAGCGGCCCCGGTGAATCGCAGTAGGCCACCGAGACACCGCGCTGGAACTCGGGCATCAGGATGATCTTGACCGGCGCATCCGGCAGGGTCACCAGATCCTTCTCGCGGGTGAAACGGGTGGCCTCTTCCAGCGTGGCTTCGACGGTGGCGACCACCTGATCGCGCGCCGGCTTGTCGGCATAAGCCAGTTCCAGCGCGGCTTCGATGGCTGCCTGCTGCTGCGCTTCATCGGGGCCTTCGGGCAGGGTCGGAGCATCCGGGCGATCCGCCAGCACTTCGCGGGCAATCTGGTACATCTGCTCGCGCACGCGGGTGATCTCGGCCTCGGCACGCTGACCGATGTCGGCACGCGACAATTCCGAGTTCAGGGCGAAACGCAGCTTGGCGTCGTACAGCGCCTGGCCGATGCGGAAATCGCCTGCGGCTTTGGGCAGCAGTGCTTCATCGATCCAGGTCTGCTGTTCGGCCACCGCGCTACGCAGCGTGGCGATGGCCGCATCCAGGCGCTGCCTGGCTTGTGCATCCAGCGCATCCGCCGCCGGCAGCACCATCTCGTCGATCAGGCTGAGCACACCGGCGTGCTGTCTGGACACGGTCTCGGCGTGCACCTTGGGCACCCGTTTGGGGTCGAGGTTCTCGCGCATCTGCGCATACAGCCGCGGCAGCTTCTCGATGCGCAGCGTGACATTTGCCAGGCGCTCTTTGATGGGCGCGAAATCGCGGGCCATCAGACTGTAGATGGCACCGCCGGCCGCCTGCGAATACAACTGCGGATCCCAGGCCCAGTCCTCGGACGTTTTCAGGCCCCACAAATCGTATTCGATCTGGTTGCGCAGGATCAGCGCATCGACCTGGTTCTCGCGCGACAGCGCCGTGGTGTCGATAGCGCTGAGTTCGGCCAGCAGTTTCTGGCTGAATTCCGCGGCTGCGCGGCGGCCTTCGGCACTCAGGTCGTCGATCTCGCCATCGAAACGATGATCGCCGATGGCGGTGGCGTAGAGCGGACTTTGCCGCATGCGGCCGTCTACCCAACTTGCCGAGAGCTCGGCGAACTTGGCGTTGGCGTCTGGCTTGGCTGCCGCTGACGGAGCGACATCGACCACTTCAGGAGCGGGTTGGCCACAGGCAGACAGCAGGGCAGCCATCATGATGGCGACGACGACTCGATTTCGCATGGCGGTGGCCGGTCTGAGCGGGAGTGCAAACATACGCCAGTGCGACCATCGGTGCGAAGCCAGCTGCGAATGGCCAGGCAGAGTGAGCATCAGGTCGCGGATGAATCCGATCTGCCTTCCCTGGCCTTGTGAGTGGCGACGGCGCCGAGGCGATTGAGTCGGGCTCACCCGAGCAGCGGCCAGCTCGGAACTTGTGTATAGATTCGTCACCCAGCGCAGCATTCGACACAGGCGAATCCACCCATGACCAGCGCCCATGCACCCACCAGGATTCTCGGCACCTCGGATCTGATCAATTCCGATCTGCTGCCGAGCACGCCGGATCAGCGCACCTGGGACTGGAAGGCCATCGCCGCGCTGTGGGTGGGCATGGTGGTCTGCGTGCCCGCCTACATGCTGGCTGCGGGGATGGTCAGTGAGGGCATGAGCTGGGGTCAGGCGGTCGGCACCATTCTGCTGGCGAACATGATCGTGCTGGTGCCGATGCTGCTGATCGGGCATGCCGGCGCCAAGCACGGCATCCCCTTTCCGGTGCTGCTGCGCGCCAGCTTCGGCACCCGCGGCGCCAGGCTGCCGGCGGTGCTGCGCGGTCTGGTCGCCTGCGGCTGGTTCGGCATTCAGACCTGGGTGGGCGGCGCTGCGATCTACACCATACTGAACGTGCTGACCGGCAACGCCATGGTCGGCGACAAGCTGCCGCTGCTGGGCATCGATCTCGGCCAGACCCTGAGTTTTCTGGCCTTCTGGGCGTTGCATGTGGTCTTCATCCGCTATGGCACCGAGTCGATCCGCTGGCTGGAACTGCTGGCGGCACCCCTGCTGATCCTGATGTGTATGGCGCTGCTGGCCTGGGCCTATGTGCAGGCCGATGGCTTCGGACCGATGCTGTCCACGCCCTCCCGCTTTGCCGAGGGCGGTGACCGCGCTGGCCAGTTTGCCTCGGTATTCTGGCCGTCACTGACGGCGATGGTCGGTTTCTGGGCCACGCTGGCGCTGAACATCCCCGACTTCACCCGCTACGCCAAGAGCCAGCGCGACCAGATCATCGGCCAGGCACTGGGTCTGCCGCTGCCGATGGCACTGCTGGCCTTCGTTGGCGTCGCCGTGACCTCGGCCACCGTGATCATCTATGGCGAGGCCATCTGGGATCCGGTGGCGCTGACCGGGCGCATGGGTGGATCGGCCGTGGTGGTCGCCTTGCTGGCGCTGTTGCTGGCCACGCTGACGACCAATCTGGCCGCCAACGTCGTGGCCCCGGCCAATGGCTTTTCCAATCTGGCGCCGGAGAAGATCTCCTTCCGCATGGGCGGCTACATCACCGCCGGCATCGGCATCGCCATCTTTCCCTGGAAACTGCTGGAATCCACCGGCGCCTACATCTTCACCTGGCTGATCGGCTACTCGGCGCTGCTCGGACCGATCGCCGGAATCATGCTGGCCGACTATTTCCTGATCCGCCGCACCGAACTCAATGTGCCGGCCCTGTTCCGCCACGACGGCGAGTACAGCTATCGCGGGGGCTGGAATCCCTGCGCGCTGATCGCCCTGGTGCTTGGCGTACTCCCCAATCTGCCGGGCTTCCTGCAGGCTGCGGGTTTCGTCAGCGGCGTGCCGGGTATTTTCACGGCGATCTACACCTATGCCTGGTTTGTCGGCTTGCTGGTGGCGGGCGGCGTGTATCTGCTGTTGATGCGCAGGTGCTGAGGGACGTCGGTTGCTGGTTGCTGGTGCCCTTGCAGGTCCAGACATGTCTGGACCTACAGAAGCGGACAAGCGTCCAGACAAGTCTGGACCTGCACCGGCTGTTGGTCGTAGCGTAGGGCTTTCCTGCTGCAGATTCCGGAGCCTGTCATGTCGTCCACTCTCATTCGCGGCGGTACCGTTGTCGACGCCGATACCCAATGGCGCGCCGATGTGCTGATTGCCGACGGCAAGATTGCGGCGGTGGGCGATGGGCTGGAGGCGCCGGCCGGGGCGGCGGTGGTCGATGCCGGTGGCCGCCTGGTGATGCCGGGTGGCATCGATCCGCACACGCATATGCAACTGCCGTTCATGGGCACGGTCGCCAGCGATGACTTCTACACCGGCACGGCGGCAGGTCTGGCCGGTGGCACCACCAGCATCATCGACTTCGTGATTCCCGATCCGCAGCAGCCGCTGATGGAGGCCTTCCAGACCTGGCGTGGCTGGGCCGAAAAGGCCTCGGCCGATTACGGTTTCCATGTCGCCATCACCTGGTGGGATGAGTCGGTCTACCGTGACATGGGCACGCTGGCCCAGGAGCACGGGGTGTCCAGCTTCAAGCACTTCATGGCCTACAAGAACGCCATCATGTGCGATGACGAGGTGCTGGTTTCCAGCTTCAGCCGCTGTCTGGAGCTCGGCGCATTGCCCACCGTGCACGCCGAGAATGGCGAACTGGTGTTCCGGCTGCAGAAGCAGCTGGTCGAGCAGGGCATCACCGGTCCCGAAGGGCATCCGCTGTCGCGGCCACCGGCGGTGGAAGGCGAGGCCGCCAACCGCGCCATCCGCATCGCCGAGGTGCTGGGCACCTCGCTGTATGTCGTGCATGTCTCGGCCGAGGATGCGCTGGAGGCCATCGCCCGCGCTCGCGGCGAGGGTCAACGGGTCTTCGGCGAGGTGCTGGCCGGGCATCTGCTGATCGATGATTCGGTCTATCGCAATCCCGATTTCACCTTCGCCGCCGGCCATGTGATGAGCCCACCGTTCCGGCCCAAACATCATCAGGATGCGCTGTGGGCGGGTCTGCAAGCCGGTCATCTGCATACCACGGCCACCGATCATTGCTGTTTCTGCGCGCCGCAGAAGGCGGCCGGCAAGGACAACTTCACGCTGATTCCGAACGGCTGCGCCGGCATCGAGGACCGCATGTCGCTGCTGTGGCATTACGGTGTCGGCAGCGGGCGTCTGACCCCGAGCGAGTTCGTTCGTGTGACCTCGGCCAATGCCGCGCAGATCTTCGGCCTGTATCCGCGCAAGGGTTCGATGCGGGTGGGTGCCGATGCCGATCTGGTGATCTGGGATGCCCAGGCCAGCCGCACCATTTCTGCAGCCACCCATCATCAGAACATCGACTTCAATGTCTTCGAGGGCCGCACGGTCACCGGCGTGGCCACGCATACCTTCACCCGCGGCCAGCTGGCCTGGGTCGATGGCGATCTGCGCGCCGAGCGCGGCGCCGGGCGTTATCTGCACCGCAACACCCACGCCCCGTACTTCGAGGCGAATGCCCGCCGCCACGCCTGAAAGGCGCCGCTGGGGTTGTTTGACAGGCACGATAGGTGACGGGACTGGCAGCTTGAGGAGCGATGTCCGGTGGCCTGCGGCGCGGCCCGCATGGACTGTGGCGAAGGAGATCGGGAATGCGTGCTGCGCGATTCGATGTGGCGGTAGTCGGGGCAGGTGTGTTCGGCGCCTGGATCGCCTGGCATCAGACCGGTGCCGGGCGTCGGGTGCTGCTGATCGATCAGCATGGGCCGGCGAACACGCGGGCAAGCTCCGGCGGCGAGAGCCGGGTGATCCGCTGTGCCTACGGGCCGGGTGCGCTGTACACGCGCATGGCTCAGCAGTCACTGACGCAGTGGCGCGAGTTCTTCGACCGGATTGGCAGGCCGGAGCTGTTCCAGGCCACCGGCGTGCTGTGGATGGCGATGCGTGGACAGGCAGCTGCCGAACAATCGGTGGCGGCGCTGGCGGCCGCCGGTGTCGCCCACGAAGTGCTGGATGCCAAGGCGCTGCGAACGCGCTATCCACAGATTCAGGTGCCTGATCAGGGCTGGGCCATCTTCGAGCCGCACAGCGGCGCCTTGCTGGCGCGGCGTGCGGTGCAGGCGGTGGTGGCCGATGCCTGTGCCCGTGGCGCGGAGTACTGGCGTGATCAGGTCTTGCCGCTCACGGCGGCAAGCCGCGCAGCTGGATTGGTCACCCACAGCGGCGCCCGCATCGAGGCAGATCAGATCGTGTACGCCTGCGGGCCCTGGCTGGACCAGGTGCTGCCCGAGGCCATGGCCGGCCGATTGTTCGTGACCCGGCAGGAGGTTCATTACTTCGGGGTTCCGGCCGACGAGTCCCGATTCGGGCCCGCGCAGCTGCCCACCTGGATGGATTTCGACGGCGAGTGGTACGGCATGCCGGATCTGGAGTCGCGCGGTTTCAAGCTGGCCTGCGATCGCCACGGGCCGGCGGTCGATCCAGAGCGCCAGGAGCGGACACCTACACCCGAGGGCATCGACTCGGCGCGCGCTTTTCTGGCCAGGCGCTTCCCGACCCTGGCCGATGCTCCCTTGCTGGGTACCGAGGTCTGCCAGTACGAAAACAGCAGCAACGGCGACTTCGTCCTCGACCGCCATCCCGGGCTTGAGCGCGTGTGGCTGGCCGGCGGCGGCTCCGGCCACGGCTTCAAGCATGGCCCGGCCGTGGGCGAGTACCTGCTGAAATTGATGGCCGCGGAGATCGAACCCGAACCGCGCTTCAGCCTGGCCAGCAAGTCCACGACCCAGCAGCGCGCCGTGCATTGAGCGCTTGGCGGCGTCACCGAACAACGAGTTTCGTGTGGAGCGCCCTTGCGGCGCGACTGACTATTCTCGTATTGCGAAAACCGGAACATTCCGCGGGCCGAGGCAGAATCGGAACGCAGAGAACGCAGAGGGAGAGCAGAAAGAACACAAAGGAGAGCAGACAGAAGGCAAAGGAGAGCGTTCCATCGGCTTGTTGTTCCGGTTCCTTGGCCTGTATCTATCGTCGCAGGCGGGGTTTGTGTGTCCGCGACGTCGAAAGGCACGCTTGAACCGCCAGCGCGCGGTGTCCTGCAGCCAAGTCGGGTCGATGCTGCAGGCGCGGGTTACCCTTTGACGAGCGCTCCTGCGGCGCGACCGCGCGCAGAAGCAGGGCACGAAGATCAGGAAGGAAAAAGAAGAGAGGGCGCGAAAGAGACCTGCTTCAGCATTGTTCTTGCTCTTCTCCGCGTTCTTTCTGCTGTTCCTCTGCGTTCTCTGCGTCCTGTTTCTCGCGACGGCCGGCATTGCCGATGGGAGTCGCTTGGGTCGCGACGCAAGCTCGCTCCTGCGGCGAGCCTCCTACCAGCTGCCGCTGGCGCCGCCGCCGCTGCTCCTGCCGCCGCCCCAACTGCTGGAGCTGCTGCTGGAACTCCTGAAGCTGCTCGTGTTTTCGGATGGCGGCGGAAGCACCGGCAGCACCTTCTGTTCGGTACGAACGCGATGACAGTTCTGGCAGGTTTCGGTGATCTGCGCGAGGCCGGTGGAATAGCGCGTGGGGCTGCTGATCGTGGTCGATACCTGTGACACCGCGCGTGAACCGCAGGCGCCGCAGTTGCTGTAGCTGGAGAACCAGGCGCGGCGGGCGAGCTTGTCCACCCGGCTGCAGCGCGGACAGACCCAGACCCGGTAGTCCACACTGCGCAGCTTTTCTTCGGTGAGTTCAGCCGGCTGCAGATGGGCGTCGTCCTCGGTTTCCGACAGCAGCTGCATGCTGGCCTCGCACGAGCGGCAGCGCCGCGCCATCCAGCGGCCACCGCTGAACCACCAGAGCGCGCGGACCAGGCGCGACAGCAGCCAATAGACCGCCCAGCCGCCTGCCGCCAGCACGCTCAGCACCAGGGCTATGGCGCCCGGACGCATCGTGGTTGGCTCTGTGCTCGCCACCAGCGCCGTCTGCACTTTGGGCTTCCATGCGGCAAGGTCCGTTGGCTGCGGGTTGGCTCTGGCCTCGAATCCGTCGCTTCCCGCCTGTTCGGTGCTGCTGTCGGTTGGCGGCGCTGCCGAAGCCGATGATGAGTCGGTCGCTGGCGCCATCAGGGCAGCGACTTCGCTGGGCTGCTCGGCCGGCCGCGACAGATCGATGGCGTAGACGCGCTGCAGCAGCTCCGTGGCGCCGGCGACCAGACCCTGATCGTAATCCCCACCCCGGAAGCGCGGCGCCATGGCTGTGGTCATGACCGCCTGCGCATGCCCGCGATTGGCGGCATTGTCGATGCCATCGCCAAGCACGATCTCGGCCTTGCGGTCCTGGCGGGCCAGCAGGATCAGACTGCCATCGTTGCGCTGGCGATCGCCCACACCCCAGCGATTGAAGATCTCGGTCGCCGCCTGTCGTGGGTTCTGGCCGCCGGTACTGGCCACGACGACGATCGCCAGTTGGCCACGACCGGCCTGATCCAGCCGAGTAGCCAGCCGGTCGAGTTCGGCGCGGGTATCGGCTGCCAGCAATTGCCCGGTATCCGAAACATGGCTGGCCGGCAGCGGCGAGGGCAGGGATTGCAGCTCTTGCGCAGTGGCAGGCTGCAGCCACGCAACCAGGGCAAGGCAGAAAGCGATACGCATCTTCCGGAGTCCCGCAGGCAGATTTGCCGAGCATAGCGCCATCACGGCAGGCGGATGGCGCGCTACCTGGGTTCGTCGGGGACAGCCTGCGAGTCATTAGCCTGTGCGTCACCGCGAGTTACCTGTTTCGGTCCGAGACTGCCGACGGACTATGAATCCCCGGCGTCATTGCGACCCCGGACTTGATCCGGGGGAAGCAATCCAGGGGGTGCGGCGATACCCTGGATTGCTTCGTCGCTGCGCTCCTCGCAATGACGCATCAACAACTTGCGATATGGGTTTATGGAGAGCGCAGAACCGTAGGCTGCCGTGAAAGTCGTTCAGGCGAGAGCTGTCGCTCCCTCCCCGATGTTCGGGGAGGGCTGGGGAGGGGTTAGGCAAGAAACCCTATGCAACGGTCATGGCACCAGCGACCTTCATGATTGCGAGTGGCCCGCAGCCATGACCGTTGGGCACGCTGCGCTTTGCCCAACCTACATCTTTGCCTCGCCGTGGGTTCATGGGAAGTGCAGGCGTAGATGCCATGAGGGCCGTGGACGCGAGATCCTCTGCGGTGCCTAAACCTGAAGGAGCTACGCTGATGTCCACGACCCTCGCTGCAAACGCTACCACTTTCAACATCACGCTTCCGG
>JALHRS010000032.1 GCA_022841325.1 Lysobacterales bacterium | reverse complement strand
GATCTGGCATCACCTTGAGGATAGAAGTGCTGACAGCTAACTATATTTTCAAGCCGACGCCGGAAATGTCTCTTCGCTTGCTCTGGCTTGGCGGCCGGCGCGGCTTAACATGGCGTTAGCCCCATGACGGAGAACTCTGGCATATCGAGGAGTGAAGCCCTCGTAATTGCGTCTGAAAACGTCGCAAAACTTGACGGCGACTTTGTTGTTTCGTCATGGGTTGAGTTTCCATGTGGATGGGTTTTTATTTATGATTCGCAATCCCATGCCACGAGCGGAGATGATACTTTTGCACTAGCTGGGAATGCGCCTCTGCTTGTTGATCGTTACTCAGGCCAACTTTTCTAGCTTGGAACCGCCCGCTCCATTAGCTGGTATGTTTCGAATTACGTCGATACTGGTAACCCTCATATTGAACTCGGGCAAACGGTTGCAATGGAAGGATGGAAAGAAGGTGCGGTTGTTGTGGCTGCAGTTCGAGCGATTCGTGCAGCTTCTCTTTTACCGCTATCAGAAGCCAAAGCGGCTGTTGAAGCCTGTCTTGCGAGCCAGGCGGGTGTAATAATTGCGCAAGATGTTTCCGCAGCTAAGTTGCTGGTTTCTGAGCTGGAAACATGCGGGTTTCGTTCTCGCCGCGTAGCCGATCGGCGTGGGGGCTAACTATATGTTCAAGCCGACGCCGGAACTGTCTCTTCGCTTGCTCTGACCTTGTGGCCGGCGCGGCTTAACATGGCATTAGGCCCGCTCAATAGTGATAGCGCAACTGGGCAATGAGAAGTGAATCGATAACTGCCTTGTAGACCATGCGGTGCTCATCAGTGATCCGTCGGGACCAGAAGCCCGCGAGTGCATGGCGCAAAGGCTCGGGTTTTCCTGTTCCCCGGAAAGGATCCCGAGCGGTTTCACTGATGAGTCGGTTGATGCGCAGCAAGATTCGGCGGTCGTGCTCTTGCCAGTAGAGGTAGTCGTCCCACGCTTGCTCGGCGAAGATCAGCTTCACTTGAGAAGCTCACGTTCGGTACCGTGGCCCGTAGCTAGCTGCGTAACTGCCGCAAGTAACCGCTGGGCATTGTTGGGGCTTCTGAGTAGATAGGCGGTCTCTTCCAGGGCCTTGAAGTCCTCGAGTGATAGCATCACCACGGACTGCTCGCCGTTGCGGGTGATGATGAGCGCTTCATGGTCCTCGCATACGCGGTCCATGGTCTTTGCCAGGTTAGCTCTGGCGGCGGAATAGGTGATGGCGTCCACAGGTGTTTCCTTGTTGGGAGACCGCAATTGTACTGGAACGCGTACAACATGCAATGTCGCCGGCGGGCCTAACTATATGTTGAAGCCGACGCCGGAACTGACTCTTCGCTTGCTCTGGCTTGGCGGCCGACGCGGCTTAACATGGCGTTAGGTCCCTCATGACGCACTTCGTTCATTTGACAGACGCGAAGCTTGTCCCATCTGTACGTAGGTCTGGGATCCGGGCAGGTCAAGTTCGAAGCGGGGAGATTCGGGGCTTCTACTGCACGCCCGTGTCTCGGAATACGTTCAAGACGCATCAATGGGTTCGTGAGCTCAAGCGTCGAGGGATAAGAGCGATTGACGCTGTGCAGTTTTATCTGTCGCCCGCCGAGGAAGTCTATATTGGTCTGTACAATGGAGACTTCATGAAAGCTCGAGCTTCCGAAGCTGCTCGAATATTTGAGAGCGATGAAAGCGAGTTGGGTTTAGAAGTTGTTGTGCCTAGGAGCATTTCTCGCCGTGAAATACATCGCATTTATACGCCAAACCAAGTTTCAGGTTGGAGGTTTCCCTCCGTGCCAAGGGCAGTGATCGCTAACTATATGTTCAAGCCGACGCCGGTTGTTTCTCTTCGCTTGCTCTGGCTTGGCGGCCGACGCGGCTTAACATGGCGTTAGGTTTCTCTTTTCACCACTCGGAGCCCGAGGTGAAGTTCGAAGGCGTCGAAGTCGCGGTCGCTGTGAAGAAGAGAATGGTCACCTTCAATGCATCTCGTCGCAATGAGGGTGTCTATCGTCTTCCTCACGGTAACGCCCAACGCCCGCAGGGCACGGAAATTCCTAGCGGCTTGAACGGCAATCTCTATGCCGCCTATGTCCACGATGATGAGAGACGAGAGGAGCGTCTTTGCTTCGTTGAAGTCCCGGTCGGATGTAAAGCCCTGGAGCACTTCGGCAAGCATCAGGTCGCCTGTCGCAACGGGCTGGACGCCGAGCAATCTGTCCAAGATGTCGGTCTGTTCGGTTCGCTGGCCGCGAAAGAAATCGATCCAGACACTGGAATCCACAAGGATCACGTATCGCGCCTCATGGCATCTAGGTCGCCTTCCCAGGTGAGCTTGCCGCGGAGCTCCTTGATCTGGGCTTGCTCTCGTAGGCGCACAAGCGTTCGGAGCCCGAGCTCTACTGCTTCGCGCTTTGTCTTGAGCCCTGTAGCCTTGAGGGCGTCCTGCATGAGTTCGTCGTCAATTACAATGTTCGTGCGCATGGTGTGTACCTATCGTGCGTTGCGTACACATCATACCTGAGTTCGGCGCCGGAGAAACCTAACCATATGTTCAAGCCGACGCCGGAACTGACTCTGCGCTTGCCCTGGCCGTGTGCCCGGCGCGGCTTTACAAGGCGTCAGGCGCCGATAATCTGCCCTACGGAGTATCCCTATGCCCGCGAACAAGACCGAGCCCACGAAGGCAAGCGTTGAGGAGTACATCGCCTCAAGAGCTAGCGAGCAGCAGCAGGCCGACTGTCAATTTCTGTTGTCTTTGCATGCGCAGGTGACCCGCCAACCTCCGACGATGTGGGGTCCGAGCATCGTCGGCTTCGGCTCGTACCGATACACGTACGAAAGCGGACGCACAGGTGAGGCACCTTTGGCGGGCTTCGCCATTCGTGGCCGCGAACTTGTGGTCTACCTGAACTGCGAGGAAGAGAAGCAGCAGTCTTTGTTGTCGAGGCTTGGCAAGCATCGAATGACCAAGTCTTGCCTATACTTGAAACGACTGGCCGACGTCGACACGTCGGTGCTTGAGCAGCTAGTGGTAGATTCCGTGGCGGCGGTGAAGCGAAGATACGGGTGACTCAGCGGCGCCTGACGACGCGTAAGCGCGGACCGATTGAAGAGGCTTTCGTGATACTTCTGAAATGTCGGCCATCGGCCGCTCGGCGCGTCGTCAGGCGCTAATGGCAACCATTCCGCGCGCACATGGTGCAGTAGTATTCATTGGGGCAGCCATTCTCGCTGCGTGTGTTTGGGCTCTTTCGCCGATTGCCGTTGGACACGCCGAGCCGTGGGACGCAGCCTCTGGTGTTTACTATTTGGGGGCATTGTTCTTCGTCGGGCTCTTGATGGGGGTTTGGTCCAGGCGCTTGAGTGCCCTCGTTATAGTTCCGTGCGGTGCCTGGTTCGGTCAGGCGGTCTTTATGCTGGTCTTTCGTCAAGCCAGCCCACTGATAGCTCTTGGCCTTGCACTGCTCGCGGCGTATCTTCCCCCCGTTATTGCTGGAGTCGGTTCGTCTTTGCTCATCCATCGAACGCTTGGGGTTTGCCGTGAGCAGAAGACGTCGAGTAGCGCCTGAATAATATAGGTTCAAGCCGACGCCAGAACTGTCTCTTCGACCATGCTGAAATTCTTGTCGGCGCAGCTCAACATGGTGGCAACATGCTTGCGCTCACCGCAGAAGACCGTTGCTTGCTGCAGTGTCTTGCATAAAACCAACAGGAGATCATCTGAATGTCTCATAGTTTTGCGGCATTTGCCGTGCCCGACTCTCACATTTCGTTTCTGCACCAGCACCCTGGCTTGGTACACGACTACCTTGAGGGCGTTCTTCCCAAGGGCGTCACGGTGCCTGTGCCTGCAGACTGGCCGACTGAGGCGCTTGAGTCGCTGGGATCCTGGGGCGTGAATCACAGGAACACGGATCTCTACCACTGGATTCTAAATGGAGGGCCTGAACTAGCGGCTGGTGCCGGTTCGTTCTTCCAGACCTGGCACGAGCCAGACCACCCCTCTGTCGCGGTGAAGCTCGACAAGCACAACGAGAGATTCGCTCTTCATTCAAATCATGTTCCACAGCTAGCTACGTTAGTAAAGGCTGTCGATGTAGATCGTGTATATCGTTCGTTCTGTGATTGGCTCGACAGTCAAGGTAAAGATTCAAGTACCATTGATCAATATGCTTGCGAGCCTTTCGTTGATGAGTTCAAGAGCTTCCTTCGAGGACTTGAAGGGGTTATTCGGCGTGGCCTGGGGTTGATCTGGTAGGACTACTCAGTGAGGATCGTCCCCGGGTGTCAGTTCAACGACTACGCTGGTCGATCGCAGGTCGACGTCCATGACCTCGTAGCCGGGCACTTCGAGTTCCAGCCTGGTTTCGGTGACGCCGTTTAGGCGGATCTGGCCCTGGCTGTCGGTATCAATGGCGCTGGCTGGCAAGCTGTGAACGGGGCCGCGGAGCGTCACCGGGGCGTGTGCCAGAGGAATTCCCTGGCTGCGCACGGTGATGGCTACCGGGCGACCGGGATCGGGGATCAGACTGACCGGGTAACGACCGCTGGCGGATCGGGTCTGGCTGGGCGTGGAATAGAGCAGCGCCCAGGGTGCCTGCAGCGCGACCAGTCGATGGCGGCCGGCGTCCTGGAGGGAGGCGGCGATGCCATCGTCGATCCGGATGAAATGATCAGCGGCGACATCGGCCCATGAGCCGCTCTGGTCGCGCTGAAGCACGAAGATCGGATAGGGATTGTTGCGGACTGGGGTTTCGGGAATGGCCAGATTGCCGGTGCGCACCATCAGCCATTGCAGGGGGCGCAGTTCGATGGTCTTTCGGAGCTGGCGAGTATCTTGTTCCGAAACGGGCTCGGCGTCGGTATCGGGGGTGAATTCGATGGCCCTCTGCGCTGGCCAGTTCGGAAGCGCTTCCTCGCCAGTCGGCATCTCCAGATTGAAGCGCTGCGGTTTCTGGCGATCTACACCCTGGAAGCGCACGCCGCCGCGGGCATCCGTGTTGCGGCACTGATCGCTCTTGCCGCCGTACCAGGTGACCTTGATGTCGGGGATGGGCCTGCGCGTGCCTTCGATCACGAAATCGAGCTGCAGTTGCACCGACACCGCCTGCGCAACCTGTTGTTTCACCGGGTCGAACTGCAGATCGGTGATGGCTCCGGCGCGTAAGTCCACTGGCAGGCGTTCGGCCTCGATGCCGTCGATTTCGAGGATGACCTCCAGCGGGCCCGGCGGCAATGGTGCGAGGACAGCGTTGGGCACGACGGCAACGGCAGCATCGTCGTAGGCACCCAACAGCTGCGGCGCTTCACGCGCCAGCAGCGATTGCCAGGGGGCGCCGGCATCAATGTCGCGAGTGCGCCGCAGCAGCACCCGGACGTCGGCATCGGGCGCGGGCTGGTGGACTATGCGCAGGCCTGCGGCCACGGTGGGATGGACATCGACCGGGTAGGCATCGGCTGTGAAGGTGGCGAGGTAGAAGTGCAGGGGACTGGCTGATCGAGCCTGCAGCTCAAAGCGATCCGCTGGCGGAAGGGTGATCGGGCCTACGCGCACACTCCCGTCTGGCAGCCTTTCGGCCGGCAAGTCCAGCCAGCGTTCGACGGTCGCCAACTCGGCGTAGCTGGCCGGGCCCGCGCCTACTGATCCGCCTTCCTTCCAGGCTTGCCAGGTGCGGGCTTCGTCTGGTGATACATAGGCCAGACCGAGGCGAACCGAGTCGGTGGCGGCGCCGATGGGGCCGTCGGGCAATAGCCGGGTTTCGAAGCGGATGAGGTCCTTGGTCCCATTCGTGACCACCGGGGAGGTGACGTCGGCCTTGTCGACGGCATTCGCTGCGTTGACGGGCGCTGGTTTGTCGAGATTGGCGGCTTCGGACGCAGGCGGCGCAGGCGATGGGTCGCTGTGGCGCTGCAGGTGCCAGCTTGCGAGGCCGACCAGCGTGATGATGAGCAGGATCCAGGCCGTCCGGCGCATCACGCTGAAGCCCCGGCATGTCGAATGCGGCATTCGCTGCGCATCAGGAATGTCTGGTGAACGGGGTTTGAGTTCATCGGATCCTGACCGGGCCATTGCCGGGGAGCCGCTGCGCGGCACCCTCGGCCTTCTCTGCACCGCGGCTGCGTGCGGCAACCGTGGCGCAGGGCGCTGTCTAGTCGGTATCGGCTGACGAATACAGCGACAGGAAGATCGGTGCGTGATCGGACACATTGCGGAAAGCGCACATATTGGCGATGTAGTCGCGACCGGCACTCGAGAACTCGGTGACGTAGCTGCTCTGGAACCAGAAATGGTCGTAGGCGTTGGCGAAGGCGCAGCTGGTGTTGATCGAGGTCAGGTCATTGACCTTGTTGCTCACTGCCGGGGTCACGCCAATCAGCGCGCTCCACCACGGCGAAGTGGCATCGCGGTTGTGATCGCCGAGCAGGATGACATCCTGATCGCTGCTGCTGCCCGACTGGATGGAGCTGAAGACCGATGCGATCTGCTGGATTTCGGCCTGACGTTCGGCAGTGGTACCGAATACCGTGTGCCAGTTGATGAAGGTGTAGTCGGCGCCGGTCTGGATGTGTCGCAGCTTGACGATCTGCGGTTCGCGCTCGAACTTGTCGCCGCTGTCGGCCCAGACCGAGTGCGACAGGATCTGCACGCGGTCGGTGCGGAAGAACACCGCGTATCGCTCCTTGTAACTGGTGCGCCCGATGGCGGCGGTCACGCGATAGTCCCAGGTATAGCCAGTGACGCTGTTCAGGGCGGCGGCCAGACTGGCGGCGGCGGTGTCGTACATCACTTCCTGGGCAAAGATCAGATCGACGCCATTGGATGCCGATGCGGTGGTGCCAAAATCAGTCCATGCCTGTGTAGCGTAGTCGTTCCAGTCGGTTTGCCCGCTGTAGCCTGCATGCAGCAGATTCCAGGAGACCACTCGCAGATAGGCAGCGGCAGAGACCGTGCCCGACATCACCAGCAAACACGCCCCCAGCGTGATCCAGCGCAAGCTCTTCATGTCGTATCCCCATACGGCTCGAAGTGAGCTGGCGAAGCATGCGCTGTCCTTGTGTCAGCCAAGTGAAAAGATGTGTACACCGGTGCGCTGGTTGGTGATCAGCGCAGCGCTATTTCCATTCGTAGCAGCGCCGTTGAGGCGCGACCGGGACTGCTGCAGTGAAGTTCCCCAGCGGCGGGCCGGGCTACACGGCGCCAGGTCTCGCTCACACCACGTGCGGCAGCGCCTCGGCGATGCCGGTGAGCAGGGCAATGGCGCTGTGGGTATCGCTCCATTCGCGCACTTCGGGCAGGTGGTGCCTGACTTCATGGATCAGCGCGGTGGCGCGGGCACTGGCTTCGTTGGCTTGAACCGCGGTCAGCAGATGGCCATTGGCAGCGGTGGCGTCGCTGAGCAGTAACAGGGCCGTGCTGCGCATGGACGCACTGCGGCCGGTGGTGGCTTCCATCAGGTGTTCCATGGCTTCATTGCGGGCGCGGGTGGAGCGCACCGGATAGCAGCGCTGGCCGAACAACCAGTAACGGCGGCGACCGCCTTCGTGCAGCAGTCCGCGACTGATCAGGCTGTCGAGCAGTTGTCGACGCACGTCGCCAAGCTCCCGGCCGATGGTGCGGATGGCATCGGCCGGATTGGCAGCCGGCGTGCGCCGCAAGGCATCGAGAGATTGACTGATCAGCGCGTGGTAACTGGGCAACTCGTCAAAGATCTGTACGCCATCTGGGTTCCAGCCGACCTGCTTCTGTACGGCCAGTTCCGCCAGCAGACAAGCTGCCAGAAAGGCAGGGCGCTGCAACACGGCGAGGCCGGGCAAGGGCAGCCCGGAGCTCACGTCCAGCGACAGCAGCAGAAAGTCTTCTCCGAGCAGCACAGTTCATCCTCGACAGCTGACCCAGGTCAGGGTGGGTCCTGCTTCAGCACTTGGCGGATTACCTCACCAGCCGCAGCGCTGTCCTTCATTCTGCTGGTCCAGCCAGGCCGCCAGCGGCTGGAAGTACTCGATGATCGCGCTGGCGTCCATCTGTTCGCTACCGCTGAATTCCTTCATGGTCTGCTGCCAGGGCTGACTGGCGCCGCGCTGCAGCATGGCCCAGAAGCGTGCACCCGCTTCCTTGTTGTCGAATATGGAACAATCGTACAGGGGGCTCTGGTTGCCGGCGGCCTGGCAGAGTTCACGCTGCATCTGGAACTGCAGGATGTGCGCCAGGAAATAGCGGGTGTAGGGCGTATTGGCGGGCACATGGTACTTGGCGCCGGGATCAAAGCGGGTCTCATCACGTGGCACCGGCGGCATGACGCCCTGGTAGCGCTGCTTCAGCTCCCACCAGCTGCGGTTGTAGTTTTCCGGCTTGATCGAACCGTCGAAGACACCCCAGCGCCATTGATCGATGAGCTTGCCGAAGGGCAGGAAAGCGATTTTCTCCAGCGCCATCTTCATCTGGGCGTTGATGACGGCTTCTTCCGACTGCTTCGGCGCATCGATCAGGCCGACCCTCGACAGGTATCCCGGCGTCAGCGACAGCACCACGGTATCGCCGATGGCCTCGTGAAAGCCGTCATGGGCGCCGGTCTGGAACAGCGGCGGCAGATTCTGGTAGGCCAGGTAGTAATAGACGTGGCCGAGTTCGTGATAGATGGTGCGCAGATTCTCTTCGTCGGCCTCGATGCACATCTTGATGCGGACATCGCCCTTCATGTCGATGTCCCAGGCGCTGGCATGGCACTGCACGTCGCGGTCGGCCGGCTTGGTCAGCATCGATTTCTGCCAGAAGCTCTGTGGCAGTTCGGGCATGCCCAGGGAGGTGTAGAAACCCTCGGCCTGACGCGTGAGCTTGACCGCGTCGTACTTCGCCTTCTGCAAGCCGCTGTTGACGTCCAGGCTGGCAACACCCGGGTAGGGCTCGACCAGTGGATAGATGGCCGACCAGTCCTGCTGCCACATGTTGCCGAGCACATGCCCGGGGATCGGCCCGGTCTTGGGCACTTCGGTATCGCCGTAGTGCTGGTTCAGACGGGTGCGCACATAGCATTGCAGCGAGGTGTACAGCGGCTGCACCTGGCTCCACAGGCGCTCGGTTTCCAGCGAGAAATCCTCGGCTGACATGTCATAGCCGCTGCGCCAGAGGTCGCCGGTGTCCTTGTAACCGTATTCCCGGGCGCCGTGATTCATCAGTTCGGCGTAGCGCTGATAGTCGTCGCGCATGATCGCCGCGGTGTCGTGCCAGTCGATCCAGGCCTGGCGCAGCGCGGCCGGATCGCGGCTTTCGGCCAGCACCCGCGACAGCTCGATCAGATCGCGGCAACGTTCCGGCTTCTCCGGATCCGGGCAGGACCTGGCGGAACCATAGGCGGCCTCCAGTCGGGCGCCGATGGTGGTCAGTTCGGCCTGCTCGGCCGCCGAGGCTGGTGGCAATACCGTCTGGTTGAGCAAGCGATCCAGAGACCGCTGGGTGCTCTCATCCAGACGCGCATCGGTGTAACGCCTGGCCTCGTCGAGCACCTCAGCCTGATAAGCGAGATCGCGCTGCTGGGCGCGCGCCGCCAGCAGTTGGGTGTCGTCATTGATGTAGGTTGCGGCGACCCAACCGGCGGCGCCGGATTCGCGCTGACGCTGGTAGGCCTCGTCATTGATGCGCTGGACCATGGCTTTGGCCTCGTCGGCCAGCTTCTGCGCGTCAGCTTCGGTGGGTGCAGCAGAATTGGAGTGTGCGCAGCCGCACAGCAGTGCGATGCAGGCCGGAAGTGCAGTCCAGCGTAAACGATTCATCGTGACCTCCAGCGGGCATGGCGGTGCAGCGGACCCGGGACTCTAGCGGGGAAGGGCGGGAAGGTCACGAGGGTACGGGGCTTCGCCAGCGCATGGACAGCCATGAAGCCACGAGGACTCACATATCGATTTATGATACAAATCAGATAATTGGCGCTGATGCTTGAAGTGACTTATCAACCGCGTGTTCGGAGCTGTAACGCTTCGGTACCGGCATGGTCATTGAAGTTTTCCGAAACTAACCGAAGGCAGTGGCGCGCTCGGTGGCGGATCGGGCTACGCGCAAGGCGATCATCCCCGCTTCGGGCTCACCCACATGCTGATCTCGGCACTGAATACGGTCTCATTCTGGCGATCCTTTATGAGCACGCGGGCGACCTTCTCGGCGCCTTCGGTGAGTTCACCGATGCTGTCGAGTTGGGCCTCGGCGCGCATGGGGCCCAGCGCCTTCTTCAAGTAATGCACGGTCATGCCCTTGGGAATCCAGCGCTGCTCGGCGGTGACCGCTGCGTCGGTGGCCAGGCCACCGACGAACTCGGCCAGATTGCACAAGGCGATGGCATGCACCGTACCGATATGGTTCTGCACGCGTCGACGCTGCTTGATCGAGGCGATGGCGTGCCCCGGTTCCAGCAATTCCAGCAGCGGTGAGATGCTGCTGAAATAGGGTGCCTGGAAGCAGATGGCGCGGGAGCAGAGCCAGCGGCCGAATCCGCTGTTGCCCCAACGCCGGAACAGACGCAGCGCCGCACTACGCGCTCCGGGCTGGGACTTGGCAGCTTTCGCGGATTCGGTGCTCATCGATTGACCCTCAGGCAGCACTGCGCAGATTGGCACGGGCACCGGATTCGGCGCGACGGCCTGCGACCAGATCGGCGGTGTCGAAATCATCGACGGCAATGATCTCAGCGGTGGCGGCGCGAGTACGCGTCAGCAGATCACGTTCGACTTCAGTGATGACGTTGTACTGCACGGCCTCGGCGAGTTGGGCCTCGGCATCCGGTGCGGTCAGGGTGCCCGCCTTGGCGGCCTTGGCCAGCTTGCGCTCGATCGGCTCGGCTTCGATGATCGAAGCCAGCACGCTGTTCATCTGCCCGGCCGGGTTGTTGGCGGTCGGCGTCAGGTAGCAGAACTCGCCGAGGCGATCGCGGGCCTCGTTCGGGTACATCAACAGCGTGGCGACGCGCCGACCGAGTCGATCACCCGGCATGGCTTCCAGGCGCCCGATCGGGAACACCAGCGCCCGCAGCAGCCAGGCGGCCGGACGCACCGGGAAGTTGCGGAGCACGCCATCCAGTGCCGCCTGAATGCGGTAGATGCACTCATGGAAGGCCCAGGCCAGGAAGGGCCGGTCGAGTTCCGGTCGACCCTGATCCTCAAAGCGCTTGAGCATCGATGAGGCGATGTACAGATAGCTCAGCACATCACCCAGGCGCGCCGAGATTCGCTCCTTCTGCTTGAGCTTGCCGCCCAGCAGCAGCATCGAGGTGTCGGCGACCAGCGCCAGCGCGGCGCTGTAGCGAGAGAGCTTGCGGTAGTAGCGTTTGGTGTAGGCATCGCCCGGGGCACTGCCGATACGGCTGTGGGTGAGGCCGTAGAGGAAGGAGCGGCAGGCATTCGACACCGCAAAACCGACATGCTTGAACAGCACACCGTCGAATTCGCTGATGCGCCGCTGCGGATCGGCCACGCTGGCCGCCTGCATCAGCTTCAGCACGTAGGGATGGCAGCGCACTGCGCCCTGACCGAAGATGATCATGTTACGGGTCAGGATGTTGGCACCTTCCACGGTGATGCTGATCGGCGAGCCCTGCCACTGACGGCCCAGATAGTTCTTCGGCCCGAGGATGATGGTCTTGCCACCGTGGATATCCATGGCGTCCTGAATGATCGAACGACCGAGTTCGGTGGCGTGGTACTTGGCGATGGCCGAGGTGACGGCTGGTTTTTCGCCCTGGTCCACCGCGGCCGCGGTCATACGTGAGACCGCCGAGACCGCGTAGGTCAGGCCGCCGATCCGCGCCAGTGCCTCTTCGATGCCCTCGAAACGCCCGATCGACATGCCGAACTGCTTGCGGATGCGGGCATAGGCACCGGTGGCCAGCGCCGCCATGCGCACGCTGCCGGTGGAACCCGAGGGCAGCGAGATGGCGCGGCCGACCGAGAGACATTCGACCAGCATGCGCCAGCCCTGGCCAGCGTATTGGGTGCCACCGATCAGATGATCCAGCGGCACAAACATGTCCTTGCCACTGACCGGTCCGTTCTGGAAGGGAATGTTCAGCGGCAGATGGCGACGACCCACCTCCAGTCCCGGCGTGTTGCGCGGAACCAGCGCCAGCGAGATGCCGATGTCCTTCTTGTCACCCAGCAGGCCTTCGGGGTCGAGCAGACGGAAGGCAAGACCGATGACGCTGGCCACCGGCGCCAAGGTGATGTAACGCTTCTCGAAATTCAGGCTGATGCCGAGTATTTCCTGACCATCGATGGTGCGCTTGCAGACCACGCCGTAATCAGGAATCGAGGTGGCGTCCGATCCGGCCCAGGGATTGGTCAGGCCGAAACACGGAATCTCGCGGCCGTCGGCCAGTCGTGGCAGATAGTGCTTCTTCTGCTCGTCGGTGCCGTAATGCAGCAGCAGTTCGGCCGGGCCGAGCGAGTTCGGCACGGCGACGGTGGAGCTGACCGTCAGGCTGATGCTGGAGAGCTTCTGCAACACCACCGAATGGGCGTGTGCCGAGAAACCGAGACCGCCGTATTCCTTGGGAATGATCATGCCAAAGAAGCGGTTGCGCTTGAGGAAGTCCCACACCTGCGGCGACAGATCATTGCGCTCGTGGGTGATCTCCCAGTCGTTGATCAGTGCGCACACTTCCTCGACCGGACCGTCCATGAAGGCCTTTTCTTCGCCGCTGAGTTGCGGTGCCGGGGCCTTGAGCAGCTTGCTCCAGCGCGGACGACCGGAAAACAGCTCGCCCTCCCAGCCCACGGTGCCGGCTTCCAGCGCCACCCTTTCGGTGTCGGAGAGCTGCGGGGCGATGCGCTGGTAGACATCCAGCATCGGCTGGCTCAGCAGCTGCACCCGCAGCGGCCGATAGTTCAGCACCATCGCAATGGCGGCAAACACCACCCAGGTAAGCGCCAGCGTCACCCAGGAGGCACCGCTGTAAAGTGAGGCCAGGGTCAGGGCAGCGGCGCTGGCCACGGTCCAGGTCTTGAGCCCGGCACGGGCAAAGCCGCAGGCCAGTCCGACCGCGATCAACGCGAGCAGGGGTAGGAATCCAGACATCACACTTCTCCTAGGGTGGAAACCGGCTCGGGCAGCAGCCCTTGCAGGAAACGGGAAATCTCCCGAGTAAAAACATCGTTGCGATCGCCCACGACCATGTGCGTGGCATCGTCGATACAGACATGTTCGGCGTGCGGAACCAGTTGCATGAACTCGCCGATGGTGTGCTCGGACACCACATCGCTGCGCCCGCCACTGAGCAGCAGCACCGGTATCTGTACGCGCCTGGCTGCGGCCTGCAGGCGCGGGATGTAGCGTTCGGCTTCAGCCGCCACGCGCTCCAGCAAACGCGGATCCCAATGCCAGCGCCAGCGGCCATCGGCCTTTAGTCTCAGCTGGGTGCGCAATCGTTCCGGGTCGCGGCGTTCGCGATGCGGCAGGTAGCGGGCAATCTCTGCGGCGGCATGTTCGAGGCTGTCGAAGCCTTCCGGATGCTGGGCCATGAACTTGAGGATTCGGCCTACACCCTCGGTTTCCCAGCGCGGTGTGACATCGACCAGCACCATGGCCCGGAAAAGACTCTGCTGACCTTCACCTTCCACCAGCAGACCCAGCAATCCGCCCATGGACGCGCCGATCAGGATCGGTTTTTCTGGCAAGGAGCGGGCAATGGCGGCCAGGTCCTCGGCGAAGTGCTCCATTTCATAGTGGCCGTTCGGGGCCCAGTCGGAATCGCCATGGCCGCGTCCGTCAATGGCCAGTCCAAGCCAGCCCTCGGTGGCCAGTTGCGTGGCCGTGCCCCGCCAGGCATGCCGGTTCTGACCGAAGCCGTGGGCAAACAGCAGCGGTGACGCGGATTCCGGGCCGTAGTGTTCCACTGCCAGTGACAGATCTCCCCTTCCGGGATGCATCTGCACCGTCGGGGTGAGGGCGGAGCCAGTTTGCGTCATCTTGGTGCACTCCATACGGACGAGTATGTTGACGCCGGGTCGTGCTGTCAATACGCTTGCGTATGGATGGCCTTCACGTCTCTGCTACGTACCCATGACAAACGCACTCGAAACCGCGTCGGTGGCCCCCGAACGCGCAGAAAAACAACGCCTGACGGCGCAGGACTGGGAGCTGGCCGCCCTGGAACTCATGGCCGAGGAGGGCGTTGCTGCCGTCGCGGTGGAATCGCTCGCGCGTCGACTGGGCGTGACCAAGGGCAGCTTCTACTGGCATTTCAGCCAGCGCGACGCCCTGATCGAGGCTGCGCTGAAGCGCTGGGAAGAGACCGATACTCACAATGTGATCTCCCGGGTCGAGTCGATCGAAAACCCGGGCAAGCGCCTGCGCGAGCTGTTCCGGCTGACCAGTCGCGAGATGCGCTCGCACAAGATTTACGCCGCGCTGCTGCGCGCCTCGGATCATCCGGTGGTGGCGCCGGTCATGGATCGGGTCTCCGAGGAACGCATGGTCTATCTGGCGCGAGTGTTCCAGCAGGCCGGCATGGACGAGGAAGCGTCTATGCATCGGGCGCGACTGGCCTATTCGGCCTATATCGGACTGTTGCAGCTGACCTTGCAGTTCCGCAGCACCCGGCTCACGCAGGAGGTTTTCGATGCCTATGTGGGACACATGATCGAGACGCTGATTCCGGCGGAGTAGGCGGAGCCTGCGGACGCCTCAAGGCTTTGCTGGACCATCGCCGGAAGTTGCTACCCTGGTACGACCATCAGGCCCCGGCGCTGACGGAACCGGTCTGGAACTTTCCGAAAAGCGACGCGAGCCGTAGCGCAGCCGATCGGCCTGCGCTACCTTCGAGCCATGCAGCAACCATCCGGGGCACCTTGATGCGCCGAATGTTTCATTGAATTTATCCGCCGCTGCCGCTATGTTGCCGCGCATGCGCTCGGCGCGAATTTCTCAAGTCATTGATTTATCAGGAAATCTATGAGCTCTCAGCTTGCAATACTGAACCAGTGGGTTCAGGAAGTAGCCGCATTGACCGAACCGGACCAGATTCGCTGGTGTGACGGTTCCGAGTCCGAAAGGCGCGAACTGGAAGCCTTGATGGTGGAGAACGGCGATCTGCTGCCGCTGAACCCGGACACCCATCCCGACTGTTTCCTGCATCGCTCTGATCCTAGCGATGTTGCCCGCGTCGAGCACCTTACATACGTTTGCACCCGCCACGCCGATGACGCTGGCCCGAACAACAACTGGATGGCGCCGGACGAGGCGCACCAGAAGATGGATGCCCTGTTCAAGGGCTGCATGCGCGGACGCACGCTCTACGTGGTGCCTTATTGCATGGGTCCGATCGACTCTCCGTATTCGCGTTGCGGCGTGGAGATCACCGACAGTCCCTACGTGGTCGTCAACATGCGCATCATGACCCGCATGGGTGCGCCGGCGCTGGCGCGGATCGAGCGCGATGGGCGCTTCGTGCGTGGGCTGCATTCGATCGGCGAGCTGGACCCGGCCCGCCGTTTCATCATGCATTTCCCGCAGGAGCTGATGATCCAGAGCTACGGTTCCGGCTATGGCGGCAATGCGCTGCTGGGCAAGAAGTGCCACGCCCTGCGCATCGCCAGCTGGCAGGCGCGCCAGGAGGGCTGGCTGGCCGAGCACATGCTGATCGTGGGCATCGAGAATCCGGCTGGCGAGACCCATTACGTCGCGGCGGCCTTCCCGTCGGCCTGCGGCAAGACCAATCTGGCCATGCTGATTCCGCCCGAGACCCACCAGGGCTGGAAGGTGTGGACGGTAGGCGACGATATCTGCTGGCTGCATCCGGGGCCGGATGGCCGTCTGTACGCCATCAACCCGGAGTCCGGATTCTTCGGCGTGGCGCCAGGCACCGGCCGCAAGACCAATCCGAATGCGGTGGCGACGCTCAATCACGACGCCATCTTCACCAATGTCGCCGTGACCGAGGACAATCGCCCCTGGTGGGAAGGTCTGTCCGACGAGACCCCGGCGACCGACTGGCAGGGTCGCGACTACGATCCGGCCAATGGACCGGCGGCGCACCCCAATTCGCGCTTCACCGTGTCGATGCGCCAGTGCCCTAGCTTCACCGATCAGGCCGACAATCCCGCCGGCGTGCCGATCTCGGCGATCATCTTCGGCGGCCGGCGCGAGTCACTGGTGCCTTTGGTCTTCGAGGCCCGCGACTGGCGTCATGGCGTGCTGGTCGGCGCTTCGATGGCCTCCGAAACCACCGCAGCGGCGACCGGCGCGGTGGGTGTGGTGCGTCGCGACTCGATGGCGATGAAGCCCTTCTGCGGTTACAACTTTGCCGATTATTTCGGTCATTGGCTGTCGTTTGACGAGCGGCTGCAGAATCTGCCGCGCATTTTCCACGTCAACTGGTTCCGCAAGGGTGACGACGGCAAGTTCCTGTGGCCGGGTTTTGGCGACAACCTGCGCGTGCTGCAATGGATACTCGACCGCTGCGCCGGCAAGGCCGAGGCCGAAGAAACCCCGATCGGCTTCCTGCCGCGGCGTGAGGATCTGGACCTGCGCGGACTGGAGAAGCTCAACGGCGCGCTGGACACGCTGCTCACGCTCGACCGCGAAGGTTGGCGCCGCGAGCTGGACGAGATCGGCGGCTATCTGAACAGTTTCGGAGACCGTGTGCCCGAGGCGCTGCGCTCCGAGCAGCAGCGGGTGCGGGCAAGTCTGGGCTAGCAGGGTGCAGCTTTGGAGGGCGCCGCGCCGCGGCGCCGCCTTCTACCGGCGTCAGATTGACAGCGGCCGCGCAGGCGCGCGGTCCTCCTCAGGGCAGCGCCGCTCCCGCAAGATCGTTGATGGCATTCGCGCAGGGTTGCGCGGACAAGCGCGACAGCGATGCCGAGCATCTCATTCTGATCATGAAGATCTGAATGCTCTTCTTCGCGTTCTCTCCGCTTTTCCTTTGCGTACTCTGCGTCCAGCTTCTGGTCGCGACCTGCCGCAGAGCGATATGGTCACGGCGCCGATCGCGGCTGAAGCCGCTCCCACAGGAGCCTGACTGGCTCCTGCAGCGGGGTCACCCGGCCTCGATCAGAAACGCTGCCAGCACGGCGCGGCCTTCGCCCAGCAGCACATTGTAGGTACGGGCCGCGGCGGCATTGTCCATGCACTCGATGCCGCAACCGCGGCGCAGGATGCTGGCCTGCAGGGCCGGTGCCAGCAAACGGGCGCGCAGCCCGGTGCCGAGCAGGATCACTTCCGGGCCGGCGGCCAGCAGTTCGTCGAGGGCGCTGTCATCGATGTCTTCCAGACATGCTGGCGTCCACGGCTGGGCGCGTCTGGCGTCCACCCAGAAGCTGCGGGTCTGCCAGTGGGCGCCCATGCGCACGCGCTGACCGTCGATGCCGGTGATGGCGCGGGGACTCTCGTCGGGTTGCCACATCAGCTGCATGTGTTCGCTACCTCGCCGGTCATTGCAGGAGATCGCGACCAGATGGCCACGATTCAGGGAAATTCAATGCGCGGCTGTTCCGGGTTGCGGCGCCAGATGCTCACCACATGGCCAATCTTGTGGATCAATTCGGCGCCGGTGGTGGCGACCATCTCGGCAATCAGCGCGTCGCGCGCCTCGCGATCCTCGGCTGTGACCCGGACCTTGATCAGTTCGTGGTGGGCCAGCGCAATCTCGATTTCCTTGAGCACGCTCGGGGCCAGACCACGATCGGCCACCATCACCACGGGATTCAAGTCGTGGGCCAGTCCTCGCAGGAACTTCTTCTGCGCATTTTTGAGAGCCATGACTTGTGCTCCGGGGGAATTGGGGGCGCGAAGGCTATCATGAAGCAGTTTGTCACTGGATTCAGCTAGGTCATGGGGCGCAGCAAGAGCAGTAGTCGCTGGTTGAACGAGCATTTCTCCGATCCTTTCGTGCGCAAGGCGCAAACCGAGGGCATGCGCTCGCGCGCGGCTTACAAGCTCGAGGAGCTGCTGGAAAAGGACTGTTTGCTGAAACCGGGGATGGTGGTGGTCGATCTGGGATCGGCGCCCGGCGGCTGGAGTCAGGTGGCACAGGACTGGCTCAAGGGCCGCGGTCGGGTGGTGGCGCTGGATATCCTGCCGATGGACCCCTTGCCCGGCGTCGAGTTCATCCTCGGCGATTTCACGGACGACCGTGTATTGAGCGCACTGGAAGAATTGCTGGGCGAAGCGAAGGTGGACCTTGTGTTGTCGGACATGGCCCCCAACTTCAGCGGTGTGGCCAACGTCGATCAGGCGCGGTCGATGGTTCTGGCTGAAATGGCCCTGGATTTCGCCTGTGCCCACCTGCGACGAGGCGGTGCCTATCTGGTCAAGCTGTTTCAGGGAAGCGAATTCGACCAGTATGTGAAATTGTTGCGCACGAAGTTCGACAAGGTGAACCTGCGCAAACCGAAGGCTTCACGTGATCGAAGCCGCGAAGTTTACGCGCTGGCGACAGGCTTTAAGGTCTAGTACATTCGAGGTTGGTTAACTGTAGTCGCATCTGGATGCGGCGCAGTTGAAAGGAGCGTGTTTTGAACGAAATGATGAAAAACCTGCTGCTGTGGTCTGTGATCGCACTGGTGTTGCTGGCTGTGTTCCGCAACTTCGGGCCGACCACAGCGCCGAGCGCCGGCTTGTCGTATTCCGAGTTCCTGGATCGGGTCGAGCGCGAGCAGGTGGTCGAGGTCAAGATCGCTGCCGACCGCAAGATGACCGGCAAGATGCAGGACGGCAAGGGCTTTGAGCTCTATGCCCCGGAAGATCCGCGCCTGGTCGAGACCCTGATCGCCAACAACGTCAAGGTCACCCAGACCCCGCCCGAGACCGGCTTCTCGCTGTTCGGGCTGCTGCTGAACCTGCTGCCAGTGCTGTTGCTGATCGGCTTCTGGATCTTTGTCATGCGCCAGATGCAGGGCGGTGGCGGGGGTCGCGGAGCCATGTCCTTCGGCAAGAGCCGCGCCCGCCTGCAGGGCGAGGATCAGGTCAAGGTCACTTTTGCCGATGTGGCCGGTGTGGACGAGGCCAAGGAAGAAGTGCACGAGCTGGTCGAGTTCCTGCGCGATCCGGGCAAGTTCCAGAAGCTCGGTGGCAAGATTCCGCGCGGTGTGCTGATGGTGGGCCCGCCGGGTACCGGCAAGACGCTGCTGGCCAAGGCCATCGCTGGCGAAGCCAAGGTGCCGTTCTTCATCATCTCCGGTTCCGACTTCGTCGAGATGTTTGTCGGTGTGGGTGCCAGCCGCGTGCGCGACATGTTCGAGCAGGCCAAGAAGCACGCACCCTGCATCATCTTCATCGACGAGATCGACGCGGTCGGCCGTCACCGCGGCGCTGGCCTCGGCGGTGGTCACGACGAGCGCGAGCAAACCCTGAACCAGTTGCTGGTCGAGATGGATGGCTTCGAAGGTTCCGAGGGCATCATTGTCATCGCCGCCACCAACCGCCCCGACGTGCTCGATCCGGCGCTGCTGCGGCCGGGTCGCTTCGATCGTCAGGTGGTCGTCGGTCTGCCCGATGTCCGCGGTCGCGAACAGATTCTCAAGGTACACATGCGCAAGGTGCCGTTGAGCGACGACGTGCGGCCTTCGGTGATTGCTCGTGGCACGCCCGGGTTCTCGGGTGCTGACCTGGCCAATCTGGTCAACGAAGCCGCTTTGTTCGCGGCGCGCGAGAATTCGCGTGACGTGGCGATGACCCATTTCGAGAAGGCCAAGGACAAGATCCTGATGGGTGCCGAACGCCGCTCGATGGTCATGAGCGAGGACGAAAAGCGTCTGACCGCCTACCACGAAGCCGGGCACGCCATCATCGGTCGCGTGGTGCCCGAGCATGATCCGGTCTACAAGGTCTCGATCATTCCGCGTGGCCGGGCGCTGGGCGTCACCATGTTCCTGCCGGAGGGTGATCGTTACAGCCATAGCCGCACCTGGCTGGAGAGCCAGATCTGCTCGCTGTATGGCGGTCGCCTCGCGGAAGAGCTGATCTTCGGCCATGGCAAGGTCACCACCGGTGCCTCCAACGACATCATGCGCGCCACCCAGCTGGCGCGGAACATGGTGACCAAGTGGGGTATGTCGGATCAACTGGGCCCGCTGATGTACGGCGATGAAGAAGAAGAGCTGTTTCTCGGCCGGTCGATCACGCAGACCAAGACCGTGTCGCCGGAGACCGCAGAATTGATCGACGCCGAGGTGCGGGCGCTGATCGATCGCTGCTACAACACTTCCAAGACCATCCTGGTGGAGAACACCGACAAGCTGCACACCATGGCCGATGCCTTGATGAAGTACGAGACCATCGACGCCATCCAGATCGACGCGATCATGGAGGGCCGGGATGTGCCGCCGCCGTCGGACTGGACCGAGGGTGACGGTGGTGCGCCGTCGAATCCGACCAAGCCGACCGCGCCGGTCACGCCCAGCGCCACGCCAGCCGCACAGACCTGAGCCCGGCCTCGCGCAGTGTTCGAGGCGCCCAAGCCGACGCTGGACTGCCGTGGCCGACTCCTGATTCTCGATCGGCCACGGATCATGGGCGTGCTCAATGTGACGCCCGATTCCTTTTCCGATGGCGGTCAGTTGACCGACACCGGCGCTGCGATCGCCCGAGCGCTGGAACTGATTGACGCCGGAGCGGATGTCATCGACATCGGCGGCGAATCCACCCGGCCCGGAGCCACGCCGGTCGCTGTGGAGGAAGAACTGCGCCGGGTGATCCCGGTCATCGAGGCACTGGCCGCCCGCACCGAGGCCCCGATCTCGATCGACACCAGCAAGCCCGAGGTCATGCGCGCAGCCGTGGTTGCCGGCGCCGGTCTGATCAACGACGTGTATGCGCTGCGCCAGCCAGGCGCGCTGGAGGCGGCCGCGGAGTCCGGCGCCGCCATCTGCCTGATGCACATGCAGGGCGAGCCCGGCAGCATGCAGCGGGCGCCCAGCTACGAGGACGTCTGTGCCGAGGTGCAGCGTTTTCTGACCGATCGCATTCTCGCCTGCCAGTTCGCCGGTATCGACAAGAAGCGTCTCCTCATCGATCCGGGTTTCGGCTTCGGCAAGAATCTGCAGCACAACCTCGACCTGCTGGCCCGACTGGATTCCTTCAAGGCGCTCGGCTGTCCGATTCTGGTCGGCCTGTCGCGCAAGCGCATGATCGCCGATCTGACCGGGCGCGTAGCCCTCGATCAGCGCATGGTGGGCTCGGTGGCTGCAGCGCTGATCGCAGTGCAGCGCGGTGCAGCGATCGTGCGCGTGCATGATGTGGCTGCCACGCGCGACGTCCTCAACGTCTGGCAGGCAGTCGCTGCTGCCACACCGGCCGTCACCGCCCCGGCACCGCGACCTGCCGCCGCAAGCCTGTGGGGCGACGACGACTGAGCCTTGTTTGCGCCATCCCTTGTTGGATGTCTGAAGCGCGCAGATGAACTCCCGATGGCAATGCCGAAGTGCTGCTTGCAGCGCAGCGCCGGGTCGCCGAACATCCGCCCATGAACGACAGACACTATTTTGGAACCGACGGCATCCGCGGACGCGTGGGTGTGGAGCCGATCACCGCCGAGTTTGCGCTGAAGCTGGGGCGTGCCGCCGGCACCGTGCTGTCGCGGACGCACGAACGTCCGCGGGTACTGATCGGCAAGGACACCCGTCTATCCGGTTACATGCTGGAATCGGCGCTGGAAGCGGGACTCGCGGCAGCAGGGGCCGATGTGGTGCTGCTGGGTCCGATGCCGACCCCGGCCGTGGCCTTCCTCACCCGCAGTCAGCGCGCCCAGGCCGGCATCGTCATCAGTGCCTCGCACAATCCCTACGAAGACAACGGCATCAAGTTCTTCTCGGCGCAGGGAGAGAAGCTCGATGACGAGGTCGAAGCGGCCATCGAGGCCGCCATCGATGCCCCAGCGCCGATGGTGTCACCGCGGAACCTCGGCAAGGCCAGTCGCCTGGATGACGCCAACGGCCGCTATCTGGAATTCCTGAAATCCCGCCTGGATCGTCGGCTGGAATCGCTGCAGGGCCTGCGTCTGGTCGTCGACTGCGCCCATGGCGCCGCCTACCGCGTCGGTCCGCGCCTGTTCGAAGAACTGGGCTTCCACGTGACCGCCATCGGTGACGAGCCCAATGGCTTCAACATCAACGCCGGTTACGGTGCCACCGATCTGACCGCGCTGCGCGCCGAAGTGGCTCGCACCGGCGCAGCCCTGGGACTGGCGGTGGACGGTGACGCTGACCGGCTGATGGCCGTCAGCGCCGATGGTCGATTGGTGGATGGCGATGACATCGTCTTCCTGCTCGCCCGTCACTGGCAATCACGCGGTGTGCTGCGCGGGCCGGTGGTGGGTACGGTCATGACCAACCTCGGCATCGAGCTGGCGCTCAAGGATCTGGGCATCGGCTTCGAGCGAGCCGCCGTCGGTGATCGCTACGTCCACCAGCGCCTGCGCGAGACCGGCGGCATTCTCGGTGGCGAGGCTTCAGGACACGTGATCTGTACCCACAAGGCCAGCACTGGGGACGGCCTGATGAGCGCCTTGCTGTTGCTGGAGGTGCTGGCCGACAGCCAGCGCACGCTGGGGGAAATGGCCGCCGATCTGCACCGGCTGCCGCAGCGCACGATCAATGTGCGCATCGAGGGCAACGCCAGGTCGCTGCTGCAGAACACCGGGATCCAGGCTGCGAAGGCCGAGGTCGAGGCCGCGCTGGGGCAGGGCGGCCGTCTGATCCTGCGGGCCTCGGGTACCGAGCCGCTGATCCGGGTCACCGTGGAAGCCCGCGATCTGGCGGTGGTCGAAGCCCATTCGCAGCGGCTGGCTGATCTGGTGCGGACGACGGCAGACAGCGCCAGAGGCTGCTGATTCCGGAGTGGTGCGTGGGCCGTGTCCGGCCGACGCAGGCTTCTGCTGAACCGCCTTCCGGGTGCTTTGCTGTGGAGGGCGCCGCTCTGCGGGTGGCTCTTGCCGCTGCTGTGGAGGGCGCCGCGCTGCGGCGCCGCTTTCCGCAGGGTGAAGACCAAGAGCGGCCGCGCAGGCGCGCGTCCTTCCTCAAGGCCGCTTCCCGCTTTGCGTAGCCATGAAGTGCGCGCAGCGCTCTGCGGGAAGTGATGCGACAAGCGCCGGGGAGCCGCTATGCGGCACCCTCGGCCTACGCCCGTTTCGATGGTTCATGGCCAGCCCGCAGTGTCGGGCCGAAACAGGTGGCTCGCAATCTTGCCGCGCGACGCCCACTATCTCGGGCTACCGAGCTCGCTCTTCCACACCAGACAGCGATTGTTGGCCGGCATCGCGCGGTCCTCAATCAATCGTAGCCCGATGCCCTGCGCCAAAGCATCGACGGCTTCGAAATCGCGGATGCCGCGACTGGCCACTTCGGCGCGCAGGGATCGATCGAATTCGCGGTTGCTGTCGCTGGTGTGCTGCTGCTGGTACTTGAACGGGCCATAGACCACGAGCCTGGTGCCGGGCGCCAGGATGCCGCGCAACCCGGCAAACATCGATTCGACCTCCGGCCAGCTCATGATGTGCAGGGTGTTGGCGCTGAAGACGCCATCAAAGCGCTGTTCGGGCCAGCTGCCCGCTACGTCCAGTTCCAGCGGCGGGGGCGTGTTTGCCAGCGGATTCTCGGCCAGCCAGAGGCGAATCCCGTCCAGTCGTTCGGCACAGTCGGAGCACTGCCAGTGTAGATGCGGGAGGGCCTGCGAGAAGTACAGCGCGTGCTGACCCGTGCCGCTGCCGATTTCCAGGATCCGCGCCGGTTGCCCAAAGTGATCGGCCAGCACTTCCAGAATGGCATCCCGATTGCGTTCGGTCGCTGGTGCATGCGGTTTGTCGGCGGGGCTCACGGTGCGGCGCCGCTCATCGCTGCGATCTGCTGATCCTTCTCGGCCCAGATCTGGTTGATCCAGAGCTGGAAGCGTTCACGCGCTGCAGGGTCATTCTCGTAGCTGCAACCCAGCAAGTCCTTCGGAATCTCGCGGCGGCGCACATGCACGCGGACCCGATCGACCTTGCCGGACAGCAGATCGACCAGAGTGGGCTTGCCATCCGGATAGACGATGGTGATGTCGATGATGCTGTGCAGCAGTTCACCCATGGCTTCCAGCACGAAAGCGACGCCGCCGGCCTTGGGTTTCAGCAGATGCTGAAAGGGTGATTGCTGACGGGCATGTTTCTTTTCGGTGAATCGCGTTCCTTCGACGAAGTTCATCACCGACACCGGCAATTCCGAGAACTTTTCGCAGGCCTTGCGGGTGGCGGCGACGTCGGTGCCACGCAGTTCCGGGCGCCGTTCCAGCTGTTCCCGGGTCAGGCGTTTCATGAACGGGAAGTCCAGCGCCCACCACGCCAGTCCCAGGAAAGGCACCCAGATCAGTTCGCTCTTGAGGAAGAACTTGAGGAAGGGCATGCGCCGGTTGCTCAGGTACTGCAGCACCAGAATGTCGACCCAGCTCTGATGGTTGCTCAGCACCAGATACCAGTCGTCACGTCGCAGCTGCTCGATGCCGTCGATCTGCCAGTCGGCGCGCGAAAAGACCCGGATCAGCCCGTTGTTGATGGCAATCCAGGTCTCAGCCACGGCGATCACGCCGCGACCCAGCAAACGCCGAGCGGCGTCGAAAGGCAGCAACAGCTTGATCAGCGCCAGTACCAGCAACACCGGCACCAGCACCAGCGTGCTGGTCAGCGCCAGCGTCGAGGACAGAATCAGGATCAGCGGAGCGGGTAGAAAGGACAGCATCGAAAACGGCATTCAGTCTCTGGGGAAACACGGTGAGCCTCTGCCGCGATGCCGAGCGCTGGCACCGGGCAGAACAGCTTGTTCCCGGAGGCTACCATTGTCGCATCTGGCATGGCGTCACCCGGAACTGGATTGCGGACCTGTATCCTGCCGGACTCATGAGCAACATCGCCAGCGCCCATGTCAGAGTTTGAACGGACCCTCTATCGCCGCGTTCGGCTTCCCGGCCTGGGTCTGGTGCGCGCGCGCCGGCACGCGCTGCTGCTGCGGGTTCTGGTGGTGCTTGGACTGATCGTGTTCACGTCCCTGCTGTTCTGGCTGGACCGGGACGGGCTCAGGGACAGCCACGACGGCCACGTCAGCTTCGGCGACGTGCTGTATTTCACCATGGTCACGCTGACCACCGTGGGCTATGGCGACATCGTGCCAGTTACGCCGATGGCCCGGCTGATCGATGCGTTCGCGGTGACGCCGATCCGTTTGCTGGTGTGGTTCATCTTCATCGGAACCGCTTACGAACTGTTGGCACGCAATGCCATCGAGGCGTGGCGTATGCAGAGGCTGAAGAAAATGCTGAAGAATCACTCCATCATCTGCGGCTATGGCCGCACCGGGCAGGTGGCCGTCAATGAGCTGCTGAGCAAGGGCGTCGATACGCGCACGATTCTGGTTCTGGATACGCGCGAACAGTCCCTGCTGGCGGCAGCCGATGCCGGGCTCACGGCTCTGCGTGGCGATCCCACCCACGCCAGCAGCCTGATTCAGGCTGGCATCGGCGAGGCCAAGGCCGTGATCTTCTCGCTGGCGCGCGACGACACCACCGCCCTGGCGGTGCTGACCGCCCGGCAGATGGCGCCGGAAGTGCGCATCATTGCCCTGGTCCGAGACGAGGAGAACGTGTCGCTGCTGCAGCGTGCCGGTGCCGATCTGGTGATCCATCAGGGACGGGTCAATGGCTATCTGCTGGCGGATGCCGTCGACACCCGTTTCTCGGTCGGTTTCATGATCGACCTGATGACCTGCCGCGGGCGCTTCAACCTCAGCGAACGTGCGCCCATGGCCGACGAGATCGGGCAAGCCCTCGGCAGCTTCAAGAGTCGATTGATCGTGGGCCTGGAGCGCGAGGGCAGTCGCTACCTGTATTCCGCCGATCCCGAAGTGCGCATCCAGGCCGGTGACCTGCTGCTGGTGATCGATGACCGCAAGGTCAGCCGGGTCCAGCCGGTGGCGGAGTGACCGTGATCTTGCCGGTCCTGGTCTGTCTGCAGGCCTCGGCTCTTGTAGGTTCAGGCGTGTCTGGACGCGCCTGGCACGGTCGTGGAAAAGCGTCCAGACAAGTCTGGACCCACAACAGCGTCACCCGCAGTCAGGCGCCATGAGCACATTTGTAGGTAACGTTGCCCGCTGGGCGGGCTACGTGACAATGTCCGCGAGGCACTCGCGGTCGTGCCTGAGTTGTTGCTTCAGGCGCCGCTGGCGCGCTCCAGCTTCACCAGCGTCTCGAAATGGGTGGTGTGCGGGAACATGTCGAAGACCCGGGCGGCGCTGATCCGATAGTGCCGCAGCGACCCGAGATCACGCGCCAGCGAATCGATGTTGCAGCTGGAATAGAGCACGGTGGCCGCGCCGCTCTGGTCGATCCAGTTGGCCAGGCGCGCGCCGATGCCGCGCCGCGGCGGATTGACGACGACGCAATCGGGGCCTGTGGTTTGGGTGCAGGCCCAGTCGGTGGCATCCGCGCAGATCCAGCGGATCTGATCCTCGCTGGCCTCGGCGGCAGCGATCGCTTCAGGGGTGGTCTCGACGCCGGTGACGATGCGACCGGGCGCAGCCGCGTGGCGGGCGAAACCGCCGACGCCGCAGTACAGATCCCACACCGTTGCCGGTGCAGCCTCGTCAATCCACTGGCGCGCCTGGCGATACAGCGCGGCGGCGACCTCGGTGTTGGTCTGCAGGAAGCTGCGCGGGGTCAGCTGGAAATCGAGCTCGTTGATGCGACAGCGCACCTGGGTGGTGTCGGTCAGCAGGATTTCGACTTCGCCCTCGGTCACGGCCTTGTGCTCGGGCAGCAGATTGGCCGAAATCACCCGCAGCGCAGGCAGCGCGGCCAACAAGGTCGGCACCTGTTTGCCCAAGCGTTCCACGGCCTCGCGCGAGCGCAACACGAAGCGCAGCATCAACTCGCCAGTGCCGGGCGCTTCGGTCAGCAGCACGTACTTGCCTTCGCCACGGCGCATCGCCAGTTCATAGGGCGGCACCTGCGCCGCGATCAGGGCCTCGCGGATGGGCACGAATGCACGCTGCATGGATTCGGGGTACAGCGGGCATTGCATCAGATCGACGCCATGGCCACCCGGCTCCAGCAGCCCCAGCGTCGGGGCCGTGAGCGAACCGCCGATGGCCATCTTGGCCTTGTTGCGGAATCCGGATTCCGGGCTGGCTACCGGTGGCAGCCAGGACGCAGCCAGCACCGCACTCAATCGGGCTTGTGCCTGGCCCTGCTTCTGGGCCAGTTGCTCTGCGTAGGGCCGCGGCAATTCCGTGCACGATCGGCACAGCGCCTCGGCGTAGTAGCGGCAGTTCACGCCCGTGCGGCCGCGGCGCCGGCCATGCGACCGCTGGCAAAGCAGGCGGTCAACAGATAGCCGCCAGTCGGCGCCTCCCAATCGATCATCTCTCCAGCGCACCAGACCTTGGGTCGACGCCGCAGCATCAGTTCTGGCGTCAGGGCATCGAAACGCACACCACCGGCACTGCTGATGGCCTCCGCCAGCGGGCGCGGGCGCAGCAGCGTGATCGGTAGCCGCTTGATCGCATGGCCCAGAGTTACCGGGTCGGCCAGCGCTTCCTTGCCAAGCACTTCGTACAGCAGCGCTGCCTTGACCCCGTCGATGCCCAGCGTGCGCCGCAGATGCTCGCTCAGCGTGCGTTTGCCGCGATCGCGGGCCAGCGCCTGATGCACGGCGTCGGCGCTGCGTTCGGGGACCAGGTCGAGCAGGAGTTCGACGCTGCCATCGGCGGCAATGGCGTCGCGCAGCCGGGCCGACAGCGCGTAGATGGCACTGCCCTCGACGCCATAGTCGGTGAGCATGAACTCGCCGACGATCGCACTCTTTCGCGGCTGACTGGCCAGACGCACGCTGACCGACTTGACCGGCTTGCCGGCGAATCGCTCCTTCAGATGGGCGCTCCAGCCGCGCTCGAATCCGCAGTTGGACGGCTGCAGCTCAGCCACCTCGATGTCGACCTGGCGCAGCGTCTCGACCCAGGCACCATCGGCGCCCAGTTCCGGCCAACTGCCACCGCCGGTGGCCAGCACCACCGCGGTGGCGTCGACCGCGATCTCGCCTTCGGCAGCGGCAATCCGCAGCTGGCCCTGCGCGTTCCAGCCCAGCCAGCGGTGACCTACATGAATCTCGATGCCCTTGCCGCGCATGCGCCGCACCCAGGCGCGCAGCAGCGGACCGGCCTTGAAATCGGCGGGAAAGACCCGGCCGGAACTGCCAATCACGGTTTCATAGCCCAGATCACGAGCCCAGGCGCGCAGCGCATCGGCGCTGAAGGGCAGCAGCCAGCTGCGCACTTCAGCGGTGCCGCTGGGATAGCGCGAGACGAAGTCGTCGAAGGGCTCGCTGTGGGTAAGGTTGAGCCCGCCCTTGCCGGCAATCAGGAATTTGCGGGCCACCGAGGGCATCTGCTCGTAGACGGCGACTTCGGCGCCGGCATCGCGGGCTGTTTCTGCAGCCATCAGCCCGGCCGGTCCGCCGCCGATCACCACCACCTTGCGCGAGTTCATCATCGGCTTACCACTGTCCGACATTGGGCATCGAGGACCAGGGTTCACACGAGGGCAGGGCGTCGCCACGCTGCAGCAGTTCGATCGAGATCTGGTCCGGCGAACGCACAAAAGCCATGCGACCGTCGCGCGGCGGGCGACTGATGGTGATGCCGTGATCCATCAGGCGTTGGCACAGACTGTAGATATCGTCGACGGCGTAGGCCACATGGCCGAAATTGCGGGCTGAGCCGTAGTCCTCGGCATCATAGTTCCAGGTCAGTTCCAGTTGCGCATCCTCGTCGCCGGGTGCCGCCAGGTAGACCAGCGTGAAGCGGCCCTTGGGGTAATCGGCACGGCGCACTTCACGCAATCCGAGCAGTTCGTAGAAGCGCAGCGAGGCGTCCAGATCGCGCACGCGCACCATGGTGTGCAGATATTTCATCGAGATGATCGCCAGGTAGTAATTCCGCCATGATCAGGGAAGGGGGCTGGAAACCCAAGAGCTTTCCGGAGACAGACGTCACCGTTGCCTGGGATCGCCGACTTGTAGTCGGCGCTGTTGTCTGGGATCGCCGACTTGCAGTCGGCGCTGTTGTCTGGGATCGCCGACTTGCAGTCGGCGCTGTTGCTCTGGGATCGCCGACTTGCAGTCGGCGCTGTTGCTCTGGGATCGCCGACTTGTAGTCGGCGCTGTTGCTCAGTGCCTTTACGGGACCAAGAGCTGCCGAGTACAACTCGGCGATCCCAGGACCAAGAGCTGCCGAGTACAACTCGGCGATCCCAGGACCAAGATCTGCCGAGTTCAACTCGGCGATCCCAGGGCCAAGAGCTGCCGAGTTCAACTCGGCGATCCCGGCGGGCGCTGGCAGTGTCATCATCGGGGCCCGGATCAAACATCAAGGTGTATCTCTGTCGATGCCTAATGGAATGTGGTTTCTGGGCCTGGTCGCACTGCTGGCGGGTTGCGCAACGGCGCCCAGTCAGCCCAAGGCCAGCGATTTTGCCCAGGTCGAGGCGGCCTCGCCGGCGCCGGCACCCCTGGATCTGGACGCCAACCTGGCACGCCTGAGTGAGTGGTTTGCCGGCGAGTGGGACAACTTCGAGCAGGTGCAGCGCGATGCCGAGGCGCCGCGTGGTTCAGGCGTGACGCCTCACGAGCGCATCCATGCGCTGTTTCTGCCGGTGTCGGTGCCCGCCATCGGCGGAGCTGTGTTCTACGCCCGGCAGACCCTGGACGATGATCCGGCCCGGGTGTTCCGCCTGCGGCTGTATCGCTTCACGGTCGATCACAAGGCTGATGCCATTCGCCTGGATCAGTACAGTTTCAACGATGAAAAGGCCTGGAACGAGGCGCACCGCTACCCGGACCGTCTGGCTACGCTGACCAGTGCCCAGTTGCGTTATGCCCCCGACTGCGCCGTGTATTTCAAGTATGACGCCAGTGCCGACGAGTTCGTCGGCAGTACCCGTCCTGGTGCCTGCATCGTCGGTTCCGAGCGGCTGTCGAAGGCCGTGGTGGTCGAAGACCGCATCCAGCTGGGCGAGGACAAGCTCTGGATACTCAGCACGGCGAAGGACCAGAGCGGGCGCATGATCTATGGCAATGCCGAGGGTGTGCCGCACCAGCAGCGCAAGGTTCGCTATTTCAGTGGCTGGGTGGCGATCAACACGGCTGGCGCCAGTGCCAGGCCCGAGGATCGCGCTTTTCACACGATCACGCCGGTCATCCTGCACAGCGAAGGCCGGCGCGTGCCAATCACCTGGGCCGACGGTCGCCGTAGCGGCTATTCGGTGCAGCTGGCGCGTCTGAGCGTGGATGCCGGCAGCTCGCAGGTACTCACCCTGAAGGTGCTGGACGACGCCACCGGCCTGCCGGTGTCCTACTCGTGGTCGGGCCCGGAAAGCCGGCGCATCGGCATCAATCTGCGCTGGTTCCAGAGCGATTTTTCCGAGGTCGAGGGCGATTCGCGGTTCGAGCCGGGCCCCGGGTCTTGACCATCGTTTGGCTTTTGTCCAGCTAGACTCGGGGTAACTCAACGATCGGAGTCGCCGATGTCCCTGGCAAATCGTCTCAGTCTGCTGTGTGCCTCCGTGCTGTGCGTGGCTTCGATGCCGGCCTTTGCCGTCGACCAGCCGTTTGCAGCCTGGACACTGGGCGCCGCGCGTGCTCCCTCATCACTGAGTTCGCCGGCGGCCGTGCGCGCGGTCAGCGTGCATCTGCGGCCACAAGCCTTCGAGGGTGCAGCCAGCGCGCTGCATCTGGACGTATTCGGACGCCAGTACCAGTTCGTCGATGGCCGCAAGACCTCGATCTCCAATGAGCGCTACAGCTGGACCGGACACCTGCTCGGCCAGGCGGATTTTCAGGCCCAGCTGAGTGTGCGCGACGGCGCGCTGGCGGGTCTGGTGTCGCTGCCCGAAGGTGTGTTCGAGCTGGTGCCGGGTGCCGATGGCAATTTTCTGGTCGAACTTGATCCGCAGCGTTTTCCGCAATGCGCCGGAGGCGTTGATGCCGAGGATGCTGGCGCCAGCGGAGTAGCACCGGTGCCCGTGACCTCGCGGGCACTGCAGGATGTGGGTGAAGAGATCAAGGTGCTGGTGATGTACACGCCGGCGGCGCGCGATGCGGCCGGGGGCGTCGCCCAGATCGAGGCCCAGGCCCAGGCCGCCGTGGACAATGCCAATCTGTCCTTCAGCAACAGCGCCATGCGCATGCGCTTCATCGTCGCTGGTATCGAGTTGCTGGATGGGTGGGTCGAAGGCACGGCCTCGGCATCCACCGAACTATCCCTGTTCCGCAACAACGCCACGGCGCAGGCCAGGCGCGATGCCCTGAACGCGGATCTGGTCAGCCTGCTGGTGGCCAATCTGCCCAGCGCCTGCGGCATCGGCTATGTGATGCGCAGCGTCAGCGTCGGCTTCGCGCCCAGTGGTTATCAGCTGACCGATCGTGACTGTGCCGTAGGCAATCTCAGCTGGGCCCATGAGCACGGGCACAATGTCGGCTTCGAGCACGATCCCGCCAACGGCACTTCGCCAGGGAATGCCTCTCAGCCGTGGTCTTTCGGACACTATGTCGAGAACGGCAGCAATTCCTATCGCACGGTCATGTCATACCAGTGCCCGGCCGGTGGTTGCACCCGCCGCCCATACTTTTCCAATCCGCGGGTGAGTTTCAACGGTGCGCCCACCGGCATCGTCGACCAGCGTGACAACGCCCGTACCGGCGACTTCGTGGCCGACACCGTGGCCAATTTCCGGGTCGAGGGCTTCAGCTTCAGAAATGGTTTCGAATAATGCCGGAACTCGCGCAGTGGCTGTCGCGGTGGCTATGATCGAGTCGAGCGCGGGGTTGGGTTGACTCCGCATGGATGCCCAGGGAGGTGTTATGCGTTACTCGATCCTGCTGCTGGTCCTGATCGGACTGTTCGTCTCCGTCCCTGCAGCTGCGCAATATGGCGGCGGCAGCGTGACCTGCGAGAGCCGCGAGGGCGGCTATCGCGAGTGCTACAGTGGATTCCGTTTTCCACCGGTGCTGGTGCGCCAACTGTCGGACTCCAGTTGCATCGAAGGTCGCAGCTGGGGCCATCGTCCAGGCGCCATCTGGGTGAGCCGCGGTTGTCGTGGCATCTTTGAGGAAGATGGCGGTGGGTATGCCGGTGGCGGGCGCGGTGACGATGACATCATCTGCGAGAGCCGTGACAATCGTTACACCGAGTGTGCAACGGGCTTCTCCGGTCCGGTGCAACTGGTCGAGCAATATTCGTCCAGCCAATGCGTGGAAGGGCGCAGCTGGGGTCGAATCCGTGGCGGCGTGTGGGTGGATCGCGGTTGCCGGGCACGCTTTGTCCAGTATTACGGCGGCGGTGGCGGTCGTCCTGGCGGCGGCTATTGGGAGCAGGCGGGCGATTACACGGTGGAATGCGAAAGCAAGGACAACCGTTATCGCAACTGCAGCTGGGACTGGAGTTCAGGCACGCCCTATTTGCTGGAACAGTATTCCCTGAGTCCCTGCGTGCGCGGTCGCAGCTGGGGCTACGACCAGCGCCGCAATACGCTGTGGGTGGACGAAGGCTGCCGGGCGCTGTTTGGCTCGCGCTAGCCCAAGTACAGCTCACCCCAACGCTTCGGCGTTCGGGCCAGATCGCTGGAAGTAGGTCACGTTGACCCGAAGGGTCTACGTGACGGCCTTGCAGCAAACAGTGGGAGCGGGCTCTGCCAGCGACAGCTGTTCGCGGCTGAAGCCGCTCCCACCTGAGCTTCACGCATCTCTCACCCGTCGCTCAACGTGGCGCCGTGGTGCTGTCGCGCCCGGCCTGCTCGTCGATGGTGATGCGTCGTGCCAGAACTGCTTCACGATGGGCGATGTAGGCGGTTGAGGTGAAGATCACCGTGGCACCGATGATGGTCCACTGGTCGACGCGCTCTCCGAACAGCCACCAGGCCAGCGCGGCAACCACCGGCAACTGCAGGAAGTTGATCGACTGCAGCGCCGAGACATCGCCGAGCTGGTAGGCCCGCGTCAGCGCCCAGTGGCCGGCGGTGCCAAGAAAGCCGGTGAGCACCAGCCAGGGCCAGATGCTGGCGCTGGGCCAGATCCACACCGGCACGGCCGGAATCAGCGACAGCGGCGTCATGATCAGCACCATGTAGACCACGATGGCATTGGCCGGTTCGGTGCGTGACAGGAACTTGATGCTGATGGCGGCACTGGCGGACAGCGCTGCCGACGCCAGTGCAATCATGGCCGGGAACGAGACCGCCGCGTAACCCGGACGCAGGATGATCAAGGCACCCAGAAAGCCGACGATGATCGCGCTCCAGCGGCGGATGCGAACCACTTCACCGAGTACCAGCACGGCGCCGATGGTGACAAACAGCGGCGTGGTGTAGCTGAGCGCAATCGCCTGTGCCAGCGGCAGGTGTACCAGCGACCAGAAGCCGCAGAGCATGGCCGACAGACCGATGACACAGCGCAGGAAATACAGCCCCAGGCGCTTGGTACGCAGGATGTGCACCCCAGCGTGCAGCAGCAGCGGCAAGGCGAACAGCAGTCCGAACAGATTGCGGAAGAAGGCGATTTCGAAGGCATGCAATTGCGCCGAAGCCTCGCGGATGGTGATCGCCATACCGGCAAAGAACAGCGTACTGAGCACCATCAACAAGGTGGCGCGCCTGCTGTTGGCGGCAGCCGTCACGAGGCGGCTTCCACAGGCTCGATCAACTGCGGCGAGTTGTTGCGCACGTTGCCCACGGCGCGCGACACCGGATAGGCGCGCATGCCTCTGGCAGGCCAGGGCCGGATCAGCGCCTTGACCTCGGCGGGCTCGGCGTGAATCCAGCTCTGATAATCATCCTGATGCAGGATCACCGGCATCCGCTCATGGATCGGCGCCATCAGGGCATTGGCGCTGGTGGTGAGCACGCTGCCAGTTTCGAGCACCGATCCATCAGCTGCGGTCCAGTGCTCCCAGAGCCCGGCGAAGCCGAAACAGGGCTCACCCTCGGGCACGATGGCATAGGGTTGTTTGCCGTTTGCGCCGGGCTTCCACTCGTAGAATCCGCTGGCAGGAACGATGCAGCGGCGATACTTGAAGGCACCTCTGAAAGCCGGCTTTTCAGCGACGGTCTCGCCGCGCGCATTGATCAGTTTCGCGCCGATCGACGCATCCCTGGCCCAATGCGGAATCAGCCCCCAGCGCAGCCAGGCCCATTCGTTGTCGTCGCCGTGCGCGCGCAGAACCAGCATCGGCTGCGTCGGCGCAATATTGTGGCTGGCGGTGTAGACCGGGTACTTGTGCATGCGGAACTGCTGCGCCAGCAGTTCCGGAAGGGTGTCGAGGAAGTATCGTCCGCACATGCCCGAAGTTTATCGGGCCGCGGCGCGCGGGACATGCGCTTTCGCGGGCGGAGCGCCCGACCCGTGCGCGGATGCGGAATCTGTTCAGGCAGCTGCAGAGGCGGTATGCCTCCATTGCAGGTCCAGACTTGTCTGGACGCTTGACGAACGCTCTTGTAGGTCCAGACTTGTCTGGACGCTCTTGGTCTGTTGTTGGAAAAGCTTGTCTGGACCGGTCTCCGCTCAAGAATCCAGAAGCGTCCAGACAAGTCTGGACCTACAGAAGCTCTCGCCCGGCGGCATCATCCAAAGGGTGTGTAGGACGACGAAGCGCCCAGCTCGTCCCAGCGCTGCCTGCGCCAGCTGCGCGCCTGCTCCTCGCTGAGGAAGGTCCAGGCCAGAAACCGGCTCTGTTTCTGTCCCTGGGCCATCGGCGTACTGATGATCTCGGTGGCGCCCAACTGACGCAGGCCATTGCTGAGCGCCGGAAGGTGGGCCGATTTCGACACCAGCGTGCTGAACCAGTACACCCGCGCGGCCAGTTCCAGGCTCTCTTGGGACATCCGCTGGATGAAGCCCAGCTCACCGCCCGGGCACCACAGCTCATGTCCCTGACCGCCGAAGTTGAGTCGTGGACGCGATGAAGCACGCCCCGATGGCCCCGGCCGATCCCGCAATTGCCGCCACTTGCGCGCGCTTTCCTCGACCACCGCCCTGGCCGAAGGATGAAAGGGCGGATTGCACATCACCAGATCGAAGCGCTCGTCTTCGGCCACCAGCCCACGAAACACCTGCTCTGCCCGGGCTTGCTGGCGCAGTTCGATATGCGCGCCCAGCGTCGGGTTGGCCTTGAGTATGAGGGCAGCGGCAGCCAGCGCCCCGGCGTCCACGTCGGAGGCAACAAAACTCCAGCCGTACTCGCTGTGGCCGAGCAGGGGATAGATGCAGCTGGCGCCGGTGCCGATATCGAGCACCCGGATCGCACTACCGCGCGGAATGCGACCACCGTGCCGGTGCGCCAGCAGGTCGGCCAGTCCGTGCACATAGTCGGCACGACCCGGAATCGGCGGGCACAGATAGCCCGGGGGAAGCGTCCACTGAGCCACGCCGTAGACGCTCTGCATCAGCGCACTGTTGAGGGCACGCACCGCATCGGCATCGGAAAAATCGATGCTGCCGTCGCCATCGGGCCGAGCGCGCAGAAAGGGTTTGAGTACCGGAAAGGCGGCCACCAGCCCCGGGAAATCGTAACGCCCCTGGTGGCGATTACGGCGATGGAAGCTGGGCGCAACGTCGGCCGCGTGCGAAGCACGGGCACCAGGCCCAGACTTGATTCGGCTCATGCCGGGTGAGTTCCCGCGGCCATTCTGGTCTGCGCTGCCGGAAGCTGTCCCAGCATGACGATCAACACTCGGCCGGCAATGGCGCATCCAGCCAGGGTCCAGACGATCATGGCGCCACTGGGCAGATCCAGCACCGCCGACAGCACCAGGCCCAGCGCATAACCGAGCGCGCCGATGCTGTAGGACATCAGCAATCGACGGCGCCCGTTGAGGCCCACCGTGGCCAGGGCAGGGACGATCAGACTGGCGAACACCAGATAGACCCCGACCAGTTGCACCGAAGCGGTGATCGCCAGGGCGAACACGGCGTAGAACAGCAGCCCCTCCAGCCGGCCCGAGCGCATCCAGATCACCCCCAGCAAGACCGCCGACAACAGCCCAGCCGGTATCAGCTGGACGTAGCTGACCCAGAGGATCTGCCCCACGAGCAGGTCCTTGAGATGCTCGCCGCCATGCGGGTTGTTGGCCAGCAGCAGCAAGCCGCCGGTGGCCGCCAGCACGAACAGGGTACCGATCAGGGGTTCCTGGTGTTCGGGCCAGTGTTTCTCGGTCCAGGTCAGCAGGGCCGCGCCGGCGAGTGCCGCCAGAGCGGCTGCCGCCTGCACGCCGTAGCCGTGCTCATCGATGCCGAGATACTGCGCCCCGATGACGCCCATGGCCGCCACCTGCGCCAGCGCCAGATCAATGAAGATGATGCCACGCGCCAGCACCTGCTGGCCCAGCGGCACATGGGTGGACAGCACCAGCAGTCCGGCCAGACAGGCGGGTCCGAGAATGCCGATATCCAGTCCATCCCAGTTCACCGGATCGCACCCAGCAGCAGATCGAGGGTGGAATCGTACAGGCCAAACAGATCCTTGGCCTGATCGTTTCCGCCGACCGTGAAGGGCAGCACCAGCGCCGGCACGCCGGTCCGTTCGGATAACCACTCACCGGCCTTGGGGTTCTGGTAGGCGGCGCTGATGATGGCCAGCGTAGGCTGCGACTTGCTCAGCTCCACCAGACTGGCCAGATGGCCACTGGTAGGCGGCACGCCGGGCTTGGGTTCCAGCGCGCCGATCTGTTCCATGCCCAGCCACTGCAGCAGATAGACCCAGCTGGCGTGATTGACGACCACCTTGCGGCCCATCAACGGCGCCGCCTTCGCCCGCCAGCGCACCATCGCCGCCTGCCAGCGCTCACTGAAGTTCTGCAAGCGTTCGGCATAGGCTGGCGCATGGGCACCATCCAGCTGCACCAGGCGCGCACTCAAGGCCTGGGCGATGGTCAGTACCCGATTCGGATCCAGATGCACATGCGGGTTACCCTGGGGGTGTACATCGCCCGCAGCGCGGTCCAGACGGGCCGGTTTGTCCAGGGTCACCACCTGGTCGGCAGCCATGAATCGGCCCGCACCAGACGCCACCTTGCTGTTGCCCGATTGCCGGATCAACTGCGGCAGCCAGCCAGCTTCCAACTCGGCACCGGAACACACGATCAGATCGGCACGCCGCATCCTGGCGATCAGACTCGGCTTGGCTTCGATCTGGTGCACGTCCTGCAGTGCGCTGGCGGCGCTCTCGACCGTGGCCAGATCACCGGCCAGTTCCTGTGTCAGCGAGGCCCATTCGGGTTCGCAGGCAAACACGTTCAGCGCCTGCACCGGTGCGCTCAATCCGGTGCCCAGCAACCACAGCGCGCAGCACAGGCTTCTCATCGTGCATCCTTGTCAGAACTTGTGGGCGCCATGGGCGCCCAGGCTGGTTTGATACTGCAGATAGACGGCATTGTCGGTGTCGAAGGCATTGGGCTCATCCTGACTGAATTGCAGTCGGAACAGGCTGAATTCGCTGTTGCGCCAGGTCAGCATCAGGCTGTGTCGCACCGGATCATGATCACTGGCCAAGGGGCCCGAATCATCGGCCCAAAGTCGATCGTAGCGATAGCCCGTGTCCCAGCGCCGATTGATACGGTAGATGCCTTCCAGATAGGCGCCAGTGCGCCGTCCGTGCCATAGCGACAGGCTCCCGTCTTCCGGATCGACATAGCTGCCATCGCGATCATCGCGGAAATACTCGGCCCGCAGGGTCAATCCGCCATCCTTGAAGTTGCCGCGCGGCGCCCATTTCCAGGTGGCGTCGGCAATATAGAGTCGACTGTCGCCGCTGAAGCCGTCCTCCCCGTCCACACTGCGGGCATCGAGCATGGAAATGCCCGCCAGCCAGGACTGTTCGATGCCGATATCGCCCCCCAGGTGCGCGAAGGCCGTGCGCACGCCCACGCCCTGTCGGGCGGCGCCACCGGCGGGGAAGCTGTCGCCACGCATCAATTCGGCACCGACTTCCAGGAACAGATCGGTAGGCGCCACCCAGCGCAGCTGCACGCCGTCATCGCCATACTGGTTGGCGAGGAAGGCCTGATAGGCCAGTGGACGGTCGACGAAAGCGTCGGTGTGGCGGTGATGACTGTTGAGATAGCCGATGTTTGAAAAGAAGCGTCCGGCGCGCAAGGTGAAGCCATTGGGCAGGGCGGTGGTGTCGATGTAGGCCTCTTCGATAGCCACCTCGGTCTCACCATCCTCGCTGCCAAAGGCCAGCGTCATCTGGCCGTAGAACTTGTCGTCGATATTGGCCGACATCGAAATTTCGCTCTCGCCGAGCTTCAGGCCCTGCTCGCTGGGCCGGCCTTCGCCAACCAGCGGAAAACCGCCACGCTGATAGCCTTCCGGATCCAGCGAGTGATGGCTGTAGACACCGTTCAGCACCAGGCTGATGGCCGGATTGAAGGCGTTGCTGCTGGCCGCGGCCAAGGCTGCCGGTGGCGGTTCTGGCGCAGCGATGGCTGGCGCCGGCGCTGCTTGCCCTGCGGCTCGCAGTTCCTGTAGTTCAGCCAGGGCAGCAGCGGCCTGGGCCTGGGCTAGCGCAGCCTGCGCGCGCAACTGTTCGGCATTGGCCTCCAGGGCCTGGATGCGCGCCGCCAGGGCCTCGAAGCGGGGATCCGGCGCCGTCTCCGCGGCGGCGAGGTTAAGGGAACAGGCCAGGCTCAAGGTCAACAGAGTCAAGCGGGTCATGAGGATTCTGGTCATCTCTGGAAGTGTGGTTGGTTCGGGCAGCAAACGAGGCTCAGCCTCCCAGTCGCCAGGGAGGACTTGAGCCGACGCCGGCCATGCGCGCAGTGTTATAACATAACACTTCAGCTGCAAGCATCCTCAAGGCCTGCAAACAGTCGTTACAGCGTGTCAACGCTGCCTCGGTGGCCCCGCGTCAAGAGCGGCGCCGCAGGCGCGGCGCCCTCCATGTGGCGAGGCCAGCCACAGGCCGGTTCGGAGCCGCTTGAAGGAGGGACGCGCGCCTGCGCGGCCGCTCTTGCATTTGAGGTCCGAAGATCAAGAGCGGCGCCGCAGGCGCGGCGCCCTCCATGTGGCGAGACCAGCCACAGGCCGGTTCGGAGCCGCTTGAAGGAGGGCCGCGCGCCTGCGCGGCCGCCCTTGCATTTGAGTTCCAGGGATCAGGCGCGGCGGCGAAGGCGCGGCGCCCTCCGCGACCGGCTAGAATCGCCGTCTTACTCGTTGAGATTCCGGAGTCCGCATGAGCACGTCCGCCCACCAGCAACTGCCCGCAAGTGCGAGCGCCAGCGAGCAGGGACCGCTGCGCTTCGTCACTGCAGCCAGCCTGTTCGATGGCCATGACGCCGCGATCAACATCATGCGCCGGCTGATCCAGAGTCAGGGCGCCGAAGTGATCCATCTCGGACACAATCGCTCGGTCGAAGACGTGGTGCGCGCCGCCCTGCAGGAAGATGCCGATGGCATCGCCCTGTCCAGCTACCAGGGCGGTCACATGGAGTACTTCAAGTACATGGTCGACATGCTGCGCGAGCGCGGCGCCGGCCATATCCGGGTTTTCGGCGGTGGCGGCGGCACCATCACGCCCGAAGAGATCGCCGAGTTGCACGCTTACGGCGTCGAGCGTGTCTATCACCCCAACGACGGCATGCAGATGGGCCTGGTCGCCATGATCGAGGATCTGGTGCGGCGCACGCGCAAGGGGCGGGAGAACAGGGGCACGGGGCAGGGGGCAGGGGGCACGGGAGAGGCAGAAGCCGCGCATCGCGAGATCGGGATTGGTCATGTGCTGTCGACCATCGAGAGCAACGGCTACAGCGAGACCGAACTGGCGAGCTTGCGCAAGCAATGGCAGCTGGCCGGCGGCCGCGTCCCTGTGATCGGCCTGACCGGCACCGGCGGCGCCGGCAAGTCCAGCGTCACCGACGAACTGCTGAATCGATTCCTGGCCTCGTTTCCGGAGATGCAGATTGCGGTGATTTCGGTCGATCCCACGCGGCGCCGCAGCGGTGGCGCGTTGCTGGGTGATCGTATCCGCATGAACACGCTGCGCTCCCCGCGCGTGTACATGCGTTCGATGGCCACACGGCGCCAGAACGTAGCCACCAATGTGGTGCTCAAGGACTGCATCGCCTACTTACGCAGCCTGGGTTTCGATCTGGTCATGGTCGAGACCGCGGGCATTGGTCAGAGCGATTCGGAAATCGTCGACATGGTCGATTTTCCGGTCTACGTGATGACCAGCGATTTCGGTGCACCCAGCCAGCTGGAGAAGATCGACATGCTCGATTTTGCCGAGCTCGTGGTGCTCAACAAATTCGACAAGCGCGGCGCCGAGGACGCGCTGCGCGATGTACGCAAGCAATGGAAGCGCAACCGCACAGCGTTCCAGATGAAGGACGAAGACGTGCCGGTGTACCCGACCATTGCCAGCCAGTTCAATGATCCCGGTGTGTCGTGGATGTTTGTGAATCTGTGCCGGCTCTTGAAGGCGAAGACGGGACCGGGGACCCGGGACCCGGGACCCGGGACAGCGGGGTCGCGCCAGATTGGGAGTGAGCGCTGCAACTTCGAACCGCAACTCGATACTTCCTTGAAAGAACCGCGGGCCACCGTGCTGATTCCGGGCGCGCGGGTGCGTTATCTCGCGGAGATTGCGGAGCAGGGCAGGGGCATCAATCGCGGCATCGATGCGCAGGCCGAGGCGGCGGCGCGGGCCGAGAGTTTCTATCGGGTCCTGGGCGAACTGGGCGATGCCCAGCGCCCGGAGCCGCTGCATCTGTATCCCAACGAGGCGCTGCAGGCGGCGTCCAGTCGTCGCTCCGATACCGAGCCGGTGCGGAGCGATCGCAGCAGCTATCTGCTGGATGACAAGGCCCGCGACGCCGCTGCCGATGAGCAGGCCATCCGGGTGCTGCGCCAGCGCTACAACGATGCCGTGCGCGCGCTCAGCAGCGACGCTGTGCAGCTGTTGCAGGAGTGGCCGGCGCGACTCAAGTCCATCGTCGATCCGGTCACCGAATACCAGGTGCGCGACAAGATCATCCGCGTCGAGAACTACCGCGACTCGCTGTCGCACCAGCAGATCCCCAAGATCGCGGCGCCCACCTTCAATGACTGGTCCAGCCTGCTGCGCTTCCTGATGAAGGAAAACCTGCCGGGCGCCTATCCCTACACTGGCGGCGTGTTTCCCTATCGCCGTGTGGGCGAAGATCCCACCCGCATGTTTGCCGGCGAAGGCACGCCCGAGCGCACCAATCGGCGCTTCCATTACCTGTCGGTGGGCCAGCCCGCGGCGCGCCTGTCGACGGCTTTCGATTCGGTCACGCTGTACGGCGAAGATCCGGCCATCCGCCCCGACATCTACGGCAAGATCGGCAACTCCGGCGTGTCCATTGCCACCGTCGACGACATGAAGAAGCTCTACTCGGGCTTTGACCTCTGTGATCCGACCACCTCGGTATCGATGACCATCAACGGACCGGCGCCGATCATCCTGGCGATGTTCATGAACACCGCCATCGATCAGCAGGTCGAGAAATATCTGCGCGAAGATGGCCAGCGCTGGGAAGCGGCACGCGCGCGCATCGCCGAGCTGTACCAGGACCGCCCGCGCCCGCAGTATGCCGGCATGTTGCCCGAGGGCAATGATGGCCTGGGCCTGGGTCTGCTGGGCGTCACCGGCGATCAGGTCGTCGATGCCGAAACCTACGCCAGGATCCGCGCGCGCACCCTGAAGAGCGTGCGTGGCACCGTACAGGCCGATATCCTCAAGGAAGATCAGGCCCAGAACACCTGCATTTTCAGCACCGAGTTCGCGCTGAAGATGATGGGCGATATCCAGCAGTTCTTCGTCGACAACGCCGTACGCAATTTCTACTCGGTGTCGATCTCCGGCTACCACATCGCCGAAGCCGGGGCCAATCCGATCAGCCAGCTGGCTTTCACGCTGAGCAATGGCTTCACCATCGTCGAGTACTACCTGGCGCGCGGCATGAAGGTCGACGATTTCGCACCAAACCTGAGCTTCTTCTTCAGCAACGGCATGGACCCGGAATACACCGTGATCGGCCGCGTCGCCCGCCGCATCTGGGCCCGCGCCATGCGCGAACGCTACGGCGCCAGCCCACGCAGCCAGATGCTCAAGTACCACATCCAGACCTCCGGCCGCTCCCTGCACGCCCAGGAAATCCAGTTCAACGACATCCGCACCACGCTGCAGGCGCTCTACGCGCTATTTGACAACTGCAACTCCCTGCACACCAACGCCTACGACGAAGCCATCACCACGCCCACCGAAGAAAGCGTGCGCCGCGCCGTCGCCATCCAGCTGATCATCAACCGCGAACTCGGGCTCAACTTCACCGAGAACCCCTGGCAGGGCAGTTTCGCCGTCGATTACCTGACCGATCTGGTCGAGGAAGCCGTGTACAAGGAATTCGAAGCCATCAGCGAGCGCGGCGGCGTGCTCGGCGCCATGGACACCATGTACCAGCGCGGCAAGATCCAGGAAGAATCGATGTACTACGAGCACAAGAAGCACGACGGCAGCCTGCCGCTGATCGGCGTCAACACTTACCTGCCCAAGGATCACGCCGGCGAAGTCGCCACCACCATCGAGCTGATCCGCAGCACCGAGGCCGAGAAAGGCCAGCAGATCGCCAACGTCAAGGCCTTCCAGGAAGCCCGCAACGACGTCGCCCTGCCTAATCCGGCCGAAGGCGGCAAACCCATGAAGCGCCTGCAAGCCATCGCCCGCGCCCGCGAGAACCTCTTTGCCGCGCTGATGGAAGCCGTGAAGACCCACTCACTGGGGCAGATCAGCCATGCGCTGTATGACGTGGGTGGCGAGTATCGACGGAACATGTAGGCCTTGAGCCTGCAACACGCCTGTGGGAGCGGGCTCTGACCGCGATCGGCCCTTCCTTGTAGCCCCGGACGAAAAGCAGGACGCGAAGGACGCGAAGGGAAAGCAGCAAGGGCGCGAAGGGTTGGATGTTGGCTCAAGCCCGCATAGGTTGGGGTAAGCGCAGCGCACCCCAACATCGGTGACGCCGCCGAGCCGCGGTCCCTGGGGTTCGCTGCATTCAAGTGCCACTCGGACGGCTGTATCGTGGGAATTCAACCGGCGACCGCGTGCGCTCCATCCTGTGGAGTCTTTCGCTGTTTCAACCCGCCTGAGGCGGATTGGCTGCAGGACAGAATACGCACAGATTCATCCTGCGGATTGCGTTGATGGCTGCATTCCGGATCGAGTAGCTTGTGCGCCCGCGAGTTCGGCGGCGGAATCCGCCTCCACGACTGTTCAGCTCGTTGTCATTGCGTGGCGGGCGGCTTCCGCCCTACGATCCTTGGCACTTACGGGAAGGAATCGCATGAAAATTCTGCGCGGAATCGTCGCGGCAAGTTTGACTTTTGCGCTGGCAGCCTGCGCCACGCCGGGCAGCAAATCTGACGCTCAGATGTCGGCCTGGTGGGACACGACCAGGGCGCTGTCCGGGGATGAGATGGAAGGGCGCGATACCGGCTCGGCGGGGTATGACCGCGCGGCGGCCTACACGGCCAGACGCTTCCAGCAAGCCGGCCTTGTTCCTGCGGGGGAGGACGGTGGCTATTACCAGTCGATCAGTCTGGACGAGTTGGAGATCGGCAGCGAAGGCAGCTCCTTCTCGGTGAACTTCGACAACGGCGGTTCGCGGCCCTTGCAGTTCCTGCACGAGATCGCGCTGACCCCGACCTGGGGCATGGTCGAGCGCATCGATGCGGCCATGGTGTTTCGCGGCGCCTGCGCTGCCGCGGACATGACCGAGGTGCGTGGCACTGTGGTGCTGTGTTTCGGCACGCGACGTGCCGGGCAGCCGACGATGATGGAGCAGATGCAGGCGGCCACGGCTGCCGGAGCGGTTGCGATCGTGCGGGTGGACGATATGGCTTTCACGGTGGAGCCGCCGCGCTGGCCGATGGCTTATGCGCGATCGGTGGTGTTCGCCGATCAGTCGCCGCGACCGTCGTCGATTCCTTCGATCCGTCTGGCGGCGCCTGCGTTCGTGGAGATCGCCGATGCCAGTGGCCAGGACGGAGCTGAAATCCTTGCGCGAGGAGGGCGGGGCGAGTCGATGGCGTCTTTCGATGTTCCGGCGCGCCTGGTCGCCAGCTACGCCACCCAGGAGCGCCGCCTGAGTTCAAGCAATGTGCTGGCGGTGCTGCCCGGCACCGACCCGGCGCTGGCGGGTGAGCCGGTCCTGCTGATCGCGCATCTGGACGGCTACGGCTACGGCACGCCGGTGAATGGCGACGATCTCTACAACGGCACCTTCGACGATGCGGCCTATGTGGCCACCTTGATCACCCTGGCCGACGCCCTCGGCGGGCGCGGCTATCGCCGGCCGCTGATCTTTGCCGCCGTGACTGGGGAGGAAAAGGGCCTGCTGGGTTCGCGCTGGCTGGCGGCGCATCCCACCGCTGCTGCGCCCACGCCGGTGGCGGTGCTCAATCTGGACCAGCTGCGTCCGCTGTATCCGCTGAAAATACTGACCACGCTGGCGCTGGAAGACTCAACACTCGGGCAGACCGTGCGCGACATCGCCGAGCCGATGGGGATCGTCGTGCGCGCCGATCTTGAGCCTGAGCGCAATCTGCTCAGGCGCACCGATCACTGGCCTTTCATGCAGATCGGCATTCCGGCGCTGAGCTTTCTGTTCGGATTCGATGCCAGCGACGAGCAGGCAGCCGCGGCCTATCGCGACTGGTACGAAAACCGCTACCACAAGCCGCAGGACGATCTGTCGACGCCGATCGATCTCCAGGCCCAGGCTGATTTCCACCGCTTCTACTTCGCGCTGGTGGAAGCGGTCGCGAACGCCGAATCGCGGCCGCAGTGGTCGCCTGACAGCCCCCATCGGCCACGTGGGAACCAGTCCGACTAGCCTGGGGCAGGCACGGATATCGAATGCGTCGGCGCTGCTGGATGGCGCCGTCGGGCGCCATGTCCAGCACTCGTCCAGCGACCGGCGTCGCTGTCAGCGGGTGCGCAGCTTCTGGCTGAGTGCGTCCAGGCGCAGGCGCATGGCCTCGTCGACCTCCTCGGGCTTGATGCGCTTGATGATGCTGCTCAGGATCCGAACTTCGTCCTGATCGAAGACCCCATCGCGCTCGGCGATCGCCACCAACTTGCCTAGCTCGTCGGCGTCCAGCTTGCCGTCATCGGCAAAGCACTGAATGGACTCGAAGGCGATCTGGAGATGTCCGCGCATGTTGTTCATCGTCTAGTCCCTGGTTATGTTGTCATGGCTGTCACCAAGCCACCGATGCACGCTGCGAGCAGCCTGAGGTGCGCGTTGGGTGAGGTTCCCGGATGGGTCTGGCTATTCGAAGCCGGCTGCCTGAATCTCGTCGATATTTGGTGAGTTGAGATAAACGGTGCTTCTGGTGCTGGGAGCGCCGACATCAGGAATCCAGTTGCTTGCAGAAGACCTCAGCCCCACAGTTGCTGCGTTTCTGCCAAGCACCGGAAAGTCATTGGTGGGGTTGGCAAGAGTCCCGTTTCTGTTGGTGGAAATCAGACGCACCTGACCCGTGGTCAGCTGGCGAAGATAGACGTGGGCGGTCCCCGAGGGCACGCCAGGCACGACTTCGGCCTCGGTACTCACAAAAGTGACCCAATGACCATCTCCAGACAGAACGATGTAAAAGGCGCCAGCGGGAATCTGCGAGGAGTCATGCGCCAGCGTGATGCGCTGCGTCAGGCCCAGGCTGCGATCACGTACATAGCCATCCAGGGCACTGTTGGTGTCGGCCGGATCCAGCGCCGCGGCAGTCGCGAAACTGACGAGTCTGCCATCGGCCGAGATGCTGGGGATCATGCTGGGCGCTCCCCCAGGCGTGCCATTCGTGCGCACGCTGACGTGCTCGATGGCTCCTGTTTGCCGGTCCCGGACAAAGATGTCGCCGAAGGCGTTGGTCGGGTTTGTCGTCAGATTGGTGGCCTCGGATCCGAAAGCCACGAAGCGACCGTCAGCCGACAGGGCGATGTCCCGGCTGGTGCCCATGCCCGGCAATCCGGCAGCAGTACGGCTGATCAACTCCGTCAGCCCCTGCGACTGCACCCGCACGTAAGCCTGCGGAAAGTCACCGTTCGGTGCCGGTGTGAACTCAGGCGCGCTGCTGGTGAAGGCCACAACTCGGCCATCGCCCGAAATTGCGGGGTGGTTACTGGCTGCGGAGCCTTCCTGACCTTGTGGTCCCACGCTGGCCCGGTAGTTGGTGCCGGTAAGGCGGTCGTGCACAAAGATGTCGTCAACGCCATTCAAGTCGTTCTCAACGAGGTTGCTCGCCGAAGACGAAAATACGACATAGCGACCGTCATCGGACACCGAGGGATTCACGCTGAAACCATTGCCCGGATTGGCACCGTTGCGGCTGATCAGCTCTGTGGTTCCGGTCAGGCGATCGCGCAGCAGGATCTGCGTGAAAGGTGACACGGGGCCCGGGACCAGATTGGTCGCGTTGCTGCGGAACACATACCAGCGGCCATTGGCCGACATCGCCCTGCCATGGCTGGCATTGGTGTGGAAGGCATCCGCGTTGGCGGCAACAGCACCTCCGCTGGCCACCGCGGCATGCTCCACCTGGAGGACTTGCGCCTCTGAACTTGCCGTAGCGGCCAACCCGAGGGCGGCGACCAGCATCGAAACAAAATGGGATTTCATTGTATGGGAATGTGACCTGGGCGCGCAGTCTAGCAACAGTCCGGTGCCGGGCGTAGAGCAGTTCATCCAACGGTCATGGCAGCGAGTCACTTGCAATCATGAGATCGCTGGTGACATGACCGTTGCATGGGGTTTCTTGCCTAACCCCTCCCCGAACATCGGGGAGGGAGCGACAGCACTCGCCTGAACGACTTTCACGGCAACCCAGGCTGCACGAGTTCACCTCGGCGCGGAGACCGGCGCGGGGTTGGTGGGGCAGGTCTGCTCCTGGAAAATACGCTTCAGGCCGTCCGCCGGCGCGACCGCCATGGCCTGGTCTTGCAGGGACAGAACTGGCGAAGCCCTGATCGACTAGAATGGCGCCCCGTTTGGCACTGACTGCCGTCAGGCCAGGGACTGGATCGCTGGTCTGCGTTGATGCAGCGGGCGCCTTTCCCCGGTTGAAACCAGCCGGCAGCCTTCATGTCCTCGATTGGAACTCCTGCTTTGTCCTCAGCAAAACCCGCTACGTCGGCCGACGGCCTGGATCTGGAACTGTCGCAGCGCGTGCGTGCAGCCCTGGATGTGCTTGAACTGTTTGCCCGTGATGGCACGCTGATGGAGCGTTTGCCGCGTGCGGATCGGCAGCGCCTGCACGAGTGCATCGGTCATATCTACCTTCCCGATCCGATGGCGCGAAGGCAACGCCGCAAGGCGGCGCTGCGCGAACGCAACAAGGCGCAGATCAACGCCGATGAGGCGATCCTGCACGCCACGGGCATCCGCGAGCTGCGTCGCCGCCCGGTGTTCACCACGCCGAACTATCCGGTTCCTGCGGCCATGCCACCACCGGATCCGGCGGTGGACGAGGTCGAGGCGCGCGAAACCATCGAGCTGCAGCACTGCTATGTGTGCAAGCGCAAATACACGCTGATTCATCATTTCTACGACCAGCTGTGTCCCGAGTGCGCGGCTTTCAATTTCGCCAAGCGCACCGAACTGGCGGATTTGCGCGGGCGCGTGGCGCTGCTGACCGGTGGTCGGGTCAAGATCGGCTATCAGGCTGGTCTGAAGTTGCTGCGGGCAGGCGCGCATCTGATCGTCACCACGCGCTTTCCCTGCGACTCCGCCAAGCGTTACGCCGAAGAGCCGGATTTCGCCGACTGGTCCGACAGGCTTGAGATCTTCGGCCTGGACCTGCGGCATACGCCCAGCGTCGAGGCCTTTTGCCAGGAACTGCGGAGCACCCACCAGCGGCTGGATTTCATCATCAACAATGCCTGCCAGACCGTGCGTCGCCCGCCCGAGTTCTACGCGCACATGATGGCGGACGAGAACACCGTACTGCGCGGCGCCCCGGATCGGGTGCGCCGCCTGTTGGGCAACTATGCGGGGATGCGCGATTCGCGCCTGCTTCCAGAGCAGAATGCTGCGCAGTTGCAGCGGGGACACTCCGGCACACCGAGTTCGGCGCAGTTGTCACAGTTGCGATTGCTGCCCGAAGAGCTGTTGTCGCAGGGCCACCTGTTTCCCGAGGGCAAACTGGATCAGGATCTGCAGCAGATCGATCTGCGGGGCCGCAATTCCTGGCGCCTGCAGATGGACGAGGTGGCCTCGGTCGAGCTGCTTGAAGTACAACTGGTCAACGCCATCGCTCCCTTCATCATCAATGCGCGGCTCAAGCCGCTGATGCTGGCCACCCCCGAGCGCGACAAGCACATCGTCAATGTCTCCGCGGTCGAAGGCCAGTTCTACCGCAACTTCAAGACCACCCGGCACCCGCACACCAATATGGCCAAGGCGGCGCTCAACATGATGACGCGCACGTCGGCCACCGATTATCAGAACGATGGCATCCACATGAACAGTGTGGATACCGGCTGGGTGACCGACGAGGATCCGGTCGAAATCGCCGCGCGCAAGGTGATGGAGGAACGCTTTCACCCGCCGCTGGACATCGTCGACGGCGCTGCCCGCATCGTCGATCCGATCATTCACGGCATCAACACCGGCGAGCACATCTGGGGTCAGTTCCTGAAGGATTACAAGCCGACGGACTGGTGAGAGTCCCGATCGCCCCTGTCGGCGCGCTTATTCGCGCATCAAACAAGGGGGCAGGGGGCAAGGGGCAGGGGACCCACGTCGCGGTACGATCAGATCATGCGTCGAGGTTGGAAACCTGCCCCTGCCCCTTGCCTCCTTCTTGTAAGGCTTTTAAATCAATAAGGTACCGTATGTTTGGTGAGAGGGCGTTCGACATAGGCGGGTCGGGTGGTGACACCGCCAACTCTGACGATGCCCTTCTTCGCGTTCTTTCTGCTTCTTCTTTGCGTCCTTTGCGTCCTGCTTCTGGGCTAGGCGTGACTCAAGGCCGCGGTTCTCGGCCAGCGCAACCGTTGGGGTTCGCTGTGCTCACCGCCAACCTATTCCGTGAGCTACGATTTGGCGACCATTGCCAGGGCCAGGGCCTGGGCCACTTCGATGCCGTCGATGGCGGCGGAATAGATGCCGCCGGCGTAGCTGGCGCCTTCGCCAGCGGGATACAGCCCGCGGGTATTGATGCTCTGGAAGTCGGCGCCGCGCTTGATGCGGATGGGTGAGGAAGTGCGGGTCTCGACGCCGGTGAGCAGCGCGTCGGCCATGGCAAAGCCGCGGATCTGCTTGTCCATGGCCGGGATGGCTTCACGCAGGGCCGCTATGGCGTAGTCGGGCAGGGCACCGTCGATCTCACCCAGACGCACGCCGGGGGTGTACGAGGGCAGCACGCTGCCGAATTCGGTGGACAGGCGCCGGGCCAGGAAGTCGCCGACCCGTTGTCCGGGCGCCGAGTAATCGCCGCCACCGAGTTCGAAGGCCCGGCGCTCCCACTGGCGCTGGAACTCGATGCCGGCCAACGGTCCGCCGGGGTAGTCCTCGGGGCTGATGCCGACCACCAGTCCGGCATTGGCGTTGCGCTCGTTGCGCGAGTACTGGCTCATGCCGTTGGTCACGACCTGGCCGACCTCGGACGTCGCTGCGACCACCGTGCCGCCCGGACACATGCAGAAACTGTAGACCGAACGGCCGTTGCTGCAGTGATGCACCAGCTTGTAATCGGCCGCGCCGAGCAGCGGATGGCCAGCCTGCGGGCCGAATCGGGCCTGATCGATCAGCGACTGTGGATGCTCGATGCGCACGCCGATCGAGAACGCTTTGGCTTCGATGTAGACGCCGCGGGCGTGCAGCATCTGAAAGGTGTCGCGGGCGCTGTGACCCACTGCCAGGATCACGTGTTCGGCGGCCAGTTCCTCACCCGAGGCGAGTCGCAACCCGCGTAACTGTCCGTCCTTGATCAGCACATCTTCAACCCGCTGTCCGAAGCGGATCTCGCCGCCCAGGGCTTCGATGCCGGCGCGCATCTTCTCGATCATGCTGACCAGACGGAAGGTGCCGATATGCGGCTTGCTGACGTAGAGGATCTCCTCTGGCGCGCCGGCCAGCACGAATTCCTCCAGCACCTTGCGCCCGTAATGCTGCGGGTCCTTGATCTGGCTGTAGAGCTTGCCGTCGGAGAAGGTGCCGGCGCCGCCCTCGCCAAACTGGACATTGGATTCGGGGTTGAGCTTGTTCGTCCGCCACAGGCCGAAAGTGTCCTTGGTACGCTCGCGCACCGCCTTGCCGCGCTCGAGCACGATCGGCCGAAAGCCCATCTGCGCCAGGATCAGCGCTGCGAACAGACCACAGGGCCCAAAACCGATGACCACCGGGCGTTCTTTCAGCGCAGCCGGAGCCCGAGTGACAAAGCGGTAGCGCATGTCGGGACTGGCGCTCACGTGCGTCGCTGCACGCGCGAGCACCGATGACTCGTCGCGCAATTGCACATCGACCGTATAGATCAGCAGGATGGCGCCGCGCTTGCGGGCGTCATAGCTGCGCTTGTAAACGGTGAAGCCCAACAGATCGGCATCGGCGACGGCCAGGCGCTCGAGAATGGCGGCTCTGAGTGCCGGCTCGGGATGATCCAGAGGCAGCCTGATTTCTGTCAGTCGCAGCATGTCGAGTTCGGTATTGCAGATGGGGCGCATGCTCGGGCACGCCAGTCGATGGTGCAAGTCCATGCTCGAATCCCAGTCCTGGTCCAGACTTTCCCGTGACGTTCGTCGGTCTATCCTTGGCTTTCACATTTGTGCAATACCCGTCTGTCCAGCCCGCGCCCAGGCGCGCAGCGCCGAACCCCTTGGAGACCTTCCCATGAGCAAACACCTGTTGACTTCGGCCATCGCCTGCCTGCTGTTGGCGTCCTGCGGCAACGCCGCGCCACCAGCAGCCGCAGATGCAACGGCGCCCGCGCCAGTCGCGGCTCCCGCAGTCACGACTGCGGCGGCCGATTCCACGCCGAGTTCGGGCTTTGTCGCCACCGAACTGGCGCGTTTCAACGAGCCCTGGGCGATGACCTTTCTGCCTGACGGCCGCTTGCTGGTGACCGAGAAGCAGGGCGTGCTCAAGCTGCACGCGCTAGGCGGCAACACGCTCGAGATCAGCGGCGTCCCGGCAGTGGCCTATGGTGGTCAGGGCGGTCTGGGTGATGTGGTGGTGCATCCGAAGTTTGCTGACAACGGTCTGGTCTATCTCAGCTATGTCGAGGCCGGCGAGGGCGATACCTTTGGCGCCGTGGTGGTGCGGGCCAAACTGGTCATCAATGACACGGCGGGGATGCTGGAGAAGGTCGAGCGCATCTGGGAGCAGACACCGAAGATGAGCGGTCGCGGCCATTTCGGTCATCGCATCGCATTTGCGTCCAACGGTGATCTCTACATCAGCTCGGGCGATCGCCAGCATTTCGATCCGGCCCAGGACATGAGCGGCAACCTTGGCAAGATCGTGCGCCTGAACGATGACGGCAGTGTGCCTGCCGACAATCCCTTTGCCGAGCAGGGCGGGGTTGCCGCGCAGGTCTGGTCGCTGGGTCATCGCAATCCGCTGGGCATCGCCTTCGACCCACGGGGCCAGTTGTGGAACATCGAGATGGGACCCAAGGGCGGCGATGAGTTCAATCGCGTGGTGCGCGGCGCCAACTACGGTTATCCGATCGTTTCCAACGGCGATCACTACGACGGCCGCGATATTCCCGATCATGACACCCGGCCCGAGTTTTCGGCGCCGGCGATCAGCTGGACACCGGTGATCTCGCCGGGCGACGTCATCTTCTACACCGGCGATCAGTTCCCGGCCTGGCGTGGTAACGCACTGGCTGCCGGGCTGTCATCGAAGTCGCTGGTGCGCATCCAGGTGGATGGCGAAAGCGCAAGGGAAGTGGAACGCTTCGACATGGGCCAGCGCATACGCGAAGTCGAGCAAGGCCCGGATGGCGCGATCTACCTGCTGGAAGACGGCGCCGGGGCGCGGCTGCTGAAGCTGACACCGAAGGTCTGAGGCACAGCCGGTGCCAAGAGCTGCCGAGTACAACTCGGCGATCCCGGGCGCAGGTTCGGCCGGTAGCTGGGATCGCCGACTTGCAGTCGGCGCCTTTGCCTGGGATCGCCGACCTGTAGTCGGCGCTGTTGCTCTTCGCCTTTCCGTTGCCAGAAGCTGCCGAGTACAACTCGGCGATCCCAGGGGGTGATCTTGCAGAAATCCGGAATCGCGGGTTACCTACTTGCAGGCCACAGGTGTTCTTCACCTGCCCACAATCCTGCCGGTGCTCTACTATTCATAGCTGATAAGGGATATCTCAATGCTCGTTCGCCTGATGGCTTCTGCTGCCTTGCTCTGCGTCTCGCTGTCGGCTTCGGCCGCCTGTACGCCCCTGCTGGATCGCGAGTTCCGGCCGCTGGCCGGAAAAGATCCGGTGAACCTGTGCAGCCAGTACGAGGGCAAGGTCTTGCTGGTGGTGAATACGGCCAGCAAGTGCGGATTTACCCCGCAGTACGAGGGCCTGGAGGCGCTGCACGCCGAACTGTCGGATCAGGGCTTCGCGGTGCTCGGATTCCCGTCCAATGATTTCGCGGGTCAGGAGCCGGGGTCGGAGAAGGAGATTCTGGAATTCTGCACGCTGACCTATGGCGTCAAGTTCCCGATGTTCGCCAAGACCGTGGTCTCTGGCACTGGTGCCGATCCCTTCTACCAGCAGCTGGCGGCTGACGGTGGTGGCGCACCGGGCTGGAACTTCCACAAGTATCTGGTCGGCCGCGACGGCAAGGTCATCGGTGGCTTTCCGAGCAAGGTCAAGCCGGATTCAGCGGAACTGCGCGCCGCGATTGAAGCCGCGCTGCACTGAGGGCGTCCGTGACCGCGCGCGTGCTCGCACGTCAAGGAATTTGAGGTAGGTCACGTTGACCCGAAGGGTCTACGTGACCGCTACACTTGTCACGTAGGCCGCTTCACGGCCAACCTGACCTAGGTCAGAGCGATCTGTGTTGGGTGAGCCGTCCGCTGGCCTCAGGGCAGCGGACGGGTCTCCACCAGCTCCCAATCGGCGGCGCTGTCCGGATCGCGCAGCCACAGTCGCATGGACCAGCACTGCTGCGCTGTGGGCCATTGCCTGGGTCTCACTTCGATATTGAGATGGCCACCCACGCAATGGACCTGGCCATGCCATTGTTCATGCGACGCCGGCGTCGGCGATAGATCCAGACGCAACAGCCAGGCGATGCTGGGCGTCCTGCGGTGCCTCGTGGAGAGCTCCAGATCGATGTTGAGCAGCGCGTTGTCAACGTCCATGGACGTCAGCAACTGCAAGACGACCGGGGCGCTGCGCGCGCTGACCCGATCCAGCGTTGGTGAAAGGGCATTGGCGCTGGCGATCACAGATTCCGGAATCCGGCTCAAGGGTGACTACATGTAACCGCGCCGCCGCTGCTGAATGCACGCGCCACGCGACCAGCGGGGATGAGCATCCGCTCAGCGGTCACAAGCCTTGGTCTGGATCAGCGGCGGGCCTGGTTCAGCCAGCCAGATGCCTGGCCTGCCGCGCCGGCGTCGAACCGCTCTGGCGCTTGCGCGGGGGCGGCAGCACAACGTCAGCGGCCTCGAAACTGAGACGCGAACGGCCGCCGGCGGAACGATAGTCGTCGATCAAGGCCAGTTCCGCTTCTGCAGGCGCCGCCAGCTGCATGCGCATGAATTCCTGCAGCAGATGCACCAGTCGATCGTGCGCCAGGGCGTGGGTTTGCCCGGTGCTGGCGTAGAGCCAGTCGGCAAAGGCCATGAAGCGCTCGAAGGGGCTGGCCCCAAGCAACCAGGGCAGGGTCTGCTTGAAGCGCCCGGAGTTGGCAATCAGATCCCAATAACGGGCGAAGCGCGAAACCCGCTGCAATGTCTGGAAATCGAGGCAGTTCGTGGTCAGGATCTGATACGGCGGATCCGGCGCAAAGCGCAGGTCGAAATCCCGGGTGTGGCGGGCGATCGGTGCACCGCGCAGGCGTTTGAGGATGCCGAGCTGGATTTCATGCGGTCCGAGTGCCACCAGACGATCAAATCCGGCGGCGAAGCTGGCCAGGTTCTCGCCCGGCAGACCGGCTATCAGATCCACGTGCAGATGGGCCTTGCTGTGGCTGCGCAGCCAGCGCAGATTGTCTTCGGCCAGGTGATTCTTCTGGCGCCGCGAAATACGTGCCTGTACTTCGGGATCGAAAGTCTGGATGCCCATCTCGAACTGCAGAGTTCCTGCGGGAAAGCGGCTGATCGCGCTCTTCAGCCGTTCCGGGAGGTGGTCGGGGATCAGCTCGAAGTGCACGAAGGGCGGGTCTTCTGGCGCCGCCTCGATGCGCGCGAGGAAAAACTCGAGGATGGCCAGGGAGACGTCAATCTTGAGATTGAAGGTGCGGTCGACGAACTTGAACTGACGCACACCCCGGCTGTAGAGCTGTTCCAGCTCGGCCAGAAAAGGATCCAGCGCAAACGGCCAGGCGGTCTTGTCCAGCGCCGACAGGCAGAACTCGCACTTGAACGGGCAGCCGCGCGAGGCTTCGACATAGATATAGCGGCGGGACACATCCTCATCGGTGTATTCGGCATAGGGCATGGCCAACGCCGCCAATGGCGGTTGCTCACCCTGGATCAGCTTTTCCGGTGGCGCTTCGCCTGACAGAATCTGCCTCGCCAGCCGTGCGAAACTGAGGTCGCCCCAGCCGCTGATGACATAGTCGGCCTGCAGGCAGATGGGCTGCAATTCCGGTTCGTGGCTGACTTCCGGCCCGCCCAGCACCACGACGATGTCGGGCGCCACCAGCTTCAGCTGGGCCACCAGCCGAGCGCTTTGCTCCACATTCCAGATGTAGACACCCAGACCCAGAATTCTGGGCTGGTCAGCCAACAGCTTTTCGACCAGTTCTTCGGTCTTCTGGCCGATGACGAATTCGCGGATCACGCTGCGCCCGTGCAATTCGCCCAGATTGGCGCGCAGGTAGCGCAATCCGAGGGCGGCATGGGCGTAGCGCGCGTTCAATGTGGCAAGGACGATGTCAGGCATGCCCCAAGTATGACTGTCATGTCTGGATTTCTCACTTCAACATCTGGCGCCAGGCCAAGCGGCAGGAACACTCGATGTTGATGGCAATTCCAGGGGCGATTTAGGGTGAACAATCAGTTGCATTTGCTATCATTGCAGCACGTCGGCCAGCGGCGCTTCCGAGGCACATTGGGTGGGGCAGCGACATGAGGGCATCACCGGTTTCGCCGCAGGCCTGATTGCAGTCTGGATCAGTTGTTGCGCGTCTCCGCTGGCTAGCGCCAATGACACTGCAGATACCCTGGCCGCCGCAGACTCGCGACTGCCCCGACATGCCCTCGAGATTCAGGCGCTGACCGATCCCGCGGGTGTGTTGCGGGCCCTGCCCGCAGTTCTGGAAGTCGCCAAGGAGCGGGCAGATGGGCGCGAAGTCGCCTTGCTCTATCTCGCCCGTGCCAACGCCTGCCGAATGACTGCCGACTGGCCCTGCCAGCGGGATGCAGGGTCAGCGGCGCGGACCTATGCCGACGCCGCGGCCGAACCGATTCTCGCCATTCGCGGCTTGATTGCCGAATCCCGCGCCAGCATCGCGCTGCAGGACTACAGCCGCGGTGAGCAGGCATTGATCGAGTCCGAGTCGCGACTGCGTCAGTCGCCGTCTGCAGAACTCAAGGCAGATGTGGCACTGGCCTATTCCTCGCTCAGCAACATGCTCGGCAAGCACCAGCTGGCATTGGAGTACGCCGATCGCGGTCTGGCGGAACTGGAACCGCGATCGGCCCAGGGTATGCGCATCCGGCTGTTGCGCAATCGGGCTCGGGCGGCAGCCAATCTGGGCGATCTGGCGCAGGCGCGCGAGTCGCTGGCGCAGGGGCTGGCCATGTCGGCAGATCTGATCGACCCCAAGCTCAAGGCCGAATTGCATCTGGAGACGGCGCGTGTCGCTCGCGCCGACAGCGATCGCGCCCTGGTGCGAGCCAACGCCGAGCAGGTGCAGCGCATTGCCACCGATCTGCAGAACACCCAGCTGTCCGGCCAGGCCCATGAACTCGTGGGACTCGCCGCGCTGGATGCCGGGGACTTGCCTGAGGCCTTGACCGAATTGCGCGCATCGGTGAAGTCATTCAACGAGCTGGGTTTGATGCGCGACGAACTCCGGGTGCTGCGGTCGCTGGTCGGCGCCGAACTGCAGGGCGCCGCGCCCGCTGCACAGTGGACCCCTGAACTGGAGCGCATGCTGCAACTGGAGGCCAGGGTGTCCAGTCGCGATCGTGCCGAGGCCTCGGACGACTTTGAGGCCCGACTGGAGTACGCCGAGCAGAAGCTGGAGGTGGCCCGACTGGAAAAGGACGCAGCCCTGGCACTCGAGCGCGCTGAAGCGATGGCCAGACAACATCGGTTGACCGGCTTTCTGATTCTGCTGGGCATCGCCATCGTGCTGGCGCTGGCCTATTTCTTCCACGCCCAGCGCCGACTCAACCGGCAGCTGCGGTCGGCGCTGGACGCGCGCTTGCGGGCACTCACGCACACCAGCCACGAATTGCGTAATCCGATCAGTGGCGTGATCGGGCTCTCCGAGCTGCTGCTGACCTCGCCGCTGAGCCCCTCGCAGAAGAACATGGTCGAGGCCGTTCAGAGCGCCGGGCATACCATCGAGAAACTGGCGCAGGATCTGCTGGATCGTGGTCGTATCGAGTCTGGCCAGCTGGAGCTGCAATTGCGCCCGACCAGCCTGGTGCGCATGGTTTCCACCGTGCAACAGCTGTACCTGCCGCGGGCACGGGAAAAAGGCCTGACGCTGCGTCTGGATCTGAGTCCGGAACTGCCCGATGCGGTCATGCTCGACGTCGAGCGCCTGCAACAGGTCTTGAGCAATCTGATCGGCAACAGCATCAAGTTTACCGAGAAGGGAGAGATCTGCCTGGGCGTCAAGTTGATCAGCGAGCCACAGGAAGTGCCGGCCAGGGTGCGATTCAGCGTACGCGACAGCGGCCCAGGCATAGACGCCGATGAGATCGGGAGCCTGTTCGAGCCCTTTGCCCGCGGTCGCGCTGGACACCGGCATCGGGCTGGCGTGGGCCTGGGTCTGGCCATCTCCTCAGATCTGGTCAGGTTGATGGGCGGCGATATCCAGGCTGAAAGCACGCCTGGCGATGGCGCCTGCTTCCAGTTCACGCTGAGCCTGGAGCCGTGCGCCGGAACTGGCATCGAAGCAGCCGTGGAAGGGGTACGCAAGGAAGCCGGAATGACGGTGCTGGTGGTGGACGATGACGAGGACGTCTCGCTGACCCTGCGCAGTCAGCTCGAAGTGCTGGGCTGCCGGGTCGAGGTTGCCAACTGTTCACGCGATGCCCGCAGCAAGGTCGCGGTCACCCATTACGATCTGTTGCTGCTGGATGTGGAATTGCCGGACGGGCAGGGTCCTGATCTGGCGCAGACGCTGCGCCTGTCCGAACCCGATCTGCGCCGCAGTCGTATCGCCATCGTTTCCGGGCACCAGGCACCCAAGGTGCTGCCTGCTGGCGTCGATGAGTGGTTGAGCAAGCCGGTGCGGCTGGAGCGTCTGAACACGCTGCTGGCGCATGCCGGGGCGGCGCGGGTAGCAGACCGCGCGGCTTGATCGGGCAATTACCGGTTGGGCGCCTGCAGCAATGCAATCACCGCCCCGGTACCGCCATCCTGGGGTCTGGCCGAAGTGTATCCGATCACGTCGGCACGCTGCCGCAGCACCCGGTCGGTCATGGCCTTGATCACGCTGCCCGATTCCGAACTCCTGGCCTTGCCATGGACGATGCGCACGCAGCGATGGCGGTCGCGGCGGCAGTCGGCCAGAAAGCGGCTGAGCAGGGCGCGGGCCTCGGGTACGCGCAGATGGTGCAGATCCAGTTCCGCCTCGACCACGAACTGTCCACGGCGCAGTTGCCTGAGCAGTTTCGGCGGGTAGCCGTCCTGCAGGTGGGCCAGCACTTCACCACTGGACAGTCCGACCAGAGCGATATCGTCCGACAGCAGTTCGGCCAGCACCTGACGCTCGTCGGCCTGCGACAGTCGCGCTTCGGGTTCGGGCGGCGGCCTCGATGATCGGGCGAGATCGTCCTGGGCTGGCAAGGCCCGGATCGGACCAACGGCCTGCCTGAACAGGGCAGCATCGTCCAGTTCGGGCTCGGGTGGAGGCGGCAATCTGCGCTGTTTGCTCACATCAGTCCTGACGAGCGGCGGCATTGCTATTATCACCGGTTGGTCCTAGAGAGTTCGTATGCACGTTCTGATCAGCAATGACGATGGCGTAGATGCGCCAGGCATCCAGATTCTGGCCGAACACCTGGCCAGGATCGGTCGTGTCAGCGTGGTGGCGCCCGATCGAGATCGTAGTGGCGCCAGCAATTCACTGACCCTCGACCAGCCGATCCGGGTGGTGCAACTGCCCGATGGACGCTATCGCGTGGCCGGCACGCCCACCGACTGCGTGCATCTGGCGCTGGCCGGGCTGCTGGATGCCGACCCCGCCATCGTCGTTTCCGGCATCAACAATTCGGCCAATCTGGGCGATGACGTGCTGTACTCGGGCACGGTGGCCGCGGCCATGGAAGGGCGTTTTCTTGGATTGCCGGCAATCGCCGTGTCATTGGTCACCAGGGATCATCAGGGCCGCCACTACGCCACCGCGGCCAGTGCCGCCGTGCGCATCGTCTCGCGCTTGCTGGAAGACCCCTTGCCGGCCGACACCATACTGAACGTCAATGTGCCCGATCGTGCCTGGGAGGACATCCGGGGGTTTGAAGTCACTCGCCTGGGCCACCGGCACCGCTCCGAGCCTTGCATCGCCCAAAGCGATCCGCGCGGGCGACCCATCTACTGGATCGGTCCGGCTGGCCCCGAGCAGGATGCTGGCCCGGGCACCGATTTTCATGCGGTCAAGGCTGGCTATATCTCGATCACCCCGATCACGGTGGATCTCACGCGCTATACCGCGCTGGAAAAGGTGGCCAGTTGGGTGAGCACGCTGTGATCAGACGCTATCAGTCGCCCAATCCGGTGGAGGCCCAGGGCATGGGCATGACCTCCCAGCGGGCGCGCGATCGCCTGGTGGAGCGACTGAAAGCGCAGAAGATCAAGGATCCACGTGTACTGGAAGTGATCGGACGCGTGCCGCGGCATTTGTTTGTCGATGAAGCCCTGGCCAGTCGCGCCTACGAAGACACGGCGCTGCCCATCGGCATGGCCCAGACCATCTCGCAGCCCTATGTCGTGGCCCTGATGACCGCGGCGCTGCTGCGCGATGGGGTGCCGAAGAAGGTGCTTGAGATTGGTACCGGTTCGGGCTATCAGGCTGCGGTACTGGCGGAACTGGTGCCGGAAGTGCATACGGTTGAACGCATCGATGAACTACTGCGTCAGGCCCGTAAACGCTTTCGACAACTGGGGTACAAGAACATCCGTTCGAAGCACGACGATGGCAATATCGGATGGCGCGAGAACGCGCCCTTCGACGCACTGATCGTGACCGCAGCCAGGGACACCTTGGATCCCGAGTTGCTGTCACAGATTGAAATTGGAGGCGTGGCCGTGGCCCCACTGGGTCCGGCCGGGCAGCAAAGTCTGATACGAATGGTTCGGGGGACGGAAGGATGGTCGACGGAGAATCTGGGCGCGGTGAGCTTCGTACCGCTGGTGCGGGGCGTGCTGTGAATCGCGCACTGGGAGCGGCTTGTATCGGTGCTGCACTGATGCTGGCGGGTTGCCAGCAATCGGTCATGGTTCGCCCGGCGCCGTCCGCGGACAGCACCGAAAGTTCCATGTCCGACACCGGTTCGGCTGCCATCGAGAGCGGGCCGAGCTACACGGTGCAAGCGGGCGATACCCTCTACAAGATTTCCGTGCAATACGGTGTGGACTATCGCGACCTGGCGCGCTGGAACGGCATTTCACCGCCCTATACCATCTATCCCAAGCAGACCCTGCGGGTGGGCAGCAGCGCCGCTCCCGCGGCTGCGGCCTCGGCGCCGGCTCCAGGCTCATCCGCCACCGTCAGTGCATCGGCACAAAGGCCACCGGCGGGCTCTGATCGCGTGGGCGCAGCGGCAGTGGCCAGCGCCACCCAGCCTGCACCAGGATACGACGCCAATCTGGGTGTGACCCTGCCCGAGGGCGCCGAGCCGATCTCCGGCGGCTCCGGTCAGCCCAGTGCGCCGGTGTTTGAACCGGAAGCGCCGAGCACAGCCGCGTCGGCGACAGTGCCTGCGGCTGCGAGTAGTGCCACGCAGACTGCCAGCAGCTCGCCGACCGCAACTGCACTGCCAGCGCCGACGCCGCCCCCACCACCGCCGGCCACCGTTGCCGTAGCCCGGCCCAGTGCCGCCGGCTGGATCTGGCCCACCAGCGGCAAGGTGGTGGTGACCTACGCCAGTGGCGATCCAACCCGGCAAGGCATTGATATCACGGGAGAACTTGGGCAGGCCGTGATCGCAGCCAGAGATGGCGAAGTGGTCTACAGCGGCGCTGGCCTGATTGGCTACGGTGAACTGGTCATCGTCAAGCACTCTCCCGAGCTGTTGTCGGCCTACGGCCACAACCGCACGCGTCTGGTCAAGGAGGGCGACAAGGTCAAGGCCGGCCAGAAGATCGCCGAAATGGGCAAGAGCTCCAACAACCGGGTGCTGCTGCATTTCGAGATACGCAAGAACGGCAAGCCGGTGGATCCCATGCCCTTGCTGCCAGCGCGCTAACGCCGGAATTCGGCGACGCGGCCACGACTGGGGAGTTGGTTCAATGGCGAGCCACCTGCATCGGTTCGGGCCACAAGCAACGGCGTCATTGCGAGCGCAGCGAAGCAATCCAGCGATGTGCGGCAATGCTCTGGATTGCTTCGTCGCTGCGCTCCTCGCAATGACGCAGCAATCATCTACGTCTTTGGCACAGCCACCCAAGCAGACTTCCGGCGCCTGATCGCAAACCGCCGACAACGATGAACATCTACACCAGCGATCAATTCGTGCTGCCGCTGCCCGAGGGTCATCGATTTCCGATGTCCAAGTACCGGCTGCTGCGCGAAGCGGTAGAGCAGCGGGCGCCGGGGTGGGGCGCGCAGATGCTGGAGGCGCCGCGCGCCGACGATGTCGCGGTGCTGCGCGTGCACACGCCGGAATACCTGACCAAGGTACGCGATGGCGAACTCAGCGCTGCCGAACAGCGACGCATCGGCTTTCCGTGGTCGCCGGCCATGGCCGAACGCACGCGGCGGGTGTCGGGCGCCAGCATGGCGGCACTGGCGACCGCCATCCAGGGTAGGGCGGTTGGCATCAATCTCGCCGGCGGCACCCACCACGCTTTCGCTGATCACGGTGCCGGCTACTGCATCTTCAATGACAGCGTCATCGCCGCGCGCCATGTGCAGGCGCTGGGTCTGGTCGAGCGCCTGCTGATCGTCGATCTGGATGTGCATCATGGCAATGGCACGGCGGCGATCTGCCAGAACGATCCCAGCATCTACACCTTCTCGATGCACGGTGCCCGCAATTACCCGGCAGTCAAACCACGCGGCGATCTGGACGTGGAACTGGCCAGTGGTACCGGCGACGAGGAGTATTTGCGCCAGCTGGAACTGAATCTGGCCTATGCGCAGGCCCGCTCGCGGGCCCAGGCCGTCATCTATGTGGCTGGTGCCGATCCCTACGAGGGCGACAAGCTCGGGCTGCTCAGTCTCAGCAAGGCCGGGCTGCGGCTACGTGACCAGATGGTGTTCGCGCATTGCCGCAAACACCGGCTGCCGGTAGCGGTCAGCATGGCCGGCGGCTATGCGCCGGATGTGGCCGACATCGTCGAGATCCATCTGGCAACCATCGAAGCGGCTGCGCAGCTGGCCGAATCGGTCAGGGCACCTTGAGGCTGCAGCGCGGGCGCGATCATTCCCGGGCCGACGGCTCCGCCTCGTTCTCGGCCGTCACCGCGCCCACTTCCACACGACCGCGATAGGGCTCCTGCCACAGCTGGTCCTGCCACTCGAAGTACTGTTCGGGCTGCCAGAACTTGTCGCTGTAATACTGTTCGGCATCGAGACTGATCCAGTTGCCATTGCCCGGCAGCAGCACGGTGAGTGCACCCTTGAAGCCGGTGCGACTGCCGGTGGTGCCGCGGCGACCCTGGTTGATCTTCTTCTCCAGACGCGGCTTGGCCACCTCGTCACCGTAATCGGCATAGACCTGCTGGCCGATTGTGAGCGCCCGCGCCTGTTCCTCGGGGTTCAGCTGCGACCAGTAGTGCTCGCGCACCGCCAGGAAATCCTTGTAGCCGCGCTCGGCTGCCAGATCCATCCAGGCATAGGCCGCCGCCCGGTCCGTCGCCGTGCCTTCGCCCTTCCAGTACATCTCGGCCACCAGCGCCTGTGAGCCCTTGTCGGCATAACGTGCGGAGCGCTTGAGCGCTTCCAGGGCCAGATCCAGGCGGCCATCCTCGTAGTGGCCCAGCCCCTCCTTGCGCCAGCGCAGATCCGGGTGGTAGCGCAGGAAACCCTCGGACGCTGCCGCCACATGCGCTGGATCAGGCGTGGCGTTGGCGGCGTGTGCCGCGGCACAGGCACCGATACTCAAGGCGATGGCAGCTACGATCGGGTGGAACTGCTTCATGTCGACGTCCTCGATGCACTCTATTGATGACAGTTTGTAAAGACGGCCTGCCGTCTCCGCAAGTTGCAGCAGTCAGGCTAGAGATACAGATGTTGACATTCATGTGCCGGAAGGCGGGTGAGGTGCTGGGACTCATGCAGAGCTAGCTGTATCGGCACGACAGCGCGCACTGGCCATGAATTCCGGCGTCATTGCGAGGAGCGCAGCGACGAAGCAATCCAGGGTATCGCCGCACGCCCCTGGATTGCTTCCCCCGGATCAAGTCCGGGGTCGCAATGACGCTTGGGGTTCATGGCTGGTGCGCAGTGTTGGGCAGACACAGGTGGCTCGCAATGACGCCGCAGAATAAATATCGTGCCCTCGCACCCCAGCTACCGGTTGGTCAGCTGTATCTCGATGCGCCGGTTGATGGCATAGGCTGCCGGGCTGTCGGTCGGGTCCAGCGGCTGGAACTCGCCGAAGCCGTTCGCTGCCAGCCGATGGGCCGGAATGCCGGAAACCACGAGGTGCTTGACGATGGCGACGGCGCGGGCCGTGGACAGTTCCCAGTTCGACGGAAATCGTGCGGTATTGATCGGGCGCTTGTCGGTATGGCCGTCGATGCGCAGCACCCAGTCGATGTCCCTGGGGATTTCCGCGGTGACTTCCTTCAGCGTCTGCGCCAGCTGATCCAGGCGCTGTTGTGCGGCCGGCGTCAGCTCATCGCTGCCGGAGCCGAACAGCAGCTCCGATTGCACCACGAAGCGGTCGCCGACGATCTGGATGTCGCTGCGGTTGCCGAGAATGGTGCGCAGCTTGCCGAAGAAATCCGAACGGTAGCGCTGCAATTCGTTGACCTTGTTGGCCAGCGCGAGGTTCAACTCCTTGCCGAGCTCGTCGATGCGTACATCCTTGGCCTTGGCCTGGGCCTTGGCCAGATCCAGGGCCGAGGACAACTCGGCCAACTGGGTGCGCAGCGCAGCCATCTGCCGGTTCAGCAGTTCCACCTGGGCGGCCGACTTGGCCGAGAGTTCGGTCTGGGTGGCGAGCTTGCTCTGATTGTCTTCCAGTTCCGCCAGTTTCGAGGCGATCTCGCTTTCCAGTTGTCGCCGCAGCTCGGCCAGCGCGTTGATGTCGGCAGTCAGTTTCGCGACTTCGGCCTCGCTGCCTTCCAGTTGCGCCTGGGTCTGGGTCAGCGTGGCGCTGGTGCTGTCCAGATTGAGCCGCAGGGCATCACGCTCGCCGCTGGTACTGGCCAGCGAGGCCGACAGTTCCTGGATCGCGGCCTCGGCCTTGAGCTTGGCCTCCTTTTCCATCGACAGGGTCTGGGCCAGTTGCGCCAGTTCCAGATTCAGCGCCGCCAGCGCCTTGTCGCGGCCGCTGAGCGCATCGGACAGCACGAACTGACCGATGGTGAAGATCATCAGCACGAACACCAGCACCATCAACAGCGAGCTCAGGGCATCGACAAAGCCCGGCCAGAAATCGATCGAACGGCGGCGACGGGAGGCGAGGGTGCTCATGACGGCCGCTTGTGATCCATGGCCGCGGCGATGGTGCGGGTCAGCAGCCGGAACTCGGCGCGCAGTTCATCGCTGAGCTGGTGACCACCGCCGGAGGATTGGGCAATGGTCTGCACCGCGGCGCGCAAATCCTGCTGCGAATGGGCCAGCTCGCTGATGCCGCGCGATTCCCGCGCCAGCAGCTCGCTGAGCTTGCCGAGCTGGGTGTTGAGCACGCTCAATTGCTCGGCACTGGCGCGGCGCTCGCGTTCGCTGTCGACGATCGCCCGCTGCATGCGCTCCAGACCATCGGCAGTCTGCTCCAGCAGCGCCTGCACATAGGCTGGCACCGAGGTATCGCCCTCGACCGCCATGCCACCACCGCTGCTGAGCTTGGTCATGCCCGAAAGCCAGTCTTCCAGTTCCGTGTAGAAACGATTGGAGGTGCGCCCCGATTGCAGGTCGAGAAAGCCCAGCACCAGCGATCCGGCCAGCCCGAAGAGTGAGGTCGAAAAACTGGTGGCCATGCCGGACAGCGGCTCCTGCAGCCGCGTTTTCAGGATTTCGAACATGGCTACCGCGTCGCCGCCGGCAGTCATGCCGCCGATGATCTCGCCAACCGAGCCGATGGTGCGCAGCAAGCCCCAGAAGGTGCCCAGCAGTCCCAGGAAAATCAGCAGGCCGACCAGATAGCGCGAGAGATCGCGCTGCTCTTCCAGACGCAGGTGCACACTGTCCAGGATCGAGCGCATCGAGGCGGTCGAGAGCGTCAGCGGTCGCCGGTCGCTGCGCGCCAGCATCTGCGCCATCGGTGCCAGCAATACCGGCGGCGCGTGCCCGCGCTCCGGGTTGGATCGGCGAAAGTGCGTGATCCAGTCGACTTCATGCTGCAGTCGTGAGACTTGTCGGATGTTGGCCAGCACGCCCACCAGAAACACGGCGATGATGACGCCGTTAAACGCAGGCGTGGCCGAGAACGCTGACAGCAAGGGACCTATCAGCAGCGCGCAGACGGCCACGACCAGTCCCAGAAATCCCAGCATCCACACCAGGGCACGATTCGGTTTGCTCATGACGACTCCGTTCCTTGCAGCGCCGGGCCATCCTGCCCAAGCGCACCTGAACAAAGACGTGCGGAACGGAAATTTGGATAGCCTGAATCTGGCCCAGTCGGCCGTTGAATCGCGGTAGAGACGCGCCTCACGGCACGCCCCCCGCACAGATCCCGGCGGGCGTGATTGACGCACCGGGCTCCCACCTTGGGTGATTGGCGGCAAAGCGCACGCTCGGCCACGGATGG
>JALHRS010000031.1 GCA_022841325.1 Lysobacterales bacterium | reverse complement strand
GGCCTAGGTCATCGCTCCGACCTCCCCGACGGTCCGACTCTGTAGCTTGAGGGACCTACGATATGGGTTCATGGAAAGCGCGGCGAAGCAATCCAGGGAAGCCTGTCGCCGCCTGTCGCTGGCTTCGCTCCCCACCAACCACGCGCAAGCGATAGCATCACCCCCATGCCGATAGCGGCCGTGGAGGGCGTCGCGCTGTGGGGGCCGAAGACCAGCAGCGGCCACGCAGGCGCGCGGCCCTCCCCAAGCCCGCTTGGCAACGCCCGGCCCCGAATCCCGTCGCTCTCCTTTTTCCTTTTTCCTTTTTCCTTTTTCCTTTTTCCTTTTTCCCTTTTCCCTTTTCCCTTTTCCAGCTCTCACTCATGTCCTCAGCCATCATCCTGCTTTCCGGCGGTCTCGATTCAGCCACCGTCCTGGCCATGGCCCGCGCGGCCGGCCATCGTTGTTATGCCCTCAGTGTCGATTACCGCCAGCGTCATCGCGCCGAACTGGTGGCAGCCAGGCGCGTCGCCGAGACCCTGGGCGCCTACGAGCATCGGGTCATTCCGCTGGATCTGCGCGCCATCGGCGGCTCGGCGCTGACCGATGACGCCATCGATGTGCCGGAGTCGCCCACCAGCGGCATACCGGTCACCTACGTGCCGGCCCGAAACACCCTGATGCTGTCGCTGGCGCTGGCCTATGGCGAAGTCATCGGCGCCAACGATCTCTACATCGGCGTCAATGCGGTCGATTACTCCGGCTATCCCGATTGTCGTCCCGAATTCATCGCGGCCTACCAGCAGATGGCGCGACTGGCCACCAAGACCGGCGTCGAAGGCGCAGCCATCACCATCCACGCGCCCATCATCGACCTCAGCAAGGCCGAGATCATCCGCCGCGGCATGCAGCTCGGCGTCGATTACGGCATGACCGTGTCCTGCTATCAGGCTGACAGCGAGGGTCGCGCCTGCGGCCGCTGCGACTCCTGCCGGTTGCGTCGCGAGGGCTTCGCCGAGGCTGGCGTGCCTGATCCGACGCGCTACCAGTCGGCGAATTCGCCAGGCACTGCATCGTGATGATCGAAGGCGCTGAATGCCCATGATCCCGCTGCCCAGTACCGAACAGCTGCGCCGGCTGAGCGCCTTCGACGGCGATTCCATCGCCGCCTGGCGACTGCAGAGCGAAATCCTGCACAGCCTCTACGGCGAGGTGTCGAGCGCCCTGGTGTTGCGCTTGGCGGGCTCCGCGGCACGCCTGGTGGCACTGAGTTGCAGCACCGGCGAGGTTCACATCGATGCCAGCGACGCCTTCGACCTCGGCAGCTCGGCCCTGGCGCTGACCGACGACAGTACGGCAGCGCTGCTGGCAACGGCCGAACCGATGCGCATGCTCCTGCCCGCCGAGGCTCCGCACTGTGTGCTGCAGCAGCTGCTGGCAGCCGACCTGGCGATTGCAGTTCCGATCCACGCCGCCGGCCGCAGTGACCATCTGCTGCTGCTGGGCTGCACACCGGCACACCCGCTGGCGCAGGCCGAACTGGATCTGCTCGGTCTGCTGGCCAATTGCCTGGGTTCCTTTCTGGGCGGCGCGCTCGATCGCCGGCAGCTGGCGGAGCAGTCGCGCAAGGCCTGGGTGGAAATCGCGGACCTCGCCGATGTACAGCGCCTGCTGCTGCCGGACAACCCGCAGATCCGCGGTCTGAGCCATGCCATCCACTATCAGCCCTCGGCCGTGGCCGGCGGCGACTACTATGATCTGATGTCGCTGTCGCATCGCATCGATGACTATCCGGCGGACATGCCGGATGTGGTCGGCCTGCTGCTGGCCGATGTCTCCGGTCACGGTGCCGGGGCCGCCATGGAGGCCGTGCAGTTCGATGCCATCCTGCGCACCTACAAGGGCGGCGATGGCGAAGGACCGGCCGGTGCGCTGACCTACGCCAACCGGCATTTCTTCTCGCGCAAGACCCGGCCGCATTTCCTGACCGCGCTGGGACTGCTGCATCTGCCGCACGAGGCGCGGATGCGGCTGTGCAATGCCGGACACCTGCCGCCGCTGCGCAGACGCGAAGGCCGCCTTGAGCGCCTCGACGAAGGCCGTGACATTCCGATCGGCATCCTCAAGGAACACGCCTACGACAACCACCTCTACGACGCCCGCAGCGGCGATCTGCTGGTGGTCTACACCGACGGCGTCACCGAGGCCCGCAACGCGCAAGGCGAGGAATTCGGCATCGAGCGACTGGAATCGATCCTGGCCCGCAGCGAGCTGGACACGCCCCAGGCCCTGCTCAGTTGCATGCTGAGCGAGCTCCACGCCCATCAGGGCGGCGAGATCGGCGTCGATGATCAGACCCTGATCGTGCTGCGTTTGGGGTGAGGGCGATTGTCGGTTGTCGGTTGTCGGTTGTCGGGACTCGGGACTCGGGACTCGGGAATCGGGAATCGGGAATCAGGAATCGGGCTGTTGTGGGTCCAGACTTGTCTGGACGCTCTTGGCACCTTGCTGAAAAAGCGTCCAGACAAGTCTGGACCCACAAGAGCCCATGGGTCGTAGCCTTTCCCCGTGCCCCGTGCCCCGTGCCCCGTGCCCCGTGCCCCGTGCCCCGTGCCCCGTGCCCCCGTGCCCCGCAACCCGCCTCAGGCAAACCCGACCCACACCGCGCCGACCACAAAGGCGCTGGCCAGGGTCATCATCCAGGCCAGCCAGCGGATGATGAAGCGGGCCCAGGTCAGCCAGTCGATGCGGGCGGCGCCGAGCACGCCCATCAGCATGGCCGAGGTCGGCACGATCAGATTGGTCAGGCCATCACCCAGCTGGAAGGCCAGCACCGCCACCTGACGGCTGACACCGAGCAGATCGCCGAGTGGCGCCATCACCGGCATGGTCAGCGCGGCCTGGCCGGAACCGGAAGGCACCAGGAAATTGATGCCGGACTGCACCACCAGCATCAGCCAGGCGGCCAGGCTGGCAGGCAGACCTTCCAGGGCATGTCCCAGATGGTAGAGCAGGGTGTTGAGCACGGACGCCTTGCTGGGGTCGGTGCCACCGAGCAGCAGGATCAGGCCCTTGGCCAGGGCCACGATCAGCACCACCGGCAGCATCTGCGCCGCGCCCGTGCGAAAGGCCTCGGCCAGTACATTGGCGTTGATCCCCGGACGCCGCGACATCCACGAGATCACCCCTGCCGCCAGACCCATCGCAAAGAACTGGGCAGCCAGTTCCGGCAGATAGTACTGGCGCTGGGTCACGCCCCAGATGACCCAGACCATGGTCGCTGCCAGTACCGCCAGAATCGCGAAATCCGAGCGCGTGGCCGCCTCCAGCCCGGTGCTGGCCTGCTCGGCGCGAATGGCCACACCGCTGCGACGCTGGGAGATGGCATAACGCAGCGTCATCAGGGCGCCGACCAGCGTGAACAAGGCCCACATGCCGACCCGGAAACCGGCGCCCGACACCGGCGGCAAACCGGCCACACCCTGGGCAACGACCACGCTGAAGGGATTCATCCAGCTGGTGGCAAAACCCACCTGGGTGGCCACGAAGCTGACCAGCACGGCCGTGAATGCATTCAGACCCAGTCGCGCGAATATCGGCACCAGGATCAGTACAAAGGGGATGGTCTCCTCGCCCATGCCGAAAATCGCCCCGCCCAGCGAGAACAGCAGGAACAGGCCGGGAATGAGGATGCCCATGCGGTGTTCGAAACGGGCGACGAATCCGGTCACCGAACGATCGATGGCGCCGGTGCGCATCAGCACGCCAAAACTGCCACCGAGCACCAGCAAGAAGGCCGCGATGCCGACCGCCGAGCCAAACTTGTCGCCGGCCACCAGTCCCTCGAAGGGCAGGTTGAGCAGGCCCAGCTCGCCACCCTCGGCAAACAGCGGCACCGCCCGGGCATCGCCGCTGCGCTCATAGCTCTCCAGGGCGATCGAGACCTCGCGCGAGCCCTCGTGGCTGCTGACATCGGCAAAGCGCCCCGGTGGCACCAAGGCTACGACCAATGCCACCAGCAGCGCGACCAGGGCCACGATCAACAGGGTGTCGGGGGCGCGACTGGGCGCAGTCTGGGTTTCCACCTGGGTCATGTCGTGCTCCTGGTCATCGGTGCGCTGGGTTCAGCCGTGGAGTTGCGGGAAAGCGACGGATTCTTGGATCCAATCGCCAGGGACTATCCATCTGCGTTTCCAATCCGGTCCTCGGGCGAGGCGCTCGGCTAGGATCTGTTGCCGGTCTGACCAGGACGAAATGCTGATGTCGAAGGGCTTGTTGCGTCTGCTGCAGATACTGGTGTTGTTGCTCGCTGCCGCCGCGACGGCAGCGGCGGCGGCTGCTGAAGGTCCAAGGCTGCTGCTGGCCGGGGGGGCGCTGCCCGTGTGCAGCAATGACCATACCGCAGCTTGCCGGTCCGGCACGTCGCCTGGCGCTGCCAGCCTGGGCCAGCGCCATCGCCTGGATCTGGATGGCATTGCCCGGGTGTCCGCTGGCGGTTGGAGCCAGGGCCGTGAGCGCGAGCGCGGGCGCATCGTGGCCGCGCTGAAGCGCTGGCATCGGCGCGCCGGCGATCTTGATTTCGACGCCGGCGATCTGCCCGCAGCGCTGGCTGCCAGCAGCAAGTCGCGTGACCGTCAGGTCTGGACCGAGCTGGCCGGATTCGAGCGCGATCGTGTGCTCGACGCGCTTGAAAACCGCATCGTGACCGAGCGCATCGCGCTGGACGATTCCAGCCCCGGATCGGGGGCACTGATCTATCGCGAATTCGTCGCCATGGCCGCGCAGATCAGCGGACGCCAGCGTCCGCGGGTGCTGGTCAGCACTGCCTCCGGGCGCGATCCCTTTGCCGCCATCGACTTCTATCTGGCCGTCTTCGAGCAGGCTGGCGCCGAAGTGCGCTGGTTGCCGCTGGATCACGCTCTGCGCGCTGCCCAGAGCGCTCCACAGACGCTGTGCCATCAGCTCGATCGGCTGCGCGGCGAACGCCTGGGTGCGCATGACCGCGCCCGGCTGTACCGGCAGCGCGCGACCGAACTGCAGGCGGCCTGTCTGGCGCCGCAGGAACTCGCCCGTGCGCTGGACTGGGCCGACGGCGTATTTCTCAATGGCGGCGACCAGAGCTTCACCCGAGCGGCATGGTTCGATGGCGACGGGCGCACGCCCTCGCCGCCACTGCAGCTCCTGCTGCAGCGACTGGAGCGCGGCACTCTGGTGCTGGGTGGCACCAGTGCCGGCACCGCGGTGCAGGCGGCGCGACCGGCCCATGGTCCGGCGGCAATGATCGTCAGCGGGCCGGCGCTGCCCCAGGGTCCGGCCGTGGCCCTGCGCCGGCTGCCACCCGATCCGGACTGCAGCCGGGCCGGGACCTGCGGCGGCATCGATCCCGATGCGCTGATGTATCAACCGGATGGCGGCCTCGGAAGTTTCCCGCTGGGGGTGCTCGACACCCATTTCTCCAATCGTGGCCGTGAGTACCGGCTGGCGCGCCTGCTGCAGGACAGCGGCGTCGAATTCGCCGTCGGTATCGATGAAACCACGGCGCTGCGGCTGGATTGGAAAGAGGGTCAGTGGCACGGTCGGGTCATCGGCCAGGGCGCGGCCACCCTGTTCCGACGCCTCGATGATCGCCGGGTCAGCCGCCGGCGATTCCCCAGCGGCAGCGCCTGGACATTGCCAGGCGCGATGCCCGACGGCGAATGCGGCTTGCCGGCCGGGCCGCCGGTTTCGGTGGCGGCCGACAGCCCTGCGCTGCAGCGCGTGCTCGATGCTCTGGCCGGACCCCGGGCAGTGCCATTGACGCTGCTGGACGGCGCTCGCGCCGTCGCGGTCGGGCAGCTCTGTGTCGCTGGCGAAGGCCAGCTCTGGGAGTTGCCGCGCTGAGCACGCATCAGGCGACCTCATCGGTGGACATCGCCCAGATCCGGCGCAGATTCTGCAAGCCGAACAGCTCGGCCTGTTCCGGACTCAGCGACACCCGGCCATCGTCGTGGATGCTCGCCCGGGCCACGTACACCTCGCTGCCGCTGTCGGCCGTCAGCAGCACCGGCGGCGTGGAGACGGCAGCGGTCGCCAGATCAAGCCGGTGGCGAGCGACAGTGCCTGAACCAGCCAACAGGTCGATCGGTGCTTCATAGACCGGTCCGGCGTCAAACAGGTTCAGGTGCTGGCCGGCGCGCAACCCGGCCCGACGCAGCGCATCGCACCAGGGCATGGCAGCGTCGTCCATGGCGCCGATGGCGGCCTGGGCGCTCTCGTGCAGTATCGACACCACCAGCGGATGCCGCGGCAGCAGCGCAGCCACATGGGTCTGCCAGAGTTGGCCGAAGCGAGCCTGGGCCTGATCGACGTCGCCGGGATAGAAGTGGCGTCCCAGGCCCTGCCAGAACGGGCTGTGGCCGTCGGGATCGCGGCGGCCCGGCACCGCGGCGATGACCTTGGGCGGCTGGCTGCCGGTTTCCGCCTGCAGCTGCCAATCCCGATACAGCAGCAACAGCGCCGCCCGCACCATCACCGAGGGCAGCTCGCGCCGCTGTGCTGCAGTGGCGAGCTGCTCATCCACGGCAAAATCGCTCAGCTCCGAGGCGCCGGTATGGTCATTGCCCAGCAGCAGCGTGCGCTCGCGCCGGAACATCCCAAGCTCCGCCGCCGCGTGTACGACCACGCCGACGTGATACCAGTATCGCGGCTGCGACAAGCCGATCCGGCGGCGCAGTTGCACACAGGCCAGCGGTGGCTGCTCCGCAGCGGACGTTGGCACCGGGAAGGCCAACAACAAGGCATTGCCCTCATCCTCGATGAAACTGGCACGTTCCAGTTCCCAGGCGGGCAACAGGCGTGTCAGCCTGGGCAGATCGGCGCTGGTGGCGGCACGCAACTTCCAGGCGTTCATGGTTGCTCTCCAGCGGGGCAGGAATCGAACTCGGCCACTCGAGCGATATCGCCCGGCGCCATGGCCAGCAGCTCCAGCGTGGTGGCGTCGAGCGGCAGGCGCTCGCCCTCGGGGCCGAGGTCCAGCAGCAGCGCCCGGAATTGCTGGCGGCTGCCGTTGATGATCAGATGCGGACTGCTGGCAGCGCTGCCGCCCCTGGCTTCGCTGCCTCGCTCAGCCTGCAGCAAGCGTGAGCGCGACACGCTCTTGAGCATGGCCAGGCGCTCCTGCACGGTAGGACCGCCATCGAAGATGTCGACGTAGGTGTCGGTGTCGAAATCCTCGTCGAGCAGGATCGAGAACGGCAGCTCGGCCACCGGATGCAGCTGGCCGATGGCCCATTGCGCCTCTTCCGGCAGCAGCGGCACGTAGATCGGCGACGGCGGCATCAGATCGGCGATGAAAGCCTTGCTGCGGCCGCCGGTCAGGCGTTCGACCGTCGGATAGTCCATGCCGAAGAAGCGTCGGCCGACGGCATCCCAGAACGGACAGCGACCGTTGTCATCGGCCAGACCGGCGCTCTCGGCCGCCACCCGGTCGGCAAAGCGTTCGGCGTGCTGGGCGATGAACAGCAGCCGCGCCCGCGACAGCAACTGCGGCGCCAGCGTGTCCACAAAGGCCGGGTCGATGTGGTAGCTGATCAGCAGGGTGACATCGCTGAGGTCGTGGCACAGATGCAGGGTGTGGATGCGGTTGCTGACACCCAGCGGCTTGCTGCTGTGCACCACGAACTCGTTGCGAAAACTGTAGAAGCGATCGGAAAAGCCGGCGCGGGCGGCAATGCCGCTGATGCCGATGACATTGCCGGTCGCCAGTTCTTCCAGCGCAAACAGATAGATTTCCTCGCCACTGACATCCTCGGTGGCAAAGGAATGGATCGAGCGCTGCAGCCGGTCGGTGAGGAAGGCGCGGTCCAGTGGCAGCGTGGTGATGCCGACCGGACTCGCCGCGGCAAAGCGCTCGAGCGCAGGGAGATCGTCGGCCGCGCAGGGGCGCAGCAGAAATTGCGCGGGTCCGGCCTTGGGCTTGCTCATGTCGGTTCCTTGTCGGCATCGGTGGCGCCGGCTTCGGCCGGGCGCTGATGGGCTCCGGCCAGCCGCCAGGCAGCCGCACGGCTGCTGCGTTCATCGCGGGGCGTATGGCCAAAACAGTTGCGATAGGCATTGGAAAAATGGGCAGCTGACGCAAATCCGCAACTGAGACCAATCTGCAGTATCGATTGTGGAGTCTGCTGCAGCAGTCGTCGCGCACGCGCCAGCCGCTGCTCCAGATACCAGCGCGAGGGCAGGGTGTCGAGATGCTGCTTGAACAGCCGTTCCAGCTGTCGGCGCGACACCCCGACCAGTCCGGCAATGTCCTCGGTGGAAAGGGGCTCGCCCAGATTGGCTTCCATCAGGGCCACCGCTTCGGCCAGCTTGGCCGAAGCCGCGGTGCCTGCGGTCGCCGAAGGTTTGCTGCGCTCGTCGCCTGCGCGCAACCGCTCCAGCGCGAAGTGCGCCATCAGCTGGCGCCCAGCTTGCTCACCGTAGTCCTGCGACAGCCACTGAATCATCAGATCCAGCGTACTGGTGCCGCCAGCGCAGCTCAATCGATTGCGATCGATCTCGCAGTAGCGATTGGAGAGCACGGCGCCACCGAGCACAGAGGCTTGTCCTGGCGGCGTCGCGGCACTGCAGCGGTAGCCGTCCAGCAGCCCGGTTTGCGCCCACCACAGGGCTCCGCAGCCGATACCGCCGAGCACGCCGCGGGCCTGGGCGATACGCTGCCCGGCCACGGCCAGATGCTGACGCAACCAGGGTTCGTCGCTGGCCTGCGGTGGCGCATCGCTGATGATGAACAGGCCGTCGATCGACATCAGCGCAGCGTTCAGGCCCTGCGAGATCAGCAGCTGCTCGCCGCCGGCTGCTGCGACCGGGCGCCCGTCTCTCGACAGCAGCAGCGTGTCGATGGCGCGCCCACCGAGCAGCTGGTTGGCCTGGCGCAACACCGCCAGAGCGCCTGCCAGATCGAGCAGGGAATAGCGCGGCAGCAGCAGGAAGCCGTAGCGTTTGGCCATGATCGGCTTCGCTGCCGCTCAGGCCGACAGCAGCTGCCCGCTGCGGACCGCCTCACTGCCCGCCACCTTGGCGATCGACATGCCGGCATGGACCACTCTCGAATGCTCGCGCGCATACAGCAGCCCATCGACCGGGCTGCAGAGATCGATGGCCTCACCGCTCAGCGGATCGATGACCTCGGCGAGGCACTGGCCGCGCTGCACCCATTGCCCCAGCAGCTGGCGGTGCACCAGCACGCCGCCACGGGGGCTGATCACCGGTACCGAGCCCTCCAGTGGCGTCGCCTCGCGCAACAGCGGCGGCAGTTCCGCTAGCCGCGCATCGATGAATCCGCGGTGCGCCAGATAGGCCAGGATGGCGCTGGCATCGCGCTCGGCCAGTTCATGACTCACATCGGTTTCGCCCCGCAGTTCCACGGTGACGGCAATGCAGGCGTCCGGCCACGGACCCGGGGTACCCGAATGCGCCTGCCAGCGCCGGTTGAGCTGGGACCAGACCATCGAGCAACTTTCATCGAAAGGCTCGCCGCCGGACTCGGTGGCCAGCAGGCTGACCTCGGCGCCGAGCAGTCGTGCCAGCGCTTCCACCTGCGGCCACAGCGGATTGGCCGTGTAGAGATGCATCACCGCATCGCTGTCGCAGTGCAGATCCAGCACCAGATCGGCATCGATGGACTGCAGCAGCAGAATCTTGCGCAGGCTGGCCAACTCGCTCTCGGCCGGCAGTTCCCGGCAGGCCTGACGCAGGGCCGCACGCACGCTCGGCAGCGACGGTTGATGGCCGGCGTCGATCTCCGACTGCAGCTTGGCAAAGGTGGCCGAACTCAGATCCTGGTAGCGCCGATTGAAGTTCTCGCCGGAGCCGAGTTCGAAACGGCCCAGGGTGCGTCCCAGCAGCCGTTGCGACAGTCCCAGCGGATTGGCCATGGGCAGCAGCACGATTTCCCCGAGCAGCCGATGCTCGGCCTCCAGTGCCGCCAGTTCCCGGCGCAGATGGTAGGCGACCAGCATTCCCGGCGGCTCGTCGGCATGCAGCGAGGCCTGGATGACGGCCTTGCGACCCGGCTCCAGCGGACCGAAATGCAGGCTCTGCAATTCGCGCGTGGTGCCCGGCGTGCAGCTCGTCAACAGGTGTTGTTCAGTACGCATGGTGAGTGAATCCGGCAGTGGCAGCACCGCACTTCGCGGCCGGACCCGATCATGGCACCAAGCCCGTCCGATGTGCTGCGTGCGCCACCGCGTGCCAACGCAAAAGCGCAAGCGGGTGTCGCTTTGGGGAAACTTGGGGCACGAGGGCGAGCGAGGGGCTCAGGGAACGGCGTCATTGCGAGCCGCGGCAAGAGCCGGCTTTTGTAGCCCGGAAGTGCGCGCAGCGCTCTCCGGGAGGTGATGCGAACAGCGCCGGGGAGCCGCTGCGCGGCACCCACGGCCTACGCGCACCAAGCTGGTTCACGGCCAGTGTGCAGTGTCAGACCGACACAGGTGGCTTGCAATGCCGCCGGCTTTTGTGGGTCCAGACTTGTCTGGACGCTCCTGGGAGGTGCCGAAGAAGCGTCCAGACAAGTCTGGACCTACACAAGCCCTCGAGCCTGTAGCTTTTCCCGCGCCCCGCGCCCCGCGCCCCGTGCCCCGTGCCCCGTGCCCCGTGCCCCGCGCCCCCAATCTTGCCTCCAAGCGACAGCAAGTTGCCGCAGGGCGACGCCTGGCGTGGTGGCCACTGGCGGCCGGATTTGAGGTGCGTACAGTCCGCCACCGAGCCGGCCGCTGCCTGGGTTCGGCCCTCACCAGACTGCCGATTTCGCACTTCAGGACCTACTCCATGACCATTCGCACCTCGCGCCCGTCCCGCCGCGGCGAACTTCCGCTCAGACAGACTCTGCTGCGCCTGGCCTTGACCCAGGCCCTGTTGCTGCCGGCCGGCCTGGTGGCGGCGGAGGACGGCAGCAGCGATGCCGAGATCGCCGCCAAGGCGGCAGAGATGGATACCGTGTTCGTCACCGGTTCGCGCATCAAGCGCATCGACGGCGAGACCGCATTGCCGATCGAGATCATCACCCGCGAAGAGATCGAAACCCGCGGCGTGACCACGGCGGCGGAAATGGTCAAGACCTTGACTGCAAACACCGCGCCGCTGGCCGACGGTGCCAGCATCACCGACGGCACCTCCGGTCAGCGCGGTTTCAACGGCGCCAATCTGCGCGGCGTGGGGGTGTCCAGCACGCTGATCCTGCTCAATGGCCGACGCCTGGCCAACTTCGCCTCGCCCGGCGATGAGGCCGGTGTCGATCTCAACAACATCCCGGCCGGCGCCATCGAGCGTGTCGAGGTGCTGAAGGACGGGGCCTCGGCCTTGTACGGTTCCGATGCCATCGGTGGCGTCATCAACTTCATCACCCGCAGCGATTATCAGGGCATCGATCTCAGCCTGCTCGGAGCCGATACCCAGGAAGGCGGAGCCGACAAGCAGACCGCCACCATCAGTGCCGGCTTCGGTGACATGAGTACCGACCGTTACAACGTCTTCGGCGTGCTCGACGTGCAGCATCTGGGTGCGCTGCGCTCCAGCCAGCGCGATTTCATCCGTGATCGGCCGCTGGCCGATCTGCTGCCGGCGCTGATGTCCAGCAACACCTATCCGGCCAATATCGACATCAATTCGGCGCAGCGCAATGCGCTGATCAACGCCGGCCTGCTGGCGCCGGGTACCACCCGCAACCGTATCAATCCGAGCTCTCCCGAGTGCAATCCGCCGGCGACGGTGTATGCGCCGGAAGGGCCGGGTGGTCCGGTGGCCTGCAGCTACGATTACATGAAGGACACCGAGATCTACCCGGACTCGGACAAGATCGGCTTCATGGGGCGGGCTGCGGTCGAGGTGGCCGACGGCCATCGCCTGTTCGCCGAACTGTCCTACACCAAATCCGAGACCACCTATAGGCTCAGCCCGAATCCACAGCGCATCCGCAACCTGCCGATCTCGGTGCTGCCCGAACCCTATCGCACCGCGCTGTCCGCGCCCGGATTGCCGAGCACCTTCAGCGGCATCCGCCTGCGCATGACCGAGGCCGGCAATCGCAGCAATGAAGTCACCAGCGAGGGCAGCCGCATCGTGCTTGGTGCCGAGGGCATCGCCGGTGACTGGGATTACAGCCTCGGTCTGGTCCGCAGCGAGAACAAGGCCACCGACAGCTACGTCGATGGCTATGTGCTCTTCGACGAGTTCGACGCCGCCGTGCGTTCCGGCCTGATCAATCCCTTCGGCCCGTCCTCGGCCCAGGGTCAGGCCCTGCTCGATGACATCACCATCAACGACGATGCGCGCAAATCCAAGGGCGTCAGCGAGAGCTTCGATTTCAATTTCACCCGCGCGCTCGGCGAACTGGAGGGCGGCGATATCGGTCTGGCGCTGGGCGGCGAGTTGCGTCGCGAATCCCAGCGCTTCACGCCTTCGGCGCTGCTGCTCAGCAACAACATCGCCGGTGACCGCGACAGCTCGCTCGGCCCCGGTGACCCCTCCGACATCCTGCCCAGCAATGACAGCCGCAATGTCGCCTCGGCCTATGCCGAACTGAATGCGCCGGTCAGCGAGACCCTCGAACTGCAGGCGGCGCTGCGCTTCGACGACTACGAGGAAGTCGGCTCCACCTTCAATCCCAAGTTCGGCGTGCGCTGGCAGCCGCGCGAGGATCTGATCGTCCGCGGCTCGGCCGGCACCGGCTTCCGCGCGCCCTCGCTGAACGATCTGCACCGTCCCACCGTGTTCGGCGTGACCTCCAGTCTGATCACCGATCCGCAGTGCGCCGATGCCGAAGGCAGCATCGACTTCTGCACCGACCAGTGGCCGGTCGAGCGGCAGAGCAATCCGGACCTCGATCCGGAGCGCTCGCGGCAGTTCTCGCTCGGCACGGTCTACGAGCCCAGCGAGACCTTCAACATCGGACTGGAATACTGGCACCTGCAGAAGAAGGACGTGATCAGCACGCTGGGCGAGCAGATCATCATCGAGAGTCCGGAGCTGTACAACGGCCTCTACATCGAGCGCGATGAAGACGGCTTCATCAGCAACATCATCCTGCGCAAGGAAAACCAGGGCAAGCTCAAGACCTCCGGCTTCGACATCAGCAGCCGTCTCAGCACCGGAGAAACCGATTACGGCACTTTCAGTGTCGATTTCACCGGCACCCTGATCACCAAGTACGAACGCCAGTTCGGTCCCCTGGAACCCTATCGCAGCAACCTCGGGCGCTTCCTCAACGACCAGGTGATCCAGCGCTGGCGCCATCGCATCGCCTTCAACTGGGACAGCGGTCCGCTGGGTCTGACCTTCGCCAACAACTATTCCTCCAGCTATCGCGACCAGAACACCACCTACGATCCGGTCAGCGATTCACGCCTGCCCTCGCGCGATGTCAAAGCCTATTCGCTCTGGGATCTGACCGGCAGCTACAAGGTCAACGAACAGCTGCGCGTGCGTGCCGGCGTGCTCAATGTGTTCGACGAAGAACCACCGTTCTCGAACCAGGCCTATTACTTCATCGCCAGCTACGACCCGACCTACACCGATCCGCGCGGCCGGTCCTTCTATCTGGGGGTGGAATACAAGTTCCGCTGACCCGGTGAGAGCGGCGATGCCGCCAACCCTGTGGGAGCGGACTCTGTCCGCGATCGGTCTGGTTGAAATCGGCGAACCGGCGATCACGGCTGAAGCCGCTCCCACAGCGGAGCAAATGCCTGATCGCGGCTGAAGCCGCTGCCACAGTAAGCAGCACCCCAGCGCGGTTTTGGTCCCCGGGCCGCGCTTACTCCCCAGGGGACTCCAGTACCGGCCGGTCACCCCGGACCGGCCGGTGCCGGGTCATTGCTGCTCGCGGTGGTAGGCGCTGACGCGCTCGACTTCGGCCTTCGAACCCATGAACACCGGCACGCGCTGGTGCAGGGAGGTCGGCTGTACCTCCAGCATGCGCTGTTCGCCGGTGCTGGCAGCGCCGCCGGCCTGCTCGACGATGAAGGCCATCGGATTGGCTTCGTACATCAGCCGCAGCTTGCCGGGCGTCAGCGGCTGTTTCAGATCACGCGGGTAGATGAAGATGCCGCCACGGGTCATGATCCGGTGCACATCGGCGACCATGCTCGCCACCCAGCGCATATTGAAATTCTTGCCGCGCGGGCCGGTCTTGCCGGCCAGCAGTTCCTCGATGTAGCGCTTCATCGGCGGTTCCCAGTGGCGGATGTTCGACATGTTGATGGCGAACTCCTGGGTCTCGACCGGAATCCTGAGGTTGCGCTCGGTCAGCACGAAGGAGCCGACCTCGCGATCCAGGGTGAAACTGTGCACGCCCGAGCCGGTGGTCAGCACCAGGATCGTGCTGGGGCCGTAGACGGCATAACCGGCCGCCAACTGCCGGGTGCCCGGTTGCAGGAAGTCCGCTTCGGTGGGCTCCTTGACCCCGTCGGGACAGCGCAACACCGAGAAGATCGTGCCCACCGAGATGTTGACGTCGATGTTCGAGCTGCCATCCAGCGGATCGAACAGCAGCAGGTATTCGCCCTTGGGGTAACGGTGCGGAATCGCGTGCGGATGTTCCATTTCCTCCGAGGCGATGGCCGCCAGATGGCCGCCCCACTCATTGGCCTCCAGCAGGATCTCGTTGGACAGCACATCCAGTTTCTTCTGCACCTCGCCCTGGATGTTCTCGCTGTGGGCACTGCCGAGCACACCGCCCAGCGCGCCCTTGCCGACGGCGATGGAAATGGCCTTGCAGGCGCGCGACACCACTTCGATCAGCAGTCGCAGATCGGAATTGATGCGGCCCAGCTCACGCTGTTCCTCGATCAAAAAACGGGTCAGCGAAATCGGTTTCATCGGGGCTCCGGTGGCAAGGAATGACCGGGTCGAAATTCTGGCGTCTGGCGCCCGCCGATGTAAGCCGCAATTCGGGCGAGCGCAGGGCGGATGACCCCAAAGCGCCGTGGTAGGTCACGTTGCGAGCGCAGCGAGCTACGTGACACGGTGAAGCGGACAGCCCCGCAATCAAATCGCCACCGCGCCCTCCCGCTCCCGCGCTCAGGCATCATCCGCCCATGAAAGCAGCTACCCGCCCACGCAAGCCCTCATCCAAATCCCGCCGCAAGAAGCGTCGTGTCAGCCTGACCCTGGGCAGCAACGGCCGCGCGCCGACGCTGGTGAGCGCTCGTAGCGGTGGCGTCGAATCCATGGCCATCGAACACGCCAGCAGACTGGGCCTGGCCACGGCCGGCTTCGTCCCCAGCGGCACCCGCAATCCCGGCGACAGCTTTCTGGCCACGCCTACGCGCCATCCCTCGCAGGCGCTGAAGTGGAATGTGCGTGCCGCGGACGTCACGCTGCTGATCACGCCCGACGCCCAGCTCTACGGGCGAGCCCGGCTGGCGCAACGCTGGTGTGGGCGCTACCGCAAGCCCTGGCTGCATCTGCATCCGGCGGCATTCGATGTCGAGCAACTGCGCACCTGGCTGCGCACGCGCAAACTGAAGTCCATCCACATCACCGGCGCGCTGGAGCATCAGGCACGGGCGCTGGAAGATTTGGTGGAGCGGCTGTTACTTGCGATCGATTGCCAAATTGACCAGCCAAAGACCCTGATTGGTTGAGGGGTCATTGCCTGCGACAGGCTGATCAAAGAGCGGGTTACGAGTGTTGACATCTTGCGGGGGGGCTATCGTCCGTTGCTCTTGTTAACTATTCGGGTGAAAAGTGATTCTAGGCATGAAGGGGTTTCTTCTGGTCGCGCTGACCTGCGTTAGCTTCGCCGCTTCCGTATGTCATGCGCAGGCAACATGGATCGAGTGCCGCGGTTGCAATCAGTTCTCCGCGAAAGACATTGCGGAGCAGGGCATGGCACCCGCGACGAGAGTGCTCTTTGATGCGGGCCAGAATGTCGCGTGGAAATTTGACGTCGTCCGCGAACAAGTCGGGAACAACTGTCAGGTCTCGGGCATGGAAGGCCCCAGAGATGATGTCGGGTCTGGTTCTGTGGCAGAAGCCCAACGTGGCACAGAAGCTAATCGGTTCGGACAATGCCAATGGGCAAATGTTGCCTACATGGGTTATCTGGACGGAGCGGACGCCGAAACTCTGGGGCATCTGCACGATCTCTACGTGGAAACTGATGGCACATGGAAATCGTCGATCGAAATCGGCCGTGACGACATCACAATCCTGCCTTGCGGATACTGTGTCGAGCCTTCGGGTTCTGGCTATGACGTGGTCAATGACATGCAATTTCGAAACCAGGTTCGCGATGCCGTGTACGATCGGATGAGAACCCTCTCCGGTGCACTGCGAAGCTTCGATGCCATCGCCATGACGGGCCTTGAAATCCTCCTTTTCGGTGGCGACATGACGGTGACGTTTGTCGTCGTATTCGCCGATGGTACTCGGGTTCCCGTGGTTTTCGATGCATCCAACAAGATGGGCTTCATCGACAAGGACAGGGTTACGGATGAGCAGGGAAATGAGCTGATGACTTCATCCAATGTGAGTGAGTTTCAGCACTTTGGTGAGATCTACGGGCTCTCGACGGCGGCAGAAAATTTCTTGCGAAACGCGGAGCGCCTTGGGGTGGAGATTGTCCGCGCGGGTGGCGGTAGTGGGCGGCAGGTGTCCTGCACCTGGAAGTGCGAGGAAATTTCTGGCCAGACCATCTGTAATTTGGAGTGCTCAAGCCATTAAAGCTGCTGGGCAGGTCGGTTTGACCTTTGCTGAGCGTGGCAGTTTACAACGCTGCGCTCAGCTGAAACGGCCATGCCATCTGCCGGGTCATCATCACTACTTGCGGAATTCAGCGGGCGCATAGTAACTGCCGTCCTCATTGCTCAAGGCTGGATAATGCGCCTGGCGCCGAGGTAGCGCTTGCTCCAGTAGCCATCGTCTAGATGGTCCAGGCGTACCCGGCCGCCGTGGTTGGGGGCGTGCACGAATCGGCCCTCACCCACATAGATGCCGACATGGGAAACGCCGCGTCCGCTGGTATTGAAGAACACCAGGTCGCCGGTCCGCAGGTAGCGTCGGGACACGGGGATTTTCAGTGCATGCTGACTCTGGGTGTTGCGCGGCAGCTGCAGGCCGGCGGCGTCGCGATAGACATACTGGACGAAGCCGGAGCAATCGAAACCGACGCCCGGATCGGCGCCGGCGGTGCGATAGGGCGTGCCGACCAGGCCGATGGCGCGAAAGGCGACGTCGGCGCTGTTGCCTGTCGCCAGGGACGCAGAACCGGCGTGGTCCTGAGCCGGGCGGGGACGGCTGCTTGGGCCGCTGGCACAGCCGGCCAGCAGTGCGACCAGCACCAGCAGCGCGAGAGACGCGCTGCGGTGCGTGGCATCACTCGTCCCGGTCACCACTGTCTGCTGCTGGTGCTTCGCTGTCGACGGGCTCCGGATGCCCCAGCGCCTTGTCGACCAGGCCTGATCCCACATGGGTCTGGCCCATGCGCTTGGCCAGCTTGCGGGCATTCATTTCCTCGGTGATCGAGTCCGACGCCAGCACCAGCGCCGCCTTGCGTTCCTCGCTGAGCTGGGTCCAGTGGCAGTCGTCCTCGGCACCCGCCATGGAATAGAGCAGATTGAGCGTGGGCTTGAATCCGGCCAGTTTCACGCGACGATAGGCTTCCACGGCGCCGAACTTGCGCAGGTCCTCTTCCGTGCGAATTCCAATCTGGCGCAACCAGGCGGCGCTCTTGGGGCCGACATTGCGGATCTTTTCGCTCGGTGGCATGACTCCTCCTCAAAAGGTGAATCGGCAGGGCCGGTGCTGCCCCGTCCACTCGTTCAGACAACGCTCACGCGCAAGCGTTCAAAAAAACCTGTGCCAGCCGTTCCAGGCCGCTCTGGTCCTCGGCGTCGAAACGGTTCGGCGAGGGGCTGTCGATGTCGAGCACGCCCAGCAAGGCCTCGCCCAGCACCAGCGGCACGACCACTTCCGAGCGCGAGGCCGCATCGCAGGCGATATGTCCCGGAAAGGCATGCACATCGGCCACCCGCTGTGTTTCCCGCGTCTGCGCCGCGGTACCACAGACGCCACGCCCCAGCGCGATGCGCACGCAGGCAGGCTTGCCCTGGAAGGGCCCGACCACCAGCTCGGTGCTATCGAAGAAATAGAAACCCACCCAGTTCACATCCGGCAACGCGTGATAGAGCAACGCCGAAAAATTCGCCGCGTTGGCAATGCGATCGGGTTCCCCGGTCATCAGGTAGCCCGCCTGCTCGGCGAGGCTGGCGTACAACTCGGCCTTGCTGGCCGCAGGAGCAGTGTTCAGTTCAAACATGGGTTGATCAGGGTCTTGATGGTCGTTTTCAGACCTCCATGATGCTTGATGCGCGGCGACAGTGCGATCACGGGGCGCGGCATGCCGCGCCGCTCTTGTAGGTCCACACTTGTCTGGACGCTCCTGGCTGGTGATGAAAGAGCGTCCAGACAAGTCTGGACCCACAGGAACACCTGGCCTGCGCCGGGGGTGCCGACAGAAGAGCAGGACGCGAAGGACACGAAGGAAAGGCAGAAAGGACACAAAGAAAATCCTTTGAATGCTCTTGCTCTCCTTCGCGTTCTCTCTGCTTTTCCTTTGCGTCCTCTGCGTCCCGCTTCTGGTCGCTGCGCGCCTCAGTGGTGGCGGGTCGCCGTGGCGGGGCGGCGTGCGTCACGTAGCCCGCTGCGCGGCCAACGTGACCTACCTGCCGGACTCAAAGGGACCATGGGGCTCGCGTCGGGGTGCCAACCAAAGAGCAGGACGCGAAGGGCGCGAAGGAAAAGCAGCAAAGACACAAAGAAAATCCTTTGAATGCTCTTGCCTTCCTTCGTGTTCTTTCTGCTTTTCCTTTGTGTCCTCTGCGTCCCGCTTCTGGTCGCTACGCGCCTCAATGGTGGCGGGTCGCAATGGTGGGGCGGCTGCGGCCCCATGATCTCCCGTGCCCCGTGCCCCGTGCCCCGGCTCCGCTACAGTGCCAGCCGCCGCAACTCGGGCGGTTCCACGGCGCGTTCCCAGACCTGGTCGAAGCCGCGCTGCAGTTCGTCACGGCGCGGCGGGTAGTACAGATCGCCGGCGGCCTCATAGCGGTCGGCGAAACTGCGATAGAGATAGCCGCCGGTGTCGTTGAGCACATAGGCACCGGCAAACTGCAGATCCTCCTCGGTGGGTCGGCGCAGATGCACCACGCTGGGCAAGCGCTGGGCCAGGTCGACCAGTCGATGGCCTTCGCGAACGGCGCGGGCGGTGTCCTGCACCAGAATGCGGATGCTGGCGCGGCGCCCCGACAGCGCAATCTGGCGGATGGCTTCGAGGATTTCCGGCTGCTGGTAGAGCGCCGGTTCCAGATCGCGGGTGTAGATCCACAACTGGTAGCGGCCGGCACGCAGCAGCGCCAGGGTGGCGTCCTGCAAATCGCTGGCGCGCTCGGCGCTCAGGCGCTGTGACTGTGGTGCCGCCAGTGCCGGATTGATCCGGGTGACCGGCAGGCTTTCGGTTTCCGGCAGATCCAGCACCATGGTCTGGTGAGGAATGCCGCACTCCATGAATTCATTGCCTTCAGGCCGGAACCCGGAACGCGCGTAGAAGGGAATGGCATAGGTCTGCGCATGCATCCGCAGATGCCGTAGCCCGCGCGTCCCGGCGCGCTCGATCAGATGCCGCAGCAGGGCCTCACCAACGCCCTGGCCGCGCCAGGCCTTGATCACCGCCATGCGGCCGATGTAGCCGCTCAGAGTCAGCCGTCCGGTTCCGATCGGTTTGCCGTCCGGGGTGCGTGCCAGCACATGGTCGGCCAGCGCGTCGTCGGCATCCCACTCCTCGCTCTCGGGGATGTTCTGCTCTTCAATGAAAACCTCGGTGCGTACCGCCTTGAGGTCATCTGCGTCTACCGACCAGACTGCCGGCTCGATGAAATAGCGACCATCGATCATCGTCCGCCTCCGCTTTGTCGACCGCGCCAAGGATACCCGCTGCACGGTGGTCGCTGGTGACCCGTGTAGACTGAAGGCAGTCCATTGAGCGGGGTTGGAGCATGAGTGTGCCCGAGCAATTCAAGGCCTTTCGCATCCACGGCAGTCCCCACAAGGCCGGCCTGGAAACGCTGAAACTGGCGGATCTCAACGACGGTGAAGTGACCATTCGCGTGGCCTGGTCCAGCGTCAATTACAAGGACGCGCTGGCCGGTACCGGACAGGGCAAGATCCTCCGTCAGTTCCCGCTGGTGGGCGGCATCGACGTGGCCGGCCATGTGGTCGAATCGCGCCATCCGCAATTCCGCGAGGGCGATGCGGTGCTGACCACCGGATCAGGTCTGTCGGAAACGCGTGACGGCGGCTACGGCGAATACGCGCGCCTCGACGGTCAGTGGGTGGTGCCGCTGCCGGCCAATCTGAGCCTGCGCGAGGCCATGGCCATCGGCACCGCCGGTTTCACCGCGGCCCTGTGCCTGTGGCGCATGCTCAGCGTGGGCCAGCGCCCTGACCTCGGGCCGATCGTGGTGACCGGCGCCACTGGCGGTGTCGGTATGCTGGCCATCGACATCTTCACCCGCGCCGGATTCGAGGTGCATGCCATCACCGGCAAGGCCGAGCAGTTCGATCGCCTGATCCGCCTCGGTGCGCGCCAGTGCATCGCTCGCGAAGGCCTCTACCTGGGCCAGCGACCGCTGGAGAGCGCAACCTGGGCCGGTGCCGTCGACAATGTCGGTGGCGAGTTGCTGTCCGGGCTGACGCGCATGATCCGTCCCTGGGGTGCCATTGCCAGCTGCGGTATGGCCGGCGGTATCGAGCTGCATACCACGGTGATGCCCTTCATCATTCGCGGCATCAGCCTGCTCGGCATCAATTCCTCGGGCACACCCTATCCGGTGCGCACCGATCTCTGGCAACGGCTGGCGCAGGAGTGGCGTCCGCGGCATCTGGACGCAATCGTGACCCGTGAGGTCGAACTCGAAGAATTGCCTGCGGTCTTCGAGACTTTGCTGTCTGGCGGCGGCCTTGGTCGCACGATCGTCAAGATTGGTGGCGATCTGTCATGACGCAACTTGTCCGCGAGTCGCTACGTATGGGTAGAATCGGGACGTTGGCAGCAAGTTAACAGCGGGGTAAACATGGCTCGGGTCTTGATCGTGGACGATTCGCCGTCGCAGCTCCTGGTGCTCAAGCGCATCGTTGAGGGGCAGGGGCATGAAGTGATCACCGCTGAGGATGGTCAGCAGGGTGTGGATATGGCCAAGGCGCATATCCCCGACCTGATTCTGATGGACGTGGTGATGCCCAATCTCAATGGCTTCCAGGCCACGCGCACCATCGCGCGTGAGAAAACCACCAGTCATATCCCGGTCATCCTGGTGACCACCAAGGATCAGGAAACCGATCGGGTGTGGGGCTTGCGCCAGGGTGCCAAGGGATACATCACCAAGCCGGTGAACGAAGCGCAGCTGATCAAGGCCATCGCCGAGCATCTGCCGCGCTGACCGCAGCCGAATCCGCATGTAGCTCAGGGCGCTGCGGCGCCCTGAGTCGTTTCTGGGGCGCCTATCGAAGCTGGCGGGATCAGGCGTAGTCCAGGCAAGCGCAGCGCACCTTGGGGCGGAAAAGTTCAGCGCTTGCGCGGGTCGTACTGGCTGAAATGTGCGCGCAGGCTTTCATAGGCCTGCTGGTCGGCGTCGCCATGCGCCGCTGGCGTGTGGATCTGCAGCACCACGAACTGGTCGCCGGCCGGATGTCCGGGTAGCCCGCGACCCTTCAGCCGCAGCCGGCGGCCGCTCTGTGATCCGGCAGGAATGGCCATTTCGACTTCGCCGCCCAGCGTCGGCACCGCCACGCGCGCGCCCAGTGCTGCTTCCCAGGGAGCAATCGGCAGTTGCACCGTGATGTCGCGGCCATCGAGGGCAAAACGCTCGTCCGGACGCAGCTTGATCTGCAGCAGCAGATCGCCGGGGGTGCCGTCCGGGCCGACGTGGCCCTGGCCGGACAGCCGTATGCTCTGCCCCGACTGGATGCCCTTGGGAATCTTGACCTCCAGCGTGCGCAGGCCGCGGGCGCCCTGCAGACTGAAACGCTGCTTGCCGCCGGCAAAGGCGGTGGCCAGATCCACTTCCAGCTCGGCGCGGATCTCGCCGCCCGATTCCGGGCCGTGCCCACGCCTCGGGCCCGCGCCCGGGCGACCGCCGCGCATGCGCCCGAACAGCGATTCGAAGAAATCACTGAACTGCCCGTTGCCGGCATCGCCCATATCGAACTCGAAGCCACCGCCGCCGCCCGGACCGGGGCGGAACTCGTCGCCAGCGCGGAAACCGTTGGCCTTGGCCTGATCGTAAGCCTTGCGGCGTTCCGGTTCGCGCAGCGCCTCGTAGGCTTCATTGATGTCCTTGAAGCGACTCTCGGCATCCTTTTCCTTGCTGACATCCGGATGGTACTTGCGCGCCAGCTTGCGATAGGCGGCCTTGATGTCGGCATCGCTCGCATCCGCTTTCACACCGAGTACTTCGTAGTAATCCTTGAATCGCATGGGGACTATCGGGCCTGAGTCAGTTCAATGATGGTATTACCTCATGCGCGACTTCGGCCCGATCAGGGCCGAAGTCGCTTGCTGCTGTCGGTCGGTTCAGGGGCGGGCCACCAAGCACCCGCCCCGGCGATGTCTGCGCCTGGGGAACCGATACCGGGCACCGATGATGCCCGGTATCGACGGGCGATCAATGGTTGATCGTGATCCGGCGCGGCGTGGTCTCCGGGCGCTTGGGAATGACGATTTCCAGCACACCATGCTTGCCGTGGGCGCTGATGCCTTCGGCGTCGGCGCTGTCGGGCAGCGCGAAGCGGCGGTAGAAGACGCCGTGGGAGCGTTCCACACGGGTGTACTTCTCGCTCTCCTGCTTGGCCTCATGCTTGCGCTCGCCCTTGATCGAGAGAATGCCTTTCTCCATATGCACTTCGATGTCCTTCGGGTCTACACCGGGGATATCGGCCTGGATCACGAAGCGGTTGGGCTCTTCCTTGATGTCCACATGCGGTGCCCACTGGCTGGTGACCACATTGGACTGATCCTGCGGCTCACCATTGAAGAACTTCTCGATCAGCTCACGAAAATCGTTCGGAACCTGGGTCGAGACATTGAACGGGCTGTAACGGGTAATGGCCATGATCAACTCCTTGAGTGTGATCGCGACGAGATGTCGCTGTTGACCATGAAATGTGGGCCGGCCGTGAGCTTTCAAGAGCCCCGGATGCGGTATCCGCAAGCGTTCGCTCCCGGCGTCGTTGGGCAGGCTTTGTCCACCCGTAGGAGCGCCCTTGCGGCGCGACCGCTGCTGCGGTCGTGCGGCTGGCCGGTCGCGACGCGAGGTCGCTCCTACAGTCGATGTAGGTTGCCGTGAAAGTCGTTCAGGCGAGTGCTGTCGCTCCCTCCCCGATGTTCGGGGAGGGCTGGGGAGGGGTTAGGCAAGAAACCCTACGCAACGGTCATGGCACCAGCGATCTCATGATGGCGAGTGACTCGCAGCCATGACCGTTGGGCACGCTGCGCTTAGCCCAACCTACGTTGTTGGCCCGTGGACAGTGCCGGGTCAATACCGGGGGCTCTCGATGAACCCATGCCTTCAGTGATTGATGCGTCATTGCGAGGAGCCCAGCGACGAAGCAATCCAGGGTAGCGCCGCAGGCCTCTGGATTGCTTCCCCCGGATCAAGTCCGGGGTCGCAATGACGCTCGGGGTTCAGGGCCTGTGCGCGGCCATGCCGCGGCCGCCGGCGCGAACAGCCCTGGCGCACATCCCGATTCGCCGCGCGCCGGAGCCGCGCTACCTCATACGCTGGCTCAGGGCCCGTGCGCAGTGTCGGGCAGACACAGGTGGCTCGCCATGAAGCGTGAACCACCGGCAGCGCTGTCAGCCGGCCAAGGCCGCCAACAGCCACTGGCTGCCACGCCCCAGGGCCAGGCCGATGATCGTGGCGGCCAACACGTCACTGGGATAGTGCAGTCCGAGCACCACCCGTGACAGGGCCACGCTCAGCGCGAAGGGCAGCAGCACGAGGGCCAGCGCGGGGAAGTACAGCAAGGCGACGTAGCTGAAACTGATCGCGTGCAGGGTATGGCCGGACGGGAAGCTGAATTCGTCCAGCGGGGCCACGCTGCTGAGGATCGCCGTGTGCCGGTGCAGGGGCCGGGGCCGTTTGCTCCAGCGCTTCAGCCAGCGGTACAGCAGCAGGGCGCTGCCGCCGACGATCAGCATGTGCGCGGCCGCGAGCACGCCGTGCTCGGGGTCGAGCAGGGGCATCAGGGCAATGAGCAGATACCAGAACAGCCCATCGCCGAGGCGACTGATCCGGGCGAAATAGCGCTGCACCCAGCTGCGGCGGGTCAGGCGGTTCAGGCGCAGGCACCAGGTGAGATCCTGCGCCAGCAGGCGTCCGGTGGTGCTGGTCAGCAAGGCACTGCTCATCGCGCGCTCCTCGTCAGGTCCACCAACAATTCGGCAAAGCGGGTGCTGACCGCACCGGGCGCCAGCGCCTCGGCGGTCCGTCGGGCGTTGCCGGCCATGCCCGCGCGCAGCTCGGCATCGGCGGCCACGGCCACCGCGGCATCGACAAAGGCGGTGGCGTCATTGAAGGGCACACTGCGACCGTCGATCCCGTCGCGCAGATGCTGGCGCGCCGCGGCATAGTCGAAGGCGATGCTGGCGACACCACTGGCCAGCGCCTCCAGGGTGACGTTGCCGAAGGTCTCGGTCAGGCTCGGAAACAGGAACAGATCGGCGCTGGCATAGTGCGCGCCGAGATCAGCGCCATGACGCATGCCGCACCAGATGTGCCCAGGGTGGGCGCGCGCCAGTTCGGCCCGGGCCGGGCCATCGCCAACCCAGATCATCCTTGCCGGAATGCCGCGGGCCCGAATGGCCTCGAAGCTGCGCACCACCAGTTCCAGATTCTTCTCGGGCGCAATGCGACCGACGAACAGCACCGCCAGCTCATGCTCCGCCAGTCCCCAGGACTGACGCAGCGCCAGCGAGCGCCGCGCCGGGTCGAAAGTCTGACCATCGACGCCGCGGGCCAGGATGCGCACGTCGCGAAAGCCGCCGCCGAGCAGTTCCTGACGCAACTGTTCGGTGGGCACCAGCGTGGTGTTGGCGCGGTTGTGGAAGGCGCGCAGATAGGCAAAGGCCGTGCGCTGCAACCAGGCCAGACCATAGTGGGCGACGAAGTCGTCGAAGCGGGTATGGAAGCCGCTGGCGATGGGAATCCCAAGTCGACGCGCTGCCAGCACCGCGGCCCAGCCCAGCGGGCCTTCGGTCGACACGTACAGCGCCTGGATGCGTTCGGCGGCGAACAGCTGTCGCAATCGCCAGTAGACCGGCCAGCCGTAGCGCAGCTCGCGATAGCGCGGCAGCGGCCCACCGGGCACGATCAGTTCATCGGCAGACACCCGCTCCGCGCGCTCACCGCGCTGGCGCGGCCGTACCAGCAGCACCCGATGCCCGAGCTCGCGCAGGCCGCGCACCAGCCCGGCAACCGTCAGCGCCACGCCGTTGACCTCAGGCGTGTAGGTTTCGCTGATGACAGCGATCCGCAAGGTCAGGATGGCGCCGGAATCGGTATGCGCCGCAGAGCTGGGAGCGGCCGTGGAAAGGCCGTGGGCGATCCCCGAATGTGCCAGGGTATCGCCGGTGTGCAGCAGGGTGGGCAGAGTGCGCGTCATGGAGCGCACTCTGCCCGGCAACGATGAAGCTCTTGTGCGCTTGGCCTTGCGCTTTCTTTACAGGGTCCGATCGAGCAGATCCGGCGCGCCAACTTCACCCGGCTCTCGCTCAACCCGCAGTCGCAGGCGCACGCCGATGGATTCGATGAAGTCCTTCTCCTGCCGCAGATCGGCCCAGGTCAGCGGGTGCTGGCTGAGCCAGCCCTTGGGAAAGGACACCCGCAGTTCGCGGCCGGCGGCTTCCAGATGCAGTTCGGGCAGGGTCTCCTGCGAGCGCGAGCGGTGCAGCACGGCGGCCAATCGGGCCAGTGCCAGCGTGCGTTTGAGCGCTTCCAGATCGCGCGGAGCGATGTCGGAGAAGGTCTGCTCGGGGATGCTGCGGCGGTGTCCCCGCACCAGTGCGGCGACCGCTTCCTGTTCCTGGCGCGAGAAGCCCGGCAGATCGGAATTCTCGATGATGTAGGCGCCGTGCTTGTGGTGCTGGGTGTGCGAGATGGCGAGGCCGATTTCGTGCACCAGCGTGGCGTAGAGCAGGGTCTCGCGCTGTTCGTCTTCCAGACCCCAGCTGCCGCTGACCTGATCGAACAGCATCAGCGCGGTCTTCTGCACCCGCAGGGCGTGGGTCTGGTCCACCGAATAGCGCTTGGCCAGTGCGCGGATGCTGAGTTCGCGCGGATCCTGCTGGTGGAAGCGCCCGAGTGAGTCGTACAGCAAGCCCTCGCGCATGGCGTAGTCGCTGACCCGCAGCACCTGCAGATCCAGCGCCTCAAAGCAGGCCCACAGCGCCGCCAGGCCACCCAGAAACACCGGTCGGCGGTCCTCGCTCAATCCCGGCAGGCGGGCGCGGCTGATCTGTCCCACTTCGATCAGGCGCTCGATCAGGTCCAGCAGGCCTTCGCGGGTGACCTCGCGCTCGCGACCACCAAAGCCGTGGAGGATGGCGCTGATCGACTTGACCGTGCCGGAGCTGCCGATCACGCGCTGCCAGCCGCGCGCCTTGTAGGCGCTCAGGATCGGCGCGAATTCGATCGGCAGCCGCAATCGGGCGTCGTTCCAGCGCTTGCGGTTGAGCTTGCCGTCGGCAAAGAAGCGCCGCGTGGTCGCCACGCAGCCCATCTGCAGGCTTTCGGTTTCCAGGGTTTCGAAGCCGCGGCCGATGATCAGTTCGGTACTGCCGCCGCCGACATCGATGACCAGTTGCTTCTGGCGCGGATCGTTCAGGCCATGGGCCACGCCCATGTAGATCAGCCGCGCTTCCTCGCGGCCGGAGACCACTTCGATCGGCGCGCCGAGTGCGGTTTCGGCGGTCATCAGAAAGGCGCGGGGATTGCGCAACTGGCGCACGGTATTGGTGGCCACGGCGCGGATACGGTTGCGCTTGATGCCGCGCAGGCGCTGGCCGAAGCGCGACAGGCAGGCCAGCGTGCGTTCGCGCATTTCGGCGGTGAGCTGGCCATCGGCAGTGAGACCGGCCGCCATGCGCACCGAATCGCGCAGGCGATCGACCACCTGCAGTTCACCGTCGGTGAAGCGGGCCACGATCATGTGGAAGCTGTTGGAGCCGAGATCGACGGCCGCCAGCGGTTCACCGTCATCGGTGGGCACGCGTGGGTCGATCATCCGCCGCAGATCCTGGCCAGCAGCGCCGCCTGGGCCGAGTGCGGCATTTCCTCGCCGGGCTCGATGCGGGTGTAGTTGCCGTCTGATTCCAGCTTCCAGGCCTGGGTGTTGTCGGCCAGATAGTTCTCCAGCGTTTCGTTGAACACCCGCTGGCGCAGCTTGGGATCGAGAATGGGAAAGCAGGTCTCGACGCGGTTCAACAGGTTGCGCTCCATCCAGTCGGCACTGGAAGCGTACAACTCTTCCTCGCCATTGTTGTGGAAATAGTAGATGCGGCTGTGTTCGAGGAAGCGGCCGACGATCGAGCGCACGCGGATGTTCTCGCTGATGCCCGGCACCCCCGGGCGCAGCACGCAGATGCCGCGCACGAACAGCACGATCTCCACCCCGGCCTGCGACGCCCGGTACAGCGCCTCGATGACCTGGGGCTCGCTCAGCGCATTCATGCGTGCCAGGATCTTGGCCGGAAGGCCTGCCCTGGCGTGTTTGGCCTCGCGATCGATCTTGGCGAGCATCTCCGGGTGCAGGGTGAAGGGCGAATGCAGCAGCCGTTTCAGCTTGATCGCCTGGCTCAGACCCGAGAGCTGCTGGAACAGCTTGTGCACGTCCTCGCACATGTCCTTGTCGCAGGTCAGCAGGCCGATGTCGGTGTAGATGCCGGCAGTGGCCTGGTGATAGTTGCCGGTGCCCAGATGCACGTAGCGGCGGGGCTTGCCGGCCTCGCGGCGCACGATCAGCAGCATCTTGGCGTGGGTCTTGTAGCCGACCACGCCGTACACCACCTGCACACCGGCTTCCTGCAGGCGATCGGCCAGATCGATGTTGGCCTCTTCGTCGAAACGGGCGCGCAGCTCGACCACCACGGTGACGTCCTTGCCGGCGCGGGCGGCTTCGATCAGATAATCGACCAGCACCGAGCGCCGCCCGGTGCGATACAGCGTCTGCTTGATCGCCAGCACGTCGGGATCGATCGCTGCCTGCTTGAGCAGATCGACCACGGTCGAGAAGGAGTCGTAGGGGTGATGCAGCAGCACATCGCCCTCGCGGATCATGTCGAAGACATTGCCGCCGGACTTGCTGGTCTGCACCCGCGGCTGGAACGGCCGGAACTTGAGATCGGGGCGGTCGACCATGTCATAGGCGGCGCCGACCCGGTTCAGATTGACCGGACCGTTGACCCGGTACATGTCTTCCTCGCCGAGTTCAAAGTGCTGCAGCAGGAAATGGCCGAGCGCGCGCGGGCAGGTGTCGGTGATTTCCAGGCGCACGGCACGGGCAAAGCCGCGGTCGACCAGCTCGTCGCGCAGCGCGTGGGCCAGGTTGTCGACATCGAATTCGTCGACCCAGAGTTCGCTGTTGCGGGTCACGCGGAAGGGATAGACGCCCTTGACCTTGAGCCCCGGAAACAGATCGTCGACGAAGTCCTGGAGGATGGCCGACAGCAGCACCACGTCGTATTCGCAGCTGGACACTTCCTTGGGCAGGCGCACCAGCCGCGGCAGAGAACGCGGCGCGCGCACCAGGGCCAGATCGGCTTCGCGGCCGAAGGCATCCTTGCCCTTCAGGGCCACGGCCACGTTCAGGCTCTTGTTGAGGATGCGCGGGAAGGGATGCGCCGGATCCAGCCCCAGTGGGCTCAATACCGGCATCAGCTCGTCGTTGAAGAAATGATGCAGCCAGCGCCGCTGCTTGGCATTCCATTCCTCGCGCGGCAGAAAACGCACGCCTACAGCCGTCAGCTGCGGTTTCAGCTCGGCATTCCAGGTGTGGTACTGGCCACGCATCAATATCTGCACCTGCTCGCGGATTTCGCCGAGAATCTCGGTGGGCGTGCGCCCGTCCGGCCAGGGCTGGCTGCCGAAGAAGTTCAGCTGGTGACGGATGGTGGCCACCCGCACCTCGAAGAACTCGTCCAGATTGGTGCAGGAAATGCACAGGAAGCGCAGCCGTTCCAGCAAGGGCAGGCGCGTGTCCTGGGCCTGCTCCAGCACCCGGCGATGAAAGGCGAGCAGGCTCAGTTCGCGGTTGAGGAACAGCTTGGGGTCGCGGATGGTCACGGGTCAGACGCTGGATTCGAGAATGACAAAGCTAGCAGATGCATCAGGCAAGGGCCGACTCGCTGGTACCGGTGGCGCTGCGATCATGCAGACATTTCTTCGGAAACAGGCAGCGGAAGCAACTACCCTCGCCGACACGCGATTCGATCCCGAGTCTGGCACCGTGCGAGTTGAGTACGTGCTTGACGATGGCCAGTCCCAGGCCGGTGCCGCCGCTGTCGCGTGAGCGCGAGTTGGACACCCGGTAGAAACGCTCGGTCAGCCGGGGCAGGTGCTGCGAGGGAATGCCGGGGCCGGTATCGCAGACGCTGAAACAGGCTTCCTGCTCGCGCATTTCCCAGAGCAGCCGGATCTGGCCGCCGTCCGGGGTGTAACGCACGGCATTGACCACCAGATTGGAGAAGGCGCTGTGCAGATCCTTGCCCGATCCCAGCAGATCCAGCTCGGTGCTGACGCAAAGTTCGATCTGGTGTCGGCCGGCGCTGAGCGCCTGGGCATCGCGCAGGATGGTGCCGAGCAGTGGCCGCATGGCAACCTGATCCGCGATCGGCATGCTCTGTGCCTCCAGCCGCGACAGCGTCAGCAGGTCCTCGACGATGTGGGCCATGCGCCGGCTCTGCTGGCGCATCTGCACGAACAGGCCGCCGAACTCGCCCAGTTCCTCCGGTTCCAGCGCCTCCATGTAGCCGTTGATGACGGTTAGCGGCGTGCGCAGCTCGTGCGAGACATTGGCGACGAAATCGCGCCGGATCTGCTCCAGTCGCATCAGGTTGCTGACATCGCGAACGATCAGCATGCGAAATCCGGGGCGATAGCCGATCACCCGGCACAGCAGCCGCACGCGCTCGTCGCCGGGCGAGGGCAGATCGATCAGCGGGTCATCCAGAGGGCCCTCGCCCAGCCATTGCACGAAACGCGGCGAACGCACCAGGTGGGTCAGATGGTTGCCGACATCGGCGGGATAACGCAGTCCCAGCAGACGCTTGGCGGATTTGTTGAACCAGTGGATGGTGTCGCTGTCGTCGATGGCGATGATCCCGTCGGGCAGTGCCCGTGCGGCGTCGCGGAAGGCTTCCAGTGCGATCAGCAGTCGGCGGCGGCGGCGGCGATCGGCCTTGCGACGGCGTTCCAGACTGTCGAAGATCGGTTGCCAGGCACCTTCGGCCTCCGGCGCATGCATGCGCCTGGAAGCCAGCCAGCGCTGCAGGCGCAGCAGCTGTCGCAACTGCAGCGCGGCCCACAGCAGCAGACCCGCCGCCATGCCGAATCCTGCCTGCCCCAGCAACCAGCCCAGCAGCAGGCCGAGCGCCGCCAACACGATCAGGAGTGCAATGCTGCGTTCAGCCGCTCGGAAATGCGTCATCGGGGAAAGGTCCTGAGTGTGCACCAAGATCAGGTCAGCATGGCCACAGTGTTCGCCGAGTGCTCTGGCGAGGGCTGGCACTCGCCTGCACAGTATCCCGCATCACCTGCCGGGACGCCGCATTGCCCTGTAGGCCGGGCGTGACGCGCTGCGGTCTCCGGCGCTCTTCGCTTCTTCTCCCGGAGAGCGCTTCGCGCACTTCCGGGCTACGCAGAGCGGGCATCTGACGGGTGCCTGACTCAAGCGGGCAGGAATGCTCCGGACGAGACCATCTTGCCGTCCGAGGCAGTCCGCTGCCGCCGGCTCCCTGACCGGTCAGACCGTCGTTGAAAAACGATAACCGGCGCCGCGCACGGTCTGGATGTAATCCTCCAGCGCGCACGGTTCCAGGCTCTTGCGCAAACGCCGGATATGCACGTCGACGGTGCGTTCTTCGACGTAGACACCGCTGCCCCAGACATTGTCGAGCAACTGACTGCGGGTGTAGACCCGCTCGGGGTGGGTCATGAAAAAGGCCAGCAAACGGTATTCGGTAGGCCCCAGCTGCACCGGACGGTCATTGGCGAAGACCCGGTGGCTGAGCGTGTCCAGGGTCAGGCCACCGAGGCTGATGGTCTGGCCATCGCCGTGCGGCTGGGTGCGCCGCAGCACGGCACGGATGCGCGCCACCAGCTCACGGGTGGAGAAGGGCTTGACCACATAGTCGTCGATGCCGGCGTCCAGGCCCATGACCCGATCGTCTTCCTCGCCGCGCGCGGTCAGCATGATGATCGGAATGTCCCGGGTCAGTTCCTCACGGCGCAGGCGCCGGGCGAACTCGAGGCCGCTGGTACCGGGCAACATCCAGTCGAGCAGCACCAGATCAGGCAGACGGTCGGCGATCAGGAGTTGAGCGGCGCGCGCGTCCTCGGCCAGCATCGGTACCAGGCTCGCACGTTTCAGCGCGAACGCGATCATGTCCCGAATCGCAGTCTCGTCCTCGACTACCAGAACCCGTTGCTCCACGAACTTCTCCAGCGACTGTTGCCGACCCCAGGTACGCCGATTCAAAGGCGAAAATATGACCAGAGTGTGACGGTGTCACAAAATAATGCCCTGGGCGCGTGATTTCGGGAGGTTGCGGGCGGCAGTTTGATGGTTTTGTCGGGTAGTCCGGGTATGAGTTCAGGTGTTTCGGTCGGGGTCACGGAGAGCCGCCGGCCTGGACCCGTCGCCGCCCACGGCCATGAACGATGTTGCTGGATCGGAGCGGCCTTGAGGAGGGACGCGCGCCTGCGCGGCCGCTCTGGATCTTTCGGCCAGGCAAATCGGCGCCGCAGCGCGGCGCCCTCCACAGCCGCGGTACTCTCGCGCCAACCAGCAACCAGCAACCAGCAACCAGCAACCAGCAACCAGATCACCCGCGATCCGAATCCTCGGCGCGCTTGCGCTCGCGCAGGACCACCGGCTGCCACCGGGCAATCTGGGCGTCGATGCGTGCCCGGTCGTAGTAGTCCAGGTCGTTGCGGGCCGCAGTCTGCTCCAGCTGGTGCATGGCGTCTTCGTATTTGCCGCGCAGGAAGAAGGACTGGGCATAGGCTTCGGCGGCGCGCACCGGATCGCCGGCCAGCTGGTTGGCGCGGGCATAGAGCTCCTGCAGCGATGGGTCGTCGCCGTAGCTGCGAATCAGCGCTCGCAAGGCATCCACGGCCCGTTTGCCGGCGGCCGGGGTGTTGCGTTCGATCTGGCTGCGGGCGTAGGCAATGGATATCACCCGGTGGCCCGGACGTTCTGCCAGCAGATGCTGGTAGCGTGCGTCGGCGGCGTCGAACAGACGTTCGGCGCGATCGACCTCGGCCAGGGCCAGCTGATAGCTCAAGCGACGCGGGTCGCCCTCGGCCAGCAGCGTCAGCGCCTCACGGGCTTCTGCGTGGGCGCCCAGCCGCGACTGCGCCAGCGCCAGACCATAGCTCTGGGCGCGCTTGTCGGCATCCCGGGCACGCTTGCTGTCCTTGTAATAACGCACCAGTGCCGGCAATTCGCGCGAGGTCAGCACGCGCAGGCGCTCACGCATCAGGGCGAAGTCCAGACTGGTCTGCTGCGTACCCACCCGCAGCTTGTCGGCGCGGGCCTTGGCTTCGGCGATGCGCGTGGTGGTGACCGGATGGGATTGCAGGTATTCCGGCGGCTTCTCGCCCTGGGTGCGGTTGAGCAAGCCGATCTTGGCGAAGAAATCGGCCATGCCAGTGGGGTCAAATCCGGCTTTGGCCAGGGTCTGGATGCCGACCCGGTCGGCCTCGTGCTCGTTGTCGCGGGTGAAGTTGATCTGCCGCTGCTGCATCAGCGCGATCCCGCCGGCCATCGCTGCCTGTCCGCCATCACCTTGTCCGCGGGTGGCTACGGCCAGCGCCACGGCGCCAATCAGGATCGGCAGCACGTCTTCGATCGAGCTCTCCATCGCCCGCGCGATGTGTCGCTGGGTGACATGGGCAATCTCGTGGCTGAGCACGCCGGCCAGCTCGCTTTCGTTGTCGGCCTGCAGCATCAACTCCGAAAAGGTCACCACCAGACCGCCCGGAGAGGCGAAGGCGTTGACCACCGGCACGTCGATCATCTCGAAGTGGAATCGGGTTTCGGTGCGGCCGCTGGCCTGCACCAGACGGTTGGCCAGGGTCTCGTAGTACTCGACCAGTTCGGCGTCGTCGATGCTCAGCCCGTAGTTGCGCAACTGGCGCAGCAGTCCATCGGAATATTCGCGCTCGGTCTCGGCGCTGAGCACGCGGCCGGAGGAATCTCCCAGGTCCGGCAGGTCGGTGCTGCTTTGACTCCATGCCGGTGTGGCGCCCGTCAGCCACAGCAGGGCCAGCCAGCCCAGTCCGCCCCTGACGCGTATAGTTTGAGATCCGGCGTTGAAATGATGGCTGATCATGCGTTTGTCCGTGATGGTGCTGGGTGATCCGGCGAACTCGCAGGCGCTGCGGCTCGCCGCGCGCATGCTGGAGATCGCCGGTGAGTCCGGGGCTACCCTCGACACCCTGTTTTTGTACCACAAAGGCGCTTATGCGGCTCTGAACCCGCACCAGGACAGTCCGCTGATCAGGCAGCTGGCCGCCCTCGTCACGAGCACTGGCCTGGACTGCGTCGTCTGTCGCACCGCCCTGGCCAGGGCGGGCGCTGAGGGCCTGCCCTTGTTGGCGCCGTTTCGCCTGGGTGGACTGGCGGACTGGCTGGGTGCTGTCGAGCGTGCCGATCGGGTCCTGCGCTTCGGGGCCCCACGGGCATGAGCGGGCCCTTGCGCATCCTGCTGCTCGGCTCCGATCAACCGGGTGCAAATTGGCGCAGCAGCTTCGACCTGTTGCAGGCGGCGGCGGCACTGGAGGTGCCCGTGGAGATAGGCGCGGCCGGGCCGGCGCTGCAGTGGTTGCTGCCGGACCCGGCTGCGCCCAGCGATGTTTCCCGGGCTTTTTCCAGTCTGGCCCTGCTGGATCTGGCGCCGATCATCGCTCGCGGACCCTGTCCGGATGCGCTGGCTGGGCGTCAGCCAGCTCTGCCGCTGCACTGGATCGACCCGCCCGCCTGGCGCACCTGGCTGCGGCATGCCGCCCTGCAGGTGTGGTGAATGAGCGCACTGCATCATCTGTCGGTGGGCCCCGATGCCCGCGAACACTGGTCCCAGCTGGCACAGGCCCTGGCCGAGGGCGATGTGCTGGTGCTGCTCGACGGCGCCATGGCCGATCTGCGGGCGATCGCGGAATGGAAGCGCGGTCTGGCGCTTGAGCTGCGCTGCGTGATCCCGCAGATTGCGCTGTCGCCGGGCCTGATGGTGCCGTCGGACATCGAACTGATCGATGATCGGCAATGGTGGCAGCTGATTGCGGCGCATCGGGTATTGCTGGAGTGGAGCTGATTGGACGCGAGCAATTTCGAGTGTGACGAGCAGGGTTATCTGCTCGATTCCACGACCTGGAACGCCCAGTTTGCGGAAATCACCGCAGCTGCCGAAGGCCTGGTGCTGAGCGCCGATCACTGGGCAGTGGTGGAATTCCTGCGCGACTACCACGCCCGATTCGGGCTCAGTCCACCGATGCGGGTGCTGGTCAAGGCCATCGCCCCCTTGCTGGGCGAAGCCCGTGCCAGCAGTCGCCGCCTGTACCAGTTGTTCCCGGATGGCCCGGCCAGGCAGGCTTGCAAAGTGGCCGGCCTGCCCAAACCTGAGCATTGTCTGTAGATCATTGCGTTGCTGGCGCCAGCGAGCCGGCGGCGCGCATTGCCTTCCCCTCATCCAACCCGGAGTAAACGCCCATGGCAAGAATCGAGATGTACACCACGGCGATCTGCCCTTATTGCATAGCCGCCAAGGGCTTGCTGTCGCGCAAGGGCGCGACCCAAATCGAGGAAATCCGGGTGGATCTGTCGCCACAGCGGCGTGAGGAAATGCTGACCCGCAGTCAGCGCCGAACCGTGCCGCAGATCTTCATCAATGGCGAGCATGTCGGTGGCCATGATGATCTGGTGGCGCTGGACCGCGCCGGCAAGCTGGATCCGATGCTGGCCGGGAGCGCTGCATGAGCGGGCGTCTGAAGGAGTTCGTGTCTTACCGGCAGCGCATGAACGAGCGCATCCTCGGCATCGACAATCAGGTCGCGCGGCGCTTCTTCGCACTCGATCGCCAGTGTTACGGCGAGGGTGGGCATCTGGATGTGCGCACCAAGGAGCTGCTGGGCCTGGTGGCCTCGCTGGTGCTGCGTTGCGACGACTGCGTCAGCTACCACCTGGCGCAATGCCGGCAGGCCGGGCTCAGCTTCGAGGAGATCTTCGAGGCGATGAGCGTGGGCCTGGTGGTTGGTGGCTCGATCGTCATCCCGCATCTGCGCCGGGCGGTCGATTTTCTCGACGAACTCGCTGCCGCAGATGCCGGGAGTGCCCCGGCAGCCGGCTGATCGCAACGCGGATGATGGCTCTGGCGCCAGCCGATGAAGGGCTCGCGCCAGGCAGTGCCGGTGTCAGTCGCCCAGACGCACCAGCGTGATGTCGTCGCCGTTGGCGCTGTGGCCGGAGAGGCGGGTCAGACCGTTGTTGTCGAAGCGGGCGACATCGGCGCCGCCGTAGAGCAGCCGACAGACCGAGGGCGCCACTTCCGCCTGTTCCGGATCGATGACGCAGCGCAGTTCATAGCCTTCCGCAGACACCAGAATGGCTTCGGTGGCGAGGATGCGGTCTTCGCGGTAGCTGAAGCGCAGGGTCTTGGGTGAGACCTGGCTGTTCGGGTCATAGCCACTGAAGGCCCAGACGCCGGCCAGGGCCCGACCGTCGGCCGCCAGCGCGAAGTTCATCCGATGGATCGAGATCGGCATCAGTTCCAGTTCGTCGAAGATGCCTTCGCCGCCGGGCCGCGCGTACCAGACCACGGCGGTCGAGTTGGTGGTGAATTCGATATCGACACTGCCCGCAGGTTCCACCGACTGAGCCCCGCGATAGGTGCCCCAGAGCGGTTGACCGCCGATCGATCGCAGCAGGTCGCCGCGGAAGCTCGAGCGGGCGATGGCGCCGGCGCTGAGATACCAGGCCGCCTGACCGTTCAGGGTGTAGGCATTGGTGGTCATGGCCAGCGTGGTGCCCTGGCGTTCGACCATGAAGCCGATGCCGCTGCCGCTGGTCTGGAACTCGCCGAGCGTATCCGGCGTCCAGAAGCCCGCTTCGGGCTGGATGTCGTGGGCGCTTGGGCTGGTCAGATCGACGGTGCGGAAGGCCAGCAACTTGGGCTGATTGATCGCATCCTTGATCGAGAAACGAACCCGATAGATGCGGCTGCCGGGAAAGCCGGTCGGCGCCACGGCAGCGGGATCGACCACGACGGAATAAGGTGTGATTGCGGCGCCGCAGATGGCGTCACGCTGGCGCACGGAGACGTCTATGTTGACGCCGTCAACGACCACCGGCATGACTTCGGGTGCGCAGGTGTTGGGCCAGGAACCCGTGACCCGGATCTGGAAGGCACTGCCGGCTACCGGATTGGTCGGTATGGTCTCGATCTGATGCAGAGCTGCCTGGGCCAGTGCCTGCAGCGGCAGACACAGGATCATCGCCATCAATGTGCGCATCGCCCACCTCATTCGTTTTCTGCTGAACCACATGACAATCCACGACCATCGGCGAGTTGCCGCACCGGGCGCAGGGGTCTAGTTTACGCCCACCGCGAGTCCTTCCGGTAGTCATTTACGTCACATTGCTTGGCAATTCTAATGAATAAAACCATCACGGTCATCCGTGGCGACGGTATCGGCCCCGAAATCACTGACGGCACGCTACGCGTTCTTCAGGCGCTCGATTGTGGTCTGGCCTTCGAATTCGCCAGTGCCGGCCTGGCGGCCATGGAAGAACAGGGCAGTCTGCTGCCGGCGAGCACGCTGGAGTCGATCGCGCGCACGCGCGTCGCCCTGAAGGGGCCGTTGACCACGCCGGTCGGCGAGGGCTTCTCCTCGCTCAACGTGGAACTGCGCCGCCGCTTCGACCTCTACGCCAACGTCAGGCCGGCGCTGTCCTTTCCGAATACCCGTTCGCGCTACAGCGACATCGACCTGCTGACGGTGCGCGAGAACACCGAGGGCGCCTACCGCAGCGAGGGGCAGACCCTCTCGGCTGACGGCGAAATGGCGCAGTCGATGATTCAGGTGACCCGCCGCGGTTCCGAGCGCATTGCCCGCTACGCCTTCGACCTGGCCGTGCGCACCGGCCGCAAGCGCATCACCATCGTCCACAAGGCCAACATCCTGAAGACCACTTCGGGCCTGTTTCTGCGCACGGCCAAGGCCATCGCCAGGGACTACCCGGGCATCGAAGTCAACGACATGATCGTCGACAACGCCTGCATGCAGCTGGTGATGGACCCGCATCAATTCGATGTCATCGTCACCACCAATCTGTTCGGCGACATCCTGTCCGATCTGTGTGCCGGACTGGTGGGCGGCCTGGGCCTGGCGCCCGGCGCCAATATCGGCACCGATGCGGCCATCTTCGAGGCGGTTCACGGTTCCGCGCCGGATATTGCCGGCAAGGGTGTGGCCAATCCGATCGCGCTGCTGCTGGCGGCGGCCCTGATGCTCGATCACCTGGGGCTGGCCGATGCTGCCGCGCGACTGCGTGCGGCCATCACCGCCACGCTCACGGCCCGGGACCGACTCACCCGCGACATGGGCGGCAATGCCGGCACCGACGAGTTCACGGCGGCCCTGGTGGCCCGGATCAGGAACGCCTGAGCGGATCTTGCGTCTCCACTTAGCTGCGCAGTTCCTGCGGCCCCAGCGGGTACGGAACCCAGACCGGCGCGCTGCCCACCACGGCGCCGTGTTCCAGCGCCACTCGGAAAGCGGCGATCGCGGCAGCCACCGCGGTAGCCGGAGCCTCGCCCAGCGCCAGTCGGGCCGCGACCAGCGAGGCCAGGCAGCATCCGGTGCCGTGTCCGTTGAGGCGTCGGCGCACGGCCCGATACAGGATGATGCCGCCGGCATCGGCGTAGACGTCGATGACCTCCGGCCCGGGGACGTGCCCACCCTTGAGCAGCACGGCCTGCGCGCCCAGTTCGCGCAGATCGGCCGCGGCCCGCTCGAGCTGGCTCTGACGGCTCAGCCGGCGACCCAGCAGCACTTCGGCTTCCGGCACGTTCGGCGTCAGCACGGTGGCCAGCGGCAGCAGGTCCTCGCGCACGCTGCGCTCGGCGTCGGCCCGCAGCAGGGTCGCGCCAGAGGTGGCGATCATCACCGGATCAACCACCCAGGGACGATTCGCCAGCGCGCCCCGGGCTGCGGCCGCGACCAGGCGCACGATGGTGCGACTGGCCAGCATGCCGGTCTTGACCGCCGCCACCGGAAAATCGCTGGCCACCGCCTGAATCTGGGCCCGGATCAGGCGCGTGGACAGCACTTGCACGGCGCTCACTTCTCGCGAATTCTGCGCCGTCACTGCGGTGATGGCGCTGAGTCCGTAAACGCCCTGGCTGGCAAAGCTGCGCAGATCGGCCTGGATACCGGCGCCCCCGCCTGAATCAGATCCGGCTATGGTGAGGGCAAAGGAGCGCGGTTTCATGGGCAGGGTCATGAGCCAATCCTGTGGCAAAAAAACAACGAAAAATAGAGAGTGTTGCGTACTTGACGCGCTGTTGTTTTTTTGCGATTCTGGCGTCGGCTAGAAGCAACACTCCTTCTCTTCTAGCGGGCTTCAGGGGCATGCAGGCGAGAGCACACTTGAAAACTTTGATTGGGACGGCGAGTTTACTCCTCGCCGTCCCTTCTTTTCTCTACGCCCAGCAGCCGGCCACCGGTTATCTGGGGACTTCCGGCACGTCGACCAAGACCGTGCTGCGGGGTCCGTTGCGGGTCGCAGCCGCCCAGCGGCTGGCGCCCAATTTTTCCTGGGTAGAGCTTGAGGCGCTGACCGAAGCGCCGTCGCTCAACCCGCTGAGCAGGGTGATCAGTGATCTGCTGGTGGTGCCCTTGGCATCCGGGCAGGACTGGACCCTGTTCGCGCGCGCAATGCGCCTCACCGACCGTCCCGACTCACGGCTGCAGGCCAGCAGTGATCCCACCGTGTCCGCGATCAGTGATGGTTCGCTGGATCGTCGGGTGCTGACCTCGGGCCTGTTCGTGCAGTCGAATGCAGGTTTCTCGATCGGCGTCGATGCGGTCTTTGCCGACCAGCGCTTCGCCAGTGGCACCTTGTCGCCGCTGGTGGAGTCGCCTGACAGCCAGTTGCCTGGACCTGCGGTGAGCGCCGATGAGTCGCGGGGCACCGGGCTGGCTTTCGCCATCGGCGCGCCAGTGGCCGACCGGCTCAGCTGGAGCGCGGGCCTGCGCTCGCGCGTGGACATGAATACCTACAAGTCCTATCAAGGGGTTTATTCCGAGCCCGGCGATCTGGACATTCCGGCGTCGGCAGCTTTCGGCGTCTCGGCGCAGCTGGCGCCCGGAGCGCAACTGGTGCTCGGAGCCGAGCATGTGTTCTACAGCGACATCAACGGCTTCTCCAGCTATGCGCTGCCGAACCGTTTCCTGTCGCTGCTCGGTGACAGCTCCAGCCCCAGCTTCGCCTGGGAAGATCTGACCGTCTACTCCGCTGCCATTCAGGGCGGCGATCAGCGCTGGCAGTGGGCCCTGCGCTACAGCACCAGTCTGCAGCCGAACCCCACCGCGCCACTGTTGCAGCAGGCGATTTCCGGTATCCAGAGCGATTCCAACTGGTCGCTGGGTCTGGGACGCTCACTGGGTATCCTGGGCGAACTGCGATTGACCGCCAGCTATGCCGGCGCCGAATACGTGCTGGGCTCACCCTTCGCCCGCAACGTGGATCCCACCGACTCGACTCATTTCGAGTTTGAAGCCTTGTGGAACCTCAGGTTCTGAGCCACCCCTGCCGAGCCAGCTCGGCAGCGCCCGCAAAGACCTGCACCCCAACGATTTGGTAGAGCGGAGCTTGCTCCGCTGCTTCCCGTCCCCCAAGCGTGTGGTGCGCCTACAACACTTCCGACGCAAAATCGGCCAGTCGTGAGCGCTCGCCGCGGCGCAGGGTGATGTGTGCACTGTGCGGCCAGTACTGGAAACGGTCGACGGCAAACGTAAGGCCAGAGGTGGTTTCGGTCAGATAGGGCGTGTCGATCTGCTCGACATTGCCCAGGCACACCATCTTGGTGCCGGGTCCGGCGCGGGTCAGCAGGGTCTTCATCTGCTTGGGGGTCAGATTCTGGGCCTCGTCGACGATGACGTAGCGCGACAGGAAGGTGCGTCCGCGCATGAAGCTCATCGAGCGCACCTTGATGCGCGAGGACAGCAGATCGTTGGTGGCCTGGCGGGCCCAGTTGCTGGAATCCTGCGGGCTGGCCAGCACTTCCAGATTGTCGTTGAGCGCGCCCATCCATGGCGTCATCTTTTCTTCTTCGGTGCCGGGCAGGAAGCCGATGTCCTCGCCCACCGGTACCGTGGCCCGGGTGACGATGATCTCCTTGTAGCGCTGCTGGTCCATGGTCTGGGCCAGGCCTGCGGCCAGGGCCAGCAGGGTCTTGCCGGTGCCGGCGGTGCCGAGCAGGGTGACGAAATCGACGTCCGGATCCATCAGCACATTGAGGCCGAAGTTCTGCTCGCGGTTGCGGGCACTGATGCCCCAGACCCGATGCGGATTGTTCTGGTAGTCATCGACGATCTGCAGCACGGCCTTGCCACCCTCGACCCTGAGCACCCGTAGCGCCACCTGATTGTCGTCGCCGAAGTGCAGGAACTGATTCGGGTGCCAGCGCTCATCACGCTTGAGCTTGACGCGGTAGTAGGTGCGGCCGCGCTCGGACCACGATTCCAGTTCCGGATGCCGGCCCCAGAACTCCGGCGTGAGCAGGCCGACACCGGTGTAGAGCAGCGCCAGATCATCCAGCGCCCGATCGTTTTCATAATCCTCGGCCGAAATCCCGTGGATCTTGGCCTTGATCCGCAGATTGATGTCCTTGGTGACCAGCACCACCGGCGTGCGCGGATGGTCTTCGCGCAGCTGCAGCACCGCGTGCAGAATCTGGTTGTCCGGGATCACCGTGCCGAAGCTGTGGCCGTTGGCCTTGTTGGCGGTGGTCTGGAAACGCAAATGACCGCGCGGCTTGTGGCGTCCGAGATCGAGGCCGTCTGGACGCTTCAGGGCGATGCCCTTGTCCAGCGTGTTGGCGCCGTTGGCTTCCAGCAATTCATTGAGGAAGCGGCTGACCTGGCGCACATTGCGCGAGACTTCCGAGGTGCCCTTCTTGGCGGCGTCCAGTTCCTCCAGCACCATCATGGGCAGATAGACATCGTGCTCCTCGAAGCGGAACACGGCGCTGGGGTCGTGCATCAGTACATTGGTGTCCAGAACATAGATCCGCTTCTTCTGACTCATTGGGTCTCCGGGCTCAGGCGCTGTGTGCCCTCCGAGAATGCCCAAAAAAAGCCAGCCGTGCGCGTGACTCCAGACAGCCGGTCAGCTGTCGGATCTAGCCCGCGCAGGTGTGAGAAATGCGGGCTAGCCCTTGATCGGTTCCAGAATGGCGTCCAGATTGAGGGTGTCGCAAAACTCCAGGAAGTCCTCACGCAGGCTGGAAATATGCGCTGCCGCCGGAATGCCGATGGAGATCTGGGCCGAGAACATCTCGGCGCCGGTCTGCGCGGCGCGATAGCGCGAAGAATTCAGCGCTTCGACGCTGATGCCGCGGCGCGAGAAGAACTCGGCCAGCTGGTAGAGAATCCCGGGGCGATCAGCGGCAATCACCTCCACCGTGTAGGGCAGACTGCTGCCGGTCAGCTCGCGTGAGCTGGTGCGACGCATGGTCAGCACCATCTGGTCGTCGCGCTGCACCTTGCCCAGCGCCGACTCGCACTTGGCGATGGCATCCCAGGAGCCCGACGCCAGCAGCAGCACCGACACTTCCTGACCCAGCAGGGCCACGCGCGCTTCCAGCAGATTGCAGCCGGCATCCAGCACGCGCTTGCCGATATAGGTCAGCAGCGCCACCGAATTGGGTGCGATGGCCGAGATCAGCAGATGGTTCTCGGGGACGTTCGGGCGGGGATTGGGTTCGGACACGGTCTTCAGCTGAAGGGGCGGAGGCACGAGCTGCCCGATGGGAGGCCCGATTGAGCCACACAGGATACTTGTCAGCTCGGAAATGCCGCAAGTAAGATCGGGGGTCAGCTTTACCATGGACTCCAGCATTCGTGCACATACACGGCAGCATTCCGGCCTTGGTGACTCCGTTTCAGCGCAATGGTGCCCTCGATCTGCTGGCCTTCGAGGCCCTGGTCGACTGGCAGCTGGAGCAGGGCAGTCACGGGCTGGTGATCGGCGGCTCGACCGGTGAATCCGGGGCCCTGGAAGAATCCGAACTGGCTGCGCTGTTGCAGATCGGTGTGTCCCGCTGCGCTGGTCGAGTACCGGTGATTGCCGGTGCCGGTGGGGCTTCGACGGCCCGGGCCGTGCGTCTGGCGCAGCTGGCGCGGGGGGTCGGCGCCGATGCGGTGCTGGCGGTCACGCCCTATTACTCGCGACCGACGCAGTCGGGCTTGCGGGCGCATTTTCTGCAACTGGCCGAGGCCGGCGGACTGCCAGTCATTCTCTATAACGTTCCTTCCCGCACCGGCGTCGATCTTCAGCCTGAAACCGTGGCCCAGCTGGCACCGCATCCGCAGATCATCGGCGTCAAGGAAGCACTGCCGGATCCGGCGCGCATGCAGGCGCTGCTGAACCTGCGTCAGCCCGGCTTCGCGGTGCTGAGCGGTGATGACCCGACCGCGTTGCGGGCATTCGCCGCCGGTGCCGACGGCCTGATTTCGGTGGTCGCCAATTGTGTGCCAGCGGCCTGCGCTGAACTGTACCGTAGTGCCCGAGCCGGCAATATGCAGGCAGCGGAGGAAATCGACGCTATGCTTGCACCCCTGTACGCGGCTGCCGGGCTGGAACCGAACCCGACACCGGTCAAGGCCGGGCTGGCGATGATGCGGCGCATGCAGGATGTACTCAGGCTGCCGCTGTTACCCTTGTCGCCCGAGCATCGCCCCGCGCTGGGCGCGGCCTTGCGGCACGCCGGCGTGGTCCTCGATACCGCGCTGGCAGCTTGAGCCTGGTCCGGCAAACGCCGCGATCAAACACAACAGGAACGGATGACCGAATGTCTCGAGTGCGCTGGACCAGTCACAGAAAACTGCTGCTGATGGTGGCCCTGGGTCTGCAGGTGGGTTGTAGCTGGGTGGATCGGCAGATCATCTACGAAGATGCCAGGGAGACCCCGCCGCTGAAGGTGCCCAGCGATCTGATCGCTCCGGCGCCCAATCCGGCGTTGCAGGTCCCGGCAGTTCAGGGCGTGGCCAGCAATGTGGATACCGCGCCGCCTACGCTGGGTAACACCGTGGCTGTGGCCCGCGGCGGCTTTCCGCGTGCAGCGAACGCCGTTCTGCCGCTGGCGGATGCCACCGACAGCGCCTTCCGGCGCGTTGGCATCGCGCTGGAGCGCAGCGCTTGCTGCAAGGTGCTGGCGAAGAATCCTGAAGGGCTGAGCTATGACGTCGAACTGGCTTCGGCACCGCCGCGGCCTGGCTTCTTCAAGCGCATGTTCGGCGCCGATGCGCCTTCGCCGAGAATGATCGTGCAGGTGGCGCAGGCCGATGCCGGTTCCATCGTGACGGTCGTGGATGCGTCTGGCGCTACCCGCAAGGACGATCCGGCGATGACGGTGCTGGGTGCAGTCGAAGCCCGTCTGCGTTGAGCCATCGGATCGGAAAGCCGGGCGTTCAGCGCTCCAGCAGGCGCAGCTTGTCGGGCTTTCCGTCCCATTCCTTGGCGTCAGGCGGCGGCGCTTTCTGCGTCGTGATCGTCGGCCAACCGGCTGCGAGTTCACGATTCAGCGCGATGAAATGCTCCTGGCCCGCCGGCACATCATCTTCGGGGAAGATGGCGTTGGCCGGGCACTCGGGCTCGCACAGCGTGCAGTCGATGCATTCGTCCGGATCGATGGCCAGGAAATTCGGGCCTTCATGAAAGCAATCCACCGGACAGACTTCGACGCAGTCGGTGTACTTGCACTTGATGCAGTTTTCGATGACAACAAAGGGCATTGGCGCGCAAGTACCGAAATTTGGCGCTCCCTACGAGAATCGAACTCGTGTTTTAGCCTTGAGAGGGCCACGTCCTAACCGCTAGACGAAGGGAGCTTTGCTGAGCTCTGCGATAATAGCGGTGGCGAAGGCGCGCCACAACCAGCTGCGGGCCCAAGTGCCCGCAAACTTTTCACTACATGGATAGTAGATGATCGACATGGACATACATTCCGAGCACCAGCCGCTGGTGCTTGAGCGGCCACAGCACATCATTTCCCGCAAGCGCATCAGCTCGGCTGCGGTGCGCGTGCTCTACGGCCTGCGTGAGGCCGGTTATCAGGCCCACCTGGTCGGTGGCGCGGTGCGTGATCTGCTGCTCGGCGGCGATCCCAAGGACTACGATGTGGCCACCGACGCCCATCCGGAGGAGATCCGGAAGGTCTTCCGCACCTGCCGCCTGATCGGCCGTCGTTTCGTCATCGCCCACGTGCGCTTCGGCAACGAGATCATTGAAGTCACCACCTTTCGCGGCGGCGGCACCGAGGGTGAAGATCACCCCGAGCGCGAAGTCGAGGCGGAAGGGCTGGTGTTGCGCGACAACGTCTTCGGCACGCTGGAAGAAGATGCCCGGCGCCGCGATTTCACCGTCAACGCGCTCTACTACAGCATCGACGACTTCGCGGTGCGCGATTTCGTCGGTGGTCTGGAGGATCTGGAAAAGCGCCAGTTGCGGCTGATCGGCGATCCCGACCAGCGCTATCGCGAGGATCCGGTGCGCATGCTCCGTGCCGCCCGCCTGGCAGCCAAGCTCGGTTTCACGCTGGAGCGCGGCACCGAGGAGCCGATCGGGCGCCTCGCCAATCTGCTCGATGGCATTCCGCCGGCGCGCCTGTTCGACGACCTGCAGAAACTGTTCCTCTACGGCCATGCCGAAAAAAGCTATGAGCAGCTGCTCAGACTGCGCCTGTTCGAGCACCTGTTTCCCTCGGTCAGCATCAACAGCGACAGTGGCCAGCCCTATGCCGGCGCCCTGATCCGGGCGGCGCTGCGCAGTACCGATCTGCGGGTGGCCCAGGACAAGCCGATCACGCCGGCCTTCCTGTTTGCGGCTTTCCTGTGGGAACCGTTCCAGATGGCCTGCGCCGGTATCGACATCCATGCCGAGGGCGCGATGGCCGATGCCGCCGAGATCGTGTTCCAGGACGCCATGGAGCGGGTGGCGCTGCCGCGCCGGTTCTCGATCGTCACCCGCGAGATCTGGGAGCTGCAACCGCGACTGGAAACCAATTCACCCAGCCGCGCCCGCCGCCTGATGCGTCATCCGCGCTTCCGCGCAGCCTTTGATTTCATGGTTCTGCGCGCCCAGGTCGATCCGCTGCTGCGGCCGATCGCCGAGCGTTGGGAGAAAGCCCAGACCTGCGGCGAGAGTGAATTCGATGCCCTGTTCCGGGCCGCGCCGGCAGTGAAGGCCGGGCCCGCCTCGCTGCCATCCGAAGAAGAGCCGCCGGCCAAGCGTCGCCGTCGCCGGCGCCGTCGGGTGCCGGGTGCGCCGGCAGCGCCCGCCGACTGACGATGGCGGAGCGCGCCTACATCGGCCTCGGCAGCAATCTGGATCAGCCCGAGCAGCAGATCGCCCGTGCTGTCAGCGCGCTGCAGCAGCTGCCGCGCAGTCGCTGGATAGCGGTCTCGCCCCTGTATGGCTCCTTGCCCTGGGGCGATCCGGATCAGGCCAACTACGTCAATGCGGTGGCTGCGATCAATACATCGCTGCCGCCACGGCAACTGCTGCTGGCCATGCTCGATATCGAACAGGCGCAGGGCCGCGATCGCAGCAGCGGCCGTCGCAACGGTCCGCGCACGCTGGATCTGGATCTGCTGCTGTACGGGTCAGAGGTCATCGACGAGCCCGGGCTGCAGCTGCCGCATCCGCGTCTGCGCGAACGCGCTTTTGTGCTGTTGCCGCTGGCGGATCTGGCGCCGGAGCTGATCCTGCCCGGCGCTGTTCCGCTGCGGTCGCTGCTGCGCCCGGAATTCGCTAGCCTGTGCTGGCGCCTGCCGGCGACCCGCATCCCGAACTAGACCGCCCGGAGATTCATGTACGCCTCTGCTGCCCCAGCGCCTGCGCAACGCCCGGTGAGTGTTCCCGGCTTGCGCAAGATGAAACAGGAAGGCCAGGTGATCACGGCCCTGACCGCCTATGACGCCAGCTTCGCCCACGTGCTGGATACGGCCGGCATCGATGTGGTGCTGGTCGGCGACTCGCTCGGCATGGTCATCCAGGGCCATGCCACCACCTTGCCGGCACAGGTCGACGACATCGTCTATCACTGCGCCGCGGTGCGCCGTGGCCTCAGCCGCGCGCTGCTGATGGCCGATCTGCCCTTCCTCAGCTATGCCACGCCGGAACGGGCGCTGGTCAATGCCCAGCGCATGCTGGTCGATGCCGGCGCCGCCATGGTCAAGCTCGAAGGTGGTCAGGATTGTGTGCTGGAAGTGATCCGCTTTCTGACGATGCGCGAAGTGCCGGTGTGCGCGCACCTCGGACTGACCCCGCAATCGGTGTTGCGCATGGGCGGCTTTCGCGTGCAGGGCCGCGAAGAGACGGCCCAGCGGATCATGCTGGAACAGGCCCATGCCGTGGTCGAGGCCGGCGCCGAAGCGCTGGTGCTCGAATGCGTGCCAGCCAGCCTCGCCCGCGAAATCACCCAGGCCATCCCGATTCCCACCATCGGCATCGGTGCCGGCGTCGATACCGACGGCCAGATCCTGGTCAGCTACGATGCGCTCGGCATCACCCCGGGCAAGCGGGTGCGCTTCACCAAGGATTTCCTGATCGAAACCGGCAGCGTGCAGGGTGCGGTCGAGCGCTACATCGAAGACGTCCGCGCCCGACGCTTCCCCACGCCCGAGCACAGCTTCTGAGCCCAGCGTGTCGCGAGGTGCGAGCGAGAGCGTTGGACGCGAAGGACGCGAAGGAAAAGCATTCAAGGGCGCGAAGATCTTCCTGTGGGATTCTCAAGAAATTGACAGGACACCGCACTGGCTTTCTGCATGGCGCAACTCATCGAGGACCTGGAATTTCCTGGATGTCCATCGCTGATTGATCTCCTTTGCGTCCTTTCTTGCTCTTCCTTCGCGTCCTTTGCGTCCCTATCTTTCCCCAATCGAGGCGCACGCTCGCAAGTCTCGCTGGATTGCTTCGTCACTACGTTCCTCGCAATGACGCACCAACAGTTCTGGAGTAGCAGGAATGCATCGATTCAATGAGCCCGCGCCCATGCGCGAAGAGCTGCGCGAGTGGCGTATTGCGCGCCTGCGCATTGCCTTCGTGCCGACCATGGGCAATCTGCATGCCGGGCATATCTCGTTGATCGAGCGTGCGCGCGAGCTGGCGGATCGGGTGGTGGCCAGTGTCTTCGTCAATCCCACCCAGTTCGGCCCGTCGGAGGACTACGCGGCCTATCCGCGCACGCTGGAGCGCGATGCCGAGTTCCTCAAGGCGGCCGGGACCGATGTGCTGTTCACCCCGACCATCGAATCGATCTATCCCTTCGGCGAGACCGAGGCCTGGGTCGATGTGCCCAGCCTCTCCGGAATACTCTGCGGAGCCGCACGCCCCGGGCATTTCCGCGGGGTCGCCACCGTGGTCGCGCGCCTGTTCAATCATGTGGCGCCGGATGTCGCCGTCTTCGGTGAGAAGGACTACCAGCAGTTGCTGCTGATCCGGCGCATGAGCGCTGACCTCGGTTTCCCGATCGAGATCGTCGGCGCGCCGACGGCCCGCGACGCCGACGGGCTGGCACTGAGTTCGCGCAATCAATACCTGAGCGCAGCCGAACGCCTGCAGGCCAGCGCCATCTATCGTGCGTTGCAGCGGGTGGCCGCGGGCGTCAGTGCCGGCGAAGCCATCGAAGCGCTCACGGCAGCGGCCCTCGCCGAACTGGTCGGGCAGGGATTCCGGCCTGACTATCTGGAAGTGCGCTCGGCCGAAAGCCTGCAGCCGCCGGCGCCAGAGGAGACAGAATTGGTCGCGCTGGCGGCCGCCTGGCTAGGTCGGGCGCGGCTGATCGACAATCTGCGTTTCACCCGATCCTGACCGAGGTTGCAAAAATCTGAACAACAAGTGCGACTGTATGGATTTCCGCAACATGCTGTGGTACTTTTGCAACCACTCTGGTAGCGAAGCAACACGCAGCTAGAGCACGCAGGGCGCGTTGAGGTAATCGTCACTCCGATTAAACCCTCGCCGAATTGGTGAGGGTTTTTTTTCGCCCGTATTCCGGCGCTTCAAATTCGGGGCTGCCGGGACCAGACTTGGTGTCGACCCTCTGGCTTGCGGAGCGACCTGTGTCCGATTTTTCAAAATTGCGTACCGAGCTGGTGCAGCTGCTGCGCCTGCATGCCCTTGGGGCCGGCGCTGATCTGCGCGCGATGTTTGCGCGCGACCCCGGCCGCGCCCAGCGCTTCGCCCTGGAACTGCCGGGTGCCTGGCTGGATCTGTCCAAACAGGCGCTGAGCGATGAGCTGGTGTACGCCGCGGCGCAGCTGGCCGAGCGCATGCAGCTGCGCGACGCGCTCAAGGCGCTGTTCGAAGGCCATACCGTCAATGCCTCCGAGGGCCGTGCGGCGCTGCACACGCTGTTGCGCGTGCCCGAGGGCACGCCGGTGACCGAGGCCCTGCGAGACCGCCACGACGACATGCAGAGCGCCCTGCGGCGGATGGCGGCTCTGGGTGAGAAACTCGCCGGGGAGGGTATCGAGACCCTGGTCAATCTCGGCATCGGTGGCTCTGATCTGGGACCGCGGCTGGTCTACGAGGCATTGGGTGCCCAGGCCCTGCACGGTCGCCGCCTGCGCTTCGTCGCCAATGTCGATGGCAATGCGCTGGACGCGGTGTTGCGGCACCTCGATCCCCGACGCAGCGCCTTCGTGCTGGCCTCCAAGAGCTTCAGCACCCAGGAAACACGAATGAACGCCGAGAGCGCCATGCACTGGATGCGCGCGCATGGCCTCAGTGAACCCGAGATCAGTCAGCGCCTGGTGGCCGTGACCGCCAAGCCCGATGCGGCACGGGCCATGGGCGTGCCGGAAACCCACATCCTGGCTTTCAGTGAAGCCGTCGGTGGCCGTTATTCGGTCTGGAGTGCGATCGGCTTTCCGCTGGTCTATGCGCTTGGCATCGCTCGTTTCCGTGAGCTCCTCGATGGCGCCCACCAGATCGACCAGCATGTGTTGCACCAGCCCTGGGAGAGCAATGCCGGATTCCTGCTGGCCTTGATCGAACTGCTGCACCGCTGCGGTTTCGGGCATCCCTCGCACGCGGTCGTGGTCTATGACGAACGCCTGGCCCGGTTGCCGGAATACCTGCAGCAGCTGGAGATGGAATCCAACGGCAAGTCGGTGGATGTCAGCGGCGAGACCATGAGTTATCCCACCGCGCCGGTGGTCTGGGGCGGTGTTGGAACCAGCGTGCAGCACGCCTTCTTCCAGGCCCTGCACCAGGGCACCGATGTGGTGCCGGTGAGCTTCATCGCCGCGGCCCGGGTCGAACACGATTTCGATGGCCACCATGACGCCCTGATCGCCAACATGGCGGCGCAGGGTGCGGCTCTGTTGCGTGGGCGCAGTTATCCCGAAGCCCTGGCGCAGGAATCCAATCCGGCCGATCCGGCGGCGCAGGCCCGCGCCCGCCAGCGGGTGTTTCCCGGTAACCGTCCGAGCACGACGTTGCTGCTGGAGCAGCTGGATGCGCATTCGGTCGGCGCGCTGATCGCGCTGATGGAGCACAAGGTGTACCTGAGCGGACGCATGCTCGGCATCAATTCCTTCGACCAGTGGGGCGTGGAGCTGGGCAAGGAAATCTGCGTGCAACTGCTGCCGATGGTCACCGGCGAGGCCGCGATGAGCGGACTCGACAGTTCTACCGAAGCCTTGTTGAGGCGCTATCGCAGCACCCGTTGAAGGCGTGCGATCGATACTGGCGCCGCCTTGAGTGCGCCGGCCTGGCCCGATGCCGACAGGGCCCCGGGCTCCTGTGGGTCCAGACTTGTCTGGACGCTTTTGGCCGGACACCGACTTCAGCAAAGCTCCGGGCGCGCTCCGCCCGGGCTCGCCTTGTAGCCTTGGGGTCTGGCTTGTCACGTAGGCCGCCGGGCGGCCAACGTGACCTACGGCTGCGGCAAGCGTACCTGTACTCGTCGGTCGAGCGCTGACGGAAACTGCTCCCGGTGTGGTCCTGATTTCTGCCTTTGCAAAGCCCATCCGACGGCCTCACGCACGGTCTCGTCCGGATGCCCGGCGCGCGCCTGCAAGGCGGCGATGGCGTCCGCCGAACTCGGTGCATTGCCCAGTGCAATGGCGATATTGCGCAGCCAGCGGACGTGGCCGATGCGGCGGATGGCTGAGCCTTCGGTGCGGCTCATGAAGATGACTTCGTCCCAGCTGAACAACTCGATCAGACTGGATTGATCCAGTCCATGGCGGGCGCGGAAATCGGGCTCGCCGGCCAGCCGGGCGTATTTGTTCCACGGGCAGACCAGCTGGCAGTCGTCGCAGCCGTAGATGCGGTTGCCGAGCATGGGTCGCAGTTCCAGCGGGATCGGCCCCTGATGTTCGATGGTCAGATAGGAAATGCAGCGGCGCGCATCGATCTGGTAAGGCGCAGGCAGGGCGGCGGTGGGACAGGCGTCCAGGCAGCGCCGGCAACTGCCGCAATGGTCGGCCACTGGCGCATCGGGCGACAGCGGCAGATCGGTGTAGATCTCACCCAGAAAGAAATAACTGCCGGCGTCGCGGGCGATCAGATTGGTGTGTTTGCCGATCCAGCCGAGGCCGGCATTGCGCGCCAGCGGTTTCTCCAGCACCGGCGCCGAGTCGACGAAAACCCGGTAGCCGAATTCGCCAATCAGATCGGCGATTGCATCCGCCAGCTTCTGCAGTCTCGAACGCAAGAGTTTGTGATAGTCCCGCCCCAGCGCATAACGCGACACATAAGCCAGCTCAGGCCTCTCCAATACCGAGAGCGCGCCAGCGCTCTCGGCAGGCCAGTAATCCATGCGTGCCGAGAGCACGCTGAGGGTGCCGGGGACCAGATCGGCCGGCGTCCAGCGTTTTTGCCCATGACGATGCATGTATGCCATCTGCCCATGCCAGCCGCGGGCAATCCAGTCCTGCAGACGCTGCGCATCTTCCTCGAGGGCGATGTTGGCCACGCCCAGCGCCTGAAAGCCCAGATCCTGCGCCAGCGCCCGGATCTGCTGCTTGAGCGCGGTGTGCTCGGCCGATGACGGCGCGCTCATGCGCTCGGATACTCCTGTGGTTGAAGCCTGCGATCCGATCGGCAGGGGCGTTGAGGCATGATCGGTGTGGCCGACGCCCCTCAGTATACTCAGCCGCTGTTTCGGGCGGTTTCGCCCCTGCCGGTGTCAGACATGTCCAAGCCGAACCCTGCCGCGCTACCCGAGCTGGCCTACAACGTCGCCCAGTCACGGGAGCTCGACCGACTGGCCGGCGCTTCCTTCGAGTTGCCGGGTGACGAGTTGATGGCGCGCGCCGGACGCGCCGCCGCGGCACTGGTGCGGGAGCGCTACCCGCTGGCGCAGCGCATCGCTGTGGTCTGCGGCACTGGAAATAACGGTGGTGATGGCTATGTGCTGGCGCGGCTGTTGTCGGAGGCCCGTCGGGATGTCTACCTGTACGCGCCGGATCAGGCCCTGCCTGCCCACGGCGAGGCTGCCAATGCCTGCGCCGCCTGGCGGGAGGCTGGTGGCCAGATGTCGATCTTCAGCGGTGAGCTGACGGGTTTCGATCTGGTGGTCGATGCGCTCTTTGGCATCGGCCTGACACGGCCGCCGCTGGGCGCCCACGCCGGGCTGATCGAGGCCATGAACGCGCAACCGGCGCCGGTGCTGGCGCTGGACGTGCCCTCCGGGCTGGATGCCGACAGCGGCTCCTGCCCCGGCGTGGCGGTACGTGCCGAGGCCACGCTCAGTTTCATCGGTCTCAAGCAAGGTCTGCTGACCGGTGAGGCGCCGGGACTGGTGGGTGAGTTGATTCTGGCTGACCTGGACCTGCCCAAGGTCCTGTTTGCCTGCGTGCCCGCCGCCGCCCGGGTGCTGCGACCCCAGGATCTGGCCGCGTGGCTACCGCGCCGCCTGCGCAGCGCGCACAAGGGACACTATGGCCACGTGCTGGTCGTGGGGGGCGATGAAGGCTATGGCGGTGCCGTGCGCCTGGCGGCGGAGGCGGCGGCACGCAGCGGTGCCGGTCTGGTCAGCGTCGCCACCCGCGCTGCTCACGTCAGCCCGATCCTGTCGGCGCGGCCCGAATTGATGGTGCGGGCAGTGGCCGGGCCGGGCGATCTGGAAACGATGCTGGACAAGGCCAGCGTCATCGTCGTCGGTCCGGGTCTGGGGCAGAGTGCCTGGTCGCAGAGCCTGCTGGCCACCGTCACCGAGCGCGGCCTGCCCATCGTCATGGATGCCGATGCCCTGAATCTGCTGGCGCAGGCGGCGTGCGTGCTGCCCGAGGAGGTGGTGATCACGCCGCATCCCGGTGAGGCCGCGCGTCTGCTGGATTGCAGCAGCAAGGAGATTCAGGCTGATCGTTTCGGCGCCGCCCAGCGCCTGGCGGAATATTTCCAGGCCACGGTGGTGTTGAAGGGCGCCGGCACCCTGATCTGCGAGAGTCCGCAGCATCTGACCATCTCGCCCTATGCCAATCCGGCACTGGCCACCGGCGGCAGCGGCGATGTGCTTGCCGGCGTCATCGGCGGACTGATCGCGCAGGGACTGAGCGCTGCCAATGCCGCGCGCGCCGGGGTTCTGTTGCATGCACTGGCGGCCGCCGCGGCGGCGAGCGCCGGGGGTGAGCGCGGCATGCTGGCCGGCGATCTGATGCCCTACCTGCGCGAGATGGCCAATCCTGCATGAGCGAGGATCTGTGTCTGCATCTGGCCGACGAAGCGGCGACGCTGGAGCTGGGGCGCCAGCTGGCCAGCGTGGTCGGTCCCGGGCTGGTCTGCCTGTCCGGAAACCTCGGCGCCGGCAAGACCTGTCTGGTGCGTGGCTTGCTGCGTGGCCTCGGCCACGAGGGCCGGGTCAAGAGCCCCACCTACACCTTGATCGAGCCCTATGTCACCGAACGCCTCAGGGTCAGCCACTGGGATCTGTATCGCCTGGGTTCAGGTGACGAACTCGATGCCCTGGGCCTGCGCGAGCACGACCGTGCCGACGAACTGTTGCTGGTCGAATGGCCCGAGCGCGGCGAGGGGCGCCTGGACAATGCCGATCTGTCGATCACGATCGAGCACGTGGCCGAAGGTCGGGAAGTCCGACTGAGTTCCGGCAGCGCCGCAGGCGAGCGCTGGCTGACGGCGCTGCGGGCGGGCAGGCTTTAGCGGGGCGAAGCAATCCAGAAACCCATTGGTGATCCTCCGGATGGCTTCGCTGCGCTTCCATGAATCCGCGGCATAACTTGTTGACGCGTCATTGCGAGGAGCGCAGCGACGAAGCAATCCAGTGCTTCGGCAGCTGTGGGCATGGAAGGCTTCGCTACGATCTCCAGGAACCCATATCGTAAGTTATTGAATTCCCATATTCCGGCAGGAGCCAGCTCTTGTAGCCCGAAGTGCGCGCAGCGCTCTGCGGGCGGTGATGCATAGGAGCCCCGGTGAGCCGCTGCGCGGCACATCAGGCTACGCGCAGCAGGCGAGTTCATGGCCCATGGGCAGTGTCGGGCGAAACAGGTGGCTCGCAATGACGTCGAGGTCACTGATCGCGTCGATACGGTGAATGGGCCGAATGGGGTCCGGTAATGCACGCAATATCGCACCACTGGTAAAGCAACCGTTCAAGTATGTTGGCTAAGCATTGGATTAGTAACAAAAAAGACTTGTCAGCAGGGGCGCTTATGGGGTTCAATGTCCATCCTGGGAAATGGAAGCCTGAGTCGATGTACCGCGCCTTGGCGTTTCTGATGCTCTGTTTTGGATCGATGGCCTCGGCAACCGAGGTCAAATCGGTGCGCGTACGAGCCGGAAACGAATACACACGCGCTACCATCGAATTGTCGGATACCGCCGAATATCGCGTGTTTACACTGGCGGGTCCCGATCGCCTGGTCGTCGATGTCATCAATGGCCGTTTGCGTTCCAGTGTCGACGGCAGCGGCAAGGGACTGGTGCGCAGCGTGCGCTCGGGCCAGCCGGAGGCCGATCGCCTGCGCATCGTCTTTGATCTGACTGAAGCGGTGCGTCCCAAGAGTTTCCTGCTCGACAAGCCCGATGGCAGTCGCCGGCGGCTGGTCGTGGACATGGTGCCGGCCAATGCCCCCAAGGAGCCAGCGCAGACCGCAGCCACCACCGCGGCGACGGCAGCGGTGACGCCCACGCGCGATGTGGTCATCGCCATTGATGCCGGGCACGGTGGCGAAGATCCGGGCGCCATCGGTGCCAAGGGTACGCATGAGAAGGTGGTCACGCTGAAAATGGCGCAGTTGCTGGCCAAGCGCATCAACGCCGAGCCAGGCATGAGGGCCGTTCTGATCCGCGACAGCGATGTGTTCATCCCGCTGCAGACGCGCTTCCAGAAGGCTCGCGACCACAAGGCTGACTTGTTCGTCTCCATCCATGCCGATGCGGCCTTGAATCGCAATGCGGCCGGATCGTCGGTGTACACGCTCAGCACCCGCGGTGCCTCGAACGAGGCTGCGCGATATCTGGCCGAGCGCGAGAATCGCTCTGATCTGGTCGGCGGCGTGTCGCTGAATGGCAAGGACAAGATGCTGGCAGCGGTGCTGCTGGATCTGTCTCAGGGCGCCACGCTGGAAGCCAGCGCCCAGGCCGCCGAGCATGTGCTGGCCTCGCTGACGCGCATGGGCAAGGCCCACAAGCGCTATGTGGAGCGTGCCAATTTCGTGGTGCTGCGCTCGCCCGATGTGCCCTCGCTGTTGGTCGAGACCGGTTTCATCAGCAATCCGGAAGAAGAGCGCAAGCTCAACGACAGCCGTCACCGCGAGCGCGTGGCCGAGGCGGTGATGCTGGGCGTGCGCGATTATTTCCATGCGGCACCGCCGCCGGGTACCTGGATCGCCGCCAATGCCAAATCGCGCGCTCATGTGGTCGCCCGCGGCGAGACCCTGAGCGAGATTGCATCCCGCCATGGAGTGTCGGTCACCAAGATCCGTCAGGCCAACGCCATCGATGGCGACCTGGTACGGGTGGGCGCGGTGCTGAAGATTCCGACCTCGTCGTAGGGACGGGGCACGGGGAGCGGGGCACGGGGCAGGGGGAAAGCAGCCACCGTTGTTCCTCCGCAATCTGGCACGTTCCGCAGCTGTTGCTCTGGTGGGTCCAGACAAGTCTGGACCCACCAGAGCCGAAAGCTCGTAGCCTTTTCCCCGTGCCCCGTGCCCCGTGCCCCGTGCCCCGTGCCCCGGAAATACCCCTTGAATACCGCTGCTGCGGCATCATGCTAGGTCTATCTGCAGTCTGAGTGGTGCAATGACCGATTCCGTGATCGCCCTGGCCGAGCGCCAGTTTTTGTCCTCCGGGCTGGATCTGCCGCTGGTTGAGCGTGCTCTGGGCAGCTTGCTGGGACCTGGTGTGGACAGCGCCGATCTTTATTTCCAGCACACCCGTCACGAGGGCTGGGGGCTGGAGGACGGCATCGTCAAGGAGGGCTCGCACAATATCGAGCAGGGCGTGGGCGTGCGCGCCGTTTCCGGCGAGAAGGTCGGCTTTGCCTACTCCGATGCCATCGACTCGGCGGCGCTGATCGAAGCGACCAGCAGCGCCCGGGCCATCGCCCGCAGCGGTCAGAGCGGCACGCTGGCGCCCCTGGCGCGGCAGGCACCGGCGCCGTTGTATCCGGCGCTGGATCCCATCGACAGTGCCAGCGCTGAAGCCAAGGTGGCCCTGCTCAGGGAGATCGACGCCTATGCCCGCAGCCTGGACCCGCGTGTGCATCAGGTCATGGTCAGTCTGGCTGCCGAGACCGATACCATCCTGATCGCCCAGTCCGATGGCACCCTGGCGGCGGATGTGCGTCCGCTGATGCAGTTCCGCGTGCAGGTCATCGCCGAACAGGGCGGCCGTCGCGAGGCCGGGTTCTCTGGTGGCGGTGGCCGGCGTGGCTTCGAGGACATCATGACTGGCGACGCCGCCCGTGCCCATGCCCGAGAAGCCGTGCGCCAGGCGCTGGTCAATCTGGAATCGGTGCCGGCGCCGGCGGGCAGCATGACCGTGGTGCTGGGCTCGGGCTGGCCCGGCATCCTGCTGCACGAGGCCATCGGCCATGGCCTGGAAGGCGATTTCAACCGCAAGGGCACCAGCGCCTTCACTGGTCGTATCGGCCAGAGGGTGGCCAACCCGCTGGTCACCGTGGTCGACGATGGCACCCTGCCCGGACGGCGCGGCTCGCTCACCGTCGACGACGAGGGCACGCCCAGCCATTGCACCACGCTGATCGAGAATGGCGTGCTCAAGGGCTATCTGATGGACAAGCTCAACGCCCGTCTGATGGGCACGGTCAGCACCGGCAACGGTCGCCGCGAATCCTTCGCCCATCTGCCGATGCCGCGCATGACCAACACCTACATGCGCCCCGGTCCGCATGAGCGCGAGGAGATCATCCGCTCGGTCAAGAAGGGCCTCTACGCCGCCAATTTCGGTGGCGGCCAGGTTGACATCACCAGCGGCAAGTTCGTGTTCTCGGCCTCCGAGGCCTACCTGATCGAAGACGGCAAGATCACCGCGCCGGTCAAGGGCGCCACCCTGATCGGCAACGGCCCCGATGTGCTCACCCGCGTGTCCATGGTCGGCAACGATCTGGAACTCGATCAGGGCGTCGGCGTCTGCGGCAAGGACGGCCAGAGCGTGCCGGTCGGCGTCGGCCAGCCGACGCTGCGGGTCGATAGTCTTACGGTGGGTGGCACGCAGTAGTCGGGTTCGTCGGCCGTGCCCGCGCCAGGGAGTGTTGGGACGCGAAGGACGCGAAGGCAAAGCAGAAAGGACGCGAAGGAAGATCGGGGTTGGACCCCGGCGCGCCATTGCGACCCCGGACTTGATCCGGGGGAAGCAATCCAGCGTAAGGGGAACGCGACAGGCCCAGGACCGCTTGTTCACGCGGAGGCGCGGAGGTCGCGGAGGAATGCCTGGGACCCTCAATTCAGATTGCGCTTCTCCGCGTTCTCCGCGCCTCCGCGTGAGAAATGCGGCGGGAAGATGCGGGTCGCTGTCGTGGAGGGCGCCGCGCTGCGGCGCCGCTCCTGGTGACAGGAGATCAACAGCGGCCGCGCAGGCGCGCGTCCCTCCTCATGGCCGCTTTGGCCCGACAGCGTCCCGGCTCTTTCCATGATCCTGCCGCGCGCCTGAGCAAGCGCCACACTCGCGCTCAGGGCATCATCGGCATCTCGATTGCTGACGGAGCCGCGGACATGTCCACCCTCACCGGATTGCCCGACAACCTGCCGCCGTGGGCTGCGCGCATGGCGGATCTGTACTTCGCCGGCACTTCGGCCACGTACGTGCTGCACGGCAATACCAGCGATCTGGTCGAGATTCCGAATGGGCCGACGCCGCGCTATGGCTCGGTCAACGAGTTTCTGGCCACGCAGATGTTCGGGCGTTTCGATCTGGTGCTGGGCTTCGATCTGGCCCATGGCATCAAGGCCTACGCCGGTGGTGACGTCGAACGCCAGCGGCAGATGGTCGGCTGGGTGTCGCGACGTCTGGGTGATCCCGAACGCATGCCGCGTGACCCGGCGCAGGCCCTGTTTCTGCTCGATCGGATGGTGCTGGAAAACCTGACCGCCAAGGAGGCGGACCGCATCAAGATCGCCATCCTGTTCGATTTTGCCTCCTTCGTGGTGCCCGATCCCGAGCGCGGCACCGCCAGCACCTCGGCCAATCTCGTCACCATGCTGAAGTGGGCGGCCAACCCCTACGTCAAGCGCAGCAATATGGCTTTCGTGCTGATCGATGAGCGGCTGGCGGATTTTCATGACCGTCTGGTCGGCTCGCCGCACGTCAACGCCATCGAGATCGAACTGCCCGACGAGCCGGCGCGGCTGCGCTTCCTCAAGTCCATCACCGCCGATGTCGATGTGTCTTCCTTCTCGGATTTCACGGTCGAAGCGCTGGCCAAACTCACGGCCGCAGTGACCCTCGCTGATCTGGCGGTACTGGTGGAAAGCGCGCGCCGCAGCGGCCAGCGCCTGGACGAGAAACGCTTCAAGGCTCGCAAGAAGCAGCTGATCGAGCGCCAGGCCCAGGATCTGCTGGAATTCGTCGAGCCCAAGTACGGGCTGGAGCGCGTAGTCGGCCACGAGGCCGCCAAGAAACGACTGCTCGATGACGCCGAGATCATCCGCCGTGGGCGCTCGGATGTGGCCCCGATGGGCTATCTGTTCAACGGCCCGGTGGGCACCGGCAAGACCTTTCTGGCCACGTGCCTCGCCGGTTCGATCGGCATGCCCTGCGTCACCCTGAAGAATTTCCGCAGCAAGTACGTCGGCGAGACCGAGGCCAATCTGCAGCGCGTGCTCGGTGTGCTGCGCGGCATGGGCCCGGTGATGGTGATCATCGACGAGGCCGACGCCATGCTCGGCCAGCGCGAATCGGGCGGTGATTCCGGGGTCGGCAGCCGGGTCTTCGGCATGATCGCCAATGCCATGGGCGACACCGAATACCGTGGCAAGATCGTCTGGATGCTGCTCACGGCGCGCCCGGATCTGCTGCCCATCGACATCAAGCGCCAGGGCCGCGCCGAGATCCACATCCCGCTGTTCTATCCGCAGACCCAGGACGAGATCCGCGCCTATTTCGTGGTCATCGCCAAGAAATTCGGTGCCGTGCTGGCGCCCGAAGATGTGCCCGATGTGCCCTTTGTCGGCGATCTCTCCGGCGCCGACATCGAAGCCCTGGTCGGCCGCGCCTGGCGCGAGGCGCTGCTGGCCAACGAGGACAAGCTCACCAGGGATCGACTGGCGTCGACTTTCGAAGGTTTCCTGCCGTCTACGCAATCACTGGAGCGCGAGATGCAGGAAATCGCCGCGATCATCGAATGCACCGACCGCGCCTTCCTGGTGCCGAGCGCGCTGGCCATGCTCAAGGAGCACGGCGACCGCGAAGGCCTGCAGCTGCGTTTCAAGGAGATCATGCGGTTGTTGGGCAAGGCCTGATCGGAGCAGGAAAAAGGAAAAGGGAAAAAGGAAAAGGGGAAGGCGGTCCAGCGCGTACCTGTGGGAGCGGGCTTTGCCCGCGACGGCCTTTCCCGAGTCCGGACCCACCGAGACCCTTGCGCCGACGCCCTGCGGGCCTCTGGGGGCTCAGGTCTTCGGCCGCAGATGCTGGCGTAGCCAGGGGGCGTAGTCGGATTCGCCCATATCGCCAGCTGCAAGGGCCAGCATGGTGACTGTGGCGTCCGCCTGCGTCGCCGCCAGTCGATGACCATTGAGGTAGAGGAACAGGCCTGCCGCGAGAAAGGCGGCACGCTTGTTTCCGTCGACGAACGGACGGTTGCGCACGAGTCCGTAGGCATAACCGGCGGCAAGGTCTGCGACGTCCGGCTCCCCATACTGGCCCAGGTTGCGCGGACGACCCAGTACTGACTCGAACATGCCCTGGTCGCGGATGCCCGCCGCGCCCCATGCTCAGCCAGACTCTCATCGTGCAGCAGGATGAGGGCAGCCGCGTTGACCCAGAGCCATTCCCCACTCATTTGGCGAGCTGGTGAAAGGTGTCGCGAAACTCGTGCATGAAGGCACGGCCCGCTTCCAGTTGTTCGGCCATGTTCGGATCGTAGGGTGTCACCCGCCAGCCTTCCGGCCCTTCGGTAAGGAAAATGCTGTCGCCCTTGCCGACCTTGAGTCGTGCCAGCAGGTCCTTCGGCAGCACCACGCCCAGAGAGTTACCGATCTGCGTCAGCTTCAACGTGACCATCGCGCCTTTCCCGTCGTTATTACAAACGTAATTCCATCGCGGTCTACGCTGGTCGCTCTTCCCTTTTCCTTTTTCCCTTTCCCCTTTTCCCGCACTTCGGCTACTCCCGCGTCTTCAACACCTCCACCAGGTCCAGATGACGCACGCGGTGGATCACGATCAGCGCCGAGATCAGCGCCGCGACCAGCACCACCACGGTGGCGCTGGCCAGGGTTTCGATCGACAGATAGGCCGGTACCCGGTAGAGCTCGCTCTGCAGGCCCTGCACGATCACCTGTACCAGGCCGGCGCCGACGATCCAGCCGACCGGGATGGCGGCAAAGGTCAGCAGCGCCAGTTCGCCCACCAGAATGTAGGCCACCTCGCCACGGGTGAAGCCGAGCACGCGCAAGGACGCCAGTTCTCGGCCACGTTCACCCAGCGCGATGCGGGCGGTGTTGTAGAGCACGCCAAAGGCGATCAGGCCGGCGAGCAGGGTGGCGATGAAGGTGAAGATCAGCAGCGACTCGGCCATGGTCTGGTAGAAGTTCTGGATCGCGGCCTTGCGTGAGCCCACGGCCGCCACTCCGGGGCGATCTTCCAGCAGCCGGTAGACCTCGTCGACGAAGGGCGGGTCGATCTGCAACAAGGCGCTGCTGACACGCTCGCCTTCGCCCAGCAAGGCGTTCAGGGCATCCATTTCCATGTAGGCATTGATGCCGATGAACTCCCGCACCGTGCCATCCACCGGCACCGAGAAATGCCGGCGCGCGCCCTGCAGTTCTTCGACTTCGATCAGATCGCCGCGGCGCACGCCCAGCATCTGCGCCAGGTATTCGGTGAGCAGCAGCCCGCCGGTAGGTAGTGCCTGCGGTCTGGAACGGACATCGAGGACCCGCTTGAGGCTGGAGTCGTTGCTGAGTCCCTGCAGGCCGGTGAGCACGCTGCGCGGGCCGGCACGCAGGCGTACACCGACGTCGCGCACGCCCTCGACGGCAATCACGCCCGGCAGCGTGCGTATCTCGGCCAGCGCGTCATAGCCTTCGGGCTCGACGAAACTCACCGACAGATCGTTGCGCTGGGCCAGCGCGAACTGCTGATCGACCATGAAGTTCAGGGCGTCCTGCTGGAACATGCCGATGGTCAGCACGCCGCCGGCCAGTGCAATGCCGAGCACGGTGAACACCGCCTTGGCCGGCCGCCGCGACAGCTGCCTCAGGATCATGCGCGTGGGTTGATCCAGCCAGCGCCTGGGCAACACCTGCTCCAGCATCGAGTTGCTGTAGCGCGGCGGCGCTTCCGGGCGCATCGCCTCGGCCGGCGGCAGGCGCGCGGCGCGAACCAAGGCAAAGGCCGCGCCGGACAGTGCCGCGGCCAGCGAGATCCCGATCGCGGCGGCCACGGCCGCCGGTGACAGCACGAAATCCAGATACGGAAAGCGATAGAAACTCATGTACAGCAGGCCGAGCGCCCGTCCCAGCCAGATGCCACCGGCGATGCCCACGGCCGAGCCCAGCGCGATGACCACGCCGACCATCGACACATAGTGCCAGCCGATGGCGGCGTGGCTGTAGCCAAAGGCCTTGAGGATGGCAATCTGGTCGCGCTGGGTGCTGATCAAGCGACTGAAGACGACGTTGAGCAGAAAGGCCGCCACCGACATGAACACGGCCGGAAACACCGTGGCCATGGTCTTCAGCTGATCGAACTCGGCCGACAGGAACTTATGGCTGAGCTGATCGACCCGACCGATGGCGCCGAGCCCGCCATAGTCTTCGAGGATGGGGTCGAGCCGCTCGATCACGCGCTCGGTCTGCGCATCCGGTGCCAGCGCCAGGGCCACGCTGTTGAACGCGCCATCCATGCCATAGGCCGCTTCCAGCGCGCGACGGCTGATCCAGGCAATGGCGTAGCGCTCGAAGTCCGGAAAGGCAGCTCCGGCCTGGATCTGATAGACGTACTCGGGCGAAATGGCGATGCCGACGATCCGGTAGTCCTCGATGCGCCCGCCCACCACGCCGCGCAGCTGATCGCCAGGATGGAGCTGGTGCGCGGTGGCAAAGGCCTCGCCCAGCACGATCTCGTTCTGCGCGTAGGGCTCCGGTAGACGCCCGGCGCGCAGGTACAGGCGATTCAGCTGTTTCGATCCGGTATCAGGCAACGAAATCAGCGTGCCGCGCACCGGATCGGCAAAGCCGGGCAGCCGTATCCGCATCGGTGCCTGGATGGCCAGCTCGACCGCACCCACGCCGTCGATCGCGGCGATGTCGGCGCCCACGCTCAGCGGCGCCCGCTTCAGCGTGGCAAAGACATCGGCAAAACGATATTCCAGATAGAAACGCTCGCGCGTGGCGGTGAGCGAATCCAGATTCGAGATCGACATCAGAAAGGTGGCAATGCCACTGGCCATCACCAGCACGATCGCCAGCACCTGGCTCTTGACGTGCCAGAGGTCGCGGAGGAGTTTGCGGTTCAGCGCGCGCATTGGCGCCTGCCTGGGAAAAAGGAAAAGGGAAAAAGGGAAAAGGAAGAGCGGGCGAGGTCGCGACGGCTCAACGGTGTCGAAACGGCGTGATTGCGAGGAGCGTGTATCGGCCCGACACTGCCTACGGGCCATGAACCCAGAGCGTCATTGCGAGCGTAGCGAAGCAATCCAGACACACAGCCGCAGAAGCACTGGATTGCTTCGCTGCGCTCGCAATGACGCCTTCCCTTTTCCCTTTTCCGTTTTCCTTTTCCCTGCCCCTCGCTCACCAACTGATCTCCGCCGCCAGCTTGCGCTCGTCATTCACCTCCACGCTCATGATCCGCCCGTCCGACAGCCGGATCACGCGGTGGGCCATGGCGGCGATGCCGGCGTTGTGGGTGATGACCACCGTGGTGGTGCCGAGGCGCTGGTTGACGTCGGACAGGGCTGCCAGCACCTGGGTGCCGGTTTCCGAATCGAGTGCGCCGGTGGGCTCGTCGCAGAGCAGCACTTCGGGCTGCTTGGCGATGGCGCGGGCGATGGCGACGCGCTGTTGCTGGCCGCCGGAGAGTTGCGCTGGAAAGGCATCCAGACGATCGCCCAGACCGACCAGGGCCAGGGCCTCGCCGGCGCCCATCGGACGGCTGGCGATCTCGGTGACCACCTCGACGTTCTCGCGCGCGGTCAGGCTGGGAATGAGGTTGTAGAACTGGAACACGAAGCCGACGTGCTCGCGGCGAAAGCGGGTCAGGGCCTCCTCGTCGGCGCTGGAGAGATCGTGATCGCGGTAGCGCACGCTGCCGGCGCTGGGCACATCGAGGCCGCCGAGGATGTTCAGCAGTGTCGATTTGCCGCTGCCCGAAGGCCCCAGCAGCACCACGAATTCACCGGCGTACAGATCCAGATCGACCCCGCGCAGGGCGTGGATCTCGACTTCGCCGGTGCGATAGACCTTGGTCAGACCACGGGCGCTGAAGACGGCTTCGGATTCGCTCATGGGCTACAGTCTCTCATCGAATGACGCGAGGGCAAGAGGCGGGGGCGGGCGGCAGGCGGTGGGAGCGGCCTTTGCCCGCGATCAATCCTGCCGTCAATCCGAGAATCCTGATCGCGGCTGAAGCCGCTCCCACGGGGCGGGCCAGAGTCGGCGCCGAAATTGGTTCAACCAACAAGCAACAACCAACAACCAACGCCGCGTCTGTCTTAGACTCCGGTCATGGCTCAAGCTGACATCAACCCCAGCGATCCGGTGATCGAGGTCAACGGTCTGGTCACCTACTATGGTCGCCGCCGCATTCTCGATCAGGTCGACTTTCTGGTTCAGCCCGGCGAGATCCGGGTGATCATGGGCGGCTCGGGATCGGGCAAGTCCACCTTGTTGCGCCATCTGCTGGGTCTGCTGACACCGGCGGAAGGCAACATCAAGGTGCTCGGGCGCGATATCAATCGGCTGTCGCCCTTGCAGCGGCTGGCCTTCAAGCGCGAGATCGGCGTCAGTTTCCAGGGTGGCGCGCTGTTCACCTCGATGAGCGTGGGCGAGAACGTCGCCTTGCCGCTACGTGAGCACTTCAAGCTCGACGAGAACACCATCCGCATCATGTCGCGGCTGAAACTGGAGGTGGTCAACCTCGGCGGCTTTCAGGATCTGATGCCCAGCCAGCTGTCCGGCGGCATGATCAAGCGTGCGGCGCTGGCCCGCGCCATCGTCATGGATCCGCAGCTGCTGTTCTTTGACGAACCCTCGGCGGGGCTTGATCCGGTAGTCTCGGCCGAGCTAGACGAACTGATCCTGAAGCTGCGCGATGCCATGCGCATGAGCATCGTCGTGGTCACCCATGAGCTCGACAGCGCTTTCAAGATTGCCGACAAGATCACCGTGCTCGATCAGGGCAAGGTGCTGATGACCGGCACCGTGCCCGAGGTGCGCAGCAGCGACAACGAACGCATTCAGGATTTGCTGAATCGGCGCCCGCGGCATGTGGAAGTGAACGTGGATGAGTACCTGGCGCGCCTTACCGGCAGCGACGAAGACCGGTAAATGGCGGCGCCTGTGGCAGAATCGACTCGGACTTTGGGGATCAACAGCGCGTGAAACGCGAAAACGTCAATTATTTTCTGGCGGGTCTGGTGGCGCTCGGCGCCCTCGGTCTGCTGTTGAGTGCCTTGCTGGTGATCACCGGGCGCAGCGGTCCCAGCGACGACTATCTGGTGCGCTATCGCAACGTGGCCGGGCTGGCCTTCGGCACGCCGGTGTTCTATCAGGGTTTTCGCATCGGCCAGATCGAGAAGATCTCACCGGAGCGCGATGCCGATGTCACCCGCTTCCGGGTGGACTTCTCGGTGCAGGATGGCTGGCAGATTCCCAAGGATTCGGTCGCCCAGCTGATGTCTTCCGGATTGCTGTCGGATGTGTTCATCTCGATCAAGGAAGGCGAGGCGAAGGATCTGCTGGAACCCGGATCGGAGATCAAGGGCCAGGAAGCCGCCGATCTGTTTGGTGCCGTGGGCGAACTCGCCGGTGAGGTGACCACCCTGACCCGCGACAAGCTGACCCCGCTGGTCGACCGGCTCGGCAAGCGCCTGGATTCGATCGGCGGCAAGTTCGAGGAGGGCACGCCGCTGCTGATCGACAAGGCGGTGGAACTGGTCGATCAGCTGAATTCCAGCGCGGCCTCGCTCGACAAGATGCTCGGCCCCGCCAATCGCGGCAATCTGGAAACCCTGTTGTCGGAATCCAGCGCCGCGGCCACCAATGTGCGCCAGCTGACCGGCGATCTGGAAGCCACGCGCAAGCAGCTGAATTCGATCCTGGCCGAGCTTGACGGCACGGTCAAGGAAAGCCGTCCCGAGATCCAGCAGGCTTTTGCCGATCTGCGTTTCACGCTGGACGCGATGGCCCAGCGCGTCGATGCCATTACCTACAATCTGGAGTCGGCCAGCCGTCATTTCGACGAGTTCAGCCGCCAGATCCGCAAGGAGCCGAATCGATTGATCTTCGCGCCCAAGGCCGACTCGCTTCCGGATGAGAAACGATGATTCCCAACCCTGATCCCCGGCGCTTGACGCTGGCTTTGATTGCGCTGTGCCTGCTGCTCGTCGGCTGCAGCGCGCCGCAGGCCATTCCCGATTTCCGTTATTACCGACTGGCCCCAGCGGCACCGATGGCGGCGCTGCCGGCGCCCTTGCTCGACCAGCCACTGGTGGTCACCGACTTTCGCGCCGATGGCGTCCATGGCGAACGCCCGATTCTTTATGCCAACGATGCCGACAGTCTGAAGACCAGTCAGTACCACTATCAGCTGTGGAACGATCCGCCGCCGGTGATGGTGCAGCGTCGGCTGCAGGAGCTGCTGTCGGCGGCCGGCGTGTCGGCCTATGTCACCGACCGGCTGTCGCCGCGCACGACCGGCTATCGATTGACCGGTGCCATCCACCGTTTCGAGCGGGTGCTGGTCGCGGGTCAACCCACCGAAGCGGTCATGGGTGTGCGCCTGCGGCTGCAGCTGGATGGTGCCGAACTGCCGCTGATCGAGCGCGATTATCTGCTGCGCATGCCGGTGTCCGGATCGCGCGTGGAGGACTCCGCGGTCGCGCTGTCGGCAGCGGTGGATGAAGTGGCCAGACGCCTGATCAAGGATCTGCGTCAGGCTCTGGGTCAGCGCTGAAGCTGCAGAAGGTCATGCTCGATCTCCAGAACCGCCCCCATCATCCGCTGAGTGCGACCCAGGCACAGGTCCTGGCGGCGCTCGAAGTCGATGTTTACCGGCGCCGCGTTCTGCCGATCATTGCCCACGACAGCGCAGCGACAGCGGCTGCCACCTCGGCGCTGGCCTGGGCGGATCAGGATTCGGCCCTGGCCAGGGCACTGGCGCAGGCTGCCGGCTTCGCCGATGTGGTGCAATGGAGCGGCCACTGGCTGGCGCTCGGTGAAACCCTGCCGGAGCTGGCGCAGCTGCGCGCCGATCCTGGTGCAAAACGATCATTCTGGAGACGCTTGCGGCAGCGGATCGCGCAGCGGTGAACGCCGTCGTCAAGCCGGCGGTTCCGCAGATCCGGCCGATGCGCAGCGATGATTTGCGCGAGGTCATGGCGATCGAAGTACGCGCCTACGATTTCCCCTGGACCGAAGCGGTCTTCCGCGACTGTCTCAAAGCCGGCTACAGCCTGTGGGTGCTGGAGAGTACCGCCGGCATTCTTGGCTACGGCGTACTCTCGGCGGCTGCTGGCGAAGCTCACATCCTGAATCTGTGCGTCGCTCCCGAGCATCAGGGCGCCGGTTACGGCCGGCGTCTGCTCAGCCGGCTGATCGATCTGGCCCGCTGGCATCAGGTCGAGCGGGTGTTTCTCGAGGTCAGGCCCTCGAATACGGCCGCGATCTCGCTCTACCACCGCAGTGGCTTCTGCGAAATCGGCCATCGCCCCAATTACTACCCCGCCGCCAACGGCCGTCGCGAAGATGCAGTGGTGATGGCGCGCGAGTTGCTGCCGGATTGATGCGCGGGGCAGGGGGAAGGGGGCACGGGGCACGGGAAGAGCCGGTATCTGGAGGGCGCCGTGGCGTCGCTCGCGTAGCCCCATGTGCCGCGCAGCGGCTCACCGGGGCTCTTTCGCGTCAGCGCTACGAGCGGTTCGGGCTACCAGCGTCGCTGTGCAGCCTGTTGTAGGTCCAGACTTGTCTGGACGCTTCTGCAGGACGCCGCCTGGAGCGTCCAGACAAGTCTGGACCTACAAGAGCCGAATCCGGCGTCATTGCGACCCCGGACTTGAACGGGGGAAGCAATCCAGAGCGTGAACGCTGGATTGCCGCGGCCCGCGCAGCGGGCCTCGCAATGACGCTTCATCATGAATCCCGGCAACCGGCAACCGGCAACCGGCAACCGGCAACCGGCAACCGGCAACCGACAACCGACAACCGACAACCGGCTCCTACTGCGGAACGCTGAGCAGTTCGTAGGGTACGTCGCGGGTGAAGCGTCCGCCTTCCGGGCCGCCGTAGGTGACGTCGAAGCGCAGGCGGTTGCTGCCGGCCTGACCCTGGGTGGCCTGGGTCAGATTCGGCGTCAGGGTGCCGATCTGGGTGTCGGTGAGGCTGACCGGACAGCTGCGGCAATAGCCGCGACGCTCGGTCACCGGCAGGGACTGCCCAGGCTGGTAATTGTTGCTGCTGACGAAGGCCCAGCGGCCGGCGCCAGTGCTGTCAGGGTAGTACAGCGTGGAGAACAGCAGGCGCTGGGAGGCATTGATGGCGGCGTTGGCGACGCTCGATCCCCAGCCGGCATCGCTGCTGCCGGCGTACCAGGTGCCGGTCAGATCGCTCTGCGGGCGCCCGGCTGCGGGAATCAGTTCCTCCATGCACCAGCCGCCGGTGACGCCGGCCAGGGTGTAGCGGAACATGCCGAGCAGCCCGACGCCGGCTCGGGCGGTGCCGTCATTGCAGGCGGGTGAGGTCTCCGCCTTGTTGAAATCCAGCACCACCTGTCCGCTCTGGCCAGGCACCGCCTGCTGCGGCGTGGCCCCGCCGACATAGCGGTAGCGCACCAGACTATTGCCGGCCGGATCCAGCGAGGCGGCGAAAACGCCGTCCACCAGCGGCCCGATGGCGATGTACCACTCGGGGCGGCCATCGTTGTCGAAGGTGTAGAAGATCAGCGAATAGATGTCGAAACCGGCGGCATCGGTGTAGATGCGCTGGAAATCCACACCATGGCCATCCCGGTCGCGGTCATACCAGAGTCCGGCAAAAGGCGCCGGATTGGCCGGCACGGCGGCGGGCTCGGGGGCCCAGCCCAGGGCGTACAGCATGGGTACTGCCAGTCCCAGCTGGCGCGTACCCTGGCTCAGGCTCAGCGAGGGAGTCATCAACTGCCCGAGGTAGCCATCCGACAGATGCGAGAGCGTGGAGCCGCCCTGGATCGGGTTTGGTGCGAACAGCAGAATGCCCGGGAAACCGGTCGGGATGTTATCCGGGGAATTGACGGCGCGTGGCTCGATCCAGCTGAGGCCCACCCGCGAGGTCATTGCCTCGGCGCGCTCTGCGTCGGTCAGGCTCAGGAAGGGGCGGTAGGGGAAGGCGCGGGTATCGATCACCTGGCGTGCGTAGATGTCATCGCGTCCCAGCGCCTTGGCGCCGATCGACGCGCCACTGACGCGCACCAGACTCAGAAAGCCGAGGCCGTGGCCGAGCTCATGCACGCTGACGCCGACGAAATCGAGCGTGCCGAAGGGCGCGGCGTTGTATCCCAGATAGAAGGGATTGCCGCCGAGGACCCCACTACTGCCGATGCGCCGGTTGTAGGTGATGGTCATGTCGGTGGAATCAACACAACTGCCGCCGCGCAGGCTGCAGCCACGGGTGCCACCCAGACGTGCCGCGGGAGCCGCCGAATAGAAGGCGTACTTGTCGGGCAGATAGGGCGCGGGGCGAAAACCACTGCCATCGCTGAATACCAGGCTGCGATCGGCGATCAGGAAATCATCAGGCGCGGCGGCGGCCAGCGTGGCGGTGTTGGTGCCCACGGTCAGGTCGTCCCAGCAGGCGCGCACGGTGATCGGAATCTCGCTGTCGAAGCCGGCGCCGAGCTGACGCAGGGCCTCCAGCATCGCATTGCGGCGCTGCTGTCCCAGCGTGGTGCCCGGATTGCCGCCCACCGGCGTTGCCGGCGACGCATCATTCCATGGCGCGACATCGCAGCCGGCACCCGGCAGATCGAAACGCACGTCGAACTGCACCGGCGTCGGCGGCGCGTTGTCGATCTCGACCTTGATCCGGGCATCGACCGGGAAGGTGGCGAAGTTCAGGATGGCCAGATGCCAGCGGCCGGCCTGCACCGGGCGATAGTTGCTGCGTCCGACCGAGATGGTTTCGTCGTCGCTGGCGCTGATCGCAAAATACTGGGCCTGGTCCTGCAGCGCATCGAAGTCCATCGGCCGTCCGTAGGGCGTCTGGCTGGAGAAACTGTTGCCGTAGCGCATGAACAGGTCCAGATCGACATTGCTGGTGTCGCTCTCCAGTTCCACCCGGATCCGGGTGGCGCCGGCCGGCACGTCGAAGTACAGGCTGTTGGTGTACGAGGATGCCTGCAGGTTGAACTGGGTGCGCTGGCCAGGCACCAGAGCCTGTGCGCAGACGGTTCCCGAGGCCAGCAGCAGTGCCCATGCAGCGTAGATCTGGCGCATGGCTCAGTGCTCCTCGTGCAGATCGCGCGGATTCGAGCCCGAGTCGTGCTGGTGCGTCGCCACCTCGCAGTGATACTCGACCTTGCCGCTGGCATCGATGCGGGCGCTCATGGCGTGGGTGGCTTCAGCCACCAGCGACTGCCCCGAGGCGGCGGCCTTGCCGGCTGGGGACACGGCCAGTGTATGGGTTTGTACCTGCACCGTGGCGGGCTCTACCGCAGCCGGGCTGGCCAGGGCCAGCCAGGGGATCAACACCAGGGTCTGCATGAGTGACTCCGAATTCGAGTTTGCCGATGGCGCCGAGACTAGCGCGAGCGCCGCCCAGACCGTGTAAAGATGGGCTCAATCAAGCCCTGCCCGTGATCATCAGCCGATCAGCCAGCCCAGGGCAAATACGCCGAGCATGCTGAAGGCCAGCGCGAGCTTGGCCAGACTGCCGATGACGAAACCCAGCCAGGCGCCGAACCCGGCGCGAGCCGCTTGCTGCATGCCCTTGCCGGCCAGCAACTCGCCGATCAGTGCACCCGCGAAGGGGCCGAACAGCAAGCCGAAAAAGCCGAAGAACAGTCCTACCACGGTGCCGATGGCGGCACCCAGTACCGCCCAGCCGCTGGCGCCCACCCGGCGCGTGCCCAACAGCGACGCCAGCAGGTCTATGCCCATGGCCAGCAGCGTCAATACGCCGAGCACGATCAGCGTGACCCAGCCGACCTGCTGGAAGTCGCCGGTCCACGCCGCCAGCAGCAGGCCGCCGAAGACCAGCGGCAATCCCGGCATGGCCGGCAGGATCGAGCCGAGAATGCCGGCAATCACCAGCAGCGCAGCAAGCAGATAGAGCATCCAGTCCAAGCGCGTTCGATCCATGGCGTAGTGTCTGACAGGCTCCACCTTGCAGCGGCTTGGCGCCCCTGCTGGTGGTCATGGCCGGCAGCAGGCCGTTCAGGAACAACGGGACGGGCTGGATTGCTGTCCCACCAGCTCCTTCGCCGGCAAACGCGTGAGCGCGGCCAGACAAGCGCCCGTGGCCCGCGCGGGGCTATCATTCGCGCCCCCGATGGCCCTACCTGGAGCACGCCATGTCTCTGCAGCAGACCCCGCTCAACGCCACGCATCGATCGCTGGGCGCCAAGATGGTCGATTTCGGCGGTTGGGACATGCCCCTGCATTACGGCTCGCAGCTCGATGAACATCACATCGTGCGTCGCGCCGCCGGCATGTTCGATGTCTCGCACATGACCGTGGTCGATCTGCACGGCGAGCAGTGCCGGCCATTTCTGCGGCATCTGCTGGCCAACAATGTCGACAAGCTGAAGGTCTCGGGCAAGGCGCTCTACACCTGCATGCTCAACGAGCGCGCCGGCGTGATCGACGATCTGATCGTGTACTTCCTGACCGAGGACTATTTCCGGCTGGTGGTGAATGCCGCCACCCGGGACAAGGATCTGGCCTGGATCCGCGCCCAGGCCGCTGCCTTCGATGTCAGCGTCGATGAGCGCGCCGAACTGGCCATGGTCGCGGTACAGGGGCCGCAGGCCGGCGCCGCCGTGCAGACGGTTGTAAGCGAGACCGGTGCCGCCACCCTGGCGGCGCTGGGTCGCTTTGCCGCGGCCGAGGTCGACGGGCTGTTCGTGGCCCGCACCGGCTACACCGGCGAGGACGGCTTCGAGGTCATCGTCCCGGCCGAGCGCGTCGTCGCCTTCTGGAACGCCCTGCTGGCTGCCGGTGTCAAACCCTGTGGCCTCGGTGCCCGCGACACGCTGCGTCTGGAGGCCGGTCTCAACCTGTACGGGCAAGACATGGACGAGGACATCAGTCCGCTGGAAGCCAATCTGGCCTGGACCGTGGCTTTCGAGCCGTCCGACCGCGATTTCATCGGCCGGGCCGCTCTGGAGTCGCAGCGGGATGCCGGCGTCAGCCGCGTGCTGGTCGGCCTGATCATGGACGAGAAGGGTGTGCTCAGGCACGGTCAGCGGGTGCTGACGTTGGCCGGCGAGGGCGAGATTCTCTCCGGCACCTTCTCGCCCACGCTGGGCAAGGCCATCGCCTTCGCCCGCGTGCCAGCCGCGAGCGCCGGCGCCGAACAGGCCGAGGTCGACATCCGCGGCAAGCTGGTGCCGGTGCGCGTGGTCAAGCCCAGTTTCGTGCGCGAGGGCAAGGCCCTGGCCTAGAGCTGGTTGTCGGTTGCTGGTTGTCGGTTGTCGGTATTCGGTTGTTGGCATTCTGTGGGAGCGGACTCTGTCCGCGATCGGTTGCTGTCGCGGACAGAGTCCGCTCCCACAGGCTGTCGGAAGCCCAGACTTGCCTGGACCCACAGAAGCCGGGTCCCCCCTTCACCGCCAACCAACAACCAACAACCAACAACCAACAACCAACAACCAACAACCAACAACCAACAACCAACAACCAACAACCAACAACCAACAACCAACAACCAACAACCAACAACCAACAACCAA